>NZ_AP028031.1:15000-615000 GCF_030296915.1 Anaerostipes hadrus ATCC 29173 = JCM 17467 | reverse complement strand
TGGTTTGATATTTAATGCACCGGCGATCGTTGCAGATAGTCTTGATAATCTTCCGTTCTTTCTTAGTACTTCTAGTGTCTCCAAAACAAAATATGTTCTAAGACTCGTTGTATACTCTTCAATCTTATCAACCACTTCTTCAAATGGCATTCCCTGACTTGCATATTCGTTGAGCTTACGTGCGATCAGAACCTGAGTCGTAGCGGCTCCTCTGGAATTCACTACATGAATATTCTTTGTTCCGTTCTCTTCTTCATATAGATTCTTTCCTAAAACTGCACTGTTGTATGATCCACTTAATTCTGCAGATAATGTTACCACATATATATCATCTGCCTTGGAATATGCTTCCATATAACTCTCTGGTGCAGGGCATGCTGACTTCACAGACTCTTTACTTGCTGCAACCTTTGCTAAGAAATCTGCCTGATCAAATGTTTCATCATCTATGATTTCTTCTCCATCCACTAATAATGTCAGGGGTACTAAAGTATAACATCCTTTTTTTAAATCTTCTTCTGTCAAATCCGTACAGCTGTCACAAACAATATGAAAACTCATATTCGTATCTCCTTTTTACAACTTTCTTATCTGGTATTCATTACTACTTATTCTAACATATATCTACGCAAAAAGAAACATGCAAACAAAGTTTCTTTTAAGTTCCCGAAGTTTGTGAAAAATTTTACAGGTACTTTGTTAAAAATCTTTCTTTCACTTCCTGATCCCACGCTTCTTCCAAAGTCTTATCCAGTACAAATGTCTTTCTGGACACTCCTGATGTACACTTTAATCCCTGTCGGTCGTATAAAATGTTGATAAATAATCCTGCTATTTCATCTTCTCGGACTGCAAGATTATATTTGGCAAGAAACTCTGGAGAAAGATCTGGTTTTAACATCATCACAAATTGAAAAGACAGCGGTGTCTTCTTCCCTTTTACGAGAGAAAATATTTTTTCTTTCTCTTCTTCCCACGTTACATATGGATATTGTTTCATCTCTTTCCATTCTTCTGTATCATAAAATTCTTTTAAGATCTTTCCATCAAATTCATACGAAATGTTCATGGACAGTTTTCCTTCGCTCATCAAGAAATCATCAAAAAGATTTCCTCCTAAAAAACCTGCCATAAACTTCTTAATATTTTCAATTTCGATCATAACCATAGGCATATTCTCCTGACTAAAAAATGGAACCCTGCCTACTCACAGGGTTCCATTTTATTGTATCTTTCTTTGGTTCTTTTTTCAACCGGTTTTACTGTCCAAAACTATAATACTGGCTGTTAGAACTTTCATTATTATAATTATTGTTGTAACTATTGCTGTTATTACTATTGCTATTGCTGCTGTTACTGCTTGTGCTTGGTGCATCTGATTTCTTTCCAAGAGTAACTGTCAGTGTCTTCTTCTCATAAGTACCCATCTGATTCTGACGTTTTACAACAACTTTAACTTTCTTGCCTGCTTTCAGGTTTGAAATCTTTTCTTTTAATCCATCCATTGTAGAAACGTTGCTTCCATTAAAGGATACTATCACATCTCCTGCACTGATGCCTGCTTTCTGGGCTGGGGAACTCTTGATCACCTGCTGTACATAAACACCAGATGGCATATCAAACTGGCTTGCCATAGAGCTGTCGATCGTCTGACCTGATACACCTAAATATGCCTGTTCACTCTCACTTGTTGCCTCATTCTTGATCAGTTTATTGATGATCGGTCTTGCTGTATTGATCGGAATCGCATATCCCATTCCTTCTACATCTTCTGAAGAATATTTAACTGTATTAATACCAATTAATTCACCTTTGCTATTTAATAAAGCACCACCACTATTTCCAGGGTTGATCGCTGCATCTGTCTGAATCAGTGTCATTGTCTTGTCTGTCAACTGTACCTGACGATTTAATGCACTGATATAACCACCTGTGACAGACTGTCCATATCCTAATGCATTACCAATTGCGATCGCTCTTTCTCCTGTCTGTAATTTTGAGGAATCTCCTAATGTGATCACTGCGATCTTCTTTAAGGTAGAAGATTTCATGTTCTTTGTATCTACTTCTACAACGGCTAAGTCCGCATCGCTGTCAGTACCACGAATGGTTGCACTTGCACTCTTTCCATCCACAAATCCTACGGATAAAGATTTGGCATCTGCTACAACATGGTTATTTGTAACGATCAAAATCTTACCATCTTTCTTGCCAATGATGATACCTGAACCAACACCTTCGGATTCACTGCTTTGTGTCTGTCCAAACCAACTCTGGCTTGTTGTCTCGAACTTTCCTGTGATCGATACGATCGATGGCATAACATTTTTTGATACACCTGAGAGGTCATTACTGCTGGTACTTGAACTGCTGCTTGTTGTCTTCGTTGTTGCAAGCTGTGTTGCACCATTTCCAATGCCTGCTCTGCTAAATCCATATGTGACTCCCTGCATCACAAGCCCTGCGATCAATCCAAAAGCTACTGCAGATGCTGCTAATTTTGCAACATATTTTCCTCTGCCGCCATTTTTGTTTTTCTTAGGATTGGAATGGTCGTTCGCTTCCTCCGCTCTCCACTGATCGGAAGTCTTCCACTGTCCATCCTGATTTGTATTATATTCACTCATGATTAATTCTCCTTTCAATCCTGATCTTTTATTTCAATCTTTATCTTTTATGAGATAAATATATCTTATAAATGTGTAAAAACTGTGATTAATATGTTACTAAAAAATGATTTCCTCTTTTTTCTCATTTTTCGTGAAAATGATGAGAGTGTCAATAAGTACAAAATACAAAAATAAGAAAAAGTTAAGTCATTTGTCATTGTATGATCTCTTTTTATCCCTTATAATAGAAGGAAGTGAAAAAGGAGTATTTATCATATGATCAAACAAAACCAAACTTACTTAAACAGACTGCATGTCGTGATAGATGCTGTCTGCATTTATTTTGCAGGATTTGCAGCATGGTATATAAGATTTAAATGCACGATCTTTGGATTCTGGCTGAATCAGGAGATTTTCGATCTCAACCGCTATTATCCAGAGTTTTATCAATATCAGAAACCGCTGATCAGCTCTTTGATCCTGTTATTGTTATTGTATTCGTTCTTTGGTCTTTATACACCAAAGCGTTACCAGCGTGGTTCCAAGGAACTTGTGAATCTGGTCAAAGCGAACCTGATCGGACTTGGACTTTCTGCATTTGTGATCACTGTATGGCAGATTCAGAACTTTCCTCGTTCTTTATATCTGTTATTTTATTTATTTAACTTTATTTTTGGTCTTTTATCCAGATATATCATACGCAGGATTTTGAAAACGAATCGTAAGAAAGGACGCAATATCAAACATACGGTATTTATCGGTTTCAGTACTTCAGCAGCTGCATATATCGACCGCATCAAATCAAATCCTCAATGGGGCTTAAAGGTTCATGGGATTTTTGATGATCTTGTCAGTGATAATTTTGAATATCGTGGAATCAAGAAGATCGGTACACTTTCAGATCTTGCCGCTTATCTTGAGAAGACATCTCTTGATGAAGTTGCGATCACTCTGAATCTGAATGAATACCATAAACTGGAACAGATCGTTGCGATCTGTGAGAAGTCTGGTGTGCATACAAAGTTTGTTCCAGATTACTATAACTTTATTTCCACAAACCCATACACCGAAGATCTGGACGGACTCCCAGTTATCAATATCCGTAACGTACCATTAACAAATACGATGAATAAACTGATCAAACGTCTGATCGATATTATCGGTTCTATCATTGCGTTGATCTTATTCTCACCGATCATGCTTATCGTTGCGATCCTTGTGAAGAAGAGTTCTCCTGGACCGATCATTTTTGCCCAAGAACGAATCGGTCTTGGGAATAAACCTTTTAAGATGTACAAATTCCGTTCCATGGGTGTACAGGACCCTAAGAAAGAGGCCAAAGAATGGACAACCAAGAACGATGTCCGTGTTACACCTGTTGGACGTGTGATCCGTAAGACAAGCCTTGATGAACTTCCTCAATTCTGGAATGTATTAAAAGGCGATATGAGTCTGATCGGGCCACGTCCAGAACGACCTTTGTTTGTCGAGAAATTTAAAGAAGAGATTCCTCGTTATATGATCAAGCATCAAGTTCGTCCAGGTATTACTGGATGGGCTCAGGTCAATGGATTCCGTGGTGATACTTCCATCCGAAGCAGAATCGAGCATGACCTGTATTATATTGAGAATTGGTCTTTGGGACTTGATATCAAGATATTATTTCTTACATTCTTTAAGGGATTTGTCAATAAAAATGCATATTAAACAGCAAGAAAAGGATGGAGTTTTTCATCCTTTTTTCTGTACAAACTTAACTATTTAAGGAAATCTGGAGGGATACATTATGACAGCACAGCATACAAAACATGCCAAACACACAAAGCGAAAACGAAGAAGAAGAAGATCTCCACTTCGGATCTTGATCATTCTCATTCTTGTGATCGCTGTATTAGTCGGACTTACGCTTTCCACAGTTCACAAAAAACTTGGGAAAATATCAACAAAAAGTCTTGACCACAGCCAGCTTGTCACTGTAAACAAAGATAGCAATATGACTGACTATACCAACTATGCTTTTTTCGGAATTGATTCTCAGACTGGAAGTATGTCAGATCGTGGAAACCGTTCTGATTCTATCATAGTTGTCAGCATCAACAATTCAACCAAAGATGTCAAACTGTTATCGATCTATCGTGATACATATGTAAGTATTAATGGAAAATACAGTAAGATCAATGCCGCTTATTCCTGGGGTGGTCCAGAGCTTGCGATCAGCACGATCAATCGTAATCTTGATCTGAATATTGAAAAATACGCAACTGTAAACTTTAAGATTCTTGCTGATATCGTTGATGCTGTTGGCGGAATCGAATTAAAAGTCGATAAAAGCATCTTAAAGAATTTAAATGCTTATATCGGTGACATGAATCGTATCAACGGTGGACATTCTCCAAAACTTTCTTCTGCCGGTACTTATACTCTGGATGGAAATCAAGCTGTTGCTTATTCCAGAATCCGTTATACCGCTGGCGGTGACCTTGCCAGAGCCGGAAGACAACGAGAAGTCCTTCAGAAGATTTTTGACAAAGCCAAGAAAAATCCTTTGAAGATGATGTCTGTTATGGATGAGATACTTCCTCAGGTAAAGACAAATATGAGTCAGGATGAATTGTTTGATATGTTCTTATCTGTTTTCAAGTATGACATCAAAGATCAGCAGGGATTCCCTTGGGACCAGAAAGAGCTCCGTTATTATGGTACTTATTATGGATTCCCTTCAACATTGAAAGAAAATGCGATCCGCGCACATAAATACCTCTTTGGTACATCGGATTATCAAGTCAGTGATGAGCTTAGCCGTATCAATCAGAAGATCATTTATCGTGCTGGATATTAATCCTGAATATCAACTCAAAATGCAAAAAGAAGCTTTCGATCTATGGATTCACTCATAGATCAAAAGCTTCTTTTTATTTTATATTCTTCAAGATCCCTAACAATGTTTCGCCAACCATTCCCTGGCCTTCTTTGCAATAAAAGAAATCCCTTGCCTGCCTTCTAACCTCTTTAAAATGATCGTCGCCTTGTACCAGACGTTCGAATTCTTCCATCAAGGCTTCAAATGTCTCTGCCTTATATCCCGGAGCCGCCTTCTCATAATCGCAATACATACCACGATCATGCTCCAGATAATCGTGATAATCAAAATTATAAAAGACTACCGGCCGGTCCAGTAATAGATAATCTATATATGTGCTTGAATAATCTGTAACCAGAATATCCGTATCCATTAATAATTCCTGAATATCCATGGATTTCTCTGTGATATCTGTTATATTAGAATACATGGAGAAATCTACTTTCTCATCTTTATGATAAAAATGGCGCCGGATCACGAACAAAATATCATTTTGGATACACCAATCATTGAGCACTTTAAAATCAAAATGTTCTTCCAAAGGAAATGCCACTTTACCTTCTTTCCTGTGTGTCGGCGTATATAAGATGACTTTCTTTCCTTTTGCCGCTTTTGACAACTGATGAGAAGCATGAAATTTTCCACTTTGATCATAGAATATATCATTCCTTGGCTGTCCCAATGTTATGATATGACTCTTTGATCTTCGAAATGCACTTTCATAGATCGGAGCATAAAAATCACTTGTTGCTACTACATACTCTTTTCCTAATGGGATTTCCTGAATCATTCTTCGGATTTTCTGACCCTTGCTATCCCAATTCTTGACCTTATCATCATCATAGCCAACTTTCTTTAATGGAACCCCATGCCAAAGATTTAAGAATACTGCTCGTCCCATAAATGTATGATTTACATCACTGATCCCATTGCAGACTACCACATATTTGGCCCGAAGCTGCATTAAAATCCCTTTGAAACTGTCAAACATATAAGCTTCATATCCAAGCTTCCTGACTTTTCTGCAGACTGATTCATTCTTCGTGATCCATATCGGACGGATCTCTTTATGTTCTTGTGCTTCTAAAAACAGATATTTGGGATTGTCTGCAAACTGTTCTCCAAGCCATGCTCCAAAGATATATATCTTTCTGCTTCTTGGAAATAAACACGACAGAAACATGATCACATATTTTCCTGCAAGTCCTAATGCTTTTTTCATAAATATTCCTATCCCCAAAGCCACTGCATCAGCTTTCGGATATTTCCTTCCTTTAATACGTGATGATTTTTATAAAAACTCAATCGTTTGATCTTTCCTTTATAATACAATTCTCCATAACTCTCAAGAAGTTCATAAACATCCAGATTATCAATCTCTTCCCCATATGTCTCAACAAATCCCTGCATCTGCTCCATAGATTCGATCATCATACGGCGATAGCTGTTCTTTCCTTCTTTGAGACGATGATACAAAAAGACGGGATTCTTTGCATCTTTCGCACCAACAGAATTATTGCCATGCTGACGGTAATACATCGTTGGCTCATTTACAAAACCAATCTTACCAAACACTTTCGCGATCAATGCCGCCCAATAATCATGCATGATGATCTTAGACATCGGTAACGGCCGTAAAAAATATTGTTGCAGACAACGATTGATCATCATCGTACACCCTGTCACAGAATTTTGTACCATCAATTGATTCAATACAATTCTCTTTGGAATATTCGCATACTGAAAGAATGACTCTGCAACCATCTCTAAGTTATGATCTGCAACTGACAGATCTGAATGAACCAAGATCGGTGTTTTCTCTCCATATCTTGCCTCTAACGCTTCCATCTTCTGTAATGTCAGATAAATCTTATCTGGTTTCCACACATCATCCTGATCACAAAACATAAAATACGGTCCGTAAGAATTTTGGATCAGTGAAATAAAATTGTCTTTGGCACTTCCCTGTGGCGGGTCATTCTTAATGATCGTCACTTGTTCCGGATATTGTTTACTGAATTCTTCAAGAATGCTGATCGTACCATCCGTAGAACCATCATCACCCACGACCAGCTGCCAGTTTTCATAGGTCTGAGCTGCAATTGATTCTAACTGCGCTTTTAAATAATCCTCTCCATTCAATGTCGCTAACAGAATCGTTACCATATTATTTTCAAACCTCCTGACTGTGTTATTGTTCAGCAGATCTCTATCTGCTTACCTTCTTTATCACGTCAACGACCTTCTGTGAAGCATGTCCATCATCTATGCCATTGAATTTATCATGATAATTCTTATATTTTTCTTTCCAACTATCTTCATTATATTCTTTAATATCTTTGATCAACTGATCTGTATCTCTTGAAATCGGTCCTGGAATATCATTGACAAAGTCAAAATAAAATCCTCTCAGATTCTCCTTGTAGTCTTCCAGATCATATGCAAAGAATAACATCGGCCTGTTAAGAATACTATAATCAAACATTACAGAAGAATAGTCCGTGATCAACATATCTGACACAAGGTATAACCATGCAATATCTTTTGTCTCGTCGAATGTATAAACGAATCCTTTATATGGTGTCCAATCAATCTTATCTGATACAAGATAATGATATTTTACAATGAATATATATTCATCTGATAATGCCTCCTTTGCTTTATCAAAATCTAGTTTTGAAGCAAATTTGTACTTTCCTTTCTCGCTATATTCATTATCTCTCCAAGTTGGAGCATATAATATGATCTTCTTATCCAATGGAAGTCCAAGTTTTTCTTTGTATTCTCTGATCTTAGTAGGAGAATTATCATTGATCAAAATATCATTCCTTGGATATCCGATCTGTAAGATCGGACGATCTTTAAATGCAAAACATGATCTGAAAATATCTGTAGAAAACTTATTCTGTGATACTAGATAATCCCAATCCTTACATGTTACTCTAAACTGTTCATGATAATTCTCAATATCCGTACTTCCACCCATATCCATTCGGTCCATATCAAGCGCAAGCTTCTTAAGCGGCGTTCCGTGCCATGTCTGAATGTATGTGATATGCTTCTTCTTACGCACATATAATGGCTGACGACTATCAAATACCCAGATTCCTGCTCTCATTAAATACCAAAAATATGGGAAATAATTATTCCTTATCTTCTTGCATTTACCTGGAACTTCTATACTTGTATCAAAGAAAAACCAGATACATTCATATTCTTGATCAAGGCCTTCTCTTACCATCTCTTCATAGATGTATCTTGGATTTCCTGTATAGTTACGTCCATTGCTGCTCTGAAATATAATCATCTTTTTATTTACTGGAATCAGATATGTTAATACTTTATATATCTGAATCGTAATATTCTTAATCAGTTGCTTCATACGTGCACTCCTATTTACTTACTTCAAAGAATGAATCTCTGCGATTCTTCTTATCAAACATCATATTGTACTGAATCATACGATACTTCTGTATTATACCATAATATGGTGATCCTTTATCATTAATCTGATAAAATTTTCCATTCTTTCCCCAATATCCCTGCGATGTGATCGTTGGAACTTCTTTTCGGACCTCATTTAAAAATCTCTGATATCCTGTCATCTTTACTCCAGCTGTCTTGGTCAGGATACTTTGGATATAATTCATGCTTGTCTTCTCTATATGCTGTTCTTTAATGTCATAATTGGCCCAGATCACGAATGGTACCTGATAACGCTTCATCATCTGTTCGCTGCTCCAAGTCTGATATTGACCGTTTGTGATCTTATTCATAAATTCATCTGTCAATCTTGGCTGATGATCTCCTAAAAATAAAATGATCGTTGGCTCTTTACATTTTTCAAAATAACTTGTCAGCTGTTTTAAACTGTCATCTGAATATTTGATCAGATTTAGATATCTGTTGGCCTCAGCATCATATTTGCTGCTTTCAATCTTGATCGGCTGTTTAAAGTTGGCTGCATCCTTATCATAAGGACTGTGATTCTGGATCGTCATATTATACATATAAAATGGCTGATCTGTCTTCTTACGATTCTTTTCATATTCAGAAATAATGCGATCTACATTTGCCTCATCAGAAATATACTCTCTAACCCTTTTTACATTCTTAGGAAAGTCAAATTTATCAATAAAATCCGTAAATCCAAAATCTTTATATACAGCTGGTCGATTATAATTATACGGATTGAACGGATGCATCGCTTTATTTCCAGAATATCCTTCTGCCTTTAGATTACTAACTAGTGAAGGCATCTGCCCATGAATATAAAGCTGAAATGCTGTCGTTCCAGCTGATAAAAATCCAAGAGTATTCCCTGTCAACAATTCAAATTCTGTATTCGCTGTCTGACCACCTACAATCGATGCATACGTATATCCTGTCACACAATTCTTCTTCAAACTGTGGAAATAGGGCATATAATCTTCGTTCGTCTTAAAATCTCCCAGCACCTTAATATCTGCGAATGTTTCATTGACAACTGTTATGATATTCGGATATTGCTTTACTGTACTTTGCTGTTCATTCGCTGATTTCTTTTCATATTCCTGAATGATCTGATCAACCTTCGCTGTTGTATATCCTTCTGGCTTCTTCACGACCGCATATCCAACACTTCTTGCAAATGTCAGCACGCCTCCATATTTTTGATAACTTTCCATTGGACGGAACATACGAATATTGATCTGGTGCTCTTCCATAAAATCAGACAGTATGATCTGATTTGTGAACAATCCGCATCCTAATGCAACAACAATAAATCCTGCAATGTGAAATACTCTTTTTTCTGTAACCTTTACCTCATGAAGTCTTAAAAATGTAAAGAAAAATGCCATACATACCAAGATCACACTATATTGTTCAAACGTCAATTTGAATGTATAATTACCCATCACGCTAGTAGCCGTCTGTACTGTTAAAATATCTGGTGCCATCATCGGAATCCCGCGAAATTCATATACAACACATACAACTACCGCAAAGATAAACAATACAAATGGTACGATCACTGATCCAACTCTGATGCTGTTCGTCAAAAATATGATCAGCAGATCCACCAAAATGATCATTGCAAAACTTAAAACGATCCAAAGTGGCTCTTTCTGATAGAACTGTGTCGGCGGAAATGCACACTCTGCTTCATTGATCAAAAATTCTGACAAGATCCATCCCATAACTGGTGCGATCACTCCAAGAATGATCACAAAAGCCCTGTCAACCTTCTGACTCAAACGAATGTCGCAAACTGTTACAAATACCATCCAAAAACATGCCAAAAATACAAATCCCATACGTTTCAGGTAAAAATCAGTCTGCACATGATACATTGGCTTATTTGATAAAAAGAATCCAAGCAATGCAAACACGACCAGTAATTTTAAAACTGCGGTAACTTTATATCTCTTTTTTTCACTTTTAAAAATATTGCTAATTTCTATAAACTGCATCAAAAACTAATCCTTTCATCTATAGCATTATCTTAAATTCTTTTTGTTTGATAACGCAGAAAAGAAGAATTCCGTCTCTAGCCGTTCATAACCTCTATTGTCAACGAAATTCCTCTTATATCTTAATTCATAACTCTTGCTATTTATTCGCTGTTGTTCCGTTTAATCCAAGATCCTGTTTGATCTTTGTTGTAGAAATTCCTTCTGTTCTTGGAAGATATACGACTTCACAGTAATCTTTTAAGAAATCAAACTTACCTTTCCAGTCATCTCCCATAACAAATGTATCTACATGATATTCTTTCACATCGGAAATCTTCTGATCCCAATTTTCTTCTGGAATCACAAGATCCACATAACGAACTGCTTCTACCAGTTTTTTTCTTTCTTCATAACTGAAATAACATTTTTTCTGTTTTTCATTCCAGTTAAACTCATCTGTTGATACAACTACAATTAAATAATCACCTAATTCTTTTGCTCTGCGCAATAAATTGATATGTCCCGCATGCAGTAAATCAAATGTTCCATATGTGATTACTTTTCTCATATCACACCTCCGTGTCTTCTATCTTACTTTGTTTTCTCTTCGTATACTTTACTTACTTCTTCAATCGATCCATGAGAAATGATCTTTCCTTTTTCAAGTAGGATTGCCTTATTACATAATCTCTTTACCTGATCTAAAGAATGAGATACAAATAATACTGTAACTCCCTTGTCAAACATACTCATGATCTTTGCTTCACTTTTCTTTCGGAATTTCGCATCTCCGACAGATAATACTTCATCCAGGATCAAGATATCTGGTTCCACTAATGTTGCAACAGAGAATCCAAGTCTTGATTTCATACCTGAAGAATAGTTCTTAACTGGGACATCTATAAATTTGCCCAGTTCTGAGAACTCTATGATCTCATCTAACTTCTCATCTAAGAACTTCTTTGAGAATCCAAGAACTGCTCCATAAAGATAAATATTCTCACGTCCTGTATACTGTTGATCAAATCCAGCACCTAATTCAAGCAATGGAGCGATCTTCCCCTTGGCTGTCACAGTTCCTTCCGTTGCTTTTAATACCCCTGCAATAACCTTTAACAGCGTACTCTTTCCAGCTCCATTCAATCCAAGGATTCCAAGTCGATCCCCTTTGTTAAGGGTAAAATTAATATCTTTTAATGCCCAGAATTCATTATATGAAATCTGATGTTTCAATAACTTGATCACATAATCTTTCAGATCATCAACCTTTTCCTGACTTAAGTTAAACTTCATTCCAACATGTTCAACTTTCAATACTTCTTTCTTTGCCATGATACCCTCCTAAATATGCAGAATGAATTCATCTTGCTTCTTATAGAAGAAAATCAATCCTACAATAACACTTACGATTGCAAACACGATGGATGCAGCTAAAAACTTCATATTCATCGGCATACCAAAAACAGCCTGTCTAAAATTATGGATCAAAAGATATAATGGATTACATTTTAAGATCCATCCAAAACCTGATTTTAATAACTTCTCTGGTTTGTAGAAAATTGCTGAAGCATACATAATGATCATTAATCCTACAGACCATAAATATTCTAAGTCTCTAAAGAATACTGCCATCGTAGATAGGATCATTCCAACTCCAAAAGCTGTGATCAGTAATAAGATCAATGGAATGATCGCCTGTGCCAGATAAATGGTTGGATATACCTTCAAAACAATAGATACTACTACCAACACGATCAAAGAGATAGCAAAAATAATATAATTAAACAATACACTGGATAATGGATAAATATATTTTGGCACATATACTTTCTTGATCATTCCTGCATTCGTCCTGATCGCTTTCATCGCACCATTTGTCGCAGATGAAAAGAAACTATACATCAAACGTCCACATAAGATATATACTGGGAAATGTGGATCCTTGTTTCCAAACAATGTACCAAATACTACACTTAGTACGATCATTGTCATTAACGGTTCTAACAGTGTCCATAAAATACCTAAATATGATCTTCTGTATTTTAACTTAACACCTTTCTTTACAAGTTCCCATAAAAGGAATCTGTACTTTTTAAAATTTTCAATATAAGATTTCACTGTACTTCTCCATTTTGATATTTTTAATTTACACCTTGCTATTATACTATTCCTTAACAGATTATTCAACTATCTAAAATCTTCCGATCAAAAATTTAGCTTTTGTATTAACAAATGTTATTATTGAGTATTCAATGATCATCACAAGGATCATTGCCCCAAGGCAGTCAATATAATATCTCCATGCCATGATCCCTGGCATTCCTGATATGATCTTCCATCCTGCAGTTGCAGTAGAAATAATATAAAACGGTCTTTGTGTACACATTAATATCAAAGAATTCTTTCCAAAATAATTCAGTATCGTAAACGGAATACAATCTTCAAGAAATTCAAAGACAAATAGTGCTCCAAAAGCTCCAATGATTCCTGTAACAAAAAATAGTGGTGGGTGAATACCTAAAGACATATTATTTAAATCTACACCATTATTTTGCTGTGATAAAAAGACATTTCCAATTGTAAATACCAGTCCGATCATAAATCGGATTTCTCTGGATGTTACTTTACTGAATAACATACATCCAATATGTCCTATCTCCAAGAACCATAATGCGATCAATGCTTTACTGATCGGTAAGATCAAAAATGATATTCTTTCAAATGTTAATGGGTCCACTGAAACGATCAAGTGTCTGATAAAATAAGACTCCCAAATTCCAAAAACAGGTATCACGATCAATATCACGATCCTCATCCATTTCGGAAGATATTTGATAAGACAGAAAAACAGGATCTCCGCAATAAATAACACCGGTAAAAACCATAGTGCAAATGTTCCTCTTAATGTGATCGTTGCTAAAATATAAGATTTGATCGCCGGAATATCAATTCTGTGCTTCATGATCATCGTTGCAAATCGAAATCCAATCGACAAAATACTAAATAAGACATATGGCAGCATCAATGACTTCAATAACTTTACTGCATACCCCTTTAATGTCTGTGTCCGATAAGAATCTGCATACTGGATCAGATATCCGGCGGCAACAAAGAAAATTGCCATCTTGAATGATGCCGCCCATGTATCAACTGGATTACCAAGCTTCGTAATATGTCCCCATGTTACCATCAAGATTCCTAAGCCTTTGCACAAATCTATATATTTTATTCTCCTCTTTTTGTCCATTTTAATATCCTTTGCTTATGATATATTCATACGTACGTTTACTGTTATCATTATCACGATATTCAAAATAATAATCTTTTAATTTTGTATATTCTTCTTTTTCTTTAAATCCATTGTGAATATACTCTTCAATTCCATCGATCAATTTCTCATATTCTGTATAACGTTCTCCAAATAGTTCATGCTCCATATCCAGATAACTTCCATGCGCCTGCATATACATATCATAATCAAACTGATAGAATAATACGGGTTTATCAAGATAACATACATCCCAGCATACACTAGAATAATCTGTGATCAGCATAGAACATTTCTTCATGATCTCATTTAATGGCTCTGTTCCAAATGGAATCAACTCAATATTATCTCCACTGACATTAAACTCGCTCAAATAATCTTTAAACTTTGGATGAATGTAAAAAATCAATTTAACATCATTTTCTTTTAAGATTCTTGCAAGTTTCTGACTCTGTAACAGTTTCATATAGTTTTTATAATAATCACTTGCCTTAAACTCTTCTGCACTCTTTTCTTCCAGCCATGATCTCCATGTCGGCATTGCAAGAATGATCTTTTCCTCTGGTTTTGAAGTATCTTCCAGAACATCCCATCTCGTAAATCCAAGAATCGGTGCATCTCCATCTTCATATCCAAAATTCTCTACAATGATCTTATGCTCAAATCTTGATGTCGTTGTAAAATGAGTCATAGGACTTGAACCTTTCATTCCAAAAATCGGATGTACACGTTTTAATGCTGTCACCCCATGCTGTAAAAACAAGATATTATGTTTTGAAATACGATTTGAGATCACATTTGGTTTTGCTCTCCATGTATATAAATGTTTCTTTGAATCAGAAGCTATATATAAATTGGCAACAAGTGAATATAAAATATGTCGAAAACTCATAAATGGAATCACATGTTTTCCATATTGCTTCATCTTATCATAATCAGCAGAATCTGTATCGAGAATATAATAAATATGCTGCTTCTTTTCTTTTGGAAGCTGCTCCATACAATATTTGAAGAAATAATATCCATTATCCTGCGCCATAGAGCAGAATTTTTCAAATACTAACCATACTCGTTTCTTTTTCCAATATGGTAATAACAACGTATAAACACCAAAAGCTACTAATTCCTTGATCTTTACATCAAATCCATCATATTTTGATCTTGTACGATAAGTAAATGCCATTTTGCATGTGATCGTCGAATAAGGGAAAATAATATGCTCTTTATCAACATCACATTGATAATTCATCAGTAATAATTTTAATCTCTGCCATCTGCTCCAATATGCACTTACTCTTACTTCTTCTCCATTCTTCTCTGTTACAGCAAATACATCCCAAAACAGTTCTTCCAGTGATAATACCGACATATCGATCTGAGCATCAATAATATAATGATCACCTGATCTCGTTACTTTATATTCAAATGGATAATCGATCGTCTCCACTTTACTTCGATATGATAATATGACATTTTTGATTCCAGCTTCTTTGTTTTTATATTTCATTTTCACATGAACTTTTGAACCCTTGATTTTGAATTTCAGTACTTGTCCACGCATATTACGAACGGATAACTGTGCCTGATCTCCCATAAATACAGAAAATCTTCCATCTACTTCATTCATATAAGGAATCACACTTGTATCCGCAGGTTCAAATGTATTCTGATAAGTAATATCATGTTTCTTGATTCCTGTCATATATACAGAAGATTTATCTAATTCATCCATCGCTTCTTTTCGTTTTGCATATTCTTTACGATCTACAAAGAAATATGGCAGTTTGTTGCCATTTTCATCTTCTAATTCGATCATCAACTGATATCTTCCGTTCATATCTGCAATTTCAAGCGAAAGAAATTCATCAAAATATTCCTTGATACAATGATCTTTCCATTCTTTTTCTGTCAGATCCCTTGTATAAATGATCTGACTTTTCTTATTTACAAGTAACAGCTTCTTTGGCTGACCTTTCTTGCCTTCCTCAAACTTAATCTCCAAATGGTCTTCCATTACTCGCATGGATGCATTGATCATTTTTTTCTTATTGAAAGAAAATGTCTCTCCTGCTTCTCCATGATAGTATTCTGTCTCAAACTTTGAATATACTGGAAGATCTGCAAAGCATCTCTTGATCTCCCTCTTATGAAGTTCTTTTCTGACCTTGGCACTCTTTCTCTTTAACACTTCTTCTGCATAGGTTCTTGGAAGTGTTCGTGTAATAAAAATATAATCAAAATCATCAAGATAATTATCATGTAGATGACTGCTTAATTCTGGATTGAAGAAACGTTTTTCAAAGATCACTACATCTTCATCTTTCTTAGCAATCTGCGCGATCGTATCGATCGTCTGTGCTGTTTTTACATTTGGATAGTGCAAAACTCTTCGTTTCTTTTCTTTGTTAAAACTGTAATCGATCGTTGGCATATCGCACATATTTCCATGAAAAACAAGTTCTGCCATATTCTTTGCAGCATCAATAGAATCATACTGAATATATCTTTCTATATATTCCATATCATTTTCATAAGAATCCTCGCGGAATGTCTCGTTGACCAGACAATCTCTTAATGCTTCCTTGTCATAGATCTTTCTAAATGGCAATTCTTTGATATCAAAATACATTCCTCTATCGTGCATGTATTCTTCATAGTCATACATATATAATATGATTGGTTTTCTTGTAATCGAGTAATCAAAAAATACGCTTGAATAATCTGTGATCAGTGCATCAACACTATTTAAAAATTCATATTTGTCAACACCACTTGGAAATGGATAAATATGTTCATAATTATCCAGCTTTACAAACTTCTGCACAATTGGATGAAAGTTTACATATAACTTCTGATCATCCTTTAAATTCTCATCTAGATAATGTAACAGCTGATTGATCTCTCTGCTATATTCAGACGTGTTCACATCATGATTGCTCTGTCCACGCCATGTCGGCATATATGCCATCGTTGTATAATCTTCATTTCCAAGCTTCTTTGTTACCTGGTCAGCTTTCTCGTGATCCATAAAAATACTATTTCTTGGATATCCATTCATCACAACAGTTCCTGTATACAAAGCTTCCAGATTATAATCTTCCATAATCACTTTTCTTGTAAATTCATTTGGGAACATGATGTAGTTGGCATGTAAGAAGTTATGTTGCACATTATACATGGATTCAATTCCAAAACGCATTCGTTTTCCTAATGTCTTTAACGGTGTTCCATGCCATGTCTGTAGGTACACCTGTTCATCTCTTCGAATGAAATACGCCGGAAAAGAACTGTTATTGATCAGATACTTAGATGTTGCAAGTACTTTTACATATTTAAAATCTGCAATATCTACAAGTTCTACTTTCAATCCGATAGAATCAATAAATTTCTGATCTCGTTTCTTATCATTCGTCGCAAAATAGATCTTGAAATCTTTTGATTCCGGCATTTTCAAAAACTCCTGCAAGATCGCCAAGGATGAATCTGACACATCCTTGCCGTGAAATGACTCAAAGAGTGCTTGTTTTTCATTGATCTTGCCATGTTTATAATACCAGGCATAGATAAATTTCATCTTTGGAGTTTTTGGAAATAATCTTTTTACAAATCGAATAATTTTTCTTATTTTATCCATGTTTCCTTCTTAAACCTTTCAATGACCTTCTTAAAGATTGTTCTGCCTTATGGCATTGTTTATTTTTTATTTTCCCTGCATCATATTAAATACTTTTTCAGATGAATTTTCACATTCATATGGAATATATGTTTCATGGAATGCATCGACTCTCTGTTTTGAATTTTCAATCGTTTCATCCAAATGCTCAATCGCATCTAACACCTCATCAGACGTATATAGTAATGGTCCTGGTGCTTCTTTTTCGATATCAATATTAAATCCGCGAAGCTTATCTCTATATTCATCCAGATCATATGTAAAGAATAACATTGGTCTGTCGAGAACTGCATAATCAAACATTACAGAAGAATAATCTGTGATCAGGATGTCTGTAATGATATATAAATCTTCAATAGATTCATAATCCGTAAGATCATACACAAATCCATCTGCTGGAACTCCTTTCCAACCTTTTGCTGAAAAGTGATGCAGTCTTAAGATCAATACATATTCATCTGAAAATTTTTCCTTCATCTTCTCAAGATCTAGCATTAATTCAAACTTATCACGCACTCTCCATGTTGGTGCATACATGATGACTTTCTTATCTTTTGGAAGTCCTAATTTTTCTTTTAATCTGCTCATTTCTTCTTCGTTATTAGAAGAATACAAAATATCTGTTCTTGGATATCCAGTATCCATGATCGTATTTTCAAATTTAAATGCAGATGGTGCAAGATCCGCAACAAACTTACTTTGCACGATCAGATAATCCCAACGTTTACACTTTCTAATATACTTCTTTTCTGATTTCTTTGTAGGGAAATCGCCTGGTACATCCAATCCAATTGTCTTTAATGGTGTTCCATGCATCGTCTGTACTTCAATCTGCCCTTTTCTCTTCTCATAAGAATCAGCAAAATTTACATTATTCACAAAGTATTTTGCTCTTGCCATATAATATAAATACTTCCAAGATAGTCTTCTGACTCTAACACCATTTCCCGTGATCGGAATGCATTCATCTTTTAATGACCAGATACACGTATAATCTGGATGATTCTTATCAATATATTCATATAAATATCTAGGGTTACAGCTAAATTTACTTCCCCACATAGATTCAAATACGATCCATTTTTTCTTTAATGGAAGAAGTCTTAATAACGGATATAAGAATCTGTTGACAAAAGCTCTTTTCTTCGCACTTCTTGTCAGGAATTCCTTGACTCTCAGCGTAGTAAAATACAGAAAATCATCTTCTGGATCAATAATAAATCGATATCTTCTTTCTTTCGTGTAGTATTTTTTATCAAAAACTTTATGTTCCCCACCAAGTGCACATACCTTCTGCTGTTCATTATTTTCATATAAAATAAACACCTGACGACGTCTTGCATAAAGATTCTTGATGATTTTTTCGTCCTTTAAACTTAAAGAAATGACTACTTTCTCCTCTTCTCCATGTTGATTCACGGATCCTGTTCCAAGAATAATCTTTTCTTCCTCTAATGGATCTTCTACATACAATGTTGCTCTCTGCCAGTTACCGATATTTTTGTTGATGATCTCAAATGAAAACTGTTCCTCATTCTGTTTTACATCTCGTATCACAGGTACTGCCTTTCGATTTAACAAGTAACATCTATGATTTCCTGATGTTTCTTCTACTAACTGATTCTTCTGGTTTTCTACAAAGATTCTCTTTTTCTTTTCTTTGTATACAGGAATAAATAAATTACCTTTTTTAACTGCAATATATCGTTTATTTTCTGGAATATCTGAAATATCCACAGAAACATCTTCCTGTGTTATAGCTGCTTTTAAGATTTCCGCATTATGTGCATCTTTCGCTTCATATAATGCATCAACTTTCTCAGAAAGTTTTAATCTTAACTGATCACCGTCCAATTTCATATCATTTAATTCAATGTTCTTTTGTGAAATTTTTACTTTAAAATCATATCTGTAAGACTTGCTAAGTTCGATCAGCATATGATCTTTAAAATATGTTTTCTTGTCCAATTTATTGCCAAGAGATTTTAAGATTCCTCTTAAAATAGTTTCTTTCTTCCATCTGTCTCTCTCATAAGTTAATAATATATGGTATTCTCCATCAAGCTTTAATTCTCTGATCTTGGCTGCATCCAGTATGATCCGGTATCCACAACCTTTATAATTTGCTAAATGGATCTGTTTTGTCTCGTTATCAATTTTTAAGCCAAATTTCTTCTGTGCATATTGTGACTTAATACTTTGTATTTCCAGTGGAATCTTCTCTCCTGTACTTAAGCATACCAAATGTGCTGATAATTTTTGTACATTTAAATTTGGCACAGATAATCCTCGTAAGAATACATATCCTTCGATCACACATTGCTCTTTCTGCCATGCCACATCATAAATCAATTGAGTAAGTCTCCACTGATCTAATGCCTCTGTCATATCTGCCTTATCACCAGTTACAATCGCTTTCGGGAATTTTCCAATATATTTGTTGCCCTTTTTCACGATCTTTAAATTCTTATAATTATCAACTTCATATTGACGCAGTTTTACTAATCGTTTTTCATCCAGATTCATCAAAGCCACATATTTTTCACGATATAAAACTGGTAACTTATCGATCGTTTCTAAAGGAATTGTTTCTTCTATATAATCTTTAATGATCTTCATCATCTCGAGTGTTCTGTTATCTGAAAGATAAATACAGTTGTTCACATAGATCATCAGATCAATATATAACCATTTATAATATTTTGCATCCCATAATTCTTGTTCTTTGACATTCTCCTCAAAGAATTTATCTACCATACGTAAAACGGTAATACGATCTCTCATATTCGTAAAGTCATCTGCTCTCTGCGTAATAGACTTATTAGCTCCATCACGAATTCTCCAACGATAACAGACATCCTGCACCATTGTCACATTATTAGCAAGATAATGCATAGGAATCGTTACTGGAATATCTTCATAGAGAATTCTCTCTGGAAATTCAAAATGATTACGATCCCAAAACTCTTTCAAAATTAATTTATTCCATGAGGTTGTATCATAAATCAGATCCGTATTGTCTGTAATATGTGTTTTATCGATATATTTTCTAAATGCAATTTCATGCAGATTCGACACATGGTCTTTCTTTGAGTTAAATCTCGCAACACTTCCAACTACCATCTCGCTATGATTTTTCTCTGCTGCAAGATACATTTTCTCGTATGCATCATCTGGAACAATATCATCTGAATCAAGAAAAATAATGTATTTTCCTTTTGCATACTTCACTCCTGTATTTCTCGCATTTCCAAGTCCACCATTTACCTGTCTTACATACTCAAAATGATCATATCGACTAGCAAATTTCTTGGCAATGTCTGTACTTCCATCCAAAGAACCATCATCAACCATGATGACCTGCAGATCCTCTAATGTCTGATCTACAACTGATTGCAGACATTCTTCCAAATATTCTTCTACATTATAAATTGGTATGATAACACTTACTTTTATCTCTCTCATCACTTACTCCTATCTCTCTGGGAATTTCAATTCAATATCTCCTGGGATATTATAATACATCTTATAACGCCATACCCATGCTGGATTATATACATCTAAACCATAACAGTATGTATCTCCAAGCGGTATTTCCTTTAATTCAATCTTCTTCTCTCCTTGTTTTATCTGTGTTTGTATATATTGAAGTCTGTCATTCACTTGTCCATGAACAAAATAATATACACCAATATTTCCGATCATCACAAAGAAAATACACATCATGATCCCTGTGTTTAAATATCCTTTGCTTATCTTTAAAAATCCACTTCGTATACTATACGATAACAATACTCCAAGATATAAAACGAAAAAGATATATGTTACATAAAAACAACGAATTGCAATCGGACTTGCAACGATCAATGGTCCCATTAAAATCAGTTGTGACCATAAAATGATCTGAACGATCACCTTATCCTTAAAATCTGTAATAAACCATGCACTAAAAGCTGCCAATGCTAAACAATACGTCGTTACTATTACAGCCTGCGCTGCATTGCCCCATGCCAAATAATCTTTCCATGTACCAAAATTCATAAAATTAAATATATAAAATGCTAAAAAACCACTGAACAGAACCAAGAATAATCCTTGTCCTTTCTTCTTTCTCTTTTGGAGTAATATCAAAATCAATCCACATGTCACTATATTTAATAAATGATTCGGCATGATCCAATAATTAATGATCGTGTCTGCGTATACCTTTAATGCAGAGGCAAACCATTCAAAGCTTAATTCAAACGCTGCAATCTCTTTTCCTGTTCCCTGTGATGTATGTGCCGCAGCCATACGATATGCGCTATTCGAGAACATCCAGAATGCACCAATACCAACCATAATCAAATGAAGTAACATTCCTTTATGCAGCTTCTTATATTGTACACCATAAATAATTAAAAAAGCGATACTTAGTACAATTAGATATACCGTTGAATTTTCAAGAACCAAGCTTCCAAGAAATGCATTGATCATTGAAAACCCTGTTTTCAACTTCGACACTTTCTTTTCTTTGAAAATAGATATATGATATAGCAAAAATCCAAGAATCATCGTTGCACTAACACAGAAATTTGAAAATCCTGATACCCATCCATATGTCTGACTCATTAAGCTTGTTGGAATATTAACTACAAAAAAAACACAAATTAAAAATGATAATATCTTATATTCTGTCAATTGATATATCAAGTATAACATTGCGGTCATTATCCCAGAAATAGCCATACTTCTCAATACGATCGGCAATCTTGTTAAAACAATGACCAAAATATCTCCAAAGTAACGTCCATTATATCCTTCAAACCACGTTTTTAATCTCATGATTCCTACTTCACTTCCCCATCGCCAATCATCCAGTGCTTCCGGCACCCATAACTGCCAAATGGAAAATAATACAAAAAATATGATCAATATCCAAAATATTGATGATTTCTTTTCTTTTTTCAATGTACTGTTACTCCTTCTTTTGTTACTAATCTTTTGACCCAATCTATAAACTTCTCATATCGAATTAACTTCTTAAACCATTCTAATACAATCGATGTCACCAATGAAATTGCCATAAGTACTATATAATCTAACCATGCATAATAAAATGAATATGTAAATTCATGGAAAAATACGTCTCTGTAAAATGAATGAATCAAGAAAATATTCATAGAATGTTTTCCAAGGAAGCCTAATCCTTTTACGATCCATTTTCCATTTAATATATATATATATGAAATTACGATCATATACATTGCTGCAAAGCCATCCCAAAAATCTAGATATTTCCATCCAATCCATGCATTTTGTCGGCATTTTATGATAACTGCCAAACCTATCAATGATACTATCAGAGACAACAGTTTTCCTGCCACATTCTGTTCCATAAATTTTTCTTTTATTCTCGCAAGCAAGTCATGTTGTGCAAAATACATTCCCAGTGTGTATGCTAATAGATATCGGAACAAATCTGTTGATTGTCCAAATCCACAAGCTCTTGGAACGATAATAGATGCAACAACCACGACCCATTGATATTTTTCCATAATTGAATGTACAAATGGAAAGATCATGATCAAAACGATCGCAAGACTCATATACCACCATGTCAGACAAAATAACGGTGTTCCCAGTAATTTGGCTAATCCTAATGCATCAATGATCATATAGACCACACTACGAAAATCATGTCCATAAACCTCTATAAAGCGTCCAGTTGGAATCGCAAGAATCTCTGTCACAACAAAAATGATCAAAAATCCTGTCATTAATGTGACCATTCGTTTCTTTATATAATTACTCATCGTTGTTTTCTTTTTCTGACTCTCATAAGAAACCCACATTCCGTATCCAGTCATAAAAACAAACATGGCTACGCATATCTTTGAAAAACTTGCAAGATATTGTATCGTATGAGAAGAAAATGGTGCAAACGAAATTGGGTAATATCCCCATCCCTTCGTCGTCGCAAGTTTCTCATATGGAACCGTAGCCCAACGCTGTGCATTCAAAAAGCAATGATGAAACAACAGGATGATGATCGCAATCCCTTTCATCTGCATTGTATGTTCCTTTGTAAACTTCATTCAATCTTACTCCTCTTAATTTTACTGACCTGTATTATATCACAACGTAATACTTTTGTAAAAACTTTTACTTTATATACACCGCAAAACCTTGTATTTTTTTGCCAACCGGTCTATAATTATCCTGTTTGAGCTAATTTACAAATAAACAAAAAGGGGATGTGATCAATGAAAGTTCAACGCAAATATTTACAACTGGCATGCCTGAATCTGTTTCTTGTCATGTCTGTTATCTTATGTCCTCACCAGACATATGCCAAAGGTAAAAAATTTAAAATCTATTTTACCAATGCAGAAAAATCTATCAAGTTACCTTTAAAATCCAGCCAGACACTATCTGTTCGATACTCTAAGAAGAAAAAAGCTTCCTACAAAATCAAATGGGAATCTTCTAATCCTAAAGTTGTAAAAGTATCAAAAAAAGGTATCCTGACACCAAAGAAAACCGGTAAGTCAGTGATTCGTCATGTGGTCAGAACAAAATCTGGTAAGGTCATTGCAAAAAAATCTATTAAAGTAAAAGTAACACCTGAAATTGCCATCAAAGCAATTTCCTGTGAAGAAGATGCTGCTTCTGCAACACTGATCAAATATCCAAACAAATATCGTTGGAATATTTCTCTCAAGCCTGCGAATGCATCTCTTGCTTCCGTTACTTTTCGAAGCAGCAATAAATCCATTGCCACGATCAGTAAATCTGGTGTTATCACACCTTTAAAAGAAGGCAACATAACAATGACTGCAAAATATAAAAAAGTTATCTTGAAACGACGTTTTCATGTAACGATTCCATTAAAGAAATTAACAACAAGGCATCAAAAGATTAGTATGCCTTACGGAACTTTCAGGACTTTATCTGTGAATTTCAAACCATGGAATGCATCTGACAAAAAACTTACCTGGAGCACAAACAATGATACCGTTGCCGTTGTCGATGAGAATGGTCATGTAACTACCCGTGGAGTTGGTGTTGCTGTGATCACCGCAACTTCTATAAAAAATCCAAGCAGAAAGTGCAATATCACGATCACTGTCACTGCTGAAAATGGTTTATTATCTACTGAAGATTTGGATTATTTTGACTTAAAAGATGGGGACCGTCTGATGATCATTGCCCATCCAGATGATGACCTCTTATGGGGTGGTGGAAATATGATTCAGGAAATTAAAGAATTAAAAGAAACTGGAAATAACTATTTTGTTGTTTGCCTAACCAATGGCTCTTATGATAGTCGAGCTAGGGATTTTGACTCTGCGATGAATGATATCGGGGCAAAACATGTGATTCTCCGCTATCCTGACCTCTATCGCAGACATCAGGTTGCATGGGATCCTTATACTAACTATATCACACAGGATATCCGGCGTGTCATGAATTATCGTAACTGGAGCAAGATCGTAACACACAATCCTGATGGCGAATACGGACATCAGCATCATAAAAAAACAGATGAATTAGTCACTGCTGTAAGTCATGAAAATGCTGAGCATTACGATAAATTATATTACTTTGAAAAATTCTACACACAGGATGCTATTCCAGAAGGTCTTGCAAAACTCCCTTCTGATGTTGCTCAGAAGAAGCATGCTCTGATCTTTAAAAACTATTTTGATCGTGGTGCGATTCGAATGTATGAATATTTTAATGATTATGAAAATTGGGTAAAAGCTACGGATTGGCAATAATACAATATGGTATAAAAAATGCAGCTGTATTTCAATTATACACCTGCATTTTTCTTTCTAAATTTTTATTGATATACACGAAATACCAGATCTGCTTTCCCAATCTTCTTGTTACTCCTATACATACATCCATTTGGGTATGCATCATAATTTCCAGTCCAGTATACCGGAAGTTTGTATTTTTGATCTTTTTTCTGATTTACAATCTCTATTGCATATGTCCCAGAATTCTTAACTTTGTTTAACTTCCACTCATATTGATTTTGCGCATAAGATAATTGATCTTGTCGTGCGCTTTCCATTACTTTTCCTGTTTCATCAAGCAGACGCACAGTAAAATCATTCTCATTATTTAATAAATTGAATGTAATATTCTGAAACCTGATTTTTGTAAGAAAACTTTGTTTTATTGCTTCATTCTTCTTCAATGACAGATTCAACGTCTGACTTTGTGCAAACTGACTAGCTGCATAAGATTGATCTAACGCCTCTGGATTTTGTTTTAAATAATTATGCATTGGCTGCAAACATACAATCAATCCGATTCCGACCAAACATAACATAACATTCCCCATTGAAATCTTTTGTTTTTGTTCTTTCTTTTCTTCTTCACAAAGATTTTCAATTCCTGTTACCATCATAAACATCATTACACCCATAAAGCATATGCTATACTTTGGATTTGCTTCCCAGAATACATGGAAGATCATTCCTCCAAGTAATGTAAGCATCACAACATAATTCCATGGGTTTCTTTTTCTGAGCATTCCAATCGCTGCCACTAATGCAAAGCACCAGACCGCCATCCGCATCAGATAGCTGTACATTAAGATCCATCCATTATGCTTTCCATTTAAGAACTCGTTTGCTGTTCCATAATCTGTTGAAACATAAGACATTTTTGTAAAATCATCATCTCCTGTCAGCCAGACTTCTCTTAACTTCACTCCAGATAACTGTAAAGTTCCCTTTATCCCAAGCTCTTTATAATTATGAATTGTTTTTTCAATTGTCTTTTCTTTTTTTTGTTTTTGCGTTGAAAGTTGTGAAGTAAACCACACATCACCACTATCATATCTCCCAACTCCATGAGAAGACATCATTAACCAATGTGTTGCTGGAAATTCTTGTGTGTTTTGTTTTGGTATCATATTCTGAAATTTGTACTGATATCCAAAAACGGAAACTGCAATTCCCGCTACCATTCCAAGAATCAGACACATATGTCTTACTTTAAACTTATACTGCTTCCAAAAGATAAACAACGTGATCCCCACTGCAATACAGAGAATCAAATTGGTGATCCTGATCTTAATTCCTATATAAATTACAATTCCTAAAAAAGCACTGTACAAAATGCCCTTCCAATTGTCTTTTTCTTTATGTATTAGCACAAACAACAACAGCAACACCATGATCATACCAAATGATATCGTGTGTGTATAATAATAAGCAATCCAGAAATACGTCCACGGATTCAGTAAAAACAACAACATCCATATGTTAGCCAGTTTTATATTTTTAACTATGCGTATTGCAATATATCCACATAAAATTCCAATATCAATTACTAATAAATTCAAAAAATTTCCCGCAAGAACCAGACTTCCGACAGAAATACCGCAAGACACCAACAATTTATAATAGCAATATAAGATTAGTAAATATCCATAATTATTCGGATAATGTGCAAAATACCCACCAAAACGCTGTAACGAAATCATAGGATTTTGAATCATTCGGATTGCTTCATCATGCAAATATAACAAATCATTCACTGGCTGTATCTTAAATACATAGATTGTCATCAATTGCAATGCAAAAATCATCACAAAGATGATAAAAAATAACGATTTTTTTGCAAAAACAGCTTCTAATTTCTTTCTGTATCTTACGATAAAACAAGCTATGATAAAAAATAACAACGTCCCCAGCCACCTAACCGGCTGAGAAACGTCATTCATCTTTTCTTGTGTATATTGAAATGGAAAACTTACGATCAAATATGCTACGATCAAAATAAACAATCTGATCGAATATTTGTATATAAAATCTTTTATCTTCATCTCCATTCTCCTAGTCATTTAATACCTGTTCAATAATAAATTTAGGTCTGGCCTTTGTCTCCAAATATATTTTTCCAATATATTGTCCAACCATCCCAATCGCGATCAGCTGTAAACCACCTAAAAACCATATCGACATAACAAGGCTAGTCCAGCCACTTACCGTGTTGTTTGTAAAATGCCGTACTAAACAATAAATGATTGCCAAAACACTAATTATACAGATTAAAATTCCAACATTAAAAATCATTTTGATTGGTTTTACACTCAACGATGTAATTCCTTCAAATGCAAAAGAAAGCATTTTCTTCAATGGGTATTTGCTTTCTCCTGCAAATCTCTCAGCTCTCTCATACGTGACAATATCACTCTGATAACCAACCATCGGCACCATCCCTCTAAGAAAGATATTAACTTCGTCAAATTCTAATAATCCTTTTAATGCCCGCTTACTCATCAGTCTGTAATCTGCGTGATTGTAAACAAGCTCTCCGCCCATTTTATTGATCAGTTTATAAAATGCTTCTGCCGTAAAACGTTTAAAAAATGTATCTGTATCTCTGGCACTTCGAACACCATATACAATATCGCATCCTTCATAATATTTTTCGATCATCTGATCGACTGCATTAATATCATCCTGAAGGTCCGCATCCATTGATATTACAATATCTGCTTTCTCTGATGCCATTGTCAAACCAGCCAGCAATGCATTTTGATGCCCACGATTTCTGGATAATTTCACTCCTGAAAATATAGAATCCATTTTATGAAATTCATCGATCATATTCCACGTATGATCTTTGGATCCATCATCCACAAAAACAATTCTGCTTTCTTTCGCTATTTTACCATCATGGATCAGCATTTCACATTTTTCCTTTAATCGTTTGGATGTTTCAGCTAATACTTGTTCCTCATTATAGCAAGGCACTACAATATATAATATATTTTTCTCTTTTCTTGATCTTTCTTGCATATTTAATTATCTTTCTCATTATCTATTTTGTTTGTGATCAACTGTAATTTAAATTCGAAATCTTGCCTATTTTTTTGTACAATCGTACTTAAAATCAATCCAGAAAAGAATGCCTGCAACGCTGCAAGTGCTATAAATCCACTTACGATCAAAGTTGGGAAATTCGGTACCAGACCTGTATGAAGATATGTCATAAATACGGGTATAAATAATCCTGCCGCAATAATCATAAGCAAGAATGCCATACTTCCAAAAAACTGAAATGGTCTATAACCTTTAAACAGTTTTATGATCGTAAATAATACCTTCATACCATCTGTATAAGTATTTAATTTAGATTCGCTTCCATCTGGTCTATCTCGATATTCGATGATCACATTATCAACCAGCATATTTTTATCTACTGCATGAATGCTCATTTCAGTTTCGATTTCAAATCCCCTGGATAACACTGGAAATGTTTTAACAAACTGATAGCTAAAAGCTCTATATCCAGTCATAATATCCCGGATATTACTTTTAAAAAGATGATTAATTGCAGCTCTCACCATGCTATTTCCAAGATTATGAAAAGGTCTTTTATTTTCCTCAAAATAGGTAGATGATAATCTGTCCCCTACAACCATATCCACCTTGTATTCTAAAACTTTTTCTGCCATTTCTCGTCCAAATTGGGCAGGATATGTATCATCTCCATCAATCATGATATAACATTGCGCATCAATTTCTCGAAACATCCTTCGGATCACATTTCCTTTTCCCTGTTGATATTCATTTCTTACAATAGCTCCTGCTTCTTTTGCAATCTCTACTGTACGATCTGTGGAATTATTGTTATATACATAGATTGTTGCCTCTGGAAGTTCTTTCTTCCAATCCTCCACTACTTTTTTAATTGTCTTTTCTTCATTGTAACACGGAATCAATACTGCAATTTTTTCCATTACGCATTCTCCTTTGTTAAAATTCATTATATTCTTTATATATTATTTCATTTACAAATGCAACATATAAAATCGTACTCGCTGTAATCGGAAGCATATATCGCATATCGCCATTTACAGGTGATGCCAGACATATAAGGAATGATGTCACTATTGGCAAAAATGCAATCCAATATCTGATCGTCTTTTTAAAAGAACATACCATGCCAAGCAATCCAATCAAAATCCATAAATATATCATCGGTTTTGTAAATAATGTCAATGGAGTTTTCTGATATATTGTATCTAAAACCCCATGATATATATCTCTGATATATTTTGTTTTTTCCAAATAATATATTTCATATTCTTTTTGGTATATATCCATACTTTCTGGCTGTACATAATATCCATATGGATATCTTATTTCTGTCATATAACCCCAATATCCATATGTCCCATTTAACGTTGCCTGAATATAAGCCGTCGGATGCTTCTTAAGCATTTCAAACCATATGTTAAAATAATCTTTTAAATATTCGTCTTTCTGTTTGTAAGTATTCTTTACTGGGTCAGAAAGATCTGGATCATAATTCTTTCCGATCGTATCGTAATCTAATACTTTTCGAATCACTTTTTCCTCTTCCGTCGAAACATCATTTCCATAATATTTTACATATCTCGCTGTCTGTTGAAAAGGGATGGAGAGCATCTCCTGCTTTCCGCCAGGCTTCACACCTGCCATGGGAAGAATTGCTTTTTGGTAAAGCTCCCAAAACGCCACCATTATTATAAATAAAACTATCAATTGTCTTCGATATTTTTTTACACCTACAATACAAAACGGCATCGTAAAAATTAATATATAAAACCCGTTGTGTCTGACCAAACATAATAATAAAGAGACTATTAAAAACAAAATACTCTTAACTTTTGAATCAAATATCTTCTCTGGTTCTAATACTATATCAAATATAAATAACACAAATAAAACAAATATTGGATAAAATAATGTGTCTTTTACTGCTGTCCTTGCATATGCCGACCAGATAGGAAACAATCCATAAAATGCCAATCCTGTAAAGCGAATCCAATACTTTGTATTCTTCTTATGCATCCAATAAAAACATATTGCGAAAACACCACTTGTAAATAACAATGTAAATAACAGATACACTGCGATTCCTACATTTTGACATCCAATGTTTCTTCCAAATTTGACAAACATCCCTTCAAACAATGTCGTCAATATAGGATGATGATTCGTCAGATTTCCACTGAAAAACTGCTCATACTGTCGTATAATATCATAAGTTAAACAACCCGGAAAATACAAAATATAATTTGGAAGCCATAAAACAATCAGAATGCTCCAAGGAACTGCTATAGGATGATGATCAAATATTTTTTCTCCTATCCCACTGTTTACTTGAGTCTTTAACCTTATAAAAGACTTCCCCGCTTTTGAATATAATACATTCATGATCATATGTACGATCATTGTAAGAATCATCGTCATGATCAATGCACTGATCATATGTTTTTTATCGCATATGATCAGTGACCAGTTATCTCTCTGATCATAACTTATAGATATAACCATGCATATTGAAAATAAAAATGATATAATCCATGAAATGATTCGATTATTCTGATGCATTGACTGCCTTTCCTCGTTTCTCTTCTTTTTCTTTTCCCTTAAATAATCCCATCAACTGATAAAATGCCAGGCCAAATACAAATGCCTTTAAATTGTAAGCGGCTGGAAAATATGCTTCTACTCCGCATGCGATAAATCCAATTTCTAAAAGCACCATAGCCCCAAAATATCCCTTTTTATAAAGTACCCATACAGCTATAAGCATAAAAGCACAAAAAAGTCCAAACACAATTGGCCCATATTCCAACAATGTTCTTACAATTCCTAATTCTGTTACGTATCCATCATTGGCCTGTGTATAAATTCCATATCCACAAACCTTTCCACCAATGTTACTTCCAAACAGAGGAATTCCAGCTCCAAGAAAACAGTTCCGTGCAACTGTCAATCGTCCTGTGATCAATTGATCTAATCTCATAAATGTTGGATCTGTCAATTGAGAATAAAGTCCATAATATATAGATAAGAAAATTCCTACAAGATTTCCGATTTCTAATAAAATCAGTGAAATCTTAAACTCATAAATTTTTCTTGCATATCTTAAAATAAAATAGGCAATGATCGCTGCTGATCCACAGTAAAATGCTGTTCTTGATTTTGATAGTTGATAAAACTCATAGTTGAAATAGAACATGATCGCAAATGCCCACCATTTCATTTTCTTATAATAAGCATATAAAAAACTAACAATCAAAACCATGATCATAAGATGAATCGTGTTCGCATGCCATGTGCAAAACTTATATCGTACTTCTATCATTCCTCGCCCATAATCTTTTACTGTTGTTAATTTATCTGGTGCATTCATAAAGAACCATGTAAAACCATAGCTTAACCCAACAAATCCACATGCAAATACTGCTTTCATCACTTTCTTAAGATCTACGTCTTTCATCGCCAGAATGATCAGATAATTTGCGGGGTAATCAATTCCTCCAGAGCTTTTCCAACATAAATACATCAAAACAGCTCCTGCTGCTCCAATAATCACTTCTTTCCATTGATATTTTGTTAATATTATTTTGACCACAAAACAGATTAATCCAATATAAAATAGTCTTTGCACTGGAATTTGTCTTGTCGGATCTTTCTCTACATACCAATAGTAAGCTATATAAAAAAAGTAGTATGTAATATAGAGTATTGTTCCTAATAAAAAGAACAACTCTCCGACCCATTGTCTTTTATTATCAATCTTCATCTCTATTGCTCCTGTTTATTTTTCAAAAAAGCCATCGTATATTCTACGACAGCTTTTGTCTAATGCTATGATAATGAAATAATTAATCTTCTGTTCTATATCCATCCGGATTCATAGACTGCCATTTCCAGGAATCTGCACACATTTCTTTGATTCCTTTTTCTGCAGCCCATCCTAATTCTTCTTTTGCTTTTGTCGCATCACAATAGCATGTTGCAATATCTCCAGCTCTTCGTGGTTTGATCTCATATGGAAGTGTCTTTCCACAAGCCTCTTCATATGCATGTAAGACATCTAATACACTATATCCGATTCCTGTTCCAAGGTTGTAGATACGTACTTCTGGTTTTTCTTCAAATTTCTTTAATGCCTTCACATGTCCTTTGGCAAGGTCTACAACATGGATATAATCACGGACACCTGTTCCGTCTGGTGTGTCATAATCATCACCAAAGACTCCTAATTTCTCAAGTTTACCAACTGCTACCTGTGCAATATATGGTACTAAGTTATTTGGAATTCCCTTTGGATCTTCTCCGATCAGTCCGCTTTCATGTGCTCCGATAGGGTTAAAGTAACGAAGTAATACGACATTCCATTCTGGATCTGCGACATGGAAGTCTGTTAAAATCTGCTCTAACATTCCCTTTGTCTGTCCATATGGGTTTGTGATCTGTCCTTTTGGGCATTCCTCTGTAATTGGAATGAAAGCTGGATCTCCATAGACTGTTGCTGAGGAACTAAAGATAATATTCTTCACTCCATGATTTCTCATCACATCACAAAGAATCAATGTTCCTGTGATATTGTTATGATAATATTCTAATGGTTTCTGTACAGATTCTCCAACTGCTTTTAATCCTGCAAAGTTGATCACAGAGTCAATATCTTCTGCATCAAAGATCTTCTCTAATGCTTCACGGTCTAAAACATCTGCCTCATAAAATTTTACTGTTTTCCCTGTGATCTGCTCTACTCTCTTTAAAGCTTCTTCACTAGAATTATATAAATTGTCTACTACGACAACTTCATATCCTGCATTTAAAAGTTCCACACATGTATGGCTGCCGATATATCCAGCACCACCTGCTACTAAAATAGCCATGATCTCTCCTCCATTATTGTATATATTATTTATCTACACTATTTTTTATCATACCACATTTCACGATATCATTAAAGTTTTTCTTGTAAAGCAATTATTGGGCACTCGTCTATCTCTGAATCTTTCGTCCTTCAATATAATAACGTTTTTCACAAGCATGTCCCATGGAAAATGTCTTTCTTGGCAGTGTTCCGTCTGTCATCACACTTGGAAACAGCTGATCTTTCTCCATTGCTGGAAGTTCAATTCCTATCGTCTGCTCTTCTTTTGACAGTTCTTTTAAGACATCTTCTCCGTGGATATAATCAATACATCCTGAATTGTCTTTGAGATATTTATCTAAAAATGTCTGTATTTTATCAACTGCTAATTGATGTTTATGTAAATTCAAATGGAGAACTTCTTCCTTCTTTCCATAATAGCAGCGAATTGTTTGTCCTTCTTCGCTACAACATTCTGTTTTTAATGCACGTATTAATTCTTCTGGATCTGTTCCAGTAATGACTCTGTGAATTGGTTCAAACTGCTGGGAATCATCATGTAGATTCTCGAGTTCTACCAATGCATATCTCGCTGGATGATCTTTGATATGTTCCCATTGATGATTTTTCTTTAACTTCTCGTAACAGGCTTTTGCTGTTGCCAGAGAATGGTTTCCGTCTCCGACTGCATAGACCATTGGCTCATCACTTAAATCTTTATATTTTTCTGTCATTTGTTCTTCATATGATCGTAGTTTTTCTAAAAATTGTTCTTTGACCTCTCCGTCTACCAGCCATCCTGCGATATGTCCACCTTCCTGCATCAGATCAAATTCATATAATTTCTCAAGATCTGCCTTCTGCTCTGTTACGATTTCTAATACTTCATTTTTCCAATCATCGCATAGCAAGATCACGTGTGGCAATTCAATCGGTGCCTGATAACGAATCTTCATTCTTGGTGGGATTCGCTCCATAACTGTTTTCTCTGTGGAACGGATCTTTGCTTCGTGTTCTGGCGTATAACTATATTGTTCCAGATCGATCGCACCTACGATCCCTCTTCGAATCTTTCCATTCTGCAAAGTTCTTTCCACATAAACCAAAGAATTTTCATAAGTTTTCAACAGATGATCATCTGCATAATTCTTCATTGTGGATTGAATCTTTCGGATCTTTTCATCTTCTTCCTCACTTCCAAGATATGCTTCTGGAAGCATTAGATGTAACGTTGAAGGCGTATTTCCTACATACTCTTTTACTTCATCCCAGTATTCTGGCTGGGATGAAAACTGGTCACAAGCGATCACGGCCCATTTCTTCATAGAATCTACCTGTGGCATTAAAATATTTGCTGGTAAAAATGTTTCGCTCATGTTTCTTGTTCCTCTTTTCTTATATGACATAAATCTTTATAACTCTTTTTCACACATATCTAACGCTGCTGCAATAACCGCATCCATATCGTAATATTTATATTCTCCGAGTCTTCCTCCGAAGATGATATTTTTTTCTTTCTCAGCTAATTTCTTATACTCTTCATATAATTTTCCATTCTTTTCGTCATTGACTGGATAATATGGTTCATCTCCTAATTTCCATTCAGAACTGTATTCACGACTGATAACAGTCTTTGGAAGGTCGTTTCCTTCTTCGTCTTTTCCGAATTCAAACCATTTGTGTTCAATAATCCTTGTCCATGGTGTCTCGGCATCTGTGTAGTTCACAGCTGCATTTCCCTGGAAGTTTGGCTGGTCTAATACTTCTGTCTCAAATCTTACGGAACGATATTCTAATTCACCTAATTTGTAATCAAAGTATGCGTCAATCGGTCCTGTGTAGATTACTTTCTCTGCTAATGCATCCAGTTCTTCTTTGTGTTCAAAATAATCTGTATTTAAACGAACTTCTACATCTCCTAACATATTTGCGATCATCTTTGTATATCCGCCCACTGGGATTCCCTGGTATAAGGCGTTGAAATAGTTATTATCAAATGTTAAACGTACTGGTAATCTCTTAATGATAAAGGATGGAAGCTCTGTACATGGTCTTCCCCACTGTTTTTCTGTGTATCCTTTGATCAGTTTCTCATAAATATCTGTTCCAACCAAGCTGATCGCCTGTTCTTCCAGATTCTTTGGCTCTGTGATCCCTGCTTCTTTCTTCTGCTCTTCAATCTTATCTGCAGCTTCCTGCGGTGTGATCACACCCCACATCTTATTGAATGTGTACATATTAAATGGCAGAGAATATAATTCTCCTTTGTAATTTGCAACTGGTGAGTTTGTGAATCGATTAAACTCTGCAAACTTTGTAATGTAATTCCATACTTTTTTATTGTTTGTATGGAAGATATGGGCTCCGTATTTATGTACATGAATCTTCTCAATATCTTCTGTGTATACATTTCCTGCAATATTTGGTCGTTTGTCGATGACTAAGACCCTCTTTCCTTTTGCTGTTGCCTGCTGTGCAAAGACGGCTCCGTATAAACCGGAACCTACGATCAGATAATCATATTGTTTCATTTTTGTTTTGTCCTTTCTTGTAAACTTCTTATCTATATTATCAAGGTATCTCCCAATATCCATTTTAAAAATAATATTTCTCTGGATAATTATAATCGTTGTAACGTGTGTTCACAATAATATATGGTACATCAACACCACGAAGCACTTTATTCTGCGATGCAATCCTTTGGTATTCTTCTTGTGTAATATGATTATATATCATTGGATATTGCGTTGCCGTATTCTGGTTCTTCCATGGCATACACTGCATAACTCTTGGAAGATTCTGAAACGTACAATCCTCGATATTAATCTCTGAAACACCTCCTCGCACCAAGATTGCTCTGATCTTACGATCCCTGTTATAGGAAGTATATTTTCCTTTACTGTTTTTCCCAATATTCATAAATCTCGTATTGGTCAAAGACACTCTTTGCCAGTTCATCATCTCAATCCCACCGCTGACACAGTTTTTTATCATGCAATCAGAAATTGAGATATCTGTGTGATATTTTTCTACAGAATACTGATGTGTTCCTATTGCTTTTTCGAGATTTGAAAATATACAGTTTGTAATCTGCACATTCTGATTTGGCGTACAGTCATACTGACTCCAGCCATGAGTAAACCCTCTTGTTTTCTTATCTGGAGTATCTAGATTGATTGCCTCGGATGTATGACGTTTACTTGCTTTATATCCTGTAAAGGTACAACGATTGACATTTACATTCTGTGATGCATCCATCTCGATAAAATGTCCATATTTCATATTTTTAAATGTGATTCCCTCAATCGTAACATTTCTGTTATGACACATAACAAGTGCAATACAATTCTGACCAGTTTTTCCCTGATAATCCTGATCGACCACTGCCTTTCCTGTTGAATATATCTTAACATCATGAACCCCATTATATTGTCCATGCACACCCTTTTTCTTCGCTTTCGATGGTTCCAACAATTCAAAAATACCACCACCTGGTTTCATTTTCTTTGCTTTGGTTTTCATGATCTTTTTAATCGTTACACCATCTTTGAGTTCGATCGTAACATTGGATGGAATATATAAAACATTTGGTATCTTATAAGTCCCCTTTTTTATGACTAATTTTCCTCCACCCTTTTTTTCGAGCAGTTCTAAATAAGAGCGGATCGCAAAATACTGTTTTGTTGTGGAATTGTAGTATCCTTTTGCTTTTTTGTACTTTCCTTTATATGGTGATGACTTTGGCGTGATCGTGTATGTCTTCTTTGCTGCAGCTTGCGCTTTTGTGTTTGATGTTAACATCATCGCTGAAAATACCGTGATGGCTGTAATTGCAAACACTAATTTTCTTTTTTTCAAATTTATTTTCTCCTTAGTTTATTTATACTCTTTTTCAAATCCGATTTTGCACTATTAATTGATTTCTGTGTTGCCGCATTGCTGTATAATAATATCATCAAATTTATTCATCAGCTCTTTATTCGGAATTCTTACTTCCCCATTCTCGTAACTTAAGAATCCATATACGATCATTTATAATAAAAAATCTCATCATATGGTCCTGAACTTGTCCAGTAATTTCCAATATTATTATTTGTCAATGCCAAAACTACCGATCTTGGATTATACATTCTCTCTCCTGATTTTGTCGTATAACCATCGTACCATTCTTTCAAATCTTCTCTTGAAATATGAATCTCTCGTGTATTCCTCGTATATTTCTCATACAACTGATCTACTTCTGAATCTGTAAATCCAAAATATTCATTATATTTCGCCTCAGATGCCATTGTATATTCCCAAAACATATTTAATTCCGATCCACTGGAATACTTAGCAATCGGAAGAATTCCTGTCATATAAGTCAATTGTACATATGAACGATCCTTCAAAAGGTTACTTAAAAATTGAATCTGAATCCTGTTTTTTTCCTAAAAAAGCAGTGATCATATTGGCCATGATTTTTCCTCCATTTATGCAAAAATTAGTACTTTTTTGTTATTCTTGACACTTTTTAGTACTTTGTTACTTCTAAATAATACTTATTATACACAATTCTTTATCTTTCGTCTATTATAGTATTCTCCGTCTTTATCCGTTTAAGAACTTCTGATGGCTGATATTTTATTATTCATTTCTTACTCATTCTTTTTGAAAGATTAGATTCATATTGCTATGTCTATTTAATGAATTTAAATCCTTTTCTATATATTCCCACGTTTCTTTATATGATCCTTCTACTGCAACTGATTCATCTGAAATAAATTGAATAAATTCGTCTGATTTTCCTTCATATTGCTCAGCAAAATCATCTGACTTTTCTAATTTTTCATCATCTGTAAAATCTTTCAATTCATCGTATAATACATGTTCTAAGTTACATGAATTATAGTAAACACGGTATTGAATGCCATCAATATTCTTTGTTGTTCTTAATTTAAATAAGACTTCTGATTTCTTTGCATTTCTATTTCTTATTCCATTCACATTCTCTGCTTCTATATGATCTTCATAATATAAAACTTTAGATTTGTTGCTATTTTCTCCTTCTTTTTGCATTACTTTATCATCTGATATATAAACGCCATCCGTATCAATCAAATGAATTATCTTAATATAATCTGTCTTACTATAATTATATTTTTTCTTTAATTCCTTTAATTTTTCCTTTATTTGTTCATTTACCTTAATAATAGCATTATCTTTCGTAATATAATTTTTAATTGTTATATCCCCGTGAACTATCAAAAATTTAATATCTTCACTATTAAAATACTCTTCCATAATAGGTCCTAATGCTGCTCGATCACTCGGACCTTCTACTATAAATAATATTACTTTTTTCTCATTCATTATTTTTTACACACCTACCTGCTTTTCGAAATGCCCTTGCTATCTTCAAGCTACTGGTTTCTTTATAAATTTCTTCTTTCTGTCCTCCAAGTGTTATGCTTCTTAAATAAACATCTCTCAGATTGTTTGATTGTTTTATATTTTTCATATGAATATATTGGTTTGAGGAATTGGTTGTTGAAAACATTATACTTTCTTTTTCCAACATTTCTAATGCTCTAAGATTATGTGATGTAAAAATCAATTGGCCCTTTGCACTCTCATCAAATATTTGCAGCAATTCTCCTAATATATATTCGAATATTCCTGCATCTAATTCGTCTATTGCCAGACAAATAGAAGGATCACTAAACGCTTGAATTAATGCATTTAAGATTGAAATTATTTTTATAATTCCCTCTGATTCCATTCTAATTGGAAATGACGGCATCCCTTCTCTTGATGACATAAGTTCAATTTTATATCCTTCTTCTCCATTATCCATTAACTGGCTGCCATATTCTTTAATTTCAATTCTTAATCCTGGAATAATTGTATACAAAACTGTATTAATTTCTTCAATAATATTTCTTAATATTTTTAAATCTTCATTATCCAAGATAGTCGTTTCTAAAAGAGATACTGGCAAATCTCCTTTTACCCCATTATTTTCACTATCAATTCTAAAAGCCATTGGTAAAACAATGTTTGCTGAAATCACACCTGAATGTACATTATTAATTACAAATAAATCCTTCACCGCAAATTCAAATAATCTTTTTATAATAAAAGAATATTGCTGAAATTTTCCATCATATTTCTTAAAAAAGATTTCCCTGCTATTTGCTCCAAATATATAAGAACAATTTGATTTTTCTGCCATTTTTTTTGCTACTATCAAATCCGTTTTATCTTCTTTATTCTCATCTAATAATTCTTCTAATCTCTTTTTCGGTGTAAAAATATCTTCTCTATTGTCTCTTTTAAATTCCATAAATATTGTTTTATTATTTATTTTTTTATCTTCAATAATTTTTGAACAGCTCAAACTTTCTTTTTTAATAACTGCGAAATTATCTTTTTCTCGTACAATACAAATATTGTAATCTACATCATACATAATATTGTCTTCAAAAATAATAAATGATGCTTTTAATTCTGCACTTTCTTTCTTCATATTAATGTAATCTGTTAATTTTTTTTCTATACTTTCTCCGGTCATAAATTTTTGTAAAAAATACATTGTATCAATAACAGCTGTTTTTCCTGAACCATTTTGTCCATATAGCCCTAATATCTCTGAATTATTATATCTTCTCTCATTTTGATAACTATTAGGCATTTCAATTTTTCCAAATTCAACATTCTTTATATTTCTTAATTCCAATCCTTGTAACCTAACAATTGTTTGACTCATAATCTTCCTCCATACGCCTTCTATTATTTTCTATTTTATGCTATTGCAGAAAAATTATCAATATTTTTTTATTTTTATATTTTTTATTCCATTTTCGCAAAAACAGTGCCAAATTTTATGTAAAAAAAGAATGTTATAAAATTTCAATAACATTCTTCTTTTATTCTTAAGATCTTTGAGAGATCATAAACAGTATACTACGACAATAAAAACCCATAGCCATTTTTGATATGACTTTCTAACTAATTTCGCTCTATACATTAAATCATTATTTAATTTATTTGGAATTTTTTGAATAATTTAGTCTTAATTTTGCAATTTATTTTGTAGACTGATTTCTTAATGTCTACGGGACCTTAATTACTAATTGACAGATTGTCATCAGTATGGATCCGTGCCACAGGCAGGTTTTTTGACTCCTGTTTTTCAGATTTTTCTGATTCAGACATAACAGGAAGTTCCACAAAAATAGTTTCAGAACTCTGAGTTGTTTCAATATAAGCTTCACGGACACGGCGGAGTCTGTAATAGTAGTTAGCCTTTGTGATTCCATTTTGGCTGCACCATGTTTCAACCTTCATGCCTGCCGGACGTGATTTGCATTCATGGATCTGTCTGGCCCATTGCTGAAGTCGGACTTGTGAAGCAACTAAACTTGGTTGAGTTTTTATGTGATCATCTCCTATCCAAGTACAAAAAGTTAAGTACTTAACTTTTTTGACTTTTTATATTTTGTATAGGATAATGATAGCAGAGTAATTTTAATAAAAAAAGGTACGTGCTATTGCGCGTTTACTACTGAATATCCCTATGGAAACAATTATAAAAAGAAAGCTGCAATAAGCCAACGTTTTTTCATGACGTTTTGTGCCTTGAGCAGCGCGAAAGGAATGGATATAAAAATGAAAATAATAATTGAAGTTTTTAAAAATTATCCAGATAGTATTTCTGCATTGTGTGCAACATTTACATTATTTGGATGTATAGTAAGTGGATTTTTTAACCATATTGTTAATAAGAAAAAATTAACATCAACACAAAAATCCTTAGAAGAAAAAATCGAAAAATTACAAATAAAATGTAATGAATATAAAGAGCGTTGTGAAACTTTGGAAAAACTAATTTCCGATGATATTGTTAAAGACAATAATGGCGACTTCTATTATTGGAAATCAAAACATCAAAGGCTATGTCCTGTTTGCTGGATAACACATCATAAAATAGTTCCCATAAACGATAGAGAAAACACTGGTTATTACAAGTGTATTATATGTAATCATAAAGGTATTTACAACAAAAATATTGTTAATCAAGTTCAAAATGAATATTCTTATGCGGCAGAGCCGCCTGTCCAGTTTAGACTGAGCCATCTGTCCAGGCGGAGTGAGCCACTATAATATCTGCGAGTTTACTCGCGTAATGATTTATCTAATCCGTAAACTTCGCGCATAGAAATATCATGTTCAATATCAATACCTCTGATATTGATCCGATAACTGTCATATGCAATACGATCTAATATAGCATCTGCCAATGGACTGTCTGAACCTCCAAGTTGATCATACCATTCTTCAAATTCATACTGAGAACAAAAGATGGTAGATGATTTTTTACGTCTTCTGTGTAAAAGTTCAAAAATATCTCTTTGTTCTGATTCAGTTGGCTTTAATAAAAGCCATTCATCTAAAATAAGAAGAACTGGATTTGCATATTTAGCCATGATCTTTTTGTAATTGCCATTGTCACGAGCCAGCTCAAGATCAATCAAAAGATCAGGTAACCGAACATACTTGGTATTAAAATATTGTTTACATGCTTCCATACCAAAGGCACATGCCATGTACGTTTTTCCGCAACCAGTTGCACCTGTGATAAAGATATTTCTATGTTCAGATATATATTCACATGTAGCAAGACGAGTGATCAATTCCTTGTTCAGTTTACGTCCGGATGTATAATCGACATCCATGATACTTGCATCTGGCTGATCAAACTCAGCTTTTTTGATCAGTCTCTTTAATCGATTACTTTTTCGGTTATTATATTCGATATCTACAATCATACCGAACCGGTCTTCAAAAGGAACTTCGTTAAATTCAGGATCATTCAACTGATTACGAAATGAATCTGCCATGCAGCTAAGTCGCATTTCAATTAATTTATCAATTGTGCTTTGATTTGTCATAGTTATTTACCTCCGATAATAATCAGCACCTCTTGTGATGCCGTGTGCTTTGTGTGTGGATTCTGTATGATCAGCTTCCGATTTCAGTTTTTTTGAACTGGTCACAAGAATGTTTTTAATGCTCTTATAACTCGGTGACGAAGTATAGGATAAGGCTTTTTTACAAGCAGCTTCCAATAAAGTATCAGAGTACTTTTCAGCAAGCTTCAGTAATCCCATACAACTTCGGTAGGTTTGCTGCTCCACACGTTTGGAGGTTAAGATTGCATTGACTGCATGATATGTATTTATTCCAATCTGTTCAGCCCATTTACGGAAACGATCACCATTCCATTCAAGATATTTCTGATGATCCTCTGGCATATGTGCTGTAACAGTACTGTATTGACCCGGACGTCCTTTTAGTCGACGATGAGAAGCAATACGATTGTGATTATAAAAGATCTCAACTGTATTATCTGTTATTTTTACATCAACTTTCTTTTTGATGTATTCATAAGGAACTGAATATAGCATTTTATCCACAGATATGTGATAATTGAACTGAACTGTGGCGGTTTTCCAGTCGCTTAGTTCAAAACGGGTAGCAGGTAATGGGGATAGCAAAGGCTTTTCATTTTCAAGGAATAGCTCCAACCGGCTACCTTCCTTTTTTTGAAAGAGTTTTTGGTTAAAAGTCAAAAGTTTTTTTCTGATAGCCCGATTTAATTCCGCAAGTGAAAAGAACTGTTCATTGCGAAGTGCTGCTGTGATCCACGTAGATATATTTCCAACGGTTCCCTCTGCATTCGGTTTATCTTTAGGACTTCTGACACGAGCAGGTATGATCGCAGTTCCGTAATGTTCAGCTAGTTCCTGATAGATTTGATTGATCTGTTGATCTTTCCGTTTTCCGTTATGGATAACTGCTGTTTTACAATTATCTGGCACGAGGATCTTTGCAACACCGCCAAAATATTCATACATATGAATATGAGCCTTGATCCATGATCGTTGTTTCATATCCAAAAAAGCTTCAACGTAAGTATACTGACTGTATGTCATCACACCAACAAAGATATGTGCCTTGATGATCTCTCCTGTATCTGGATCGATGATCATTGCAGGATCACCAGCCCAGTCAACTTCGATCTGCTCTGCAGGTTTACGTTTGATATGCATGGTAGCACGATGTTTCTGCTCATCCTGTTGAATGTGATAACAGAATTGAGAATACATCAATGGTTCATCTCCATTTGCACGGCAATCTTCAATATATTCTGTCCAGAGAAGTTTTTTACTGACACCATTGCGGAGTAGTTCTTTTCGGATGTAATCATAATCAGGCATCCGACGGTTTGATCTGTTGTGTAGTTTTGGATATAACAACTGCTCTAATACTGCATCTGTCTGATCATCTGATAATGGCCAGGAAAGATTTAACTCCTTAGCACGTTTTAAAACTTTTGAAACAGTATTTCGAGAACATGGAACACTTAAAGCAATGTTCCGATTACTAAATCCCAGACTGGAAAGTCTGAGAATCTCACGATATTTGGTCATCGTTAGGACCTCCTTCATAATAGATTTACACCTAATAAAAGTGTATAAAACTATTATAAAGGAATCGGCTCAATGAATCCGGAACAGTGGCTCAGCCTAAAATGGAATGGTGGCTCAACCATGTCGGACAGATGGCTCAATCAGTCCAAGATTATTCACAAAATACAATAAGTGAAGCAATAAACAATTTTTATGATGAATAATGACACAAAAAATTATCGACTATTAAGGGATACTGTTATTTGTATTATAATACATGATTATATATTTACCAAACTTTCATATTGCTAGTTTTTATTATAAATTAAGGATCTAAACAACATCAATCATTTAGATCCTCAATAATTTCATCACTTCCAAAGCCTCTCCGCATAAACACCATTCTGAATCAACTCTGCGAAAGCCTTTTGAACAATTTCTTTATCTTCTTTATACGTAACTCCAAACCAACGATCCTGTGTCTCTAATACTTTAACATTGGCTCTTTTCTCTTTTAACAGTTTGTCCACAATATTCGGCAACAAATATTCACTCTTTAAATCTCCTTCTTTCACATTGGCAAGGAAATCTTTAAAATCTTCTGCTAAATAATCTATAAATTCTGGATATCCTGCCCACATGTTCATAGATACTTTATCTTCCGGACTAATCCATTCTTGTACTTTAGGATCGTCGCATTTGATTTCTCCGTCTTCTCCCATTTCTATTCCTGTTGTTTCATGTACTTGACTTAGTAAACCATTCTCGTCAACCACACTCACACCTCTAGTCACGGTACCATTATCACTTAATGTATTCTTTAAGATAAATCCACCCATACCCATTGTAAACTCTCTACCTAAATCTTCTCCGTTTACTAAGAAATCATGCAGTTTCACAAATGCTTCTTTGCCATAATAATCATCTGCATTAATAATTACAAATGGTTCTTTCACAACATCCTTACAACATAGTACTGCCTGTCCTGTTCCCCATGGCTTTGTTCTTCCTTCTGGTAATTTAAATCCTTCTGGAAGATCATTAAGTTCCTGAAATACATATTCAACGTCAATTTGTTTTTTTATTCTGCTTCCGATAACTTCCTCAAACTCTTCAAAAATATCTTTACGAATAATAAAAACTACTTTATTGAACCCTGCTTCTTTTGCATCGTAAATAGAGTAATCCATAATAATTTCCCCATTTGGCCCCATCTTTGCCAATTGTTTAATCCCTTCTCCAAATCTGGAACCAATCCCCGCTGCCATAATAATTAATGTTGTATCCATCATATCCTCCTTCCTGTATCTTCTCAAATCCTAAACTCTATAATTCTTTTTCGCACATATCAAGTGAAGCTGCAATCACCGCATCCATATCGTAATATTTGTACTCACCAAGTCTTCCGCCAAAGATGATATTTTCTTCTTTCTCAGCCAGTTTTTTGTATTCTTCATATAATCTGCCATTTTTCTCATCATTGACTGGATAATATGGTTCATCTCCTAATTTCCACTCTGAACTATATTCTCGGCTGATCACTGTCTTTGGAAGATCCTTTCCTTCTTCATCTTTTCCAAATTCAAACCACTTATGCTCAATGATTCTCGTCCATGGTGTTTCGACATCTGTGTAGTTTACGGCTGCATTTCCCTGAAAGTTTGGCTGGTCTAAAACTTCTGTTTCAAATCTTACGGATCGGTATTCTAATGCTCCTAATTTATAATCAAAATATGCATCGATTGGTCCGGTATAAATGACTTTCTCTGCCAATGCATCCAGTTCTTCTTTGTTCTCAAAGTAATCTGTGTTCAAACGTACTTCTACATCTCCTAACATATTGGCTACCATCTTTGTATATCCGCCAACCGGAATTCCCTGATATAAGGCATTGAAATAATTATTATCAAATGTCAGACGTACTGGAAGTCTTTTGATAATAAAGGAAGGAAGTTCTGTACATGGTCTTCCCCATTGTTTTTCTGTATATCCTTTGATCAGTTTTTCGTAAATATCTGTTCCGACCAGACTGATTGCCTGTTCTTCTAAGTTCTTTGGCTCTGTGATCCCTGCTTCTTTTTTCTGCTGTTTGATCTTATCTGCCGCTTCCTGTGGTGTGATTACTCCCCACATCTTATTGAATGTATACATATTAAACGGAAGAGAATATAATTCTCCCTTATAGTTTGCAACTGGTGAATTTGTAAAACGATTAAATTTCGCAAACTTTGTGATATAATTCCATACTTTTTTATTGTTTGTATGGAAGATATGTGCTCCATATTTATGCACATGAATCTTCTCAATATCCTCTGTATATACATTCCCTGCAATATTCGGACGTTTATCAATTATTAATACTTTCTTTCCTTTTGTAGCTGCCTGCTGTGCAAAAACAGCTCCGTAAAGTCCAGAACCTACAATCAAATAATCATATTGTTTCATTTGTTACTTTCCTTTCTTTTTGAGAAAACTCTTCTTAAGTATCCCATCAACTACATAATTTTGTACAAATTTCTCTTTCGTCAGCAATAAAATTGTGCCATAAATCCCAAAGAAGCTGATACCTGCTACTACTAATTTTAAAAATACCATATCAACAAATCCACTGCACTTTATAGATATAATATTTGCCAAAACCAACGCTACCAACACTTTCCAGTATTGAACCTGTTTTGCTATCTTAAAAAACAAATCTTTCAAATACATAATCTGTACAATTAACACAACAAATTCCGCAACTAACGTACCCAGTGATGCTCCTGCTGCTCCCATCTTAGGAATAAAGATAATATTTAAAATCAAATCTGCCACTGCGCCTGCAACAACAGAGTAAACCAACTGTTTTTCTTTATTCAATGGTGTTAATACCTGAATTCCCAATAAATTTGATAATCCAATCAAAACAATTGTTGGTGCAATAATCTGCATCGCCAATGTTGCTCCAATAAACTCTTTTCCTGAAAGAAATACTAAGCAATCTCTTGCATAAAAAATTGTGAATAACATTAACGGCAAAGCAATAACAATAACAAAATTATATGCTTTCCTTATCAATGTCTGGAATTCTTCTTTTCTTCCTTCCATAATATAATATGATAGTCTAGGCAATAAAACCGCCCCTAGGGATGTTACCAAGCTTGTTAAAATAGTCTTTACCTTTACTGCTGCTGCATACAATCCAACATCTACATCCGTTTTCATAAAACCAAGCATGACATTATCCAGATTGGTATAAATATTTACCGCAACAACCTGGGCAAATAATATTAAAATCGGCTTTAAATGCTGTTTAATATCATAATTTCCAACTGGTTTTAACGATACATATTTTCTAAGATTAATAAAATTCAACACATTAGAACCTGCAGATGCCAAAATGGAAGTTACTCCATAAAATACATAATCATCTGGACTATGTATGAACATGAACATCAAAATAACACCTACAAATTTTAAAAATATCGAACGTTTTGCTATGTAACCGTACTGCTCTAATCCTTGATACAGCCAATTAACCCCTAATGGATCTAGTAAAATTGATACTCCTACCACAAGAAACAAAGTTCGATCAGATTGAAATCTTGGAACGAATAAAATTGCTAATATGTATACAATAGATACTAGTAACATCATAAACAAATGAATGCTTAAAATTTCCTGTGTTGTTCTATTCAACTTTTCCTGGTCATCTCTTACTTTCGCTGTTGTCCGAATTCCGTATGTAGGAATTCCTAATGCTGCTACCATTGTAAAATAGCTTACTACAGATATTGCGAAAGAAACTTTTCCTGTTCCTGAAACTCCTAAAATTCTGGATACATATGGAAACGTAATCAACGGAAAAATAAAATTTGATGCAGTTAATATGAAGTTCATTATGAAATTGAATTTTACTGATTTGATTTTCATATGTCACATATACTCTTTCTGTAATATTCTGAAGTGTTCTTTTCAAAACAATTTGAAATGCAAAAAATAAATGGATTAAATGCCAAATCTAACCATAGTGGATCTATCATCCATGCACACGAGCAAAGCATCAATGAAACTGCTAAAAAATAATTTTCCTCAATTACTGTTTTATACTCTAATATTGTAAATAAAATAATAAAAATTACAAATATAATAAGTCCATAATTAATTATTGTATGAATATATGATGAATCTACTATCTGATAATCACCTTTCAATTTACCCGCATTTTCAAAATTATATCCTAACCATTCTATTTTCCGTCCCAACATGTGTATTCCATATTTTTCAAATGCTCGATGACCTAAATGTAATCGATTAGATAAAATTTTATCTAATAAACTCAAAGAATGATTATAGATAATCGTTAATACTAACATACAAGTGGCACATAATAACGTACTATTTTTCAAAATAAATTTAATAACCGCTTTTAATTGTCTTATAACAATTCCATTAGAAACTATAATATGAAGTAAAATTGCTAAAAATACTATAGCAAAATCTACTCTCGTAGCTGATACTCTATATACCAGAATATTCACTATAGTAATCAAAATATATTCATAGAATTTTATAGTATATCTTTTCAAGTATAACCATACAATCACAAGCATTGTATATATATGTGGTAAATACGAAACATAATAAAATCCAACTGTATGTCGAATTCTGTTATCCAAATCAAAGATAACATCTGGAATAACATGCAATCCACATCCTAATAAAGTAAAAAATACAACAATTACTTGTAAAATACATAGACATTTTAATATTTTTTCCAATTCAATTCCTCTTGAGCCAATAATCATTAATCCTATAAATAATAATTCTTTATCTTTTGATATAACTGCACTTAATACAAGAAATATAATGAATATTAACATTTTTATTAAATCTTTTATATAAAATAAATCATATAATATTTTTAATATTATTATCATATAGCCTAAATATCGAACCAGTTTTAAAATTATAGCTACTCCAGGATAAACAAAAGGATATGCTGTTACCATAAATAAATTTCCAAACATAATTGCTATCATGCCTAAAAAAAATAAAATTTCTGAATACTTTACTCTCATTTTTCCTCACTTTACCTATCGATACTCTCTAAAGCCGCTTTTATATAATAACCATTTCTAAGTTTGTTAGAAATCTTTTTTACATTTTGTGCCATAGTATTATATTGCATATCTGAAATTTCCAACAATCTATCTTTAATTTCAGACAAATCATTCACTGCAATCCCCAAATTATTTTCGACTATAAATGGTGCTAAAGCAGCTTTTTCCCATATAATCACTGGTATACCTGATGCTAAATATAAGGATGTTTTATGTGGATTATTTAACTTCAAATACTGTCCAAAAGTTCCTTGGCATCCATTTGCTGAATATCCATCCCATACCAAACCAAACCTACCATTTAATTTTAAAGGTAACTCATTTGCTGGAAACGCTCCGTGATAACAAATGTTATCTAACCCCTCATCTTCATAATGCATTCCATATAAGTCAAAGTCTACATTTTTAGGTAAATGATATATATACTCTGATTTTTCTCTTGAAAGATTTCCCGCAATAATAACACTATTTTTACGTTCTTTTATTGGTATTGTTTTCTTTTCATCAAAATCTGGTATCAAATAATCAAAAATTCCTAATGAAATCATTCTAGATTCATCAATCCCTTTCTTTTTAAGAAAAGATTTCATCGAACTATTATGAACAATAATGAGATCAAATTGTTTCAATGCTGGTATCTCCTGCATTTGATACATTAATTTTGTTTTTTTAGGAATATCATCAACTAATGCATAACGCATAGTTTCTAAATCATGAATAACCGCCACTAATTTTATATTTTTTCTTTTTAATACTTTGAATGTGTGTTTTAAAAAAAAATAATTGGCAATTGGTGGAAATTGTACTAATGCAAATTTCTCTTTTGGTAAAACACTACATTTCTTTATCCATATTTTCGACATGCTATAATGATTTAATAATTTTTTAAAAATATTTTTTTCACTTTGCAAACGATGTACATTCAAATCCAATACATTATAATTTGAATTTTCCAAAATTGTTTGTATATCTGCTCTCGCTTTTCCTAACGCAGTAAAATTATCATTTTCATCTATTACAATTTCATTAATACTTGTAATCATCTTTTCTTCTCCAATTTTCCTTTTAAATTAAGTATTATATGTAAACAATTTAATTTTAACAGTATTTTTTTTATTTTTTCTTTAGATTCTAAATACATGCTATCTTTTAAAATTTCTAACCTTAATTCTTTCATTTCATTCGAATTTTTTTCTAATTTAGATAATGTACAATAACACATTAACAGAATATTAATTTTATGTTTTTTGAAATCATTCTTTAGTTCATTTGAAAGTCTTTTTATATATTCTTCTGCTTCACGATATGTTTTTACTCGATTCCACATATCCTTACTTCTTAAGGTTTTTGTTATTGAATTATTGTGCTGTACATAATGATATCCTTTATATGGAATATATTCTGCCCCATCACTTTCCATAAACAATTTATAAAAGACAGCTTCATCCTCATACAATCGTCCATTTGGAAATTGAATATTTTCAAACAATTTTTTAGGAATTAACATACTCCATAAATAACAAAAAAGCTTTTCATTCCATATTAAATGGAGAAGCTCATCATTTGAGTAATATTCCATCTTTTGTACCAAATGATTTTTATTTGCTAATGTTGGATTTCGTATCACATCTCCATTAACATCACAAATTTCATAATCAAATATTAATATTTCTTTATCTGATTTTATCTTTCTATCTAATAAACTTTTATATAAATCTTTTTCTAAATAATCATCCGAATCCACAAATGAAATATATTGTCCTGTTGCATTTTCTATTCCAATATTTCTAGTTGCCGCAATGCCATTATTTTTTTGATGTATTACTCTTATTCTTTCATCTGCTTTCTCCAATTCATTGCATATTTTCTCTGAACCATCAGTTGATCCGTCATTAATAATTATTATTTCTAAATTACTATAACTCTGATTCATAATACTCATAATACATCTTTTTAAAAATTTTTTCGTATTATATACTGGCACAATCACTGTGATTTTTTTATCCATATTTTATCCTTTCGGTTTTGGCATAATCATTAATATCAAGTAGCCTATTTTGTATTTAAATCTTATTTTAGATTTTATAAATTCTATCGGATAAATTTTCAAATGATTTTTCACAATTAAATAATCATTACATTCTTTCCATCCATATTTATACATTTGCATTAATAAAATTACATTATAAGCAATACATCCAACAGCAATTATCTTTTTTTCTTCCAAACTATCTGTATCATCTAACATTTTATCAAACACTATATTGGCAGTTAATTTTGCAGGATTCATTTCCTTTTTGAACATTGTACTACCTACATTTATTCTATAAAAATACAGAGCATTATTTATAAATACTACATTTTTTATAAATTTCATGTACTCATAATTAAACAATGTATCTTCACATACTTGTACATTTTGGTTGAATCTAATATTTTTTTCCATTATTATTTGTGTCAAATACAATCTATTATAAACAAATGCAGCAATATTTTTCTCTGGAATCATCATTTCACGGAGATAATCCTCCTTTAATAGCAATTCTATTCTTAAATTTGACTCCCTGATATTTTTCTCATAATCTTGACTTTGATATTTACAAACAACAAGTTCTGAATTGTTTTTAATAATTTCTTTAACCATGTATTCAACAGCGTTAAGCACTAGCATATCATCAGCATCTACAAACATCAAAAACTTTCCTCTAGCTCTTTGAATACCAAAATTTCTTGTTGCAGATACCCCTTCATTTTTCTTATGATAAACAATAATTCTATCATCTTTTTCTGCCCAACAATCACAAATTCTTCCAGAATCATCAACTGATCCGTCATCGACTAAAATAATTTCTATATTCTCATATGTCTGATCTACCAAAGATATCAAACAATCTTCCAAATATTTTTCTGCATTATATACTGGAACAACAATACTTACCATTAACTCCATACTCCTCATTCAATTTAACTTCTGTATCCAATGATTTTCGCTGGAACTCCTCCAATTATACTATTTTCTGGAAATTCCTTTGTAATTACTGCATTCGCTGCTATTACACATCCGCTTGCCACACTTGCACCATCTAAAAAGACAACTCCTGATCCAATCCAACAATTATCTCCTATCTTAATTCCCTTATGATTTACTCCTTGATCTTTGATTAAAATATTTAAATTCTCATAATTATGGTTTTCTGAATGAAATCTAATAAACTGCCCAGCTACAACATTTCTTCCCACACTAATTCCACCTGCCGCTCCAAAGAAACAATCATTACCAAATGTAGTTCCATCTCCTATAACAATTCCACTTCCTACATATTGTAAACTTCCCGTGCATTCAATTCTTGTACCACGACCTAGAACTACACCATTTCCAAGTATTACTCCATCTTGTGAAAGAGCATCAATATAAACATCATCATGTATTTTACATTTGCTCTCCATATGCAAATATCTTTTTTCCAATACTTGTACATGTTTCCCAACAAAAATATTATTACTAATGTTCCGTCTACCAATAGAAAATATTCTACCTCGGATCATCATCCAACCATATTTCCAACATACCCTCATTATATAAGCTATACTTATTTTTTCATCTATTTTAAAATCTTTTTTTCCTGTAAATACTAATAATTTATCAATCAATTTCATAATATTACTTTATCAGTTTGCGATAAAGTTGATAATTTTCATCTACAAACTGCTCCCATGTCTTTATTTTATTTTTTTCTGCCTCTGTTTTTAAATCTGAAAGAGTTTCTGGGCTATTTATTAATTTCTCTAGTGTACTTTCTAAATCATCTATATTTCCTGCTTTTATAATAATTCCCGCTTTTCCTACAATATCCTTTGCTCCAACATGCTCACTTACTATAACAGGGACTCCAAAACTCAATGCTTCTAATACTGTAAATCCAAATGTTTCATACCATATACTTGGCGCTACTAAAATATCTGTATCCGACATAATATGTTTCAAATCTGATTGCGTAAACCCCTCCTCATTTATATTAAGATATTCTCGTTTATCTGGAACTGCATTGAACATTCTTAATATAAAATTATGATTACCTGAACTCCACAACTTATCTAAGGCTTCAATCAATATATTGTATCCTTTGAATGGCCTTGCTGGTGCAAGACAAGTTATTCTTAATTTATTATCTTTTTTTCTATTTGCATTTTTGTGATCACTCTTAATATTTTTATGTGATATCGTAATCACTTCATTTTCAGGCAACTTCATATATTTTTCATATATATTTTTTGTCGTCGAAGAATTAAAATGGATAAAACTCATTTTTTGTAACATATCAACATAATAATTTCTCAATTTTCTATATTCTCTCGCTTTATAATTTACTTCTTTCTCATTTAATAAAGGCATTTTATCTGATTTTTCTTCAAAAAAATTTTGTCTATGATTTTTTCTCATTTTTTTCACTAAAAATGAATCTTTTATATTTCTATACAAGGATGATTGCATAATTTGAATTTTCCTTAAAGATAATGCTGTCTGATTACACCTGATACAGTCTCTACATCCATGATCTTCTACACACACACATCCATCCCTATACAATGTAATTTTAGGACAAATTCCAAAATAATCATGAGAAGTAAAAATTGTTTTAATTTTTAATTTTTTTGTAGCTTCTAGAAATTCTCTATGTAACCCCATTAATGTATGGATATGGATAATATCAGGATTAATTTTTCTCAAAAAACTTTTATATACATTTGCATTACATGATTTAGTATATTCTTTGACATTTATAATTCCTTCATCTAAGGAGACCGGAAGCGGATTTATTAATTCATAATTATTAATATTTTTTATATTTTTTCTTTTTTTTATATGTATTTCTTTTGAAATAAATGAAATTTGTCCAGGCCATAATGCTATCACTTTATCTCCCTTATTTTTTTGCGTCTCCATCAAATCCATACAATATCTCGTCAAACCGCCACTTCTATATGGTGGAAACCCTAAAAAATAATGCATAATTACCATAGCCATAAACTCCTTCTATCTTTCACTCACTTATTAAAAATACTCTTTCATATTTATCCCGAATATTCTCCCATGTATATCTTTCTATAATACATTTTTTTGCTTTTTCTTCAAATTGGTTTAATTGCTCTACTGTCATTTGATCTGCACTCGAAATGATGCTTGATAGTGAACCATTATCTTTTGACCAATACATAGCCCCATCTTCCGCCACTTCTCTATTAAACCCAACATCCAACAATAAATTCAACTGTGTACTTCCAAGAGCCTCCAACAAACTAGGATTCGTACCACCTACCTCATGTCCATGGAAATATCCATATGCATCTTCTCTGATTTTCTTTAACAACTCCTGATCATAAACCGTTCCAACAAACTTGATTCTTTTATCCTTTTCAAATCCCGTTTTTTCGCGCAATTCCTCATAGAATTTATTCTGCTCTACATTCGTAATTAACACAAAATCTTTATCTGTATCTGAATTCATAAATTCACGAACCATAGTCTCATAATTGTTTTCTGGAACAAATCGTCCAACAACTAAATAAAATTCCTTAGGCTTCACATTGAATTTCTTATACCAATCAACGAGCTTTTGATCATCATCTTTTAAATTTGATTTTGCTATATCAGCTCCATAAGCAATAAATGTAGTATCCGGAGTATACTGCTTATATTCTTCCTGTATATAATTTTCAATATTCATAGAATCACAAATTAATAATTCTGCATGTTTTACCATAAGTTTTTCTGAAATTTTCCAGTATTTTTTTATCAATCCATTCCATTTTGCTCTTAGCCATTCATGCCCATCTGGATTTACATATAAATGTGCTCCTAATTTATCCATTTGCTTTTTAAAATGACCTATAAATGGTCCTATTCTACATGCTAAAACATAAATGACTGCACCTTGAATATTATGTGCTTTTATATATCCAATACACCATTTCAATGCTGCAATATCATAATAAACTGCTTTGGCTGGCCCAACATCTGGCACTGTAACATTAAAGCATTTAGCCCCATTATGTTTAAATCTTTTTCTTTTTGCATTCATACATGCTACATAATATTGTATAGATTCATCTTTTTGATATTCAGTTAACTTCTCAACAAAAGTTTCAAAACCTCCATATTGGGCTGGAATTCCTTTAGATCCTATTATAAATACATGTTTTTTTTCAGAACTCATTTTCTACCTAACCTTATCTTATAATCTTTTACCTTGCTCCATCACTATGCAACACAACTTGAACTGTCTTCAAAATAATCTCAATATCTCTCTTCAAAGACCAGTTCTTAATATATTCTACATCCATAGAAACAATTTCTTCAAAGTCCGTAATATCACTACGTCCACTTACCTGCCATACTCCAGTTAATCCAGGAGTCATACTTAATCGACGTTTGTGATATCCTTCATACTGCTCAAATTCATCCACCGTTGGCGGTCTTGTCCCAACAAGGCTCATATCACCTTTTAGTACATTCCAAAACTGTGGCAATTCATCCAAGCTTGTCTTACGAATAAACTTTCCTATCTTTGTAATTCTTGGATCATCTGTCATCTTAAACATCAGACCATCCATTTCATTTTGTTCCATCAATTCTTTTTTTCTTTCTTCTGCATCTGCATACATAGACCGGAATTTATAAATCTTAAAGATGCGCCCATTTCGCCCAACTCTCTTCTGTGAAAAGAATAGTGGTCCCGGCGATTCTAATTTAATCATTGGTCCTAGGACAATCGTTACAACTGCTGTAATCAGTAATCCAACGATTCCTCCCAGAATATCCATCAAACGTTTCAGAACAATCATATATAATGGAATCTCTCTTTGTGCAAATGTGATCGTTGGATATTTACCGATTCGATTAAGATACTTACTTCCACTTTCTACATCTAATTCATATAAATTGATATTTAAATCAACTGTAATTCCCATCTCTTCAAATCGTTGCACTAATTTCTGAATCTGTTCATCTGGCTCTTCTGGAATCAGAATAAACACTTCGTCTACTACCTCTCTGATCGCATATTGAAGCATTGTATTCCTATTTGCGACAATTGGAATATCCATAACCTGCTGTCCTGTCAAATCTTTGTCTGTAATGATAATTCCTGTCACCCATAGGTTCCATGTCTTTTCCTTGATGATACTTCTCACCACTTCATCCATTCGATCTGACGTTGTTACAATCAACATCTTTCTTGTGATCGAATTATATGGTCGATACTTTAAAATATACCATCGATAAATCATATGTGATATCTGCATCCACCAAAAACTACATATCATCGTTGTAAGATAAATAAATCTTGAATAATCTCTTGCATCATCAATCAAATAAGCAACTGTTGCCATCAATGCAGCTGTGATCAAGTTTGTTTTGAAATTTGCCCAAAATTCTTTCCAAAATTTTCTTTTAAAAAAATTCTGATTTGGATCAATTACCAAATACACAATCGTTAATACAAAAATAGCAACTAACCAACGATAGATCACTCGATTATCTTGCGCCCATACCCCGTAGATATCCGGATAAAACCTAATATGTGACATTAAAAAATATCCAATTGTAATTCCAAACACATCACCTATATATATGATCAGATTTTGTATCTGTGAACGTTTTACTCCCATACTCTTTGTTCCTTTGTTTTATTAATCCTAATTTCTTTTCGCTTTCTTTGTTAAATCTACAAGATAGAGCACAAAAAATACTCCTGCTACAACTACAAATCCACCGACTGCACCTACAGCTAAAAATTTCTTTGTGCTAACTGTCTGTTCTGCCTTTATCTTAGATGGCTGATCTGCGATCACTAGTTTATTTCTTCCTAAATCTTTCTGCACTACTTTCTGAAATACTGGCAAAACTTCTTTTGAAATCTTCTTCACATCATCTTTATCATCTGATTTTACCTTAATCTCAAGTAATCTTGTTCCATCCACAACTTCTGCTGAAATTGCATCTTTCACATCATCTTTTGCAATTTTCGTTTTCTTCGCAATTTCATTCACAATCAGATCAGTTTTAATTAATTTCTGATAATCATACGCCAAATCCCCAGCATTGTCCCTGATCAGCACCTTATCCGATGTCTTAGGCACAGTAACATATACCTGCATCTTAGAGCTATACTCTGTCACACTCTTCACCTTCGCATACCCAAATCCAGCTCCAGCGAATACTACCATTCCTATCAAAATAAACACCCACTTTGACAGAATATATTTACACATATCCAATAAATCTACCTCGATCAAATCGACTCTTTCCTTCTGGCTCATAACCCTTCTCTCCTTTTGATTCTTTTTCTCTGTATTTTCTGCCTGACTCCTTGGCATATATCTTTTATTTTAACATATATATAACATAATTACTACATTTCTGTAATTTTTCTTTTCATCTTACTTTCTTCTCTGGTATTCTTTTGCTGTCTTCACGATCTGAAAGACTCTTTCTGTGTCCATTTTGCTTTCGCAGAGCATTCTGATCCGTTCTCCTAGCCATGTGACTAATTTATCTCTTCTTGATATTGTGATAAATGGTGATTGATCTTCTTGATAACCACATTGATACTTTACGTAATTCTTAATATCTAATCTATCACATATCATATTCGCCAGGACTTCATTTAATGGTTCTTGTTGTGACTCTCCACTCCCTGATTTCAATAACACTCTTTTTTGATTCTGAATCACCCATTTTTTCTAAGCCATCCGTCAGATGTATTATCTGGTGACATAAAATTGCCGCTAAATGGTCCTCCAAACAAAGCACTTCCTACATCTTCTGAAAATAGATTTTCAAAAAAATTGATATCTTTCCATTGTATCTTTGAGTGATCTGGACGGATCCAGTATTGATCGCTTAATGATAATCCATAGTTTTCTTTTTATTATACCACAAACCATAAGAAAAGAGACAACACATATCTTCATCTGCTGCCTCTTTTCTTATGGTTTCTATTCTTACCAGAACTTTGTATTCGTTGTAATATAATCCACTTTCTGTGCAATATAATCTGCGACTCTTTCTGTATCGTCCACAGTCCAAAGTCCTACATTCACTCCACCATCTTTGAATGCCTTGATGTCTGAGAGTGAAATCTTATCACAATTTGCATCCAATTCAATCTTACGTTTCTTGTAATAATTGATCATTCCCTGATCTGGATTATTTGTTACATGCTGTAATTTTACATTTGTGGATGTTGTTGCGTTATCGTCTAAGACTTTTCTCATCTGTACCATTGTTTCAAAGTCATAGGCAATAAACATGTATTCTTTATTCCCCATGATCTGATTTGTTAATGCATACAAATCTTCCATGTTGTTCTTTGTCACTGCCTGCATTCGAGAATCATTGGTTGTTTCATTTCCGTATTCTACGAATTCCATCTTGATTTCGATAACTGGTACCATATTATACTTCTTGCATGTTGTTAAATAATCTTCTAATGTTGCAACTGTCGTTGCTGATTTTACATTCTTATATTTTGAAATGTTATTTCCAGATTTGATCGTCAGTTTCTGGATCTCTGATAATGTCATATCTTCTGGTTTCTTATCAACTCCGCATAATCTCTTGAATGTCAGGTCGTGCTGCAGAATGAATTTCTTGTCTTTTGTCATACGGACATCTGTTTCTGCTCCCCAGAATCCTGCTCCACCCGCTAATTCATAGGCTTTGATCGTATTCTCTGGTGCTTCGGCACTTAATCCGCGGTGTGCGATAAACTTGGCACTGTTTTTTGTGATCGGTGTTACAACAGTTACTTTGTAACTGTTTTTCTTCTTTGATCCATCGACTGCTGTTGCTGTGATCGTAGCTGTTCCGACTTTCTTTCCTGTTACAACTCCACTTGTGCTGACTGTTGCCACGCTTGTGCTAGAAGATTTGTATGTTACCTTTTTATTTGCTGCGTAAGTTGGTGTTACGATCGCTGGATTGCTGACCTTTTTCCCTTTCTGTACGGCTACGCTTGCCTTTGCAAATGTGATCGCTGTCACTTTCTGTTTTTTCACTGTGACTTTGCATGTTACTTTCTTTGATTTCTGTGATTTCACGTAACATGTGATCGTTACTTTGCCTGCTTTAACAGGTGTAACAACTCCTTTTGTACTGACTTTTGCGATCTTCTTGTTACTTGTTTTCCATTTAAGCTTCGCTTTGGATGCTTTGGCTGGTGTGATCTTCACTGCAAATCTCTGTGCATTACCAACATACATTGTCTTTCTATATGCTGACCATTTGATCTTTGATACTTTCGTTGCTGCGGATACTGGAATCAGGCTTGTCATAAGAAATACACCTAAGATAGTGATCACTGTGAATTTCTTTAATCCTGCCCGCATCATTTTCTTTACGTTTTTCATAGTTCCTCCCACTCTTTTAACATTTTTGTAACATTTGTCTAAGAGCTATTTTATCATGTTTTTTGTATTTTTACCAGTATCTCTTCTTACTTTAATGTTGATTTAACAGCTTTTTTCTGTACTTTTCAAAGTACAATCCATACATTCCCAGTCCGATCCATGCCACCAGACTGATGCATGCCCCTATTTTTAATCCTGGTGTTTCATAATCTAATCTGACACTTTGTGTTCCTTTTTTCATTACGATTCCCATAAACATTCCGTTTGCCTTATAAATCTTTGTGCGATTTCCATTGACTGTTGCTTTCCATCCTTTTGAGTATGGAATCGTTACACACAGAATCTGGTCTTTTTTCGCATGATAGACTCCTCTGAAATGATTTCCTTCGTATTGAATCTGTTTCATTGAGTTCTCCTTGCGTTCCTTTAATCTGGCAAGAACATCTTTTTTAGGAACTGTGATCAAACTGATATCATCAAATTCATATTCACCTGGAGACAAGAAATTTAATCTTACTTTTTCTTTTGCCTTGCTTGTCTGATGATTGATCTTTACAATGTAATCTTTTCTTCCAAAATAGTATGGATTGAAGGTGCTTTGAATATGAATTTTCTGTTGTACATCGTTTTGTGTCACAAGGATTCCTTTTGTTCCCTTTCTTCCAGTCAGTATGAAGTTATCGTCTCCATTTTTCTTTCCATGGTAAACGAGATTTTTAAAATACAGATAAGTTTCCTTGCCTTTCTCTACTGGCATCGTAATATCCGCATATTTCTTCCCTTTTGGAGATGAGATCCTTGTCTCTGGCAATGAGATTGTCTGTATGTCAGGATCGTTTCTTTGTTCGTTGTGTTGAATCTCTTTGTCTGCCGGATGCTGATTCAATATGATCTGTGCAAGCATTGCCTGTTCCTTGCCGATTCCATTTAACTGCTCGTATTGCTGCTCTGTCATATAAGAATCATATGCATATGCAAATGGCAGTGCATATTTATTCTTATATAATGTGATATTTCCTTTTTTACTTTGTTTCTCAACTCCGTATGGTACATCCCCCTTGGAACTTACGTCTTTTGCAACCTGACTGTTATGTGCTACTGTTATGTATTTTACGCCAGCTAATGACAGGAGTCCCAGTCTTTGATCGACTCCTTTATATTTATCTGCATACTGCATTCCCAACGTATCATATCCTTTGATCGTATCTGTCACACATTTTGCTGTGATACTGTAATATCCACTGATCGTATTCAAATGGTTGATCAGTCCATAGTTTTTATATCGATATCCCTCTGCATGTACTCGATAAACAGATGGATCATTTACCTTACTCAGCATACGGATATTATCTTCCTTCAATGTTCGATATGCTTGTCCCTGATCCATAAATTCCTGTGTATAAGCATATCCTTTTGGATCGAATCTGTAATATCCATGCACTCCCACTGATATCAGGAGCAAGATTGCCATGCTCACTCGCACAATTCTCTTCTGTGTATCATAGCCAAGTCTTTGAAAGATCAACAATAGAATATAAAATACTGCAATTAATCCACAGGCTGCCATGATCCCTTTATTCTTCAGGATTTCTTCTCCTGATGCATTTACGATGATACAAAATACAGTATATATGATGATTCCTGCTCCGATCCCGATCTGCTGTCGTTTTGACATCACAAATAGACGTGGATACATTTCTGCTGTCAACAATGCCACAATAAAGCTCAGTGCAAATGCCCACCGGTTGTTTGCATAGGAAAACCCATTAAATGCATATCCAAAGATTGGGAGAATCAAAGCAATGATACTTGCTATAAATGCCGCTCTGTATTTTTTATGTTTCATTCGCTGTGAAAACAGTGTAAATAATACAACGATCCCAACGATCGGCAGATATCCTGCGTTCGTATTGCTGCCCATATTTCCGTATCCAATAAAGTTTTCAATAAACAGTAGATAATATTTCCCTGGATATACGATCAATGATTTCCAGTCAACCCCATTGCCGTAACGGCCATTTCCTAGAAATCCTATGACGGATGGCAGTAAAATCACTGCTGCCATTGCAATTCCAAGTGTATAATATATTCCAAACTTCAAGATCGTCAGAAAAAAGTTTTTCATCTTGTTTTCTTCGGTGTATTTATAAAAACGGATCCACGCATAGATCACCACAAATATCGTCAGCATATATAAAAAATAATAATTGCTCATTGCTGATACGCAGACTGCGAAAATAAATACATACGGTCTTTCTCTCTGATAGATCTTCTCAATCCCAAGACATAACAGCGGAAAATAGATCATCGGATTGATGAAGAATGGATGGCGCAGTCCTAGTCGAAAGCAAAATCCGCTGAATACATAGACCAGTGCCCCGATCACTGTTCCATAACTTCGTTTTTTCATTTTTCTTGCATACATGATAAACGTGATCCCTGCCAGATACATTCGTAACAAGATCATGAAATCATACATAGTTTCTGTATTCTTTGGCGAAACAAATCCATAGAGGAGGTTTAACGGATCACCGATCGCATAGTAATTCAATGTTGAGAGGATATCTGCACCATACCCAAGACTCATATCCCACATCACAAGTTTTGGGTGTCCCGCCAGAAGATTACGGAAAAATTCTCTTAGTGCTTCCCCATAATATGCTAATGCTGAAAAATGCTGGCTTAATCCGTCTTCTACTCCTGCTCCCCATACAAAGCTTTTTCCTTCGGTAAAAAATGGCAGAAATGCCACGATACACATCAGTAAAAACATCAGTGTATAGACTCCATAGCAATACTTTCTTTGTTCTTTTATCATTATACTTTTCCTTTATCCTTTACCCTTTTTTGTTCATTATCACGCTTAGTATACCACATTTTGGATTGAAAATTCCTGAAAAATGTCTTAAGATATTGGATGTATGTACATTTTAGAATATTTTATATCTATCGGAGGTAATATGATATGTTAAATTTGATAAAGAAATTATATAATGATTCGCGAATTCGTTATTTGTTTTTTGGTGGATTGACAACCCTCGTTAATCTTGGAATGTTTGCTTTATTAAAAGGACCATGTGGAATTGATTATAAGATCAGCAACTTTTTCTCTGTTGCGATCGCGATCTGTTTTGCATTTGTTGTAAATAAGCTATATGTATTTCAGTCTAAATCTGAATCCTTCGCAGATACAATTCATGAATTCATCAAGTTTGTTCTCGGTCGTCTTGTAACCATGGCTGTCGAAGTGGGCGGAGTCCCTTTCTGTGTTGAGATCCTTCATCAGCCACAGATGATCGCCAAGTTAGAAACACAAGTTATTGTTACGATCGTCAATTATTTTATCAGTAAATTTCTTGTTTTCAAATCTCAAAAAAAATGATTCCTTGTATCATATAAAATCCCTGAGATCAGATATTCATCTTATCCAATCTCAGGGATTTGTATTGTTATTCTTTGGATTTGATCACTTCTGAGATAATGTATCTCGGACGCATCTTCACTTCATCGTAAATCTTCGCGATATAATATCCGATCACACCTAAACTGAACATCAAAATGCTTCCAACCAACAGTAACAATAAGATCACTGTTGTAAATCCTGCAACTGCATGTCCAGAAAAATACATATAAAGCGATTGTATTCCAAGCAGCACTGCAAATACGAAGAATACAACGCCAAAAAATGTGACGATCTGCATTGGTGCGGCGCTAAATGATGTGATATTATTCACTGCATATTGTACTAATGATTTGAATGACCATTTGGATTCTCCTGCTTCTCGTTCCTGCACATCAAATTCTACGTATGTTGTCTTGAATCCTACCCAGGATGACAATGCACGGAAAAATACATTTCGTTCTGGAAGTTTTAGAAATTCTTCTGCTGCTTGTCGATCCATCAACTTGAAATCAGATGCTCTGGACATATCGATTCCTGTCGCATCACTGATAATACTGTAAAATGTTTTTGCAAACATCTTGTGAATGAAACTTTCTCTTCCTCTGGATGCTTTCACTCCCTCGATCACCTGATATCCGTCTTCCCATAAACGATACATCTTTATAAGTGTTTCTGGCGGATGTTGAAGATCACAGTCCATTACTGCAATACAGTCTCCTTCTGCCTGTGTGATTCCTGCAAAAACGGCTCCTTCTTTTCCAAAATTTCTGGAAAAGCAGACTCCTTTGATATGTGCTCTTTCTTCCTTGAGTTCTAAAATCTTCTCCCATGTATGATCTTTAGATCCGTCATTTACGAATACTAATTCATATGGAATCTGTTCTTTCTCAAGCAGGTCTCCTACCACCTGTGCTGTTTTCTTGATCATCTGTTCTTCGTTATAAGCTGGAAGAACAACCGATAACATCTTATCCATTGTAAATATCTCTCCTTATATTTTATTCTACCGTAATCTTTGCACTGACGTTCTTCTCAATCGACATATTCTTGATCTTTGTCAGCTGAACCTGTACCGTATGCGTCCCTGGTTCGTACAGCTGCATGTCAATCTTTGGATTTAAATCCTTCACTACAACTTTATCTACTACAGAGCGCAATCCGCTGATCTTCACCTTTAACTCTGAGTCATCAAATTTGACATCATAATTCTTCGTATTATTGATCAATGCGATCTGTTCTGTCGGAATCGTCAATGTTCGTTTCGTCTTCTTCTCGATGTTCGCACGGATCACGATATTCTTGATCTTATCTACAGATTTTACAAATGTAATACCATCTGGCAGTTTAATATCGGACGCTTTGATCGTTTTTTCAATACTCTTTGTACTGTCACTGATATCTAAATTCGCCAGTTTGATACTGCTGATCTTCTCCAGATCATCTTCAGCTCCAGTAATTTCTATATGTTTTGGTTCATAATCAATGCTTCCAAGTACATATCCCTTGCCCGGCGTTCCTTTTGTTTCCACTGTAAATGGTATTGTCTTCGTTCTTGATAATCCAATCTTTACTTTAATCTTGGTCGTATCAAGTTTGATGCGGTCCTGACTTACTTCATCTCCGTCTTCATCATAACACTTGACATTCTGAGCCATTGTTACATCTTTCTTCAATCCGGATACATCTACTTTCGCTACGATCTGTTTGATCCTGCTTACCACACTCTTTGGCCCAGATACAGAGATCAGATTCGGCGTTGCTGTCTGCGTGCTTACCGTATATCCACTCGCTGGTGTTCCTTTCACCACAACATTGACTGGTATCTGGTCACTCTTCACATCTTCCAATACGACTTTGACTGTTGCACCACCTGTATCGATATCTAACTGACTCTTGTATCGTAAAGCCTCAACTTCGATCTGGATCGCATGAACATCTGACATAGAAGATACATCTGCCGTTGCGCGGAAATCTGACTTCGTCAAACGATCTACAACATCTTTCTTTCCCTTCACAGTAAAGCTTACGGTATCTCCAGATTCAATCTTATAAGTCTGATTAAGATCGTCTAAAACCTGTTCATTCAGCATATCAACCGGTACATCGCTGAAAGTCTTCTTGATGACCGGGTTATCGGTGTTGATAACAAACATCCAAAGTAGAAAGGCAAAAACAACAGAAATTATTTTTAAAAGCAGATCACTTTCCATTCTTTTTTTCATTTCGATTCCGCCCCTTCCATAGTTTGAATTTCTTATTCTGTCCTTTTTCTTCTCTCAGGACAGCCAGTTCATCTCTCAATCTCTGTGGATCCAGATGTCTGATGATCTTTCCATCCCTTGCGATAGAAATGCCACCAGTTTCTTCGGATACGATCACAGTGATACTGTCTGAAACTTCACTGATCCCTACTGCTGCTCTGTGTCTGGTACCCATTTCCTTTCCAATCTCTACACTATCGCTTAATGGAAGATAGCAAGTTGCTGACACGATCCTGTTGTTGTGAATGATCACCGCGCCATCATGGAGTGGTGTATTGTGTTCAAAGATATTGATCAGAAGCTGGCTGCTGACCTTCGCATCAATTGGAATTCCTGTACGCTCATACTCTCCAAGTGCTACTTCTCTTTGCAGTACGATCAGTGCTCCTGTCTTTACCTTTCCCATCTCAATCGCTGCTCTTGATATCTCTTGCAGAGTTCTTGCTGTATATTCCAGTTCTTCCTGACGGCTATCTGTAGAGAAAATATCAGTCACCCAGTTCTTTCTTCCAAGCTGTTCCAATGCGCTTCGGAGTTCTGGCTGGAAGACGATCAAAATCGCTGTGATTCCCACACTCATTGTATTGGAAAGAATCCATGAAACTGTATGTAATTGCAGTAAATATGCCGCAAATGCAATACAAAGCAAGATAATGATCCCTTTTAATAATACCCAGGCTCTTGTTGTTTTGATCCATTTGACGATCAGATAGATCATAACACTGACGATCAGAATATCTACAATGTCATTCAGACCGATCTTCGGAATCGATGTCCAATATATATATTTTTCAAGTCCATCAAAAAATTTACTCAAATTTCCTCTCCCTTTTCTTTGTCCTGTTCTTTATGTTCTTGTTTATGTTCTTTTCTTTTTAAACTAAATCTATGTGATGGTACCGTGATCTGTGTAACATTAAATTCTTCTTCTTCCACAGTCACTTTCGGTATCGCTCTTACATAATAATAATATTCTTCATCTTCAAATTCAAATGTTTCTTCTCTGGTATAGTCGATCACATTGTATAAAAACTGTATGATCAGGGCAATCGCAATGCTTCCTATGATCGTTCCGATCTGTGATGTGATATTGATCTCATTGTTAACCAGATATCCTCCTATGAACATGCAGATCAGATATACAACTCCTCCTGCAAGGATTGAAATATTCCATCCATGCGCTACTCCCCGCTTGCGAATTGCTGTTACGAGTGCTGTCACCAGACAGAATACCACAAAATACAAAAGCAGATCCTTATTGTCGATCGCTCTTGCCGCGATCAGACTGTAGACCTTCCCATGTGCTGATCCTGATGCCAGCTGGTTCATTGTCTGCTGAAGGATATTGGACAGATAATAGATCACTGTTCCCATTAAGATCGCTGGAAGTCCTGCAATTCCACAAAACATCCCAGCAAAGATTGGTAAACATGCAGGTAGTTGAAAATAAAAGAAGATTGGCACCATCATCAGATAAATCCTTGTCTCTGGAAAAACTCTCTGATATACAAGAAAATATAATACAACTACCAGTGCAAAAAATAATGTCACTTCTAACGATACATGAAGTAACTCTAAGAATATAACGACATAAAAGATCAGTGATAATGCTGATATTGGAATAAAGACACTGATCACTCCCATCATAAAGATAAAAAATGGCTGTGAAAAGGTCTCTGTATATCCAAACAATTTCCCTAATACATAAAATAAAACAGTTCCTCCAAGGAATCTCATCCCTGATTGAATATATCTTCCTCTCGCCGTGAGGAATTTCAAAAATCGTTCTCTATATATCAATAATTTTTCCATCTTCGTCTTCCTCCTCGACTATCGTTGGACTAATGTCTTCATTCTCTTTTTCTTTATATAATGTTTCTAGTTCTTCTAAATGCTTGTCATAGATCAGTACCCTTGCCCTTACCTCATCATACTGCCTGGATGCTCGCATCTTCGTAAAATGCAGGTAGACAAAAAATACCGCAACATAAATTCCTATGATCACAGCCGCAGATACTATAACTTTACCTTCTCTCAGCTTCATGATCACAATATCTAACTGCATGATACACAACAATCCTGTCATGATCAGAAATGAGATCAACAAGGCAATGCTTGTCTTGATCTTCTCCGATCTGACATAATCTTTCTTGGTATATTTGTAAATACGGAAATCACCTTTTCCATAATTCTTCTCATACTTGGCCATCTTAGCCATAATCTTTACTTTCTCTTCTGAAATCATATGCTTTCACCTGCTTTTTCAGTCTTATTTTTATTATAGCATGGAATATAGCAAAAAAAAAGGAGGTATGAAAACTCATACCTCCTAAATCAATTCTTCTTATCCGAAGTATCTCTTTAATAATCCTTCAAATGCTTTACCATGACGTGCTTCGTCTCTTGCCATCTCATGAACTGTATCATGGATTGCATCTAAGTTTGCTGCTTTCGCACGTTTTGCAAGGTCAAATTTACCTTCTGTTGCTCCATGTTCTGCATCTACACGCATCTCTAAGTTCTTCTTTGTGCTGTCTGTTACAACTTCACCTAATAACTCAGCAAATTTTGCTGCATGTTCTGCTTCTTCGTATGCTGCTTTCTCCCAGTATAATCCGATCTCTGGATATCCTTCTCTGTGAGCTACTCTTGCCATTGCAAGGTACATTCCTACTTCAGAACATTCTCCTTCGAAATTTGCTCTTAGATCAGCTAAGATATCTTCGCTGACACCTTTGGCAACACCTACTACGTGTTCTGCTGCCCATTCTTTTTCTCCTTCTACCTGCTCTTTGAATTTATCTGCTGGTACTCCACACTGTGGACATTTCTCTGGTGGCTGTTCTCCTTCGTGTACATATCCGCATACTGTACAAATCCATTTCTTCATAATTCTTGTTCTCCTTTATACTTTATATGATCATTTATGTTGCTTTGCCTTTCGGCTTAGTATCTTTTGTTTAAAACAGTAATGATTACTATTTTTAACTTGTCTTTATATTACCATCACATTTTACTTTTGTCAATGATTTTTTAAACAATTTTTGCAGATTCCTTTAAAATAAACAATATTCTGTGTAATCTTTCCAGGAAAGTTCTCACTTGCGATCTCATTTAACTTCTCATCGATCGGTGCCATCTCCAAATCGATGACTGCTCCACATTCCTGACACACAAAATGATAGTGTGGATCGGTGCATGCATCGTAATGGTCTGCTCCTCCTTCGTAAGATAGCTTTAGTATTTCCCCTCGCTCACTTAATAATGCAAGATTTCGATAGACTGTTCCAAGACTGATCTTAGGAAACTCTTCTTTGATATTCATATATACCATATCGGCAGTTGGATGGTCTTTGCGAGTCATTAAAAACTTTATGATGGCATCTCTTTGCTTGCTTTTTTTCGTTGCTGGCTGCATAACCTCTTCCTTTCCTCTTTAATTCAAATAATAACTGTTACTGTTTTTAGTATATATATTTTTATACATTATGTCAACCATTTCGAAGAAAATTGTATAAATTTATATACACAAAGCAGACAGGTATTTGATTTCCTGTCTGCTTTGTGCATTTTTAAAACTTAGGGAGTATAACCAAAGTGTCAGTTTTAGCTCTGGAATACTTTATGTGGATTCAAGATATTCTTTGGATCAAATGCTTTCTTAATTCCACTCATTAACTCAATTGTTTCTAGATCAAGAGATTCTCTCAAATATGGCTTCTTCGCAAATCCGATTCCATGTTCTCCGGATACTTTTCCACCTAACTGTGCAGCTTTCTCGTAGATCTTCTCCATTGCTTCTGCCATTCGTTTTTCAAATTCTTCCTGACTTAAGTCATCTTTTAAGATATAAGAATGAAGGTTTCCATCTCCAGCATGTCCGAAACTCTTGATACGTATATCTACTTCATTATGTAAGTTATGAAGATATTCTACCATTTCATTGACTTTATTTCTTGGTACGACCATGTCTACTTCATCCATATCAGTTGTAGATCCTTTGATTGCTTCAAGGAAGGCTCCTCTGGCTTTCCAGATAGATTCTTCTCTTTCTTCTGTATCTGAGATCAGTACGTCAAGTGCTCCTGCCTCTAAACAAAGTTTTGCAACTTTATCATAATCTGCTTCAATCTCTTCTGTTGAATTGCCGTCAAATTTGAGCAGAAGGTACGCATCGGATTGGGAATCTGGGAATTTTTTACCTAGGTACTCTTCTGCATCAATGATGACCTCCCTCTGCATAAACTCAATGGCAGTTGGGATTGCTTTGGACTTGATAATGAGAGGTACTGTGTCAATTGCTTCTTTTAAGGTTTTAAATGGTATCAGTAAACTAATTGCCTTTTTAGGCAGAGGGAGTAATTTTAATGTGGCTTTTGTGATAAAGCCTAAGGTTCCTTCGGAACCGATCATCAGGTCTTTTAAGGAATATCCGGAACTGTTTTTTACAACCTTTCCTCCAAATTCCACGATCTTTCCATTTGGAAGGACAACTTCAAGACCTCTGACATAATCTCTGGTCACGCCATATTTTACAGCACGCATACCACCGGCATTTGTACTGATATTTCCACCGATCGTTGCGGATTTCTCTCCTGGATCTGGTGGGTAGAAGAAATCATGATCTTCCACGTAGGCAGCAAGTTCCATTAATAAAACTCCTGGTTCTACGGTGATCGTTAAGTTTTCTTCATCAAGTTCTAATATATGATTCATGAGGCTTGAATCGATCATGATCCCGTGTTCGATCGCTACGGAAGATCCTACCAGACCGGTTCCAGCTCCTCTTGGTGTGACCGGAATATTATTTTCATATGCATATTTCATGATCTCAGAGATTTCTTCTGCAGAAGTCGCTTTTACTACAACATCTGGGTAGCTTTGTGCTCCTCCTAATTCATCATGACTGTATTCTTCGTTGATATTTTCTGCATATAAAATTCTTTCATCGTCTTTTATGATATTTTTGATAACTTCTAAATCAGCTTGATCAAATTTCTTATAACTCATATCTCTTACGCCCCTTTCGCAGCTTTAATCTTCTCGATCAGTTTTGGTACGATATCGTAGACATCTCCTACCAGACAATAATGTGCTGTCTTAAAGATCGGTGCTTTTTCATCGGAATTAATGGATACGATGCAGTCAGAGTGATCCATTCCAGCTACAAACTGAATGGCTCCTGATACACCACAGGTAATGATCAGTTTCGGGCGTACGGTTCTTCCACTTAATCCTACCTGACATTTTGCTTCTACCCATCCTGCTTCTGCAAGTGGTCTTGTGCAGGCTACCTGTCCGTCTAACAGTTCTGCTAATTCTCTGATCATTGCAAGGTCTTCTTCTTTCTTGATTCCTCGTCCTGCAACGACTAAAACATCGGCAGATTCGATAAACTTCTCTGGCTCTTTCTTTACAATATCTAATACATCCACATGTGCTTTGATCTTTTCTTTATCGATCGCACATGAAATGATTTCTCCATGTGTTTCTTCTGTTCTTTCTGGTGCATTCATGACTTTGTATCTTACCGTTGCCATCTGTGGACGGTTATTTGGTGTTAAGATATGTGCCATGATGTTTCCACCAAATGCTGGTCTGATCTGAGAAAGGTCTGTATTCTCATCCATCTCAAGAATCGTACAGTCTGCTGTTAATCCTGTCTTCATTCTTGCAGCTACCCTTGGTGCCAACTGTCTTCCGACTGTTGTTGCTCCTGTCAGGATCGCACATGGCTGATGTTTCTTGATGAAATCTTCAAATACAGATGTATAAGATTCTATTTTGAATCTTGCTAACTCTGGGAAGTCGTAAACAAATACTTTATCAACTCCGTAGTGTAATAATTCTTCTGCCTTATCTGAAATGTTATTTCCCATAAATAAAGCATATACTGGATGATTGATCTTACTTGCCAGCTCTCGTGCTTTTCCGATCAATTCGTATGTTACTGGATGAATTTCTCCATCAACATGATCGACATAAACAGCGATTCCGTTCCACTGACTCTTATCAATTTCTTCTTTTTTCTCATCTTCTACATATTCTACTGCTCCAGCTGGTCCTTTCTTCACACATAATTTGCACATCTTACATGCGGCATTGATAGAAAGTTTTCCGTCTTTTTCTTCCATCGCACCGAATGGACAAATATCAACCAGAACCTGTGGATCTTCTACTTTTTCCTGATGTATTACTAATTTTGGCATTCTCATTTCCCCCTTTTAGATAAATTTCATATCTGTGATCATATGGAATAATTTGTCTGCGACTTCACTTCCGTCTCCGTCCCATACTTCATGATGGTCATTCGCTGTTGGAGGGAAAATTCGTTTTACCTGTGTTGGTGAACCATTTAATCCATAATGTGTTTCGTCTTTGTCTTCCATATCATCTAAGGAATATACTTCAATTTCACGGTCTGCGGTATCCATCTTCTTTACATAGGATGGAAGTCTTGGCTGGAAAATGTCTTTATCTACGGATAACAAACATGGATACTGGACTTTAGCAATCTCCAGTTCTTCCGGCAGATCCATCTCGATCGTGATCGCATCGGATTCTACTTTAGATATCTTCTTTACATTTGATACACTTGGGATATTTAACCATTCAGATACTTCGGAACCAACCTGTGCTGTGTCACCATCAGTTGTCTGTTTTCCACATAGGATCAGGTCAAAATCTCCCATCTTCTTGATTCCCTGTGCGATCGTATAACTTGTTGCCAGTACATCGGCTCCACCAAATCTTCGGTCTGATAATAATGCTCCACGGTCAACTCCCATGGCAAATGCTTCTCTGATCACTGTCATTGCCTGTGGTGGTCCCATACTGATGACACTGATCGTTCCACCTACTTCTTCTCTGATCTTAAGCGCTGTCTCTAACGCATACAGATCATATGGATTCATCTTTGAATCGGCTCCGTTTCTTAACAGCACACCGGTTACTGGATCAACTTCCACTTTATTAGATGCCGGTACCTGTTTGATACATACTAAAATGTCCATTGCTATTCCTCCTCATTCCTAAGACTTTCTATCCTTTATCTTAAGCTCTTCCGCTCTGAATTGGTACTACCAATTTTGTTTGAAAAAAATTTGGATGTTTTCCGCATCCATTGTTTTTATCTGTTTTTGTCTTATTGGTACTACCAATTTATGTTTTTATTATATATACATTGTCTACTTTTGTAAAGTACTATTTGACATTTTTCTTTTTTTTGTTAATCTTGCATAAAAAAGAAGAGCCAAAATGGCTCTTTCCTTAAAGTTCTTTGTGAATAATGTTATCAATCATCTCGAAATGTTTCATCAATGCTTTCTGTCCATTGACCACATCTCTCTTTAATAAACATTCGACAATCTGCTTATGTGCTTCCTGTAACATTCCTTTTCGCTTCTCAGTTCTTAAGATTTCTCGACGCATTTCAAAAATGAAGATATCCATCACTTCAGATAATGCATCTAAGATATTCACGATCAGAACATTGCCTGATGCTTTCGCGATCGCATAATGGATCTTCTTATCATACATTGTCTTCTCGTCGTTATCTGTACTCTGATCTAATGCATTCACATATTCTTGTAATTCTATGATGTCTTTTGTCTCTGCATTCTTCACTGCAAGTGCATATGCCTGCATCTCCAGTCCGATACGGATCTGGTTGATCTGATCATAATCAAGCTTATCAAGCATAAACATCATAGAAAGGGCATCTACCATATATCCCTTAAAATTTCCTGATATATAATTTCCTGCTCCTTGTCTACTTGAGACCACTCCCATGACAGTTAAGATCTTCAACGCTTCACGAACGGAATTCCTGCTGACTCCAATCTTCTCTGAGATCTCTCTCTCTGGTGGAAGTCCTTGTCCAAGAACAAGTTCCTGATTCATGATCTGCTCTTTGATACTATCTATGACAATCTCATAGGCTTTCTTTGTTTTTTCCATATTAACATTCCATTCTGTCTATTACTTTTTTTCTTAATCACATAATAGGTAACATTATACCAGATTCACTTTTTTTTGAAAACCCCTTGCAATATCCTTTGAATAGTTGTAGTATGTAAGAAAGTTAGATGTGGTTTTTAATACTATGTATTGAATTTTATAACACTAGAATGATTGGAGGTTTTACCATGAAACATAAATTAAAAGATCCAGGAAGTGCAATTACCCATTTGATCGGAATGATCCTGGCCGCGATCGTTTCCATTCCATTGATCATCAAGAGCTTTTTAAGCGGTGATTATGTACGCATTATCTCTTTGATCATATTTACTATAAGTATGATTGGTCTTTATGGTGCAAGTACTGCTTATCACTCTTTTAATATTTCACCAACGATCAATAAGAAGTTAAAGAAACTTGACCATGCAATGATCTTTGTTCTGATCGCTGGTTCTTACACACCGATCTGTACGATCGTTCTTGGCAGCACGCTTGGATATGGACTTTTATCCGTAATCTGGATCATAGCGATCCTTGGTATCGTATTTAAGATGTTCTGGGTAACTTGTCCGAAGTGGGTATCTTCTGTCATGTATATCGCAATGGGATGGCTTTGTATCGTTGCGATCGCACCGATCATCCATAGTTTATCCAAGACATCTTTTGGATGGCTGCTTGCTGGCGGTATCATTTATACAGTTGGTGGTGTGATCTATGCACTAAAGATTCCTTGGTTCGAAAATCACTGGAAGAATTTTGGTCTGCATGAGATCTTTCATCTGTTTGTTATGGGTGGAAGTTTATGCCATATGATCTTAATGTTCCAGATTTAATTTTTGCTCCTGTTGGTAGTTTTCTATTAACAGGAGTTTTTCCTTTCTGGTAAGACGTTTAATCTTTGCTTCTTTACTCATTGCTTCCTGCTTTGTATCAAATTCTTCAAGATACACAAGTTCTACTGGTCCTCGTCCTCTTGTATATTTTGCACCTTTTCCTTCATTATGCATCTTCAGGCGATGTTTGATATCGTTAGTCCATCCTGTGTATAAACTGTTATCACTGCATTTTAATATGTACGTTACATTCTTCATCTGTCTTATCCTCTGTCTATCTGTATATTGATCCAGCCCTGATCTTCATTTTCTTTGAAGAAAGGCTGTCAGATGTTCTCTGACCGCCTTTCCTCTACATCAACCAGATATGTTATGGCTGTTATTTTCTCACTTTATTTTATTCCAGATATTTTAAAGGGTCTACACTTTTTTTATCTTTTTCCATCTGAAAATAGAGATTCGTTCCTTCTAATGTGTAATAACTTGTCGGCTCTGCGACTTTTGCAATAACTTCTCCTGCATTGACCATTGTTCCTTCTTTTACTCTGATATCTTTAAGCTGTCCGTATAATACGGTATATTCATTTCCAAGATCCATCAATACCGTTTGTCCATATTCTGCTGATTTTTTAATTTCTCTTACCTTTGCCTTACGTACTGCCTTCACTTCGTCTCCTTCTTTTGCTTCGATCAGGATTCCTTTGTTGATACGGTACTGGTCAAGAGATTCAAAATAGATGGTTGAATTTACACTGTATGGAAGAATGATATTGCCTTTGATCGGCCATGTCAGTTTGGATGTACCATTATACGTAACACTTTCACTCATGGTACGTTTCATTTGTGCCGTTGTCTCTGTTTCTTTCTTGTCTTGCGTTGTTGTTTTTGTTTTTTCCTGTGTTGCGCTGTTATTAGCTCCAATCGATTCTTCTTCCAGGCTGACTTCCTGTTTTGCCTGATCTCTCCTCTGGCGGAATGTAGCACTGTAGTACGCCATGATTCCAAGAAAGAATACGAATCCTATGATCATTGCCCCATAGTATTTGCGCAGCGGAAATGGGTTTTGTTTGTTATTTTTTCTCATTTTCATCACCTCAAACATAGTTTTGCCCATTTCCATCTGTTTATTCATATAGTTTTTGAATCATTGTTTTTGGATAGTAATATTTTAATATTTTTTGATAGGTTTTTCCTTGCTTTGCCATCTGATCTGCACCATACTGGCTTAGTCCTAATCCATTTCCCTTTCCGAGACAGATGATCCTTAAATTTCCTTTATATTGTTCAAAATAAAAATTATTGGATGCCAGTTGCAGCCATCTTGCAAAATCTTCTCCGGAAATGATATATGATCCGGCCTTGATCTGTTTGACATATCCATTCTTTGTTACCGTTAAAAGTCTCAGATTTTTTTGTAATTGTTGTATGGTGATTTTCTTTTTCATGTGTTCTTCTAGTATAATCTGCATCCTTTGATATGAAATTGTCTTAATTGACATATAATCTTTGGATTCAATATCACTTAAACTTTCTTTCTGTCTTAGATAAGGAATCTTTTTCCCGAACCATTCACTTGCATCTAATGTCATCCCCACACTCACTGCATGAAAATATGGTTCGATCAATGCTCCTTTGTATGTGATCACCTTTCCGATTGTTTCTTTGACTGCTTTTTTTCGTTTCTGATCCATGATCTCATAGGCACGATCACCCAGTTTACTTTTATATTGTTCGTCTTTGTACACCTGATATGGTATGCTTTCCATCTTTATCTTCTTTGATCTGCCCATTTTCCGGATCAGATCTGTCCTTAAGATCACAGCCTGACATTTGATTGTTTCTTCTTCTTGATCCATGGAAATCTGTCCTGGGAGGATTTTTAAAAGGTAACTTTCCAAATCAATATCTTGGTCCTTGTCTTGTATTTTATATCCACTGTCATAGTTTTCAAACGAAATATTTTTCTTGTTTTCTTTATTGATATATATCGTAATAATATATGGAATCGTTGTTAACAAAAAAAATAAAAATAATATATATGTCATTTTGTACCTCATTCCAATCCTCCTTTTGTCCGTCTTACTATTTTATGTTACAATAGAAAAAAATATGAAAGGACTCTTATATTTTATGAAAAGATATGATTTTACAATTACATCTGACCGTGGACTTCACGCACAGCCTGTAGCTGCTCTTGCAAGTATCGCATGTAAAAGTGCTTCTTGTGTTACACTAGAATATGATGGAGGAGAAATCGATGTATCCAATGCGATCCATCTAATGTCTGCTTGTATCTCCTACAATGATAAAGTAAATCTGATCGTTTCTGGATCTGACGAGGATGAAACAATGGAGAAATTAAAGGAAATCGTCACTTCACAACTTTTATAAGAATACTGTTCGTTTTTGTCAGATTATGTTATACTGAAGTTGTTATAGGGCAGCTTATCCTGACCCTTCTATTTTTATGTTGAAAAGGAGTATTCAATGGATATAAATCATCTTACCTTGCTCACAGATCTTTATGAATTAACCATGATGCAAGGATATTTTAAAACAGGGAATGATGAAACTGTAGTTTTTGATGTTTTTTACCGTGATAATCCTTCTGGAAGTGGCTATGCGATCACTTGCGGACTCGATCAGGTCATTGATTATATCAAAAACTTATCTTTTTCATATGATGATATTGATTATCTTCGTAATCAAGGGATTTTTGATGAAGATTTTCTGGAATATCTTGCTGGATATCATTTTACAGGAGATATTTATGCGATCGCGGAAGGAACTGTTGTATTCCCAAGAGAACCGCTTCTGAAAGTTAAAGCACCTATCATGGAGGCACAGCTTGTAGAAACTGCGCTCCTTAATATCATCAATCATCAAAGTCTGATCGCTACGAAGGCTTCTCGTGTAGTTTATGCTGCTGGTGGAAGTGGTGTTATGGAATTCGGACTTCGACGTGCTCAGGGACCTGATGCTGGTACTTATGGTGCCCGTGCTGCCGTGATCGGTGGTTGTGATGGTACTTCGAATGTACTTGCTGGTAAATGTTTTGATATTCCGATCCTTGGAACTCATGCACACAGCTGGATCATGAGTTTTGATGACGAATATCATGCTTTCCGTGCTTATGCAGATCTTTATCCAGATTCCTGCACTTTACTTGTTGACACTTATGACACTCTTCGTTCTGGTGTTCCAAATGCGATCCGTGTATTTGAAGAATTAAGAGCAGAAGGTCATATGCCAAAGCACTATGGAATCCGTTTAGACAGTGGGGATCTTGCTTATCTTACAAAGAAAGCCCGTATCATGCTTGATGAAGCAGGTTTTCCTGATGCAGTGATCGCTGCTTCTGGAGACCTTGATGAGAATCTGATCACAAGCTTAAAATCTCAGGGTGCACCGATCACTTCATGGGGTGTTGGTACAAAACTGATCACTTCTGCAGATTGTCCTGCATTTGGAGGTGTCTATAAACTTGCTGCCTCTAAACCAAAAGGTGCTGATGAATTTACTGCTAAGATCAAGATTTCTGAGAATCCTGCAAAGATCACAAATCCTGGAAATAAAACGATTTATCGTATCTACGGAAAGGAAGATGGAAAGATCCGTGGTGATCTGATCTGTCTTGTCGGGGAACATTATGATGAATCTGACGATCTGACAATCTTTGATCCTCAGGCTACTTGGAAGAAGTCTACACTTGCTGGTGGTACTTATACAATGCGTGAACTTTTAGTTCCAATCTTTATCAAAGGTCAATGTGTTTACAAGAGTCCTTCTGTTATGGACATCCGTTCCTATTGTAAGGATGAACTAAACACATTATGGGATGAGAGCAGACGTCTTGTGAATCCACAGGAAGTCTATGTCGATCTTTCCATGCCTCTTTACAAATTAAAGAATGAATTGCTTGATGCAAATCACAAAAAATAAAATCATTTATAGAAGGGAGAACGATCATGATTCGTTTTTTTGCAGATATTATTTATCTGTTCTTTTTCCTGACATTAACCGCACCGCTCTATCCATTGTTTGATCATTGGAACAAAACTGGAAAAGCTCATAAACGTTCATCCATAGCACAACGCATGATCTTACGATCTTTTAAGATCTGTCTTGCTATGGCTGGTACAAAATTAATTGTTGATGGTCAGGAAAACATACCAGAAGATGGTGCTGTTTTATATGTTGGAAATCATAGCAGTTATTATGATATTTTATGCAGCTACGTTGCTACTGAACGTGGAATGGGATTTTTTGCCAAGAAAGAAATGGAAAAGATTCCTTGTCTATCCCACTGGATGCGTTTTATCAACTGCCTGTTTTTAGATCGTAAGAATATCAAAGCTGGACTTGCTACCATGAATGAAGGTACAAAACTTTTGAAAGATGGTTTTTCCATTGCGATCTTCCCAGAAGGTACCAGAAGTCAGGATGAAGATCCTCATGAGTTCAAAGAAGGAAGTTTACGTCCTGCTCTGAAAGCTGGTGTTCCTGTAATTCCGATGGCAATTTCAGGTACTGCTGATATCTTAGAGAATAACAGACGTTTTCAGGTAAAACCAACGACTGTTCATATTACTTTTGGACAGCCAATCTATCCTGATCAGCTTGAAAGAGCTGAGAAAAAGCATCTCGGTGCTACAATTCGTGAAGAAATTATCGAAATGCGAAAAAAACATAAGACAAGTTAAGGAAAAAATGCTATAATAGTTAAGATATTCAAATGTATATATTAGGAGGAGAAGATAATATGAGTGTATGGACAGTTATCCTTATTATTGCGGTAATTGCTGCGATCATTCTTGGTGTTCTGTATTTTGTTGGTAGAAAGATGCAGGCAAAACAGGAAGATCAGCGTGCGCAGTTAGATCAGATGGCACAGACAGTGAATATGCTTGTCATAGATAAGAAGCGAATGAAGATCATGGAAGCTGGATTTCCTAAGATGGTAACTGATAACATTCCGAAACGTGCTAAGATGTCTAAGGTACCAGTTGTTAAAGCAAAGATTGGACCAAAGATCACTCCATTATTGTGTGATGAGGCAATCTTCGATGACGTTCCTGTAAAGGCTGAGATCAAAGCTGTTGTCAGTGGTATTTATATCACATCCATCAAGAATCTTCGTAATGTTGCACCACCTGAACCTGAAAAACGTGGTCTGCGTGCAAAACTTACTAAGAAGAGTGCTGAATTTATGCGTAAGAATTAATTTCTTATTATTGTATAAGAATCTAAAATGCAAAATACCGGAAACTTATCATGTGAAAGTTTCCGGTATTTTTTGTTGTAAAATATTCTTTTATTTTCTTTCCTGAATCTTAACGATGACATATCCTTTTTCCGTTGAAATATAACCAATCTTGAGATACTGACCGTCTTTCTTGATATATCCACCCTGTGTCGATGGTCTGTGGTAACCAAACTTCTTAATAAATTTATCACCATAGGAAAAATGAACACCCTTGATATCAAAGCTTTCTTCTTCCATATCTTCCTGATCTTCTCCACCACTGGATGCTGGTATAAAATTCTCTACATATCCTTCAACACTCTTGTAATTTCCTTGCTTATATGCTTGGATCACCTGCACATATCCAAAACAGAATCTAAGTGCTGCGATCGCACAGATTACAAGACACACTGCAGATAACAGTTTAAAAAATGGTTTTTTTGAACATAAGAGCAGTAAAACTCCTATAATTCCTAAAACAGCAAATGGAATGACCCATCTTGCCTGTATTGTAAAATTGCTGGCTTCATATAATAGTTTCATATATTCAAGCCTCCCTTCCATACTCTTTCCACTCCATGTGAAAGTATTACTTAATTCAGATTTGTTATCGTTGCATCGCAATATTCTAAGACTTTCGAAAATTCCATATCTCCACCAAATAAGTCTAAGGCACTTCCGATCGTCACATCAATCTTATCATTTCCATAGTTTTTCAGCAATTCCAGATCGTCAAAATTCTTAACTCCACCTGCATATGTGACTTTATTGCCATTATATCGAGCTAATAATTGCACGAGTTCCTGATCGATCCCCTGTGCTTTTCCTTCTACATCAACTCCATGAATCAGATATTCATCACACCATGATTCCAGTTTGTGCAGAAGTTCTATGGTTAATTCTTCTTCCGTAAACTTCTGCCAGCGGTCTGTTGTGATATAGTATTTGTCATCTCTCTTTCGACAACTAAGGTCAAGTACCAGATGTTCTCTTCCTACCTGTTCTTTTAGAGCATCCAGTCTGTCATAATGAACCTTTCCACCTGCAAATACAAAAGATGTTACGATCACATGTGATGCGCCAGATTCAATGAATTCTTTGGCATTCTCATCTGTGATCCCTCCACCGATCTGAAGACCCCCTTCAAATGCTTTCAACGCCTTTAATGCCTGTACCTTATCTTCTTCGTAGTACTTCGAATCTCTGGCATTCAGCATGATGATATGTCCACCATTCAAATGATTCTCTTTATATAATTTTCCATAAAATGTACCATCTTTTTCGGATACAAAATTCTCTGTTGCAAAATCTCCCTGATCAAGAAGACTTCCTCCTACAATCTGTTTGATCTTGCCATTGTGAATGTCAATGCATGGTCTAAATCTCATCTTTTCTTATCATCTCCTGTTTATTCTGTCATCTCTAATAAGTCAAATGCTTCTCCACTTGGATCTGCTTTAAATACCATTCTCTCACCTGTTGTTGGATGTTCAAATGCGATTCGTGCTGCAAATAGACCGATCTCTTTGTATTTCTTCTTTGTCTTTTGATAGATCGGATTATACTTTGTATCTCCCCAGATTCCAAATCCTCTGCTTGATGTCTGAACACGGATCTGATGGTGACGGCCTGTCTCTAAATGGATCAGACAATACGTGTATTTCATCTTGGAATCTTCCATCATATCAATAACTTCATAGTCAAGGATCGCTTCTTTGGCTCCTGGCGTTCCTTCTTTGACAATTTTGGATACATTATTCTTCGGATCTTTTAATAAATAATCCCTGAATGTCCCTTCGTCGTCAGGCAGCCATCCGGTCAATACTGCCTGATAGTCTTTCTCAAAAGTATGATCTTTGATCTGTTCTGTCAGAGATGCAGCTGCCTTCTTGGTTCTTGCAAATACCATTACCCCGCCAACTGGACGGTCTAAGCGGTGAACTAAATAAAGCTGTGGCTCCCCATCTGTATTTTCCTCAAAAAACAGTTGATTTTTAAGCTGATGCAAAAGATCCATGTCCCCCGTCTTGTCACTGGAAACGGGGATTCCTTTTGGCTTCTCACAAACAACGATCTGGTCATCTTTATATATGATATTTATCTTTTTATTCTTTCTCATAAAAATCTCCTACATCTTGAAACGATATCCAACACCCCATATTGTCTCGATATATTGAGGTTTTGCTGTGTTAACTTCGATCTTCTCCCTGATCTTCTTGATATGAACCGTAACGGTTGCGATATCTCCTAAAGATTCCATATCCCAGATCTTATTAAATAATTCTTCCTTGGTAAAGACTCTGTTTGGATGTCCTGCAAGGAATGTTAAAAGATCAAATTCTTTCGTTGTAAAGACTTTTTCCTCTCCATTTAAGTATACACGTCTTGCAGTCTTATCAATCTTCAATCCACGGATCTCAATGATATCATTGACTTCCATCTGATTATTTACAAGACGCTGATAACGATTCAGATGTGCCTTCACTCTTGCTACAAGTTCACTTGGACTAAATGGCTTTGTGATATAATCATCTGCACCGAGTCCTAACCCTCGAATCTTATCGATATCTTCTTTTCTTGCAGATACCATAAGGATCGGAATTTCTTTTGCTTCTCGAATCTGCTTACAGATCTCAAATCCATCAACTCCAGGTAACATGATATCTAAAATGATCATATCAAAATCATTTTTTAGAGCCTTCTCTAGTCCCTGTTGTCCATCTGTTTCGATTTCTACTTCAAAAGAACTTAATTCCAGATAATCTTTCTCTAATTCTGCAATTGAAAGTTCGTCTTCTACGATTAATACTTTGCTCATGTTATTTCTCCTTTGACTGATCGATTACTTTATTTAGTGTAAAGAATATTGTCGTTCCAGCACGCAGCTTACTCTCTGCCCAGATCTCACCGCCATGTTCTTCGATGATCTTCTTACAAATAGATAATCCAAGACCACTTCCACCTGCTGAATTTCTCGACATATCTGCACGATAGGTTCTTCTAAAAATATGTGGAAGATCTTCTTTGGAAATTCCGATTCCATTGTCCTTGATCGCTACCTGTACCTTTCGGTCATATTCTGTTAACGTAATTCCTACTTTTCCTTTTGCTTTGTTATTGTATTTGCATGCATTATTGATAATATTGTTTATCACTCTCTTAAGCTGTTCCGGATCTGCTGTTACCATGACATTGGCTGCACAGTAATTGCGATAAGAAAACATCATGCCTCTTTGCTCAAGGTCTGCTCCGATCTCATCGACACAGTCTTTAAAATACGAATTGATGTTGATCTTCTCAAAATTATACGGAATGATATTCGAATCGATCTTAGAGTATAATGATAATTCATTGATCAATACATTCATATCATTTGCCTTGTTATAGACCGTCTTAATGTAACGATCCATCTTCTCAGGTGTATCGGCTACACCATCCATGATCCCTTCTACATATCCTTTGATCGCTGTGATCGGCGTCTTCAAATCATGGGAAATGTTACTGATCAAATCTCTGTTTTGCTTCTCATAAACAATTCTTGCATCGATAGAGTCTTTCAATTCTGCCCTCATCTCATTAAATGCATTGCACAATTCCCTGATCTCTTCTCCACCACTGTTAATCACTACATCGTTGTCAAGATTTCCTTCCTTGATACGTTCTGCACCTGCTTTTAATTCACGGATCGGGCCGACGAATTCACGATACATAAACCATGATAAAAAGGTACTTGTTAAGATCAGTACCCCTATCACAGCGCAGGATACCTGAATAATAATATTGCGGTAATGTGGAAGTACTGTTCCAAGATCTGTCATGATAAAAACAGATCCTTGTCCGCCATCATTGTATTTAAAGTCCTGCTGTTTTACAAGATAGTTTCCTGGTCTGCTGACAAAAAAGCCACGGTCTGCATCACTGTCTTTATTCCCATAGGATGGAAGTTTATGAATTAATTTATCAGATACTTTTTTCTTCCCTATATATTGGATCTGACCATTTTTACGGACGATCAGATAGGAATCCTTCGCTTTTAAACGTTCATTGAGATCATTTAAATACTGTTCATTGTCAAAGATTTGTGGATCTTTCTTTACGTGATCTTCTAATTCAAAGAAATTTCCCTGTGTCTCGGTATTCATCGTCTTTAATGGATTCACAAATCGTTCAAAAGACCCTGCTGAGAGGTCTGCCTTGTTGATTCTTGAATACCCTATACTCAAACCAGCGATCGATACTATCATCACAAAGATTGGTAGCACGATCGCTGGTAAATAGATCAACCGAACTTTATTTACTGCTTTCATCCCATTAACTCTCCTTTGGTATTAATATCTATTATTATACCATAGTCATACGAAGAAACCAGAATTTGATCGATTATTTTATTTAATTTTTAGAAACGATAAAATCAAGAAGTGCATCTGCAACTTCTTCTTTTGTCATCTTTGGAAGCTGCTTTTCTTCATCCTTTGTGATTAGTGTGATCACGTTTGTATCTGTGTTGAATCCAGCTCCCTGTTCCTTTAAGTTATTGGCTGCGATCATGTCGATCTTTTTCTTCTCTAGTTTAGCTCTAGAATTTTCTAACATGTTCTGTGTTTCCATGGAAAAACCACATAAGAACTGACCTTCTTTTTTATTCTCTCCAAGTGTCTTTAAAATATCTTTTGTCCTTACCAGTTCAATCGCCATATCTCCGTCTTTTTTCTTGACTTTCTGATCGCTGACATTCGCTGGTGTATAATCTGCAACAGCTGCAGATTTGATGATGATATCTTGTTCATCGCTTCTGCTTATCACTGCATCGTACATATCCTGTGCACTCACGATCGGAACAACATCTACAAACATCGGGGGTTCGATCGCTGTCTTTCCTGTGACTAACGTAACATCCGCTCCACGAAGCATCGCCATCTTAGCGATCGCATATCCCATCTTTCCTGAGGAATGATTGGAAATATAACGTACTGGATCGATTGCTTCGATCGTTGGCCCTGCTGTCACAAGGACTTTCTTGCCTTTTAAGTCTTTTTCTTTGGCGATCACTCTCTCAAGATGTGCAACCAGCACTTCTTCTGAAGGCATCTTTCCTGCACCACTTGTTCCACATGCCAGATGTCCATTCGCAGGCTCTACGATCTCATATCCAAATCTTCTTAGTTTATCAAGATTATCCTGCAAGATTGGATTATTATACATCTTTGTATTCATCGCTGGTGAAATGATCACTGGTTTGTTACATGCCATTACGGTTGTTGATAACATATCATCTGCGATTCCATTTGCGATCTTACCAATGATATTCGCTGAAGCTGGTGCGATCAGCATCGCATCTGCTTTGTCTGTCAGTGATACATGTGCTACATGAAACTGAAAATTACGGTCAAATGTTTCTACAAGACATTTTGTATTGGTCAAACTTTCAAATGCGATCGGGTTGATGAAATTTGTTGCATTCTTCGTCATGACTACGTGAACTTCGCATCCACGTTTCACTAACATACTCGCTACATTTGCCATCTTATAAGCTGCAATACTTCCTGTCACACCCAATACTATCGTTTTTCCTTTTAACATGATCTTTCTCCTACATATCTTCTAAACGTCCATGTCTTTCATAGTTTGTGCAACGGGAAATCTGATTCTCATCATCTACAAATACAACTTTTGGTTCAAATGTTTTTGCTTCTTCTGGTGTCATATCTGCATATGCGATAATGATGATCTTATCTCCTGTTGCCACGCAACGTGCTGCAGGTCCGTTTAAGCAGATCATCCCACTTCCTGGCTCTCCTGGAATTGTATATGTCTCGAAACGGCTTCCGTTGTTCACATCTACGATATGTACGTGTTCATATTCTAAGATTCCTGCTGCTTCTAATAATACAGGATCGACTGTGATACTTCCTACATAATCTAATTCTGCCTGTTTTACTGTTGCTCTATGAATTTTTCCTTTTAACATGCTGATGTTCATTTTTCTTTCTCCTTAAGTCTATTCGTTAATCAGTGTATTGTCAATGAGTCTTGTCTTTCCAATGTAAACTGCCATAGCTAACATACATGTTCCTTCCAGTTTCTCAACTGGTGCCATAGATAAAGCATCAACTGCTTCTACATAATCAATCTTGGCAAGTGGTTCTGTCTCAATGTTTTTCTTCATTGCTTCTACGACTTTGTTTGCATCTTTTTCTGTCTTGGCAAGTTCTTTTCCTAATGCTACCGTCTTAGAAAGGATCAGTGCTGCTTTTCTTTCTTCAGGAGAAAGATATGTATTTCTTGAACTCTTTGCAAGTCCGTCTTCTTCACGAACGATCGGACATCCAACGATCTCAATATCCATATTTAAGTCACGTACCATACGTTTGATCACTGCTAACTGCTGTCCGTCTTTCTGTCCAAAATATGCGTGGTCTGGTGTTACGATATTAAATAATTTATTTACAACCGTACATACGCCTCTGAAATGAATTGGACGAGTTTTTCCACAAAGTCCTTCTGTAAGTCCTGTCATGTCCACAAAAGAACAGAAATCTTTTTCATACATTTCTTCTGCTTCTGGATGGAAGATCAGGTCTACTCCTGCACTTTCACATAATGCTGCATCATGGTCTAAATCTCTTGGATATGTTGCAAGGTCCTCTGTTGGTCCAAACTGCATTGGATTTACGAAAATACTTACAACAACTTTGTCGTTCCCTTTTCTTGCTGCATCCATCAGACTTTTATGTCCTTCATGAAGATATCCCATCGTTGGCACGAAACCTACGCTTAGTCCCTGTTTCTTCCACTCTTTTACCTGTTCTCTGACTTCTTTGACTGTTCCTACGATTTTCATTACTAAAACTCCTTCTTCCCATTATACGTGGGAATCTATTTATATAAATTATGTCCTTTTTATTGTCTGTTTTTGGTCTTAATATAATTTTTCAATGACATCATCACTGATCGCATATGTATTTTCTGGTCCAGGGAAAGTTCCTTCTTTGACTGCATTGATATAGTCTTTGACTGCTCCCTGCATCACTTCTCCAACCTGTGCAAACTGTTTTACAAATTTTGGTACGAAGTTTCCATACATTGCTAACATGTCCTGATAAACTAATACCTGTCCATCACATTCAGCACTTGCTCCGATTCCGATCGTTGGAATATGTACTTTCTTTGTGATGATCGCTGCTAATTTCTCAGGAATTCCTTCTAAAACGAGCATAAATGCTCCCGCTTTCTCAACTGCCTGTGCAGCTTCGATCAGTTCTTTTGCTGCCTCCTCGCTTTTTCCCTGCACTCTGAATCCACCAAACATATTAGATGACTGTGGTGTCAGTCCAATGTGGGCACATACTGGAATCTGTGCATTCACGATTGCTTCGATCTGTGGACATACATTTTTTCCACCTTCTAATTTTACTGCTGTACAACCTGTTTCTTTCATGATTCGTCCAGCATTTGCTACCGCATCATATACAGATGTGTGATAAGATAAAAATGGCATGTCGACAACGATCATAGCGTTTTTTGCCCCTCTTACAACGGCTGCTCCATGATGGATCATATCATCAACAGTTACAGGAATCGTTGAATCATATCCAAGCATAACCATTCCAAGAGAATCTCCAACCAACATCGTGTCAATTCCAGCTTCGTCAAATAATTTTGCAGTGGAATAATCATATGCTGTCAGCATTGTGATCTTTTCTCCATTATCCTTCATCTTCTGTACTGTGCTTACTGTTGTTTTCATTTTTCTTCCTCCAATACATGTTTCATGTCTGCATAAGAAATATCAGGATGTCGCATCTGCGCAAGTTTTATGATCTCTTTTGTCAGGGCACTATAAGTTTCCTTTGTCTCCTGATCCAAGGCATTCAGATGTTTCTGCACTGTTTTGATATCATGGCGTTCCACTGGGCCTGTCAGTGCATCACATGTTCCAACATCAAATATATTGTTCATGTTCGTAACTGTCAGCGGTTTCAATGCCTTCAGTGCTGCATCTTCATCAAATCCGCACTCCATAAGCAGTCTTTTGGCCTGATTGATCAGTCCGACCGCAAGATTCGATGCAAACACAGCTGCTGCATGATATTTTGGTTTATCTTCGCTTTTTAATCTCACGATGTGATTTGGACACGCAGATAACAGATCCATGATCTCTTCTATGTGTTCTTCATTTCCTTCCACACTGAATAGAGCCTGTGATAAATCTTCGTATGCAGTTTTTTTACTCTTAAATGGAAACATTGGATGAATAGAGTAACCGTACGCTCCGGTTTCTTCAATTCCAGAAAGAACAGCTGATCCTAATGATCCGCTGCAATGACAAATAAACTTTCCTTGTATCGGATAAGTTTTGACTAGTTCCCAGACTGCGGCTATTGCATCGTCTGGTACTGTTAAAAATAGAACATCACTCTTTGTTAATATTTTATCAATTGAGGTTGTAAATATCTTCTGAGTCTGTTTTTCCGTTCCACTTACCTTTGCTTGTGTACGGGTGTAACACCCTGTGACGGGTATATTGTTGTGTACAAAGTAATCATAAAGAGAGCAGCCTACTTTCCCCGCTCCGATAAATCCTACTTTCATACATGTATCACCTGCTTTCCTGCGGGTGATGTTCTAAGTTAAATTGATTTGCCGGTATGATTTCTTTCAAGAATACCATCCAGATGTTAACTATAACACCCGTGTGGGGAAATAGCAAGTATAATTTTGATTGTAATGGTGTTGCATGTATGAGTCAGAAAGAACAAGAGAAGAAATATTTATAAGAATAAAGGGTGACACTCCGCATTTTTGAAAGCGTTTTTTACAAATCGCTGATCCGCGCCTGTTCCTTTGATAACTTCCTGGCTGCGAGCCAAAATGCCCGCAGCTGCGGTCAGACAATCAACCACAGGGCGCTGCGAATTTGTAAAAAACGCATTCAAAAAGTGCTCATGTTGTCACCCTTTATTCTTATAAATATTTCTTCTCTTGTTCTTTCTGACTCATACAACGGAACACTATTCAATTCACTACACAGTGTGTATGTTAAACGATATTGGTTGATGATTTTTGTATTCGTTAACAGAAGATGAAAGGGCTTAAACAAGCACCGATTTAGCGAGTAGTTTGATGAACTGAAGTTATTGGTATTTATAATAAACACTGTCTGTCACTACAAAAATTGAAAAACGATAACACTCAACATACACACCACTTAAGTTTTCCAATCTTGTAATTGTCCACACTTTAGACTTCTGGTATATGATAAAAAATAAATAAACGATCGGAAGAGCAGCATTAGAATTTTGCCACGTTTTTTACGGATTCGCAGCCGGCTTGGTGCGTTGTTTGAGTCTCAAAAAGTTCTGGTTTTCAATACCTTTGAAGGCGAGTTACGCAAGGAAAGCCGGCGGATCAGCGATCTGTACAAAACGTGAGTAAAATTCTCTAGCTGCTCTTCCGATCGTTTATTTATTTTTTATCATATACTCGAAATCTACAGTTGGCCAACTACAAATTAAAATTTTAAGACAACAACATTCTATCGTTTGCAAATTCTCCGCCGCTGGCTTCTTCGAATTTCTGCAATAAATCTGCTACCTTAAGCTTCTTCTTTTCTTCCCCTTTCACATCATAAATGATCTTTCCATCACTCATCATGATCAGACGGTTTCCAATATTGATCGCATCTTTCATATTATGTGTTACCATCATTGTTGTAAGATTATCTCTGGCTACGATCTTCTCTGTGATATCTAGTACTTTCTTCGCAGTCTTTGGATCAAGGGCTGCTGTGTGTTCGTCTAATAATAGCAGGCTTGGTTTCTTCAGTGTTGCCATAAGCAGTGTCAATGCCTGTCTCTGACCTCCGGATAATAGTCCTACTTTGGATGTCATTCGATCTTCTAGTCCTAAGTCGAGCATTTGTAATTTTTCTTTAAACATTTCTTTTTCTTTTTTTGTGATTCCCCAGCTCAGGCCTCTTTTCTTTCCTCTACGGTTTGCCATTGCCATGTTTTCTTCAATCTGCATACCTGCTGCCGTTCCCATCATTGGGTCCTGGAATACTCTTCCTAACATGTAGGCACGTTTGTATTCTGGAAGATCTGAGATATCCTTGCCATCTAGAATGATCGTTCCTTGATCGATCGGATAGACTCCTGCTACCATGTTGAGAGTTGTAGATTTTCCGGCCCCATTTCCTCCGATGATCGTTACGAAGTCCCCAGGATCTAAGTGAAGATTGACTCCATTTAATGCTTTTTTCTCATTGATCGTTCCTTTATTAAATGTTTTATGTACATTTTTAATTTCTAACATAACTTTGCCCCTCTTTCTATGCTGGTGTCCTGCGGTGTGAATATTTTGATTTGAGAGCAGGAATACCGAGTGCTAATGCTACGATGATCGCTGTGAATAATTTCATATCATCGGTACTTAATCCGAAATGTAAAACAAGTGAGATGATCATACGATATACCATTGCTCCTCCGATCAGTGATGCAAGGATATAAGCAAAGTTAAAACGTTTTCCAAAGATAACTTCTCCGATTACAATGGATGCAAGACCAATTACAATAGATCCTGTTCCCATTTTGATATCTCCGTATCCTTGGTTCTGGGCTACTAAAGCTCCAGATACTGAGATCAGTCCATTAGAAATCACCAGTCCTAAAACTTTGGATGTATCTGTATTTCCCCCTAAAGCACGTACCATAAATTCATTGTTTCCTGTTGCCCTAAGTGCACATCCGATCTCTGTTCCAAAAAACCAGTACAGAGCTGCGATCACAATGGCTCCAATAATGACTCCAACTACCAATGTTGCCAGTGTCTGATCTACTCCTAACAGATCCATTACCTTTGTAAATGCAGTGTCTTCTCCAAGTAATGAAACATTTGGTCCTCCCATAACTCTGATATTAACGGACCATAATGCGATCATTGTTAAAATACCTGCCAAGATCGCAGGGATCATAAGTTTCGTGTGCAGCCAGCCTGTAACAAGTCCTGCTAACATTCCTCCTACAAGTGCAAATAATAATGTTACAAATGGATTGACTCCCCTTGTAATAAGGATTGCACTGATACATCCACCGAGTGCAAATGTTCCATCGCAGGATAAGTCTGCGATATCTAAGATCCTAAATGTAATATAAACTCCCAGTGCCATGATTCCCCATAATGTTCCTTGGGCTAATGCACTATAAAGATTTGTAATTAATGCCATTTTCTACCTCTTTTCTAAATGCACAGAAGTGCCTCCCGCAAATCGGAAGACACTTCCTGATCTTCTTGTAATCTTACATGCAAGAAAATCTTATTTATTATTCTTTTTCTGTGTTGTTACCATCTTAGCTTCTTTTTTTAACTTCTCTGGAATCTTAATTCCTAATGTCTTTACTGTGTCTTTATTGATGATCAGATCCGCATTTTCCTGATATTCAATTGGCATATCTTTTGGTTCAGCTTTTCCTTCTAAGATCTTTACTGCCTGCTTTGCTGTCTGCTGTCCTAACTTGTAGTAGTTAACTCCGTATGTTGCAAGTCCTCCACCTGTACACATTCCTTCTTCAGCTACGATAAATGGAATCTTAGCTTCATTTGCTACCATGGATACTGTATTGATTCCTGCTGCGATCATGTTGTCTGTTGGTGAATAGATTGCATCAACTTTACCTTTTAAGGATTCTACAACCTGACGGATCTCACTGGATTCTGATACCGTTGCATCGACTGTTGTTAATCCTAATTTCTTTGCTTCTTTCTTCGCAAGTCCTACCTGGAATTTGGAGTTTGCTTCTGCAGAACAATATAACATTGCAACTTTCTTTGCATTTGGAATTAATTCTTTTAATAGATTCATCTGTTTTGCTACTGGTGTTAAATCTGATGTTCCAGATACGTTTGTTCCTGGTTTTTTATTTGATTTCACCAGTTTGGCATCGGCTGGATCTGTAACAGCTGTTACTAAAATCGGAATATCTTTTGATTCATTGGCCATTGCCTGTGCTGCTGGTGTTGCGATCGCTAATACAAGATCGCACTTATCTGTAACAAATTGTTTGGCAATTGTCTGGCAATTTGACTGTTCATTCTGTGCGTTCTTATATTCAATCTTGATCTTGTCTCCGTCTTTATATCCAGCTTTCTCAAGACCATCCTTAAACCCTTTGTAAGATGCATCTAAAGCATCATGTTCTACTAACTGAACGACTCCGATCTTCTTCTGGTCTGAACTGTCTTTCTTGCTTGAGCAACCAACCATTGTGGATAATGCTAATGCAGCAACTAATCCTGTTGCCATGACTTTCTTTAATCTCATATTTTTCTCCTCCTTAATATCGTTCCCGATTGCATTCCTTGGCTTTAAACTTCTGAACTTTAAAACTTCAATGCTTTTATGTACTAAATTGTAGCACTATGATTTTGTGTCGTCAAGCTAATTTTATTGCTTTATATGGTACATCATATTCCATACAATCTAATATCAATTATTTTATACGCATATTTCTTTATTTCTATGCAAAAAAGGATGAAAGATTTCCCAAATTCTTTCATCCTTTTTCTTCTATCAATTTCTTCTATTGCTGTGCTTCTTCGGCTGCTTTCTTCGCATTCTCTTCTGCAACTGTACGATATTTTATTGTCAGTGTTCTGATCAGTTCTTTTAACTCATCTGTTAACTGCTCTTCTTTCACTCTCCACTCCCAGTTACCACCTACCGTAGATGGTGTGTTGATCCTTGCTTCATTTCCTAATCCAAGATAATCCTGAAGTGGGATGATCACCATATCGCTTCGACTCTCTAATGCAAGAGAAATCAAGTCTAAATGTACAGTTCCTGTTCTCTCGATCGTACTGTATTTTAAATAATGCTCTAAGAATTTCTTATCATCTTCTGATAATGTTTCGTACCATCCAACAACCGTATCATTGTCATGTGTTCCTGTGTATACAACACTATTTTCTTTGTATTTATGTGGAAGATAGATGCTGTCATCATATGCTCCAAATGCAAATTCCAGAACATTCATTCCTGGGAATCCTGTATCATCTAGAAGTTTATGCACGCTGTCTGTTAAGAATCCTAAGTTCTCTGCGATAACTTTCTTCTCGCCAAGTTCTTTCTTCATTGCTTCAAAGAAATCCATTCCTGGACCTTTGACCCATTCTCCATTAACAGCTGTCTCGTCTTCTGCTGGAATCTCAAAGTATTCATCGAATCCTCTGAAATGGTCTAATCTTAAAATATCATATAACATAAAATTATGACGTAAACGTTTCATCCACCATTCGTAATCTGTTTTCTTATGATATTCCCAGTCATATACAGGATTGGACCATACCTGTCCATCTTCTGCAAATGCATCTGGAGGACATCCACCTACAACCGTTGCCTTTCCTTCTTCATCGACTTTAAATAATTCTTTGTGGTATGTAAATGCTGTTCCATCTAAGGCTACATAAAATGGAAGATCTCCTACGATCTGAATTCCTTTGTCATTCGCATATTTCTTCAGCGCAAGCCACTGTTTATGGAAATAATACTGGCAGAAGCAGAAATAACTTTCTGGGAATTTACTTTTCTTCTCGCTCATATATTCTGCATATTCCCCGATCCAGTATTCATTGTCTTTGATAAATTTCTTATAATCTTCATCTGGATGAAATCTGAAATAAGCTTTTCTTAAAAGCTTTCTGTGATCTTCTCTGATTTTCTCATAGTCAACTTTGCCCTTGTTTTCTTCCTTAATTGATTCGAGTTCTTTTTTCTTAAGAAGTCCTTCTTCCAGTAACTGTTCTAAGTCGATATAATATGCACTTCCTGCAAAACTTGAAAACGAAAGATAAGGAGAATTTCCCGCACCGATCGTTCCTAATGGAAGGATCTGCCAGTACTTCTGGCCTGCTTCTTCTAAAAAATCTACAAATTTGTATGCTTCCTTTGAAAAGCATCCAATTCCGTAATCTGATGGTAAACTAAAAATTGGCAATAATATTCCGCTTGTTTTCATTGAATGAATTCTCCTAAAATCTCCTAAAATTTTCTCACAACTCAATATAGTATATCATAAAACATACTTCTTGAACAGAAGTGCTCTTGTACTTAATTTAATTCTATCATTTATTTCTGGCTTTCTTCTGCAACAGCTTTGGCTACTGCTTTGCAGACTCTTTCATCAAATGCACCTGGAATGATATACTCTTCATTTAACTCATCATCACTGATGATACTTGCGATCGCTCTTGCTGCTGCCATCTTCATCTCTTCTGTGATCTGTCCAGCTCTTGCATCCAGAGCTCCTCTGAAGATTCCTGGGAATACTAATACGTTATTGATCTGATTAGGGAAATCGGATCTTCCTGTTGCGATAACTCTTGCTCCACCTTTCTTCGCTTCATCTGGCATGATCTCTGGTGTTGGATTTGCCATGGCAAAAATGATCGCATCGTCTGCCATAGTAGATACCATTTCGGCTGTCACGATATTTGGTGCAGAAACTCCGATAAATACGTCTTTATCTTTGATGATCTCTGTTAATGTTCCAGTCTGTTTCTCTTTGTTTGTGATCTCTGCCATATCTTTCTGTGCTGGATTCATCCAGTCTTCTCCTGGACATAATGCACCTTTCTGGTCAACTAAGACAACATTTCCTGCGCCAAACTGTAATAATAGTTTACAGATAGAGATTCCAGCAGATCCTGCTCCATTGATCACAATGTTTGCATCTTCCATTTTCTTTCCGACAAATTTTAAGGCATTTAATAATCCTGCTGCTACAACGATGGCTGTTCCATGCTGATCATCATGGAATACTGGAATATCTAATTCTTCTTTTAAACGTTTTTCAATCTCAAAACATCTTGGTGCGGAAATATCTTCTAAATTGATACCACCGAAACATGGTGCGATATTCTTGACTGTTTTGATGATCTCTTCTGTATCTTTTGTATCAAGACAGATTGGGAATGCATCAATATCTGCAAATTCTTTAAATAAAAGGGCTTTTCCTTCCATAACAGGCATTGCTGCTTCTGGGCCGATATCTCCAAGTCCTAATACAGCTGTTCCGTCAGATACGACAGCTACTAAATTACCTTTTGCTGTATAACGATATACTTCTTCTTTATTATCACGGATCTTACGACAAGGTTCTGCGACTCCTGGTGTATAAGCTGTACTTAAGTCATCTCTTGTCTTTACTGTTACTTTAGAACGTACTGCGATCTTACCTTTGTTTTGTTCGTGCATTTCTAATGCCAGTTTGTTGTAATCCATTTTTTGTATCTCCTTTATGATTCTTCAGATTTTGCTTCTTTAAACAGTATACCTTATCAAACAAAGCGAGTCTAGTCCGAAGAGACAATCACAAAAAAGGAGCAGAACTTTTACTCTGCTCCTTCACAGCTTAAAATTGACAAATTGTTTCCTTTATCTGTTTAGCGGTCAATCCAAATTCCTCTTGTAAAAATTCTGCTGTTCCTACTTGTCCAAATTTTTCTTTGACACCAATTCTTTTTACTGGCACAGAAATTCCATTTTCTGCAATCACTTCTGAAACCGCACTTCCAAGTCCGCCATAAATTGAATGATTTTCAATGGTTACAATTTTGCTTTTCCCTTTTGCTTCCTTGATCAATAATTTTTCATCCAAAGGCTTAATTGTGAACATATCTATAACTTCTACAGAATATCCTTCTTTTTCTAATTCTTCAGCACAATCCAATGCCTCAGAAACTAGTTGCCCAGCTGCAATAATTAATATATCTTTTCCTTCTTTTAAAATATTTCCCTGTCCAATTTTAAAAGAGGAACCTTTTTTATATACATTTCGTACAGCCTTTCGATTACTCCTTACATAATGGATTCCTTCCATTTTCAAAAACTCTTTGATGATCCATTCCATTTGTACATCATCTGCTGGATCGCAGATAACTGCTCCTGGGATTTCTCTTATCAATGCTACATCTTCCCACGCTGTATGAGTTCCACCATTGGATGCCACACTAAATCCTGGATCTGAGCCATAAACATTGATTGTATTTCCTGCATATGCACCGGATAAAAATAACTGATCAAATACTCTTCTTGTCGCAAATGGTGCAAATGTATGCGTAAATGGTTTAAACCCTGTCAAAGATAATCCAGCTGCAACTCCCATCATATTAGCTTCTGCAATTCCACACTGAATAAAACGCTCTGGATTTGTCTTTTTAATTTTGGTAAATCCACTTGCTCCACCCAAATCAGCTTCAAGAGCTGTTATTTTGTCATCATCCTTCATAAGTTCCTGCAATGTCTCAACAACGCAATCTCTTAATTCTCTTCCTGCTTCCTGTCTGTTTTCTGCTAATTGAAACATTTTACCTGGCACCTCCCTTAATGAACTCATCTAACTCTTTGATTGCATCCTTAGTAGCTTTTTTAATCGTATCATTATTAAATTTTACGGAGTGATTTGCATCCAACTGTTCAAAATATGGGACTCCAGCTCCTTTTATGGAATCAAGAATAATACATACTGCCTGGTCTTTTACATTTTTGGCCCGGTTGATTGCTTCATCAATTGCTTCCTCGTCGTTTCCTTTTACAGTCTGTGTATAAAACCCAAATGCCTTCATTTTATTTTCGATACTAAATGGATTCATTACTTCTTTTGTTGTACCATCTAACTGTTTTTTGTTATCATCAATAATCACAACACAATGATTTAATTTATAATGCGCAATATATTGAAATGCTTCCCAGCATTGACCTTCATTTAATTCTCCATCTCCAACGATCAGGTATACATACTGATCTGTTTTATTCATTTTAAATCCCGTTGCAATTCCTGCCGCTGCAGATGTTCCTTGACCAAGTGATCCAGTTGTCATATCTACTCCTGGTGTTTTCAATCGATCTGGATGCGATGGAAGTTTAGTTCCACCATCATTTAATGTAAATAGCCATTCTCTGTCAAAAAATCCTTTTTCTGCAAGTACACTATACCACGCTGGGCCTGAATGTCCTTTGGATAATACAACCATATCTCTTTCTTCCCAATCAGGATTCTTTGCATCGTATCGAAGCTGCTTTCCATAAAGTACACTCATCAACTCTACAATTGATAAAGAACCGCCCATGTGTCCGTAACCACGTTTTTCCAACATTTCCAAAACGTCTTTACGAATCTTAGCTGATAAAAGCTTCAACTCCTCTAATTTATCCTTTTCCATATTCATAAATCCCTTTTATTTTTCAAACTCTGTTCTTAATTTGTTTTCTAACTCTGTTTTGTCCATAATATTATCTAAAATAACTACTCTTGGTAATTGTTTTACAAAATTTTCTAAGTCTTTTCCTACAACAAATAAATCTGCTGCTCCTTCTGCTGCATCTGATAATGAAGAATGTGTTACACTTACTCCTGATACTCCAATCTTTTGCAGAGTTTTTTCAACGTTCATACGAACTAACATACTTGATCCGAGTCCTGAACCACAACAACACATAATTGATTTAATCATAATAAATACCTCCTAAAATCTAATTCTTATTTTTAAGCTTCTTTTTTCTTTGGCATAATAACGTTATAAATAATTGGCAGAAGGAATAATACTACACATACCGCAAATAATCCTCCACCTTTTACAAACTGAGCAATATTTCCTAAAATAATTCCTGTAATAGAAAAATCTGCATCTGAAAATGTACAGTTTGCAAAGTTCAAAGATCCCATAACTGGCATACAAATTGCTGGCAGAAATGTAATTAGTAATCCATGCAGAAATGATCCTACTAGACATCCCTTTAATCCACCTTCTGCATTTGCAAAAACTCCTGCTGTTGCTCCACAGAAGAAATGAGGAATAACTCCTGGTAAAATAAGCGCTACTGGAATTAATGCCTTATTGATTCCTCCAAGAACAAATAATCCTACAATACCTCCTAAGAATGATACAAGAAATCCCATTAATACTGCATTTGGTGCATATGGGAATACTACCGGGCAGTCAATTGCAGGTTTAGCATTTGGAACGATCTTCTCAGCAATACCACGGAATGCTGGAACGATCTCACCGATGATCAAACGCACCCCACTTAAGATGATATATACACCACCTGCAAAACTTAATCCTTTTGTAATAGCCCATACAATCCAATGTGTTTGTGTTTCACCTTTAAAGAAAGCAGAAATTGTTGGGTCACTCATTCCATCTCTCACAACAACTGCTACAAATGTTACAACAACAAAGAAGATTGTCATTGTTAAACCAATTGCTACTGTTGTATCACGTAAGAAAGAAATTCTTTGTGGGAAATTCACATCTTCTGTAGATTTACTCTTATCTTTAAATAGCTTTCCGATCTGTGCTGAAAACCAATAACCAAATCCACCAAAATGTCCAAATCCAAGTTCATCTGTTCCCGTAATTTTTTCCATAGTAGGCTGACAAAGTGCTGGTGAAATTACCATGATCAGTCCAAGGATCAGTCCACCTGAAATCCATAACATTGGACCTGTTAGATTTCCAACATTTAAAATAATTGCTAACATTGCTGACATATATAATGTGTGATGTCCTGTTAAGAAAATGTAATGTAATCTTGAAAATCTTGCTAATACGATATTAGCGATCATTCCAATACACATAATATAAGCTGTATCACTTGCAAAATCAGCTAATCCCAACGATACGATTGCCTCATTATTTGGCACAACTCCCTGCATATTAAAAGCATAATTAAAAATCACACCAAAATCATTTAAAGACCCTGTCTGCAAAAAACTTGAACCTGCTGTCAGTACCAAGAATCCAACAATTGTTTTTACTGTTCCTTTTACAACATCTTCTACTGGTTTTTTCTGCAAAATCAAACCAAATAATGAAATCAGACCTACCAAAATCGCAGGTGTTGATAATATATTAATAATAAAACTCATCTTTTATCCTCCTTGTGTATCTCCATATAATTTCTACACTGCCCCAACAAACAAGTCATAAATTTCTTTTTCATTTGAAGCATCTAAAACTCTTTGCGTACTTTCTTTGCTTTCAAATAATTCTGACATCGCCTGTAGTACTTCCATATGCGATTCCGCATCTGTTGCAGCTAACGTAACAAGAATTCTTACATCGTATCCGTCTTCTTTAAATTTTACTGGTTCTTTTAATAGTGTAATGGCAATCTGACGTTTGATAACTCCTTGTTCTGTACTCCCATGAATCAATGCCACATTTTCACACAGCACATAATATGGTCCAAGTTTTTCTGTATTTTTTATGATCTCATCACTATATCTTGCTTCACAATATCCACCATCTACTAATGGTTGAACTGCTGTATAAATTGCTTCTTTCCAGTCTTTTACTCCTGCAAGAATTTTTATATTCTCCAATTTCAACATGTCATATATCTGCTTCATTTTTCCTCCTGTAAAAGTTCATACAATACATTTTTAACATCCAAAATTTCTTTCTGTCCCCATAATTTTTCTTCATTTTTTTGTTCTGAAAAAATTGTCATTATATCATTCAATAAACGAATGTGCGATTTTTGATCCTGAGCTGATAACATTAAAATAATTTTTGCAAATCGCTGCTTACCATCTAATGTTATAAATTCCACAGGCTTTTTAAAAATAGTCATTGATAAGCCCATGCTTTGTGCTCCATCTTCAATTTCTGAATGTGCAAGAAATACCTGTTTTGTAATAAACATATAGGGACCATATTGGTCTGTTTTATAAATAATGCTGTCTATATAAGACTGTCTGATCAATTTATTTTCTAATAATACCTCTCCAGAAACTTTTATCGCATCCTGCCATTTAAACTTATCTTTTATAATGCGAATATATGGATCCTCCAATATTTCATACAATCCCTTTTGAGGTTTTTTCTTATGTTCCACATATTGTTTCAGAGAATTTTTTGAAAATAGCTCAATCAATTCTTCTTTAAATTTTTGTAAATTATCATTTGTCATATATTTTGATGCAATTTCTGTAATGTTCGAAATACTGACATTATTTTCATGCTTATACTTCATACATCTTTGCAAAACTTTCATTCGATCATTATCTGTAAGAATCGGATGTACTAAAATCAGATCTTTTTCATTTTCAATTACGACTGTCGAAATCACTACATTATAATCATGTGCTCTCTCATATTCTCTTAATGAACACACGTCAACTACATCTGCATCTGGGACAAGTGTCTGAATCTCACCCCATATCATATTTGCAGTACTGACTCCATTGGGACATACGATCAAAATTCTTAATCTGTTTTCTTTTTCCTGTCCTGCACTGATAAATGCGCCAAAATGTAATGTTATATACGCAATTTCACCTTCCGGAATCGGAAATCCAATTTCTTTTTCCAAATATTTACAGGTTCTTGCTGTGAGTTCAAAGAGATCTCCATACTCATTTTTTATATTATCTAACATAGGATTCGCAAGCTGTACTCCATATCGATATCGATACATTGATGTCTTTAAATGAGCTGCCAGTGCCTCTGTTAACTCTCTCTCCTTTGAGAATCCAACTCCTGCAATTCGTGAAAAAGCTTTTACAAGTATCCTGGAAAGCCATTGTGATTCTTGCCCAGATTCTTCTTCCATAAAATCTACCGGTATACTCTGCATTCTTGATCCCAGTAAATGTAATGTCAGATATAATTGTTCACTTTCTTTTAAATCTGAAAATCTTCTAGATACCATTTCATACTCTTTCGTATCCATAATCTCCATTTTTTCTTTTTTCGAAAATTCAACAACATCTGTACGATTATCAATGGTTGAAAAGAACACTGCAATAGTGTATAACGTTCCTTGTACATATTGAACATCCAACGCGTTTTCAATATCTTTTAATCTGTCCAAAAATTCTTGTACTTTTTCTGGAGCGTCTAACGGAAGAATTCCTTTCTTATAAAAATCTGCAATTGAACTAAAATAAGAAAAATAAATACTTCTTTTTCGTACAAGATCACCCTTAATGTGATACCCTTTTCCATTTTCGTAAATCAGCTGCAGCTGATATTCAGAAATGATTCTTCCTGCCTCTTTCACATCGCTTATCGTTGTATTTCTACTCACCTGACAAAAATCCATAAAATCATCAAGAAACAAATTTCTATTTCTTTGCAAAATAGAACATATAATGATCTTTACTCGTTCTGTTGGTGTAAACACATAAGCAAGTTCAGATGGTATCATCTTTAATCCTGCACGAATCATTGCTTTTTGTTCATCGTCAATTCGTATTCCCTTTTTTCGCTCAACGACTAATTCTGACAGATGTTGTGCCTCCATCCATTCATTGATCTTGCGTATATCATAATAAACACTACGCTTAGAAATATTCATTTCTTCTGCAAGTTGTGTGATCGATGTATAGCCATCTTGATATAATAAATATTTCAACATCTCATGACATCTTACATCTAAGTTATATACGATTGACATGTTCTTACCTCCTTTTGCTTTCCATATATTTATCATACCGAATCAACTCTTAAAATAAAAGTCCAAGAAATGTACAAAGAAAAAGCACAAATCTGCAGAATGTACACAGTGCAAAATTTGTACAAAACTACTCATGTTTGTGCATTTATCGTTTAGATGGATCCTGTACTTTTATTATTTTTATGCTTAAACATAAAAAAAGAAGAATGCATAACATTCTTCTTAATAAAAGAGCGGGTGATGGGAATCGAACCCACGTGATCAGCTTGGAAGGCTGGAGTTCTACCATTGAACTACACCCGCATACAATGCCCAGAGCCGGAATCGAACCAGCGACACGAGGATTTTCAGTCCTCTGCTCTACCGACTGAGCTATCTGGGCAGTTAAATTGTTGTCTCATTTCTGCGACTTCTATACTTTATCATATTCCTCGACTCTTGGCAAGCTTTTTTTTCAAAAAATTTTATTTATCAGCCAGATTCCTGTTTTTGTCTTAAAAATCTTGCCTTTTACGGACTCAATTGTCTCTCTAGAACTTTGTTCTTCTGCAAGATTTACTAAAAAATCTGCTTCTACAAGAATCTGATAATCAATACCGTCAATCTGATCATATGTATGGTGATGTCCGATCAAATAGCAGACTCTGTCTGTTTTTGCTTTGTCATATTGTAAGTCTTCCAGCATCTGCTGTGCAACTGCCGGTCCTTCAACCTCTTGGTATTTTCCTGCACTACTGTTGTATTTTTCTTCGCTTATTTTGATACCGATATCATGTGTTAATGCAGCCACTTCCAGGATGTCTAAAATTTCCTTATCTAATCCTTCCTGTTCTCCGATCAGCTTTGCATACGCGTGTACTTTCAAGAAATGCTGGATTCTCTTTGGCTGACCTTGATAGTAATCGATCATTGCTGTTGTCACTTTATTTATATCCATCTGTTAACTCTCCTTTAGTATTTTTTGAAAAAGCTGAATAATCTTTTCTTATTTAAGATCTTAATTGCTTTGTCTGCATCTTCTTCTCTTAATCCACCTGTACAAAAATCTGTCTTGACCAGATGTTTGTCAAATCCGTGTCTATGCCATTCATATGCACCATCATCTAATATGACAAAACCTTCAATCTTCTCTTCACACTTATCCAGCCAATCTTTGATCTCATCTTCTCTTCTTCCACTGCTTAGGTATTCTGTCTTATCTATGATCTTTAGGTCGTATTTCGCTAAGATGTCAACTAGAATCTGACACCAGTCCTGCACAGCATCACTGTGTTCTGCCCATCCGTATCTCCAGGATGATGATAATACGATCTTTGCTCCTGTTGCATCTACGATTGTTTTTAAATTCTTAATGTTATCCTCATCTACAGAAATCAGCTGATCATCTTCGCATTTCTCGAATAATTGCTGTGAATTCAATACTCCGTCTACGTCTAAAAAAATAACTTTCATGCCTTTGTTCCTCCTTTACCTTCACGGTAGTCAGACATGGTCTTTGATGAGTATTATACTCTCTTTTTTTTTAAACGTAAATGTATTTTAAGGTTTTTAATACCTTGTACATAAAATCCTTTTTTTTGTAAATACTATACTGGAATTCTTTACATTTCACATCAAGGAGGTTTGATTTTATTATGGGAAATAAATGTTTGGATTGTACAGCTTTAACGCTTACGATCATTGGTGCTATAAATTGGGGATTGATCGGATTCTTCCGATTTGATCTTGTTGCATTTTTGTTTGGAGATATGAGCTGGCTGTCACGAGTTGTGTATGCACTTGTTGGATTATGTGGATTGTATATGCTGGCATTTTACCGGCATTGTGGACGTGATATATAAAAGTTTCTTCTTATTAATTATACACGGAAAGAAAGGCCAGGCTATGGCATACGCCATAATCTGACCTTTTATAAATGGTGAATATACATTAAGTATAGAAACAAGCTATTTTAAAAATAGATATTTATTTACTGTGCATCCTTGATCTTCTTGATCTCTTCGATCATAACAGGAAGCACTTTCATAACGTCTCCAACGATTCCTACATTGGCTACGTCAAAGATTGGTGCATCTTCATCTTTGTTGATTGCTACAATGTATCCAGAATTCATGATTCCTGATACGTGCTGTGTAGCTCCAGAGATTCCGCATGCAATATATAATTTTGGTGCAACGATCTTTCCAGACTGTCCAACCTGATGAATCTTTGATACCCATCCGTCTTCAATGGCTGGTCTTGTTGCTCCTACAACTCCTCCTAAGAGTTTTGCAAGATCGTCAACTAATGCGAAGTTTTCTTTGCTTCCCATTCCACGTCCACCAGATACGATAACTTCTGCTTCTTCCAGGTTGATCGTTTCTGCGATTTCTTTTACACTTTCTGTGATCTTTGCTTTGATCACATCATCAGCTACTTTTACTTCTTTGGCTACAACTTCACCCTCAGTTGGGTCTTCCACTTTCTGGAATGCTCCGGAACGTAATGTTGCTATCTGTGGTGTTGTCTTGATCTTTACATCTTCCAATACAGTTCCACCATAAAGTGGGCATGTATAGATAACTTCTCCATCTTCTGCTTTGATATCTAATACATCGGATGCACATCCTGTGTTACATTTTGCTGCAACAACTGGTGCGATATCTTTTCCATCCTGTGTTCCACCTACAAATACAGCTTCTGGATTTTCTTCTTTTACTAATTCTACTAAAACCTGAGCATATGCATCGAGATTAAACTCTTTGTAATCTTCGCTGTCGACACAGATGACCTGATCGGCTCCGGCCTTTGCTACTTCTTTTGCTGCATCTGCTACTCCACCTCCAATAACAACTGCCGTAACTTTATCGGCAAGTTTCTTGGCTGGAGATAACATTTCCAATCCAACTTTGACTGGATTTCCTTCTGCAGTTTCTACATATACCATGATATTCTTACATTCTGCCATGTCCTTTGTTCTCCCTTCCTAGAATACTTTGGCATCTGCCATCATAGCGACTGCTTTTATTGCTGAATCTTCTGGTGTTTCTTCCTGAATCTTGATTCCGGCTTCTTTCTTCGCTGGTTCATATAATTTAACGATCTGAACCTTTGCATTAGATTCTCCGACTTTTTCTTTTTCAAGATCAGCAAGATCAACTTCTTTAATATCGCCGATTGGTTTCTTTCTTGCTGCCATTTTATTCTTGATCGTTGGGTAACGTGGGTCATATTCTGGTTTTGTGACTGTTACAACACATGGTGCAGAAGCTTCTACTGTACGGTATCCTTCTTCTGTTTCCTGTTTTGCTGTCACTTTATCGCCATCTAAAGCGATTTCTGTAATATTTGTGATCACACTTGTTCCAAGTTCTTCAGCTAACATTAAGCCACCCTGTCCAAGTGCGGCATCTGTTGCTTCTTTTCCACAGAATACAAGATCAAATTTCTGACCATTGTCCGCTTCTAATTTTGCGATCACATTTTTTAGGATATTTGCGATTCCTGTTGTGTCAGATCCTTTGAATGCATCATCACTTACTAAAAATGCATGATCTGCACCAACTGCAAGACAGTTTTTCAGAGAGTTCTTTGCACTATCTTCTCCGACACATACAACTGTTACTTCTCCTTCAGAGGATTCTTTTAATCGTGCTGCCATTTCGAGAGCATAGGTGTCAAATGCATTTACAACAGGTGTTACGTTTGCTAAATCCGGTGTTCCTTCTGCATTTAAATGGATTTCTACAGAATCATCCGGAACCTGTTTGATACATACTAAAATGTTCATAGTCTTACTCCTTCTTATGTTCTATCTTCCGATTGTGTTATTTGCTACGACGATTCTCTGAATTTCGTTACTTCCTTCGAAAATCTGGAAGATCTTAGCATCTCTTAATAATTTCTCAACTGGATATTCTCTGCTGTATCCATATCCACCGAACATCTGGATTGCTTCAGAAGCTACTTCCATTGCGATATCAGATGCATAGCATTTTGCGATCGCTGCTTCTTTGGAATGTGGTAATCCCATATCCATCTTTGTTAAAGCATGTGCAACCATCTGACGAGCTGTTTCTGTTTTGATTTCCATATCAGCTACTTTAAACTGCATTGCCTGATTTTTGATGACTGGTTTACCAAACTGAACTCTTTCTTTGGCATATGCAATACCTTCATTGATACCACGCTGTGCGATACCTGTTGCAACACATCCCATCCAAGCTCTTGCCTGGTCTAATGTCTTCATTGCGATTGAGAATCCTCTTCCTTCTTCTCCAACTAAGTTTGCAGCTGGAATACGACAGTCTTCTAATACAACATCACATGTGTTTGATGTACGGATACCCATTTTATTTTCTTCATTACCTGTGCTTAATCCTGGTGTTCCAGCATCAACTAAGAACATAGAGATTCCTTTAACACCTTTTGTTTTATCTGTCATAGCTGTGATACAGTAGAAAGAAGCGATTCCTCCATTTGTAATGAAGCATTTTCTTCCATTTAATACCCACTCATCTCCGTCTTTGACAGCTGTTGTTGTTCCTGCACTAGCATCAGATCCTGCTCCTGGTTCTGTTAAACAGAAAGCTCCAAATCCACCATCAATGATCTTCTGGCATACATGTTTTTTCTGTTCTTCATTTCCTGCGATCAGTACTGGTTTTGTTCCTAATCCACTGGCAGAAATTGTTGTTGCAAATCCTGCATCTGCGATAGCCATTTCTTCGATCAGTGCCGCAACGTCTACTCTTGATAATCCTGGTCCACCGTATTCTTCTGGTACTTCTAATGAATGTAACTGCATTTCAATGGCTTTGTCATAAATTTCTTTTGGCCATTCTCCACTGACGTCGTATGCTTTACACTGTTCTTTTACTTCGTTTTCACAGAACTCGTGTACATCCTGTAATAAGTCTTTTGCTTCCTCTGAAATTAAATATGCCATCTTGATATCCTCCTAAAATAACCTTAAAAAAGCTTTGTATATGTTTTATGTTACTTGTTTATGTTTGATTAATCGTTTCCTATTAAAATTATAATTTGTAGCAGATCTTACCTGGATTTAAGATCATATTTGGATCAAAGACTTCTTTGACACCTTCCATGATCCTCATCTGAACTGGTCCGAGAGACTCTGCTAGGTAGTCCATCTTTCCATGTCCGATTCCATGTTCTCCAGAGATCATTCCACCGAATTCTGTTGCTTTTGCATATACTTTATCCATAAAGACTGCAACCTGTTTCTTAAACTCTCCTTCTTCCATGTCATTACTGCATGTATAGATATGTAAGTTACCGTCTCCAGCATGTCCAAAGCTCTTCACTCTGAAATCAGCTTCTGCTTCTAATGATTTTGTATATGTCAGGAATTCTGCAATCTTATTTGTTGGAACTACAACATCACATTCATCTAACAGTACAGTATCTGCTTCAATTGCCTCAAGTAATGCTCCGCGGACAGCCCATGCATCTTTCTTTAAGGCTGGTGTATCAGCAACTAATACATCAATTGCTCCTGCTTCTAATACTACTTCAGATGCCTGTTCAATGATATCTTCCAGTTGTTCTTCAGAATTTCCATCAAATGTTGCTAATAAATATGCTCCAATCTCTGTTCCTTCTAATTCTTTTGGATATACCTGTTTTCCTAAGAACTTCTCAGTATCCATAACAACTTCTTTTTCCATAAATTCCAGAGCCTGTGGTGCCAGATGATGCATAAAGAACTGTGGTACTGTTGCAATACAATCCTCTAAGTTTTCATAAGGAATGATCAGACTGATCACTGATTTTGGTGCTGGAATTACTTTTAATGTAAGTTCTGTGATAATACCCAAAGTACCTTCAGAACCGATCATTAAGTTTAATAAGCTGTATCCTGAACTTGTCTTTGATACAGTAGCTCCAAGTTTTACAATCTCACCTGTTGGTAATACAACTGTCATGGCACGTACATAATCTCTTGTACATCCGTACTTAACAGCTCTCATACCACCAGCGTTGGTTGCTACGTTTCCACCGACTGTTGCGAATTTCTCACCTGGATCTGGTGGATATAATAATCCTTGTTTTTCTGCATCCTGTGCAAGATCATTTAAAAGGACTCCTGATTGAATCTTCACTACAAAGTTTTCTTTGTCATATCCAAGGATCTTGTTCATCTTTGTAAGAGAAATCATAACACCGCCACCGATACTTACGGCTCCTCCTACTAATCCTGTTCTTGCACCACTTGGTGTTACAGGAACCTTGTTTTCATTACAAAGTTTAACGACAGCTGCAACTTCTTCTGTTGATGTTGCTTCTACTAAAACTTCTGGTCTAGCTTTTCCGTAGATTGCCATCTCATCATGGGTGAAATCCTCATTGATTTCATCACCCACTAAGACACGTTTTGGAGCGATCTCTTTGAATTTCTCGATCATCTCTGGTGTCACTTTGTTATACTGATACTCACTCATTTATCTTCCTCCTTAAAAGTTTATAGCTTTTTAATATCTTTTATCTTTATCATTTTCAGATCAATTTAACTCCAAAGTAGCAAACTAATCCATAGATGATAACGAATAATACGAAATATTTGATAACCTTTGTTAAGATTTCACTTTCTTTTCCTACCGTTGCTGTTGCCGCTGTCGCTACTGCGATACTCTGTGGAGAAATAATCTTTCCTGCGGTACTACCAACTGTATTTGCAGCTACCAGCCAGATCTGGTTGATATTTAATTCTGCTCCTGTACTTGCCTGTAACTTGGAGAATAGTACGCTGCTTGATGTAGAACTTCCTGTTACGAATGTTCCGATAGATCCGATCAGTGGTGCAACTAATGGATAAAAGCTTCCTGTTACACGTACGATAAAATCTGCGATAGACTGTGTCATTCCGCTGTATCCCATGATCTTAGCTGTCGCAAGCACTGCCATGATCGTAATGATCGTCTTAAACATCTGAATCACTGTCTTGCCTAAAACAACAAAGATCTCACCAACTGGACATCCCTGAATCAGTCCTCCAATAAATGCTGCGATCAAGATCAGCACTCCTGGTGTTGATACCCATGTAAATGTATATGGGCTTGCTCCCTCTCCACTATAAATTGGTACATTTGATTTGATCGCTGATAATGGATCATGAATCGCTGGTACTAATGTTGAAGTCAGAAGTAAGAACAGTAATACAAGAATGAATGGGCTCCATGCAACAAATGCATCTTTTACTGTCATCGTAGTATCATCATTATCTTCGATTTCTACATCAAATTTACTTGCCTTACCTTTCAGCATTACTTTTGCAAGGATGATCGTTACTGCCATACTGCATACAGATCCGATAACTGCTGGAAGTTCAGCTCCTACAAATTTTGCTGTCAGATATTGTGGTACTAAGAATGAAAGACCTGACATCAATGTAATAAATAAAATTTCTTTATAATCACCGATTCCTTTAGCTCCTTCATGTTTTCCTGTGATGAAAACAACAAGGAAAGGAACGAGAATTACCATGATCGCAAGTTGTAATACAACATAAGATGCTGTCATATGTGGACTAAATCCTGTTACATTTGCTGCTGTAACCGTTGGAATTCCGATGGATCCAAATGCTACTGGTGTCGTATTGGCTACCAGGCAAACAGTTGCTGCAAAGATTGGTTCAAATCCTAATCCGCAAAGGATTCCTGCTGGAATCGCTACAGCTGTTCCGAATCCTGCCATACCTTCCATAAATCCTCCAAATCCCCATGCGATGATCAGCACAAGAACTCGTTTATCTCTTGATACAGAAGTAAGCATTTTTTTAATAAGTTCCATGTTTTTCGTATGTACGACCAAGTTGTAAGTAAACACTGCTGCCACGATAACCAGACAGATTGGCCAGATTGCCATTGCAAATCCTTCTAACCCTCCTGTGAGGACATCAATAATTTTTTGCTTCCATAAAAAAAGTGCTTCAATGACTGTAATGATCAAAGCGATCGGACAGGCTACATGTCCTGCCATCTTTAATCCGCTTAATGCAATGATCAGCCAGATGATAGGAAGCATCGCTAATAAAAAGTGAATGAACATCTTAAGTTCTCTCCTTTCTTTTCAAATATGAGCGGGTTCCGATATCCTATTTTTCAGCGTATACGCGACATAGTAAGATTGGTCCTACCAGTTACTGTACTTATATGGTAGGACCAATTTGACAAAAAGTCAAGGAATTTTTTTCGCAAAACGATTTATTCTTTTTCTATTTTCTTTTCTTTTTTGTAGAAATTGCACAAAAAAAGCAGCATTTTTACAAACATACTATTTTCAATCCAACCATTTTAAGCCATTTGTATAAATACTGTTTTTTATTTATTTGTTAATTTTTCATCAATTTCCACAAATTTCGTATTTCGAACTATTTTACGGAGTCTTTTTCTTTCGTTATACTATTTTGATATTGCTTCCATATGATCGTGGACAATATCACTACAATATAGTCGTCAATGCCTGCCCATATATGACTCCATGAATCCTTGCAACCGCATTTAAAAGATACAATAACGGGATCAGCAGAACTTCATTGGCTAGTCCCATTTGTAAAAATGTAATAAACATATTTGCTTTGAATACAATTCCGATTGCTGCAACTGGTGCATTCCTATAGACTACGAGAGTCTAGTTTAATACGATGGTTGATACACTCATCAATATAGAAAAAATTGAAGATTAATTTTACTGTTTAATCTTACAAAACTGAAGAAAATATGTGTTATATTATCTATATACTTTATAAAACGCAAAAGAAATTATCACGAGGTGAATAAATAATCATGAAAGCTTACGAACGTTTATTAAATTACGTCAAAATTTTAACTCCAAGCAATGAAAACAGCCAAACTGTCCCTTCTTCTGATTGTCAGTTTAATCTTGCCCGAGTCTTGGAAAATGAAATGAAGGAACTTGGTCTCAGTGATGTCTACTTAGATGACAAATGTTACCTATATGGCAAATTACCTGCCACAAAGGGCTATGAAAACTGTCCTGCGATTGGATTTATTGCTCATATGGATACTGTTTCTGATTTCTGTGATCACCCGATCCGTCCGATCCTCACGAAGAATTATAATGGAGAAGCTCTTCCTCTTGGAGATAGTAGTCTGGTTCTTGATCCGAAAGTTTTCCCTCATCTTTCTTCTCTCAAGGGTCGTACTTTGATCACATCGGATGGTACAACGATCCTTGGTGCAGATGATAAGGCTGGGATTGCTGAGATTCTTACGATGGTAGAACGTCTGATCAGTAAAGAGATTCCTCATGGTCCGATCAGCATTGCATTTACTCCAGATGAAGAAATTGGAAGTGGTGCTGAGTATTTTGATATCAAGCGGTTTGATGCTGATTTTGCTTATACTTTGGATGGCGATACCGAGGGTGAGATCCAGTTTGAAAATTTTAATGCCTGTAAAGCTGAGTTTGAAATCACTGGTTTTAATGTACATCCTGGTTCTTCGAAGGATACGATGATCAATGCCTCACTTGTAGCTATGGAGATCAACTCTTGTCTACCTTCTATGGAGACTCCTAGAAACACGGAAGATTATGAGGGATTCTATCATTTGATCGACATGAATGGTGATGTTAGTCATGCAACATTACATTACATTGTGAGAGATCATGATCAGGGGTTGTTTGAGGCGAAGAAACAGACATTACGTTTGATCGCGAAAAATATGAACGAAAAATGGGGTAATGGTTGCGTTACTTTAACCATTACGGATCAGTATCAAAATATGGCCGAGATTATTAAGGATTGTCCTCATTTGATCAAAAATGCAAAGAAGGCTTGTGAAAATGCTGGTGTAGCTCCATTGGTTCTGCCGATTCGCGGAGGTACAGATGGATGTCAGTTAAGTTTTCGAGGACTTCCTTGTCCGAATCTTGGAACTGGTGGACATGCTTATCATGGACCTTATGAACATATTAGCGTTGAAGGAATGGATATGTGTGTTGATATTGTTGTGGAATTGATTAAATTGTATACTGAAGGTTGTTGATGTATAAATAGAGAAAGAACAATGTATTAGGGTCAGAAAAACGAATTTCATTGACGGCTTGACCCTAATACATTGTTCTTTCTCTATTTATACACTCAAATCTTTCAGTATACACTACTTACAGATAAGATACTTCATTCTTCACTTTTCACTTCTTTACGAAACTCTTCCTGCATCCATATGATACACGTCGTCTGCGATTCCCATGGTAGATTCTCTATGGGATACTAGTACTACGGTTCTTCCTTTACTTTCTTCTTTGAGTGATTTCAAGATGATTCCTTCATTTAAAGAATCCAAGTTACTTGTTGGTTCGTCTAGTAATAACATCGGGCTGTCGTGTAAGAAGGCTCTGGCGATTCCGATTCTTTGTTTTTCTCCACCAGACAGGGTGTCTCCGAGTTCTCCGACTTCGGTGTCGTAGCCATTTGGCAGGGACATGATCATGTCATGGATAGAGGCTTTTTGAGCGGCTTTTATGATTTCTTCTCTTGCTGCGCCTGGTTTTCCGATCGCTATGTTATTGGCGATGGAGTCGTGGAAGAGTTCGGTTTCCTGAGTTACGTAGGATTGTGTGTTTCTTAGTGTCTTGGTTGGGATTTCTTTCACGTTTTCTTCTGAAATCTTTATGTTTCCTTTGTTTACATCCCAGAAGCGCATCAGAAGTTTCAACAGTGTGGACTTTCCGCAGCCGCTTTTTCCACAGATTCCGATGACTTTTCCTTGTTTCATATTGATGTTGCAGTCTTTTAGGATGACTTCTTCATCATAGGCAAAGGTTACATCTTCTACGGATGCACCTTCAAAACTTATATCAGCTTCTCCTTCTGATTCTTCTACCATTGGTTCTTCTTCGAGTAAGGATAACACTCTTTCTCCACTTGCTAATGTCTGGTTTAAATTGTTTGACAGGCTTGACAATGCAGTTACTGGGCCAAAAGAACCCATCATAGCGATCGTTGCAAGCAGCATAGCATCAAATGTGACATTTCCTGCCTGATATAAATGATACATTAAAAAGAACATTCCAAACGAACAGCAAAGGATCACAAAGTCTGTGACAGCTCTTTGCATAGCTTCCATGCGATTCAGGTCTTTTTGCATTTTTCCTAATTCAATGGATTTTTCACTTATTTGTGCTTTTCTCTTTTTACCTTGTCCATACTGAATCGTTTCGTCTATTCCACGGAGAGATTCTAAGACAAAACTGTTCAGGTTTCCGAATCCGCTTCGGAATTCCATTCCTTTTTGTCCGCCTTTTTTTCCATTTCTTAATGGGATCACGCAGCCTACCAGAAGATAAGAACAGACTGCAAAGATTCCTGCATAGACATGAAATCTTCCGATAAATACAACCATGATCAATGAAGTTAAAATTGCGATCATGATTGGAGAGATCGTGTGTGCATAGAATACTTCTAATAATTCAATATCGGTTGTGATGATTGAAATCAGATTCCCCTTTTCCCTGCCGTCTAATTTAGCTGGGCAAAGCTTCCGAAGTACCGCAAATACCTGATGTCTGATGATCGCTAACAGTTTAAATGCAATAAAATGGTTACAATACTGTTCTGCATAATGGAGGATTCCACGCATCACTGCAAGAACCACCAAAATAATCAGATATTTCGTCACACGCTGCCCTTTCATAGCAAGAAGTACACCATGTCCGGCTGTGATCGTCAGGAAAATGGCACACAGATACCCTAAGGTTCCAAGAAGCACTGCCGCTGTCATAATGTGTGCCAGTGGTTTTACAAGACCGATCATTTTCCCCATAATCTTTATGGAACTTCTTCTTTGTTTTGTTGTATTTTCCATCTTACACCACCTTCTTCTTTAAAGACTCATTCCATGACATATTTGCAGCATAAGATTCCAGTTCCTTCTGCTTATCAAATAAATGCTGGTATGCACCTTTTTTACGCATTAAATGTTCGTGTGTTCCCTCTTCTGCAACAATTCCATCTTTCATCATATAAATACAGTCAGAATCTACAACATTGGATAATCTATGGGAAATAAACAAGATCATCTTTGTCTTTGATAATTCCCGAATGACATTCATGATCATTTCTTCACTTTCCATATCAATATTGGATGTCGCTTCGTCAAATATGTAGATCGGTGTATCAAACAGCAGCGCTCTTGCAAGTGCCAGACGCTGTCTCTGACCACCTGAGAAGTTTTCCCCGCGTTCTGACAAGACAGTCTGTAATCCATCCTGTTCTTTTAAAAATGCCAGAAGATTTACTTTCTCTAACACTTCTTCCATCTCTTCTTTGCTTGCATCTGGTTTTGCCATACGAAGATTTTCTTTGACTGTTCCTGCAAATAAATAACTGTTATGTGTGATCTTCGTCATATGGGACATCAATTCATTTTCCATAATATCGGAGATATCCACACCACCGATCTTGACACTTCCAGTATATCCACGATTTCTCGCTGTTAAGATCCCTGCCAGTGTACTTTTTCCGCAGCCAGATTCCCCAACAAAAGAAATAAAGCTGTTTGCAGGGAAGTTCATTGTGATTCCTTTTAAGATTTCACGATCTTTTTCATAAGCAAAATGAACATCATCAAGTGAAATCTCTAACTCTCCCTGTGGAAACTTGGATTCTCCGCTCTCTCCTTCTTCCAGATCAAGCAGTCCAAAAATCTTATCACTCGCTGCCATTCCATTCATCGCAATGTGGAAAAATGATCCTAACAATCTTAACGGAATAAAAAATTCTGAAGCCAACAATAAAATGATCAATGCTCCGCCAATCGTGATATTTCCAGCAATATACTGATGAATCGCTGTGATCATTCCGACAGCAGCGCCACCGTAGGCTATGATATCCATGACGCTGGTTGAATTTAACTGCATTGTCAAAACTTTCATCGTGATCTTACGAAAATTCTGCGCTTCCTCATCCATCTCAACCGCTTTCATTTCATCCGCCTGATAGATCTTTAATGTTGTCATTCCCTGAAGATTCTCAAGGAAACTGTCTCCTAATGTTGTGTATAGTCCCCAGTATTTATTCAATAATTTCTTTGCGAGTTTCTGCACCGCAACGATTGAAATCGGAATCAATGGAACGCAGATCAGCAGTACCGCACTTGCCTTTAAACTGATAAAGGATAAAATGATAAATAATGTTACTGGTGCTAAGATGCTGTAAAACAACTGCGGAAGATATTTCCCAAAATAAATTTCAAGCTGCTCCACACCTTCGGTACTCATCTGTACGACTTCTGATGTTGAAACATGTTCCCGATAAGAAGCCCCTAAACATAACAATTTCTCATAGATCTTTTCTCGTAAAATTCTTTTCACATCAACACTTGCTGCAAATGACGCCCTTGTTGCCATCTGATCACATAAGAAACGGATCGCTACTGCAACCACCAAAACCATAAATGTTGTAAGGATCACCTGATTACTCATCTGGTGCATCAAAATACAGTCCACCATTCTTCCAATGGAAAAGATCGCTGCGATCTGCCCTAATAATGCGATCCACTGCCACAGGACCATCTGTACAATATATTTTTTTGTATGGGAAAGTAATTTTACCAATCTTGTTTTAATCATATATTATTTCCTTTGCTTTCTCTTCTTTGACAGTTTCTACTTTCAGTCCGAAATATAAGAAATGAAAAATCCATACGATCACAAGAACAACACGACCGATCGGTACGTTGTTCATCATGATAAAACCGATTGCCATTAAGATCGTTACCATCGCAATGATGGATCTCTTTGTTTTCTTCGTCATTGCTTTCTCTTTTGCAAAGCTTTCCAAGTGTTTCTTGTAAAGACTTGTCCCTAAAAACCAATCGTGAAGTCTTTTTGAGCCCTTTGCAAAGCAAAACACTGTTGCCATGTAAAATGGAACCGTCGGCAGGATTGGAAGTACAACCCCTATCGTCCCAAGCACCAGACATAAGATTCCAAGTGCCATCCACACATATCGGATCGGATTTTTTCTCATATTTTTCATCTCCTTTTTTATTAATATTCTATACTGTCAGAACAAATTTCTGTCCATCGATATCTGCTACATTTAAATGAACATCGTAAAGTTCACTGATACTTTCGGTTGTGATCACATCCTTTGGATCTCCCTGTACCAATACTTTTCCGTCTTTTAATCCAATGACTTCATCAGAAAAATGAATGGCCTGATTGATCTCATGAAGTACCATCACGATCGTAATTCCGTATTCCCTGTTTAATTTCTTGACTAGTCGCAGAATATCCAACTGATAACGGATATCCAGATACGTCGTTGGCTCATCAAGGAATAAGATCTTCGTGTTCTGTGCCAGTGCCATTGCGATAAAGACTCGCTGTCTCTGGCCACCAGAAAGCTGACTTAACTCGCGGTTCCTGAATTCCTCAAGTCCTGTCACTTCGATCGCATGATCGATCAGTTTCTCATCTTCCTCACTTTTGCCGCCCATTAATTTCATATAAGGGGTACGACCATAAGAGATCAGTCGTTCCACGGTGATATCATCGGCCGCCTGATTATACTGATGAACGATCGATACTTTTCTTGCAAATTCATTTAACTTTAAATTCTTGATATTCTTTCCATGCAGAAAAACTTTTCCACGGTTTGGATTCAGATTCTTTGTCATTAGAGAAAACAGTGTTGATTTTCCACATCCATTGGCTCCCATGATCGTTGTGATCTTACCTTCTTTGATCATTAAGGAAATATCTTTTAGAATCTGATTGCTTCCATATGCAAAGGATAAGTCCCTGACTTCCATCGCTGGCTTCTCTTCTTGTAATCTTGCAAGGAGTTCTTCTTTATTTGCCATATCTTCCAGACCTCCTTAATAGTAAGATAAAGAACGGACCACCGACAACACTCATGATCACGGCAGCACTGACTTCATTTGGTGCTGCGATCGTACGTCCGATCGTGTCTGCCAGCAAAAAGGTAAATGCCCCAAAAAATGCAGAAAACGGGATCAGCATCTTATGGTTGCTTCCGACTAAAATTCTTCCGATATGTGGAACGATCAATCCAAGGAAGCTGATCGCACCTGCAACGGCTGTGGAAATACTTGCAAGTAAGACTGCAACAAGTGAGATCACGATTCTTGTGACATTGACATTCACTCCCAAGCTTCTTGCGGTTTTATCTTCCAGAGATAACAGATTACATTCCTGTGTAAATAACATTGCAAGGAATAATCCTGCAACCACATATGGAAGCAATGTTGTGACATCATCCCATGTCTTCTGTGTGATATTCGCCTCAACGATTGCTGCCACACCAGTTCTGTCCCCGCCGGACATAGAATTTAAGGCACTGGATAACCCAGTAAATAAGCTGTTTACTGCCACACCAGTTAAGATAATTCTCATCGGACTTAAGCCACCCTTCCATGACAAACAATACACCATGAAAAATGCGACCACACCACCTGCAAATGCTGCGATCGGTGTGAAGAAATATAGTGTTGGTGCAAATGCCGTAATAATGATAGCGATAAAACTTGCCCCGCTTGAGATACCGATAATTCCCGGATCTGCCAGTGGATTTTTCAATACCGCCTGGAATAACACACCAGAAACCGCAATGGCCGCTCCTGCTAACATTGAAATGATGATTCGTGGAAAACGCAGATCATAGATCGTTGCCACGTCTTTGTTATATTTGACAAACAGACCAGAAAGGAGCTCCCCAAATCCAACTTTCAGACTTCCGATATTAATAGAGGCAAAGAATAAAAGAATTAACAATATAATGACAACCCCAAAGGAAATCCATGCTCGCATCATTTTATTTTCCTGCCTCTCCTGATCGGCATTTCTCGAACTAACTGCTTCAAGGTCTGCTTTTTTTACCTTCTTGAAAAACATTTATTCTTTCACCTCCTGTGTTCCTTTTGTATTCTGATAAAAATCTTTTTCTAATTCACTTAATGCTTTCTTATATTTGAAGTTTGCACTCATTCCAAAGTATTCATATGTCAGGTCATAAACCCGTTTGTTCTTCACAGCTTCAAAATGTTTCCAGATATCGTTAGTTTCAAAGTCTTCGTTAAACATTTTTGTCACCTGATCTGGAAGTGCATGTGCCGCACGGACAATGATATCTGGTTCTTTCTTCTTCATATCCTCGGTATTGACGGTTAAAAACTCCTGATCCGTATTCTGGTAAACATTTTCACCACCAGCAAGTTTGACCAGACTTCCAACATAGGAATTCTCTGTCGCAATGACATAACTTCCTGGAAGTCCCATCAGTACGAGAACTTTGGGATGTTTTTTATTTTTATTTCGTTTTGTATAACTTTTATAAAATGTTGTAAACTCTTTGGTCATCTTCTCGGCTTCCTGCTGCTTCCCAAAGATTTCCCCTAATTCCTGAACCGAACGGTACATTCCCTGCACACTTCTTAGATTTAAGAATGCATACTCCGTATTCTTCAGTTCTTCAAACTTTGGTTTTAAGTCGGTTTCCAGAGAAGAAGGAGCTAAGATCCAATCAGGATTTAAAGAAGATACGATTTCCATATCGGGACTCATGGCAAGTCCGACTTTCTTTACCTTTTTGTATCTTGATGGAATTTTGGAAACACTGCTCTTTGGTACACCGACAAGATCAAGATCCAGCTTGTCACAAATATCTGCAACAGCCGGAGATGTTGCGACGATCCTTGGATTGCCTGACAATGCTTTGACTTTCGCCTTTGCATTTAACACTGCCTGTTTTTCCTTTGGATCTGTGATCTCAAGCATAGTTTCCACGCTCTCTCCCTGACTGCTCTTTTTGCTGTCTTTTGGGTGCTGGTTTACACAACCTGTCAGGAAACAAGAGGAAATTGCAAGCAACAGGATCAAAAAAATGCTCGGATATTTTCTTAATTTAGTTTTCATCGTTGTAAATCTCATCATATTCATCCTGATCACCACCCCATTTATCCCAGTTTTTGCGGTAATAGTAAACGATCGTCGCTGCCACTCCAAGTAAGACCAATCCTGAAAATGTCATAGAAACCGTTAAGATCAAAATCCATGTTCCCACAGACTTTTCAGAAGATGTTTTCTTCTTTGTGGTCGTCTTCGGTGCCGTAGATAAACTAAGTCCCTGGGCGTTGCTTAAGGAATCGTCACTGCTTTGTGTTGCAGCTCCTTGGGATGCAGTTGTTGTCTGTTGGCTGGCTGTATTATTTGTGTCAGCTGTTGTCTGGTTGTTGTTTGATGTCTGCGTATCGGAAGATGATGTTGTGACCATCAAAGCCTTCATACCTACGGAATTCCCTGCAGTATAATTACCTGGGTAGAAATAGAAGATGACGTTTCTTCCCATTGGTTTTACATACATGGAACAACGGATGATACTGTCTTGGGATGGAAGTTTGATCCTTAAATCTTTTGTTGTTCCATTATTATCTTTTCCTGTCGCTGTCTGTGTTACAGATTGTGTTTGAAATCCTGATGCTCCTCGTTTCTGTACGGAAAAACTCAGATCAGATGTATAATCTACGAGACTTATACGAAATGTCAGATAATAACCCCCAGAGTCTGTTACTTCCAATAATCCTTTGGATGATATTGCTCCTTCGACCATTCCCTGCCCAGTTGCTTTCGATGAACTTCCTCCAGAATCTTCTACTTTTCCAGTCACGGGATGCTCATATGTTCTTGCAATCTGACAACTGTAGACATTTCCTGATGCTGCTTTTACATCTTTTGAAAGACTCTCAAAAGACAGGAGCACCACTAGAATCAATATCCAGTTTTTTAATTGAACAATATGTTTTTTCATTTTTATAATCCCCAGCTCCTCACTTTATAAACTATACCTAGAATAGAAAGTAATACACTCATGATCGATGGTACTATGATCGGTGTTTCTTCCTTATCTTCCTGTAATGTCTGACTTCCACTGTTTGTTGATGTTGAAACCTGATCAGTATTAAGACTTCTTTCTTCCACAGCTGATTGTCCCTGTACATTGGATTGTGTTGTCTCTGGTAATTTTGAACTTTGAATCGTAACTTTCTCATGACTTCCTGCTGAAGAAGTATTTGAAGAATTTGTTGTCATTGTAGTACTGCTTTTTTCTGTATTTTTATCATTTGATACAAATTCCTTTGAATTTTTTACTGCCTTTATAGAATTAAGGTCTAATTTCAGATATACAGCCTGTGTACCACTTCCCGGACTGATCGCATCCATAATCGGAACAAACACTTGTAATGGAACATATCCGTCATTTTTTGCTTTTGATATCAATGGAAATGTTACCTGGTCTGGGTAATCACTTCCATAAGAATCTCTGACTTTCTTTCCTTTTGTGTCTTTTTGATAAGAATCCACGGTTACATTTTTTAACGAACCTGTTGGTACCTTATATTGATCGATCTTATAAGTATTCGTAAAGTATTTGATCTTGCTTAAATAGCCGTAACTTGAACTAATATTCAATCCTTTAAAATCAAGTGTTATATCATATTTTCCATTTTTGACTGTGAGTTTTATCTTGTGATTGATTGCTTCATTTGCCATGGACTCTGTCTTCTTATCTGTCTTTAACATCTTGCCAGAAATACTGTAAACCCCATCTTCTAATTTCTTTATATTTAGCTTTGATTTCTTTGTTGTAGTTTTCTTAACTTGACTTTTCTTTGCTGTAGTTGTTGTTTGTTTGTCTTGCTGTGTTGTAACAGATGACTCAATTTTCGTCTCGTCACTTACCTTCTTTAATGTACTCCAGTCAAATTGAAATCTTGCATATTGAAGACCACTCCCTTTGCTGATTGCTTCCATAACAGGCACATAAACTTGAACCCACATCTCTTCTTGTTGATAATTCACTGGAAAATTCATGTAATGTGGATATAGTTTCCCTTTTACCTTAGAATCTGTCCCTGTCTTAGGATCATTATAGCTGTCATATGTATTTTCAAAATATGATTCTATATTTATCGGGATCGGTGTTTCATTTTCTGGTGCCTCGATCTTTCCAGATGTTGTCTTCCAGTTTGGAAAATAAGACATCTGAGCAAGATATCCTGTAAAATCAAGCTTTCCTAATTTTGTACTCAGTGCCTTGCATTCTGCTCTTACTGTATACGTTCCATTTTTTACGATCACTTGTATTGGCTGAACAATCCCTGCATTTCCCATAGAAGCCTGATCTGATGAGGCACTTCTTAAGAAACTTTGCATAGTATAAGTTCCATCTTCTAATGTATTTTTTTCATCCGCTGCTGCCTTATGATCTACAAATGCAGCACCAGCCAGACAGCATAATATAACGGAAATGACACAGCTGATAAAACGAAAATATTGTGCTTTTTTCATGATTTTTTTCTACTCTTTTATGGGGACTATAAAGCCCCTGTAGGTTTACAGCGGCTTTATCATTTGTTTCCTGTTACTTTTTAATTTTTACAGAAACTGCTTTTGAATATTTACTGTATGTTACTTTCTTTCCTGCTTTTTTAATTGCACGGACTTTATAATAATATGTCTTTTTCTTTTTCAGTTTCTTATTTTTAAATTTGGTTGTCGAAGCTTTTGTGATCGTCTTAACTGCTTTGTATTTACCATTCTTCTTTGTCGCACGATATACAATATATCCTGTTGCACTTTTGACTTTCTTCCATGTTACTGTTGCCGTTTTCTTGGAAGAATTCTTAACTTTCAGACCTGTGACTGCTACTAACTTTACAGTCGTTGTCGTCTGTGTTGCAGTTGGCTTCTGGACTGTTGCAACTGGCTTCTGAACTGTTGTTGATGGTTTTTGTTCCTCTTTCTTTGGTGCTTCTTCTGTTACATCTTCACTGCTAAAATCTTTATCATCTGCTGTTGTTTTAACGACTGATGTAAAATCTAAGGAAAGATTCATTTTCTGAGTTCCCATTCCTGATGCAATGCTGTCCATAATTGGTATAAATACCTGCATTGGTGCGATTCCTGTTTCTACAGCTTCATCTGTCAATGGGAATGTTACAAGATCAGGATAATTGCTTCCAAATTCATCGGATACAATGTCACCATTCGTGTTTTTCTGAATCTGATCAACTGTAACGTCTTTTTCTGTTCCATTTTCAATGTACTGGATCTTGTTTAAGTATCCATGGAATGTCTGTCCACCGAATGGAATATTCATTGCCTTTAAGTTTAATGTGACATAATATTTTCCATCTTTTACTGTTAACTTTACTTTATGTGCGATCGCATCATTTGCCATTGATAGATGTTTTCCATTTGTTTTTAACATCTTTGCATCTACTTTGTAGATTCCATCAGAAAGTACTTCTTTGTCTTTCTTTTCTTTTAATGTATCCCAATATAACGTGATCTGAGCATCTGTATCAAACTTTCCATGATCAAATGTAATTCCACCATGTTCACCACTTAAATTGCTCATTGCTGGTACATACAATTTAAAGTTTGCTTTATAAGTTAATTCTGGTTTATCACCTGTTAATGGCATATTTACAGTTGTTACACTCTCTCCATCTTTTGTTTCTTCGGATCCTTCTTTTGTCAGATCTGATCCATTATAATACCCATTAAAAGCTAATACATCCATTGCTTCTTTTGTAACCACTGGATATGATAATGTCATCTTTCTATTTTTATCAACCTTTAATGTTGCTGTTACTTTATTCTCAGAATTTGCTGCAGACAAGCTATGTTCTACTGTACTTGTCATGTTTTTCATCTGAATCCCATAAGTACCTTCTTCCACTGTTTTTGGTGCTGGTGCAAGAACTTCCTCTTTTGATGTTAATCCTAGAGATTCCATAACTGCATTTTTAATCGCGGAAGCACTTGTCGTTGCTCCAGACACTGTATCGACTTTGTCAAAGGAATTCTGATCTGTGATATCTAGACCTTGTATCTGGTCTTTGATTTTATTGATCGCTTTTGGAAGGTAGATATTTTCATTTTCTTTAGCATATTTTCCTTCGAAATTTTCTCCTTTAATCTGAAGATCTGTCACTTTTCCATCTTTGTATGTAACAGTTGTTTTAATATCGTATCCACCGAACTGTGCAATATGAATCGTATTTTCTTTTGTTCCATCTGATACGTTTTCATTTCCCTTAAGACTTGCATAATCAACCTTTAAAAATGCATCTGTTTCCTTTGCTATCGGACTGATCATCATATGAAGATAGATACCATCGGTTGTCTTTGCACTCTCTGGAATTGTAAATTTAATCTTTGTTGGATTACCAGCTTCATCTGTTTTCTCAACAGTCACATCTTTTGTTTCTGATTTTGTATCGTTTCCCTGATAAACTTTTAAATCCTTTGCTGCACCTGTCATTCCATAAAGATTTAATGCTTTTAATTCAACTTCTAAACTTGCTGTTCCATCTTCTGCTACTTCTAATGTTGCATTTTCACCTACAGCCCCGGCCGCCATTGAATTCTGTTCAACATCATCTGCTTTTTTTAACGACACTGGAACTGTATAAGAACCAGCTGACAAACTTATTTTGTTTGTTCCAAATGCATTAGACACTGCTGCCTTTACAATTGCTGGATGTGCTACATATATGGGTGTCGCTGTTCCAGCCATTGCAACAGCTAACAATAATGGCATGATTTTTTTCTTTATATGATATTTAGTTTTTCTCATAATCTCTCCTTCTCTTAATTTATAGGCATTATCGGTTAGTTTTAATTAACTCACTTCTTTTTTATCATGCATCAATATTCTCCGTCAACGAAAACAAGTTTTTCAAAATCGTTCATATCTGATATTTTAAATTTAAAATTTCTTTAAAAAAACACGTGTTTCTGCCATTTATCAATAAAACACAAGGTGTTGCAGGCGTGCAACCCCTTGTGTTTTATTGATAATTCTTCTCATTTATTTTTTGATCAATATGCTTTTCTTTGAGGAGAATGCACCATATACTTTCTTACCTTTAACTGTACGATAAGCACGAACTTTGTAGTAATATTTTTTATTTTTCTTTAACTTTGTATTTGTGTAACTTACTTTTTTATTACCTTTTACTACCTTAACAAGCTTATATTTTCCGTTTTTCTTTGTTGCTCGATAAACTTGATATCCATCTGCATTCTTTACTTTCTTCCATGTAATACGCACCTTACGTTTTTTCAGATTTTGCAGATTAATCTTTGACACTTTCTTAAGAATATCTTTCACTGTTGTCATTGATAATTTTTGTGTCGTTGTTGTATCCGATGGCTTTTGTTCAGTTGTTGCACTTGATGGTTTCTGTTCGGCTGTTGTATTTGATGGTTTTTTATCATCGTTTTTAGATACTGCTAATTCGTTTGAATATACAGTAAAACGGTATTGTTTTGTTCCATTTAATGTCGCATTTAAGACTTTCTTTATTCTGTATGTTCCCAGATTTGATACACTAAAGTTCCCTTTTAATTCTTCTGCCTGATCAGTTTCTGTATCTTCTTTAACTGTCTCCCATGTACCATCTGCATTCTTTTTCTGAACTTCTGTAATAATATCCCAGTCATATTTTTCATCCATAACTTCTACGATATTTTTATCTTTCCATCCGTTCTGCTCCAGCATATCTTTATAATCTTCAACCGTTTCTATTTCTCTGGCTTCGTCACTTGCTGTCTTATCAAACCAGAATGCAAGATCTAATACACTTAAATCCTGGCTCCAACTAATCTTCTGACCGTTATCTTCCTTTAGTTCCAGATTCATCGCGTTCTTCTGTGGATAAAATTTATTGATCGCTGTGTCTGATTTTTTCATCACTGCCGGATCCACAACTTTGATATTATTTAACGTAAGATCAAGCTTGTGAAGTACTCCATCATAATCGTTTTCAAATGTTTCAGGAAATGCCTTCTCTGTAATATTGGAGATCTGATTATCGTGGAAATCTACAGAATATAGTTTTTTATTCTTTGCAAATGTTCCATCTGGCACTTGAGCAATATAGTTCTTGTAGAAATTAACCTCCTCAAGATTTGACATCTTTGTAAAATCAATATTCGAAATGTCTTCTAATGCATTATTGAATGCACTGATCTTTCGCAATTTCTTTGTTGCTGCATTGATACAGTTTGGAAGTTTTACAAACTCGTTATTGGATAATTCAATAAAATTAATCGTATCTCCAGCATCATCTAAGAGATGATCTGGTAATGCATTTAATTCATTTCCTGAAATGGATAGCTGCTTTAGACTTGTATCTCCATCCAGTGCCCCAGCCTCTACAGACGTGATACTATTATTATCCAGTTCAAGATATACTAATTTATCCAATCCTGACAGTGTATCTTTCTTAATCTCCGTCAGATTATTTGCTCTTATATTGATCCAATTCAATTTTTTTGTATTTTTAAACGCATTTTCTGGAAGAGCTTTTATATGATTTGAATTCAAATCTACATACTCAAGATTTGTCATATTATCAAAAAATCCCTCTGGAATTTCTGTGATCTTATTTCCTGAAAGATCCAATTCTTTAATCTTATCTGATAAACCTTTTAACAGATCGATATTACTCAAATTCTTGTTTGATAAATCCAGACTTCCTTCGTCTCCATTAAATGCTGCTAATTCTTCCTGGGTAATTTCTCCATCATTGTTCGTATCAGCTCCTGCTTCGATCAATGCATCAACCAGGGTCTGGTTCGCATCTTTTTTATCATATCCTTTCCATCCTTTTTCCAAAGATGTGAATGTGATATCCGCTTTCATATATTTGTCATAGTTACCTTTATCAGATTCAGATCCCATAACGGATACTAAAGCTGCCGCTGTATGTATTTTGCTCAGATCTTTAATGCTCATTGTATATTCATATGCATCATAAGAACCATCACTATTTGCATCCCCATACGCTTCTTTTGTTGCTTGGGCAAACGTTCCATCTGTCTCTAATGTGAAGTCAAGTAAGTATTTCGCCATGGAGATATTTAACATGGATAATTTCATTTCTCCATCTTTTACTGTCAGTTTTGCTTTTCCTTCAAAATATCCACCTAAGGAAGAGGGTTCCTTGCTGCCTTGTTTTGTTGCTTTAAGTGTAACTGTATATACACCATCTTCTGTTGGATTTAATGTTGGATCTTCTTTTTTAAACGTATCAATTGCTTCCCTTAATGCAGCAACTGCCTGATCGATCTGATCCTGAGTTGCAGATTCTTTATTATATACATCTTCTGCTGTTTTGATCGCTTCCTGGAATGCATTCCATTTTTCATCAGATGCCGATTCTTTCGTATATGCTTTTGCTGCTGTGATCATATTATTTAACGCATTTTTATCGATCACTGCATCTCCTGATTTCAAATCTATCTGTGAAACGAAAGTTACTGTTTTTGCTGTTTTGTCGACATTCACAATGATCTTTTTATCTTTGTAACCATTTGCTGAAACAATAATTGTGTTTTCGCCATCTTTGATCGATCCCATATATACACAAAATCCATCAGAATATGTCATTGAATAATAATTATCTTTTCCTTCTTCATCATAAACTGGATATTCCTTGTCGTTCACTACAACTTTATTGATCTTACTGCAATAATCTGAAGAAGTAGATGCATATTTATCCATTTCAGTAAATTTAATATAATTTTCTGTTCCTGACCAGTTTTTTCCCCATTCTGCTTTTGTGATCGCAATTCCTGTTTTTAATCCAGTTTCTGTATTTGCCGCTTTTACCTGTACAATACCTGTTGATAAGATTACTGTCTGTGGAACTGCCATTGCTACTGCCAGTGCTACTGCCAGTGAATATGTTAATACTCTTTTTCTCATCATTTTCTCCTTTGTAGATTATTTTTTGATCTTAATTTTTTTGATCGTTGAAAATTTTCCGTATACTTTTTTGCCAGATACTACTTTATAAGCACGTACTTTGTAATAATATGTTTTTCCTTTCTTCAGTTTTTTATTAACATAAATTACTTTTCCAGCTTTTTTCAATGTTGTGATCTTCTTAAACGATTTATTCTTCTTCGTTGATCTGTAAACTTCATATCCTGATGCATTTTTCTGCTTTTTCCAGCTTATTTTCACAGATCTCTTTGAAGATTTTTTTATTTTAAGCTTTACAACCCTTGATGGTTTTGCTATTTGTATTTCTTTCTTCTTTATTGTTGTTATTTGCGAAGTTGGCGTTGTTGCTGTTGTTTTATCTTCCTTCTTGTCTTCTTTCTTATTTTCAATTGTTACTTCATTTGATTTTGCTTCAAATAAGAAATTTCTCATAGAACTCATGTAACCATAAACATCCTTTACAACTCGATACGTTCCATCTTCTGTAAACTTGAAAGAACCATCCATTTCGTCTGCTTTTCCCTCATTGATTCTTTGATCGATCGTTACAAATCTTCCATTTGTGTCTTTCTTTTGAATTTTGGTTACGATATCCCACTGATATGACAAATCTTTTAATGTCTTTGTAAAATCGCCTTCCGCATATCCTTGTTCTTTCAGATATTCTTTATATTCATCAACTGACTGAAGTTCTTTTTTCTTTGCATCATTTGTTTCTTCATACCAGAACATCAAATCCAACGCACTTAACTGCTGTGACCATTTCATCTCTTGATCACCGCTTTTCTCTAGTCTTAATTCCATTGCGGACTTCTGTGGATAAAATTTATTATATGACTGGCTTTTATTGATCAGCTTTTTATCTATGATCTGCATGTTATTGAATTTAAGGTCCAGTTTCCTTAGACTAACTCCATTTGGAAGAATATCTGGTGATACAGAGGTCAAATCATTATCAAACAGATCCAAACCATCAAGTTTTGTATTTTTTGCAAATACATTTTCTGGAATCTGTGTTATCTCATTATGCATAAGGTTTAATTCTGTCAATTCCGGAAGTTTTGAAAAATCAACTTTGCTGATATCTTTCATTCCATTATCCCATGCATGCAGTTCCGTCAATGAGGAACAATCCTCTACTGCTTTTGGAAGACTTTCCATATTATTTTCCTGTAAAAACAACATTTTTAATGATCCTGCCAATGGTTTGAGACTTCCATCTTCTAATGTTGTGAGATTATTTCCATATAAACTCAGCTGTTCTATTTTTTTCATACCTTCAAAGGCATTCTTATCAACTTTTGAAATCTTATTGTTTTCGAGTCCTAAGATCGTCAGCTGATCTAGTCCTTTGAATGTTCCATCTTCTAATGTTGTAATCTCGTTTCCATCCAATGCGATCCAGTTAAGTTTTGTGTTGCTCTTGAAGAATCCTTTTGGGATAGACGTAAGTTTACTATTTTCCATATAGAAATTTTCTAATTGTGGCATCATCATCAACAGATCTGATGGAAGCTCAGTTATGTTATTATAAGAAAGATCAAGGGTTGTCACAGACTCCGGAAGGTACTTGAGCAATTCCAATCCTTCATTACTTAAATTGCAATTCTGTAATTCCATCTTGTCACCTTTGTATTGCTGAATTTCTTCTTTTGTGACAGTTCCATCATTATTCTTATCCAGTCCATAATCGATCAACGCCTGATTCAGTGCTTCTTTTCCTGTTGGTTTTTGATCTTGATCTTTGATGGCATCAAAGCCTGTCCATCCTCTCTCGATCGACATATCTTCTATATCCGCTTTTGTATATTTTTCATAATTTCCTATATTGTCTCTGCTTCCTCCCATAGGTTCTGCCAATACTGCGATTTTTGTGATGTCTGACAATTTATTGATCTGAATCTTATACTCATACATATTATAAGTGTCCGCAGAATTTTTTTCTCCTACTGGAGTTTTTTCAGATGTTTTATAATTTCCTTCTGAATCTCCAAGTGTGATATCGTACATCATATCTGCATATGTTGTACTAAGGATATTTACCCATGTCTTTCCATCCTGAACAGTAACTTTAATCTTTGGATCAATAAATCCGCTTAGCATTGATTCCTCAGATGTTCCTTCTTTGTTGATCGTCATTGATAATGTATAAGCTCCATTCTCCGTCGGATCTTCCAGGATCATCTTTGCCTTTGCTTTTTTTTGTAAATGAATTCCTTTTGCAGCAACATTTTGTAATGTTGCTGGATTACTTGTTGCCAGAAGGATTGCTGAAAATGCAACTGCCAATCCTCTATATAACTTCCTTCTTCTCATTTCTTTTCCTTCCTGTTATTTGGTTTTTAATGTTTTCTTTATACTCCAATTTCCATAAATCTTTTTGTGATCGTTTGTTTTATATGCTCTGATCTGAATATAATATCGTTTCTTTGATTTTAATTTTTTGATCGTTTTACTTGCCGTTTTGGCATTTACTTTGATCCGTTTCGCCTTTTTCATATTGGCTTTTGTTGCATATCGTATTTCATATCCTGATACTTTGGATTGTTTTTTCCATGTTAATCTGATCTGTTTTTTTCCTGCTTTTAGTTTTTTTACAACGACTCTTGGCACGGCTATTTTTGTGTTCGTTGTTGAAGTATTTTGAATCACTGTTGTTGTGTCTGGTGTTGTTGCATTTTGCATTGCTGTTGTTGTATTTTCAACATTGTTTTTTATATCAGGATCTGATTTCTTATCTTCTTCTACCGTGATCACAATCGCATCACTGATATCTCTGTTAAAGTTGTTTGTTCCTGTTGCCACTGCGTATACTCTTGCTGTTCCAGGTCCAAGAATCGTCACTTCTCCATCCTTGCTTACCTTTACAACATCATTTTCATTTGCAATAAATTCAACTTTCCCATCTCCTGGTGCTTCAACATATGCTTCTAACTTAAAGTTTTTGTCTGAAACATATTTCTTATATGAGGTAACTGGAACTTTGATCTTTTGATAACCTTTATCAATCTTGATCGTTACTTTTTCTTCTGTTTCTTTATACTCTTTTGTCTCGGATGCTTTGATCACGATATTACATTTTCCACGTCCAACGATCGTTACTTTTCCATCTTTGACCGTAGCAATTTTCTCATTTGTTGTTTCATACGTGAGATTTCCGTTTCCTCTTGTTATTTTTGCGTCAATTGTAAATGATTTTCCTGAATCATTCATTGTTTTATTTATTTGTGCCGGGGCTGAGATTGCCTGGTATTCTTTTCCGTCTTTAGATTCTGCTGCTTCATTTGTGTTATATTTTTCCAAATGTACATATCCATATCCAAACTCTGTATCCTTTCCAGATTCCCCAAGATCTACTGCATTATCTTTAAACGCCGCATATACATCCCTTTGATTATAATCTGGATGTTTCATTTTGACATAAGCTGCTGCCGCTGCCATATGGGGTGTTGCCATAGAAGTCCCGCTTATCGTATTGGTTGATTCTTCTCCATTGATCCATGCACTATAGATATTTCTTCCTGGTGCAACAAAATCAAGTAGTTCTCCATTATTGGCAAAATCTGAACGAATCAGGTTACCTTTTGCATCTGGCTCAAATGATCCAACTGCGATCGTCCATGGACTGCTCGCTGGATAACTTTTAGAAGTATCTGTGTATTCATTTCCTGACGCAGCACATACTGTTGTATTTGCTTTAAATGCCCTTGCAAACGCTTCATCCATTAGAGTTATCTGATCATTTTCAAATCCTGACATTATTTCAAATCCAAGACTCATATTAATAATATCTGCTTTATGTTCTACTGCATAATCCACCGCATTTGTGATCGTTGCATAGGATGCTGTACCAAGAGCACTAAATACTCGAATTGCCATGACTTGTACTTCTTCTGGTGTTGCCTGCGTAATGATCCCTGCGACATGACTTCCATGTCCTTGTTTTGTATCACTATATGCTGGCTTCGTTTTATCATCTTCATTTCCTTCATCCAACGCAAGATTTATACTGTTTTCTCGATCTAGCCTGTTCTTAAACCATTGATGATCCACATTAATTCCACTGTCGATCACGGCAACTTTGGCACTTTTATTTTTCCAACTGTCTTTTTCTTCCTTAAGTTGATCCATTCCCATTTTTTTAATTCCATCGTATGCCGCCACTTCATCTGATCCATTATCTTTTGCTGCTTCTTTTAGTGTGATTGGTATATCTTGAAATATTGTTGTTCCTGGAAGATCCTTTTTTAACTTCTCACATGCATTCTTTGCCTCTTCTGCAGAGTCATAAAACAAAATCTGGTAATTTCCCACTGTGTAGTAGTACACACTGTTAGCACCATAAGTATTTTCAATCTCATCTCTTGTTTTTACGATCAATTTTTGTTTAATCGTTTCATTGACCTGAGATTGAGTTATTTTTCCTTTCATTCTGGCTGTATTATTATTTGCTTTTTCTCTCATAACTGCAGCCATCTGTTCTGGCGTATTTACTTGTTTTGCATTATTATTTGTCTGTGATGCTTTTATGTTTTTTCCAAATGGAATAATTGAAAATACCAAAATCGCGCAGATTAATAATGCTAAAAAACGATTTTTCATAAGTTTCTCTTTTCCTCCCTTGTTGTAATCAATTTATAATATTTTTAAAGTTAGTTTTGACTAATATTTACCATAACTATTATTTTCATGTCAATCACAACAAATTTTTCAAAGAGAACAAAAAAAGAAAGTGAAAAATTCACAAAATTTTCACTTTCTTGATATTTACGTTCTTTTTTTAATTTTTCTGAAGTTGCATTGATGCAACAAAATTATTGTTAATAAGAGTTTTTCTCATTTTATTTTTTTGATACAGACAAAAAATCTGAATTTTTATCTGTTATTTTTCCATTGTAGATAAAAAAGAAAAAGAACCCAAGATCGCACTCTTAGATTCTTTTTCTTTTTGTTAGCTATTATTTTACACTCACCGAAGGTTCATGTTCTGTTTTATTTTTACCATATTGTATTCTTATGTTCAACCAAAAGATGTTTTACTATTTCTCTTTAAAAATGACAATATCTTTCCGATACATCATATTCATTTCGTCCATCTTGTTGCATCACTGCAACATATGGTCAGTAATTGATAATGATTCTCAATTGCTTTCTTGCTTCATTCCTAGGTGTTGATGTAAAGCAGCTTTCAGCCTTATTATTCCTTATTATTCCATTTATATCCATTCCACAGATTCTATTCTATTAGTAGCTACATTTTCATCATCATTTATTATATAATTTTGTTATGAATAATATAGAAAGGACTCTATCATATGAACTCTGAAAATTATGGTACTCATATCAAACATATCCGTCAAAAAATGGGTTTAACACAAAATCAAGTTGCTGAGGCTCTTGGTGTAACGCCTGGTTATATCAGCAATGTAGAAAATAACCGTACTGCTATGTCTCTGCGTATTTTAACATATTATGCGAAGCTTTGTGGCTGCTCTCTGGATTCTCTCGTTGGTACTCTGGATCCGGAATATTCAGAAACTGCGCTTGATCGTAAACTTTATAATGCGATCATGCAACTTGATGTGGATACGAAAGAAAAACTGCTGAAAACGATTGAATTGTGGAATTTGTAGAGTAGACTTGCCTGTATGGGGGAGAAATAAAAGAAAGATAGCATGTGAGCAACAATGGAATTCGTGTTGCTCACATGCTATCTTTCATTTTTTCTCTAAATACTCGATGACCTTCAACTTATACAATTTAAATTTTCAAAATCAGTGTCGCCATACTCTCTGGCATTCTCTTCTCCCCAACGCTGCTTGTCATAAACAGTTGGATCTGCCCGGTGATTTCTGTTTCTGACAACTGCTCAAACTCAAAATCTTCAAATGGAATCTGTATTTTCTTATCTTGGATCGGAAGATCTGTTAAAACGTCTTTGCTGCTTCTACATTTGACTGTCTGAATATGTCCAGACAGCATCGCTCCACCTTTTGTCATTGCTTTCATTTCTCTGACGGCTAGTTCTAAATAGTTTTTATCCCCCTTTAAATGCAGATATGCTGGTTTTTCAAATCCTTGGTCTGCCATAGAGAGACTTTGCCAGTCTTTTCCTTGTCGATAAATGGAAAATGCGACTTGATATATGCCTTTTTTTAGACTGCTGCATAATTGTTCGTAAGTCATCTTAGTAATTTCTTTACTTTCATTTTTCCCGATACTTTCATACTTTAGATGCATTTTCTCTTTCTGGCATAATTTCTGAATCGTATCGATATCTGCTGTATCAAACATTCCATTAACTGCCTGTCTTTGTTGTTGTTCGTTAATTCCAATAGATGCAAAGTAATGGTAAAGATCTGCTTCGATCATTTTATAATATTCTAAGAATTCTTTTCCTTTTCTGGTAAATTCCTTATCTTCCAGGAATCCTTCTTCTCGGTATCTTTTGAAGCATCGGGAGATTGTTGATCTGTTTACCTGCATCTTTCTTCCGATCTCTGCTTCGTTGTATCCTTTTCCTTCCTCAATCTGTATCTCTAATGCTTTTAAGCATTGTAACTGAAACATATTCGGTTTATAATTTTCCATTGTTTTATCACACATTGTCAAACTCCTAAATTAATGATACGGTTAAAATACGAACCGATTCTTCTATAATCTCTTCTTCATGATGATCACACACTACTATTTCTACAATTCCTTCAGATAATTTGTCGTTTCTTCGAATCGTACAGTCCAATGCCTCTGTCAAAATTCCAAATTTTCCATTTTCTTTTTTTGCATACATCCATTGATTTCCATAACAGTAGCGAATTTCTTTTTTCAGCAGATCTGAATCTATCGGTTTTAAATACAAGTAACTTTCTTTGCTGATCGCTACTTCCACTCGTTTCTCAAACTGCTGATATTCTTTCGAAAGAATTCTTGGATGTGATGTTCCTTTTTCAAAAAATGCGATCGGCATGATCCTCTTTCCTTCTGGAAACATCAGATTTAAATCATTTCCTCTAGTCATATATGAATATGTATGACGGTTTTCCATAAACATACGGATTCCGGTTAAAATGCGTTCATCCAGAACATGTTCGATCGCACATGCATTTTCTTTTGCAATACTTCCATCAACACCAGAAACCAAACGCAGAAACTCTGTAAGGCATCGTTTTCTTTCCAGACATTGCTGCCCTTTGGATAATCCCATCGGCGTTAAGAACATTCTTCTTCCTTCGTCCTTTAACAGATATCCTTCTTCTAACAATCCATCTGTAACTCTGGTAACTCTTGATAACGGCACTTCAAGTTCCCTGGATAAGTCGGATTTTACAATCTGGTTCTCTTTTCGTTTCATTTCATACATTAGACTTAGATAATCTTCTTTTTCCTGTTTTGATATCTCTTTTGACATATACTGTTCCTCTTCTCATCATTCTATATAAAAATGATAAAAGGAATGTTGCACGAATGCAACATTCCTTTTTGTTAACGATAAATATTCTCAAATTGTATTTTTAAGCTTCTGCTTTAGCGATTTTTACTAATCGACTTGTTCCAAGGCGGTCTGCCCCAAGTTCGATAAATTTCTTAGCATCATCAAAGGAACTGATTCCTCCTGCTGCCTTGATCTTTACATTTTCTCCAACATATTTCTTAAATAAAGCAATATCGTCAAATGTTGCTCCTGATGTTGAGAATCCTGTAGATGTTTTGATGAAATCTGCTCCTGCTTCTGTTACAATCTCACACATCTTAATCTTTTCTTCTTCTGTTAACAGACATGTTTCGATGATAACTTTTAATATTTTATCTCCACATGCGCTCTTTAATAACGCAATTTCGCCTTTGATCTTATCGAAATGTTTATCTTTGACATCTCCTAAGTTGATGACCATATCAATTTCATCTGCACCATTTAATATAGCATCTTTTGTTTCATATTCTTTGACTGCTGTTGTACTATATCCATTTGGGAATCCGATCACTGTACAGATTGCCATTTTCCCATCAACATAATCTTTTGCTCTTTTTACATAAGATGCTGGAATACATACAGATGCTGTCTGGTATTTGATCGCATCATCGCATATTTCTTTAATTTCTTCCCAAGTTGCTGTCTGGGCTAATAGTGTGTGATCAACAGTTTTAAAGATATCTTCTCTTGTCATAATGATTTCCCTTCTTTTGAAGTTCGCTTGTTACTTTTGTTAATTGTGGTATAGAGGATTGTGCTCCTAATGTCTGCACGGAAATCGCAGACGCCATAGAGCTTATTTTTAATACATCATAAAAATCCAATTGCTGCTTGATCGCATATGCAAATGCACCATGAAAAATGTCCCCTGCACCATTTGTATCGACTGCTTTTACTTTAAATGCTGGCATCAATGTGATCTTTCCATCTCTACGATATAATAATCCTTTTTCTCCCAGTGTGACCACTGCATGCTTATGATTGATCTGTTCTACTTCTTCAAAGATTTCACATGCTTTCTTTGGATCATTAAGATTGATCGTCTTTCCTGTATATTGTCTTGCAAAATCTTCAGAACATACCAGATAATCTACTTCTTTTGCTACCTGCATTGTACTTTCTCTGCATGTCCCTGCATCTACGATTGAAATGGCACTCTTATAATGATGAATTGCCTCCACACTGATCTCTGGTTCGTGTCCATCACTTAAGATAACAGAGACTTCTTCATCCGGATATTTATATTTAATGTCTTTTTTCTCACCTGGGAAATTAAATAACGTTCTTGATCCATTTTCCTGATTTGAAAAAATATAACTATGCGGTGTTTCAATCTCATCATCCTTGATCAGATAATTGGTTCCGATCCCAGCCTGTGCAGCAATTTCTAACAATCGTTTCCCGTAAGTATCGTTTCCGATCCTGCTGATCAATTCTACTTTTTCTCCCCACATTGCACACAGATATGCAGCATTAAATGCAGGTCCGCCTCCACATTCTTCTTTTTGTGTCACGCGGTATTTTTGATTCTCACAGATCGCGCCGTCAAGCGGAATCGTGATATCATACGCTGACTGTCCGATACAAAAAATACTTCCCATCTGTTTCTCCTTTATTCTTCTACAAGATCACATAATTCTTTGATCAATGCTGGGTAATCAATCTTCGAAAAATCTGTTACATCAACTTCGATCAGATGTCCCAGTTCAAATGTTCCGTATCCACGGTTCTTGCAACGATCCATAAAAATATCATAGGTTACAAGACAATCTGCCTTGCTTCTGTCTTCTAGTACATCACCTTTATGATAACGTGATACCAGATGACTTAAATGTCTCTTTGGATCCAAATCTCTCTTTTGTGAACGCTTAAATAAAACTTCTAGATCTCCGATCAAGCGGAATGTTACAACTTGATATTCATATTTCTCTGCAAGATTTTTAATCTTGTCTTTCTGTTTTACACTGAATGGGTAATCTGAAATAATGGAATCCCCATTCTTAAGATCTTCTTCCATAACTTCATAGTACTGTTCCCAGCTCTGATTTTCAATGGCTACTTTTTCTTCCATATTATCAAATCCATACTGGTCAAATAATTTTTCTTTCATATCATCCTGAGATACGATCAAAAAGTCTGGAAGTTTTTCTAATATTTTATTACAAAGATAACTTTTTCCTGTTGCCGGGTATCCTGCAAGCAATACGATCGTTTTTTTCATGCTTATTTCCTCCGCTCAAATGATAGATATTTTTCTAAAAAGTTAAATGCGGCAGGGATTCATTCCTCCCTGCCGCACCTGATGAATTATATAATATAAGAGGGTTATTTAAACTTTTTAATCCTATAATTTAAATAATGAAGCCTTATCTATAACAATTTCTTTGATTCTTTCATTTGCTGGTCCTAACAGATTTCTTAAAGATGTCAGTGGTGTTACATCATCAGCTGTGAATGTTTTGCTGACAACTTCAATATAGTTTTTATTTAATTCTGTTCCCACATTGATCTTTTTCATTCCTTCACGTACACAACGTTTCATATCTTCATCAGATACTCCTGTTCCTCCATGAAGAACTAATCCAACAGGTCCTAATTTAGCTTTTAATTCTGTTAATAATTCATAATTGATCTTAGCTTTAGATTTGAACTGACCATGTGTTGTACCAATAGATACTGCTAATGCATCTACATGTGTTTCATTAACATAATGAAGTGCATCTTCTGGTTTTGTATACATCGCAGCGTCTTTTTCTACTACAACACCTTCTTCAGCTCCACCGATAGATCCGATTTCACCTTCTACAGATACTCCATGTGCATGAGCATATGCTACAACTTCTTGTGTATTTTTGATATTTTCTTCAATTGGTAATGCAGATCCATCATACATTACAGAAGAATATCCAAGATCGATTGCTTTTTTCAGTGCTTCAATGCTTTTACAATGATCCATATGAAGAGCTACATTTACAGAAGATTTTTCTGCTAAAGCTTTTACAGCTGCGATCAATGGTTCAAAACCAATATATTCAGCTGTTCCAAGAGAAGTCTGGATAATGATTGGAACGTTCAGTTCTTCTGCTGCTTGAATCATTGCTGGAAGCATTTCAAAACAATGTAAGTTGAATGCTCCTACTGCTCCTTTACCTTCATTTTCTTTAAATAATTCAATCAAATTTTTATACATTTCTTTACTCCTTTAATTTTGCCTTATACGTTGCGAATGAATTATATGTTTGCAGGGAGGAATTTCCTCCCCGTAAATGTTATGCATTTCCTCGGATCATATCCTTTGACATCTGCATCAGGTTCTGAACCTTATCCATATATTCCTTTACTTTTTCATCATCTTTCGCTTCTGCAGCTTCTTGACGTTTTTTATTGTAAAGTTTCATTAGATCTGTGCTCGCTTTTCCGTGCTGCTTGCAAAGTTCCAAGCTTTCTTCATAATATTGGATTGCCAGATCTGTTTCTTCTGCTTGTGTATACAGGGATCCGATTTCGTTTAATAATGAAACTCTCTCATCCCCTGTTTTACTTTCTAATTCTGTTACTTTTTCTGAAGCTTTCGCGATCAATTCCTCTTTATTTACAACAGGAACTGCCTGCTCTTGCTTCTTTTCTTTCTTCTTTTTACCAAAGAAAAACATTGATCATCCCTCCTGTATAACTTTCTATAATGATCTTTTGCTTTCTAATCTTAGAAGATTCCTGCGATAGATTTAATGATCATGAAGAAGAATCCTGTTACTACAGTATCTACGTCTGTACATGTCATGTTCTGGAATCCAATCTGTCCAAGCATTGGGGAAAGTAAAGCTGGTAAGATCATGATGAAGATACCATGTGCAATACATCCAATAATCGTTCCGCGACGTCCACCAACCTGGTTAGCAAAGATACCAGCTGTACCACCTGCGAAGAAGTTACTCATAACTCCAGGTAAGATCATTGGTAATCCAAGCATTGGTGTTAAGAACATACCGATGATAGATCCGATTGTTGTAAAGATGAATCCTAAGATTACTGCGTTTGGTGCATATGGGAATAATACTGGGCAGTCTAAGGCTGGTTTTGAATTTGGAACCAGTTTCATAGAGATTCCCTGGAAAGCTGGTACTAATTCAGCTAACAGTAAACGAACACCTGCCATTAATACGTATAAACCTGTCACAAACTGTAATGCCTGTAAGAACATGAATACGATGTAGTTTGTAGCTCCTGCGTATTCAGCACATGCTTTAGGTCCTGCAAAGATTGCTACAATCAAGTAAAATGGCACCATAACTACCATTACTGATAAATATGTATCCTGTAAGAATTCAAGACTCTTAGGTAATGCAACATCTTCTGTTGATTTAGATTTATCACCTGTTAATTTAGCAATTAATGCTGTGAACATATATCCAAATGTACAGAAATGTCCTAATGCGATATCATCACTACCGGTGATCTGCCGCATAACTGGCTGTGCGAATGCTGGCATTAATGTTGCGAATGCACCACCAACGATTGATCCTACGATGATCAATGGAAGTCCTCTTAATCCACAGAAGTAAGCAAATACTACGCAAAGTGTAGATTCCCATAATAAAGCCTGTCCTGTTAAGAAGATGTACTTAAATGGTGTAATACGAGCTAAAATAATATTAACAATAAAGATACCTGCTAATGTGATAGCGATCTCTGATCCAAGTCCAAGGTCTGTCATTGCCTGACCGTTAATACCTTCGATAGATGCTACAAGACCCTTAAGTCCAAAGGCCTTATTAAACAGATCACCAAAAATAGCTAATGATCCCTGGATAACGCTTGAACCTGCGGATAATACTAAGAATCCTAAGATAGTTTTCATTGTTCCTGATACAACAGTACCAATTGGTTTTTTCTGTAACACTAAACCAAGCAGTGCGATCAGTCCTACGACAACAGATGCCTGTGTCAGGATGTTCTTAATGATAAAATTTAAAACCTGCATTTTTTCTCCTCACTCTCTATTTTGCTAGTTTTATAAAACTCCAAGATCTTTTAAAACCGGTGTCAGTTTTTCTTTGATCTCATTTTTATCGACCAATCGATCGAGAAAAATTGTTGGACAGTCCAGTGTATAACGCTCAAACTGTTTCTCAAAGTTCTTTCCTGAAAGAATGATGTCAGCCTTTGCTCCCCCTACACTAGAGATGTCTGTATGGTCAAGTTTTGCCTCCACACCCAGTTCCTTTAATACGGCGTCTACACTCATCTGACATGCAAAACTGCTTCCCAGTCCTGCTCCGCATACTGTTAAAATCTGTAACATAGTTTCGTCTCCTTTCTTTTTTAAAACTATTTCTCTTTGATCACTTCAAGTAACTCTTCATAAGTCGTTGCTTTAGCTATATCATCAATGAGTCCGCGCTCTACAAACTCAACGATCATCTTAAGAATATCCATGTGGCTTTCACTGTCTACTGCTGAAAAACAGATCATAACTTTTACTTCACTGTCATCTCCATCAAATTTTACTGGCTGATCCAGTGTGATCAGACTACAACCGATCCCAATAGCTCCCTGTTCTGGTCTTGTGTGCGGCATTGCGATTCCATCTGCAATGACAATGTAAGGCCCTAATTCTTTGACAGAAGCAATGATACCATCAACATAAGATTGTTTTGCACATCCTTGTTCTACAAGCATCCCTGCCCCAATTCTAACCGCTTCTTCCCAATCAGAAGCTTTTACCTTCAATTTAACGTTGTCTTTATTTAATACTAGTGATTCCATGATATTTCCTTCCTATTCATTTCTTTCCAAATGACGAATAAAATCATCATAATCTTTATCTTTGATCAATTTTGTAACCCCTTGATCACCAATCAGATATTGATATAATCGTTTAAATACAACTTCCCACATATTGTATTGTGACTTTGGTACATTGAGTAAAAGTACAACCTGCACTTTTTCATTTTCCCAGAGGATTGGTTTCTTTAAGATCATAACGGATACGACTGCCTCTTCAGAGTCATTTGACATTGCATGCGGTATTGCTACCATATTGCCCAGTTCTGTCGTCGACATTTCTTCTCTTTTAAATACGGATTTACTTCCTTCTTTACTGATCAATCCTCGTATCTGCATCTCTCTTGTCATATGTTCAAGAATTTCTTCTTTATTCTTAAATTCCACATCATAGAAAAATAATTCTTTTCGAAAAATCTTTCGATAATCAATTTCATCTTTTTGATCTTCTTTTAAAATATTTCCTATGAACTGAATATCTGTTTCATCCAAAAATAGATTTATTTTCTTTATTTTGTCAGATTTAAGTTCTGAAAGTTCTGCCGTTGTCAATACAAGATCCACCTGATCGATCAACTCTTGACTTACTTCCTGTTGCGAACATGTTTTGAGCACTTCAATCTTATGTCCAAAATTCTGTTCAATCTTTTCTTTAATCAGCATCGCTGTTGCAACTCCTGCATAGCACACGATAATTGCTTTCTTTCTTGGTTTTTTCTCATTAAGCCCTTTTCTTTCCAATGCTGCTCCAAAATGCATCGCCAAGAAACCGATTTCATTTTCTTGTGTCCTAAACTGGAAATTCTCTTCAATGATCTCTCCTGCGATCACTGCAAGTTCAAATGCCAGTGGATACATATTCTTGATCGAATCTAAAAATTCATTTCGAATATTCATATCGAACCGCATTCTCTGAAGTGCCGCACTCAAGTGCATTGCCAATCCATTAATCAGCTGTTTATCATCGGAAAGATCAATGTTTGTCTCTTCCTTGATCTTTATCAGAATTTTTTCAATTTCGTTTTTATATTCATAATCTTCTTTTGGATCATCAATCAAAAATCTCTGACTTGAGATCAAGTGCTGTGTCAAATAATAAACTTCATTTCCAAGATCTACTTCAAAGTCTTGCTGAATGCGTTTGATGATCTCCTGAGCACATTCAAATTCAACTTTCTTTTCAAATGTTTTGATATCATTTTCTTCGTATGTCACACTCTTTTGCCTTGCAAAGCGTTTTAACATGATCAAACTATGAATCAAAACGTTTTTAAATGCCAGATCTGTAAGTCTTAAATTATAAACCGAAATTACATCAAGCAAAATTTCTCTTAATTTTTCAATTTCCTGTTCTTTAAAAATACTTTGATAAAATTGATTTTCTTCTATTCCAAAATACCCTTTGCTGTTAAAGATATATTCTGAAATACAATATCGTATCTTCGCCTCATCTCCTACGATCTTCACACCATCTTTCTTTGTGATACTGATTTTAAGATCGTAAGGTTTTAAGACTTTATCGATATTGCGAAAGTCTTTCTTTAAAGTAGAAGTACTAATGAAAAGTTCTTCTTCCAGATCAAAAAACTCTATTTTTTCTTTTCTTCCATTGAGTATCGACAGCAATAACTTTGAAATAATATACTTTACTCTGTCTTCTGGCTCTGATGGAATAATATTTTTAAAATCTTTTTCTCTTTTTTGCTCTTCCATCTCATTCTGAAATGCTAAAAATTTTTCCTGATCTTCAATCTTTAAATAATATCCTTGTCCAATCTCTGATACAACGCTTGCACCATGATCTTCCAATGCTCTATTTAAATCTTTCATATCATTTCGAATGGTTCTTGAAGACACTCCGATTGCAACTGCAAGATTATCTCCTGTCATACATTCTTTATTTTTCAACAATAATTTCAGAATCTGGATACATCGTTTGTTTGATATTTCCATTACTTTTCTCCTTCTGTACTAAATTATATGCAATATGCACATAAGAATATAGTTCGTCTTTTTCCACTTAAGGCGGAAAAAAAGACGAAATTTCCGCCTTTTATCTTTAGCTAAAATTTCGTCTTTCACATTATAAGCAAAACGAAGGGAGGAACGTTTGTTCCCCCCCCCTAAATTTTTTAATTCTGTTGTTTATCAGTCATCTGATCCTTTGAGTAAGTACTCTCCCGGGTACAATAGTCCAAACTTCTCTGTGGCTGTCTTTTCAATAAATTCTTTTGTCTTGATATATTCTTTTTTCTTCTTTAATTCTTTTTTCTTCTCTTCTTGTTTCTTGATCTGGGATTCCACCTGCTGCTGCTCTTTGGCGATCTTCTTTGATTTCTGTCGTAGATTGATATAGGAAAATGCTAAAATGACTACAAATATCAGAACAATGATCATGATGATCTTTGTCCTCTGATCCAGCTTATTTTGTTTCTTTCGTATTGTCACTTTTACCACCTCTTTTTATTTGTTTCTTTAGTGCCATTGTAACTTGTTTTTTTTCTTTTTTCAATTGCCATTTCAGGTTTCTCTTGATATGAATTCCTGGTCTTAAACATACTTTTTCAAATTGCCTTATGATCTTCTTTAGCTTCTCTGTAATATGTATGACAGCCCTCAAAAGGAACTTGCTGCATAATTGATAATATAGAATCATTCCGATCACAATTCCGAGGAAAAAGAATCCTCTTAACTCGCCATCGTTATATGTACAAAGAAATATAAATGCCATCACTGCTGTAAATATTCCAAATCCTATATCTTCTATAAACAAAAACACGCTTTTATGATAGAATACTCTTCGAATTCCACGAATAATATCATATATTGCATGCAAACATACACCAAATAAAATTGACACAAGAAAAAATAACAACGGATCGGTTACAGTCTCTTTCATTATTTCAGTAACCTTCCTAATAATCCTTCTTTCTTTCCTGGCTCTTCTATATTAGAGTATAAAAAACTGTCAATCTTTCCCGTAATCTCTACTTCACCCTTCTCAACCAGTAATTTCTTTACATGGAGATTCTTTCCCTTGATCATTAACAGTCCCTGATCTGTGTCAAGAATGATCTCATTAAGATCAAAGGAAACAACATCTTTTACCCCTGTGATCACGCCAAGAGATCGGTTTGATAAGCTGATCTTATGTGCTCTTAAAGGTTGTCTCTCTTCTATCATACTAAACTTCCTCCCAAAATGTTTTATACATCTTATGAACAAAGCTTATAAAACATACCTATAAAAACTTGTACAGATCTGCTGCTTCATCTTTCTTCACTGTCTCTGCTATAGAAACTACTTCTACTGCTGTCTCTCTATTTCCAAACTGGATATCTATTCTGTCTCCTGGTTTCACATTCGTTCCAGCTTTCGCTGCTTTGCCGTTCACTAGAACTCTTCCTGCACTACAGGCTTCATTCGCAACAGTTCTTCTCTTGATCAGTCTGGATACTTTTAAAAACTTGTCTAAACGCATGATTATGTCTCCTTCTTTCTTCTATGTTATATTGCTGAAATAGATATAGAAAAACTGCCGGATCCATAGAAACCGGCAGTTAATGTAATATCAAATGAACATTCTATTCGTTTACAATATCTTTTAAAGCTTTTCCTGCTTTGAATTTAGGTGCTTTAGAAGCTGCAATGTGCATAACTTCTCCGCTGCGAGGGTTTCTTCCTTCTCTTGCAGCTCTTTCAGATACTTCAAAAGTTCCGAATCCTACTAACTGGATCTTCTCACCTTTCTTTAATTCTTCTGCAACTACATCTGTAAAAGCTTTTAATGCCTTTTCTGCATCTTTTTTAGACAATTCTGTTTTCTTTGCAATTGCTGCAACTAATTCTGTCTTGTTCATTAAATTTTCCTCCTAATCTCAACTCAAACATAATTGTATATGTCTTTGAATTTGCATAAGATAATTCTATAGGCTTTCCTCATCTAAGTCAAGTAAAAACTTCAAATAAACCACGTTTTTATGCTGTTTTCAGGCTTTTTCTTTCGCTTTTTTATGGAACTGTGTTATAATGTGTGAAAACGACAAAAATCAACGATTAAGTGTCTGACAAATCTAAAAATTAAGAAAGAGGATAAATATGATTCAATTAGGAAAATTTCAAGATTTATATATTGTGAAGAAAAAGGAGTTTGGTGTTTATGTCAATGACCAAAAGGATGTAACAGATGGAAGTATCCTTCTTCCTGCCAAACAAGTTCCAGATGGTGCAAGGATCGGTGATCAGATTTCATGTTTTGTTTATAAGGACTCTGAGGATCGCCCAATTGCTACCGTTCATATTCCAAAGATCACATTAGGTGCGATCCGCCCTCTACGTGTCAAAGAAGTTAGCAAAATTGGTGCTTTCCTTGACTGGGGACTAGAAAAAGATCTGTTTCTTCCATTTAAAGAACAGTTAGGACATATCCGTCCAAATAAAGAATATCTGGTTTCTCTTTATATTGATAAGAGTGATCGTCTTTGTGCAACAATGAAGATTGGTAAATTATTATCGACAGATCATCATTTTAAAGTCAACGATTGGGTGCATGCCACTGTTTATAATATCAACCCTGATCATGGTGCTTTTGTTGCTGTAGAAGATCAGTTCCTTGGACGTATCCCAAAACGCGAGATTCACAATAAAATCGTAATTGGTGAACAGCTTAACCTTCGTGTTACAAAAGTGAATGAAGATGGTAAATTATCCCTAAGCCCTCATGAGAAAGCTTACCTTCAGATTGATCGTGATGCGAAATTAATCATGGATACCATTGAAAGCTATGATGGCCGTCTTCCATTTAATGATAAGGCGAGACCTGCTACGATCGAACGTGAGCTTGGACTTAGCAAGGCTGCTTTTAAACGTGCAGTTGGACGCCTGTTAAAGGACGGACTGATCACGATCACAGACAATGGAATCTTAAAAAAATAGCGAGGTAACTCCATGAAATATATCAAATCCGCTGGCTGCTTCAGCCTGTTTTATGTGATCTTGTATTTTATACTTTCCACTGGAATGGGGATTTTTATTACCAACACATATCTTTTTACTACTTTATTTTATGGTATTTTACTCATTGCCGCTTTTCTTTATCTTAAGATCTGTGGAGATGATACAAAGAAGACATTACGAATGTATAAGATCCATATTGGTTCATTTTTTCTCGTGATCCTTCTTGCCTTTACGATCCGTCCAGTTGCAGGGTTTATTACTATGATCGCCAATTTGTTTTTTCAAGATGTTACAACCAACACTATGACACAGAAAGTGATGCAGAGTCTTGGATTATCAGTTTTTACAACCGCTTTTCTTCCAGGTCTTGTGGAAGAGATACTGTTCCGTGGAGTACTTTATTCCAGACTGCGAAAAGCCAATCCCATCAAAGGAATCTTATTATCTGCTTTGCTTTTTGGTATAGCTCATATGAACTTTCAGCAGTTTTCCTATGCATTCTTTTTGGGTATCGTATTTGGATGCTTATTAGAAGCAACGGATTCCATTTTTGCAACCATAACTGCTCACATGATTTTTAATGGATCTTCCATCCTTTTAACTTATGCAATATCAAAAGTTTCACTTTTTGGTGTAAACAATCTTGATACTGCAAATACAGTAACGGTATCTTCGATCATTGCATCCATTCCTGTTGCATTGATCGGACTTATCCTTAGTATCTTTCTGCTCGTTGCGATTGCTTATCTGAATGGACGGCTCGGCTATATAAAAACATGGTTTCAGAAAGATATCCGACAGACCTGGCCAAAGAAACGTGTTACAAACATCTCTTTCTGGGCTGCATTTATTGTTTGTTTTCTCTTTTCGATCATGATGGAGATTACATCATCTTTTCTTTAAACCAAAAGAACTTCAGAATATGCTATTTCTTTCATATTCTGAAGTTCTTTTATTCTTTGTAATTCTTGTCTACCAGATAATAATTCAGATCACAATACCCCATTCCTGTATTAGCCCCATTTATAACAGCTCTGCTTGTATACTGCCACATATCATAAGAAAATGGGATTGCTGGTGCGGATGCTTTCGTATAATGTGCCACCCAGATCTTATATTCTCTGATCTTACTATATTCAAAATAATTTCGAAGTGCTGAAGCTCCTGAATAAACCATAGGCTCAAATCCTGCTTTCTTTATCTCATCACAAAATGTTGTCGTGACTGCTGTCACATTACGTCTTCCTGTCTGAAATACCGCTTCTTCTTCGATATCAAATGCCACTGGGAGATCTAAATCTGTCGGATCGATTCCCTGCTCTTTGAGGAGTTTTAAGCAGTGTCTGGCTTCTTTTTTTGCATCACTGGTTGTCTTCGCATAAGAATAATAATAAACGCCTCTGTGAATTGATGCATATCCTGCATTGCGGAAATTGGTATCAAATTTACTGTCTTTCCTTCCTGCTCTCTTCTCATTCATCCCTGAACCGATCTTGATCATCGCATGATTGATATTATGGTCTTTGACCTTCTTCCAATTGACTGTCCCGTTATAGGATGATATGTCGATCACCTTGATCCGGCCTTTTTCTACTTGTGTCTTGATCGGCAGACCGATATTCTGTACGATCCATATAAAGATCACTGCAAAAAAGATTAAAACTCCACAGATCATCTTTAATTCTTTTTTATTCTTCTTTGTTAGTTTCATTTTTTTCATCTTGATCTAACACTTTCTATCATCCTTGTCATTCTTCCACTGCATGTACATATGTCCTATTATCATCTCTTTCATAACTGCATGTCACAAATGTATAAATACGATCGATCTTCTTATCATCCAGCTTGATCGATGGTTCACTCATTCTCCGAATCTTTGTGATATATTCTTTCTTCTGCGTTTCATTTGCAAATGTGATTGGCATCTGATCCTGTGCTTTCACCGCATAAGCACTGATCACTTTCAAATGCATTGTCTTCTTTGGAGTATATAAAATAATCACATGATGTTTCTTTAGAAAGGATTCTTCTCTGAATTTTAGCAGCTTGGCAAACATCGTTCCATTTTTCATATGGTGTCCATAAATGATATTATTATCTGAGATAAACGACTTATCACATCCGTGATCTAAAAAGATCGTCCCTGAACTGCTTTTTTTCTTATTGTAATCCATATGAAGATATTCTTCGTTATCTTTACCTTGAACGATCGGATAATCAATTCCTGTCCCCTTTGCGTAAACCCAGCCAACAATGTCTGGATTCTTTGCCCGAAGTTTATCAAAATCAATCGTTCTATCTCCATTTGTCTTCTTTACATTGTCTTTTTTTATCTTTTCATAAGTATCTTTCGCTTCTTTATAAGATTTATAATATCCATACAGCTTATAGGCGCTAATGCAAAATACTGCAATACAGAGCAAGAGAAAGATATGATATAGTATCTTTTTCATAACCACGATTCTCCCTTTTCTTTTACTATAACAGAAAAAGTATCTGATTTCATTGATTGAAACCAAATACTTTCTTAATTTTTTATGATTGATTTAATTTTAAAGCTCTACTTCATCTCTTACTCGAAATACGCATCTTCTCTCGATGACTCCGATCTCTTCGAGTGTTGTCATCATGCGGTATACTGTTGCCATTCCAATGGAAGAATCTCGTTTGACTGCTTCGTAATAGATCTCTTTGCAGCATTCCCATTCTCCATTCAAGATAACATCTAGTAGAATCTTTCTCTGTTGTGTGATTCTCTTACCACTTTGTTGTAAAGCCTTCTCTACTTGTTCTTGGCACATGCTGTTCTCCACCTTGCCTTGCTGTTGTATGCATGACTGCGGGATAAAGTCTATGGCATGACACTTTATCTCGCATTCATACTACATAAATGATTATACTATATAAAGGTCGTTTTGATGAGTTAGTCTCATCTAATTACATATATAAGGTTAGCATTACCTAACCATTTTGTCAATAGTTTTTCTTAATTTTTTTATTTTTTCACGGTATTTTTTCTCATGTGCTTCCATTGAAAATACACACTGTTTATGATACAATGATAACCAAAATAAACATATCTTGTAGACTAGATATACAATTATTAGTAAGGAGGAATCTTTTTGAAAATACAAGAATCCGCTGAAAATTATTTGGAAGCTATTTTAATTTTGAAACAAAACAAAGGGTCTGTAAGATCCATTGATATTGCTCATTATTTGAATTTCTCTAAACCAAGTGTCAGTATTGCTATGAAAAATCTTCGTAATTCTGATATGATCACCGTTGATTCTGATGGTTTCATCTCTTTAACTGAAGCTGGTCATAAGATTGCTGATACGATTTTTGAGCGCCATACTGTTTTATCTAACATGCTGATCAAACTTGGAGTTCCTGCAGAGATTGCAGCTGAAGATGCCTGCCGTATGGAACATGTGATCAGCCCTGAAAGCTTTCATGCGATCAAAGCACATCTGAATTCTGAAGAACATATTAAAGCTCTCAGCAATCAAAACAAATAATTTGAAACAAAAGCACTTTTTTCTGTATATTACAGATCTTAAAAGTGCTTTTTTGTTTTCTACTGGTTTCGATAACTTCTTCTACAACACCGTTCTTTATGAAAGTGATATGACTTCATATCCTGCATCTTCTACTGCTTTTCTAAGCTCAATATTACTTAATTCACGATCATATGAAATAATTGCTTCTTTATCTTTTAAAGATACTTTTGCTGAAGCTCCTGCAACTTTATTGATCGCATTTGTCACATTGTTGACACAGTGTTCACAAGTCATACCTTTGATCTTCATTGTTTTCGTTCCCATCACGGGACCATCTAAATGTTTTTCTTTTACTTTCTTTACAGTACCCGATCCGCCGCCACAGCAAGGACTTTCCCCATGCATATGTTTCTTTGTCTGTTTGATCGCAAAAACTGCGATAACAATAAGGATGAGTACAATAATAATATCTGCCATTTTATGATACCTCTTTTTACTTTACATTATTTATTTAGTAATTTACGGATCAGTTTATAAAGCTGGTATCCGATCACCCCGATAAGATATAATCCAATAAAGATTGCAAATGCATAAAACATAGAACCTGTTGAATTTCCCATTGCTGATTACCTTCCTTTTTTCTTGACTGATGAATCCTTCACCTGAAAACTGCTGCATCCTGAGCAGCCTGCACAGTTGCCTCCACATCCGCCTTGTTTCTTCTTCTGCACCTGTTTATAAATAACAAATGCGCAATATGCAATAATCAATAACAATATGATAATACTTACTGGATTCATAATCGTCCCTCCTTTATATCATATCTTTTTTATATGAAATTTGATAAGCAAGAAGCCGGATGTTTACACATCCAGCCCCTCTATTATATACCATTTCGACTACGCCTGAACAGATCTCTTTGAATATACTTTCTGATCTTTGTATGGATCTGGTCTGAATAGCAGGAATAACATTACAAGCAATAACACGATACCTACTGCTGTTCCTACTGTAAATGCTCCACCTGTTGCAAATGTACCGATCTGATATACGATCAGCGTTACAACATAAGAAAAAATATTCTGGAAAAGAATCGCAAACCAGAACCATTTTCTAGACTGCATTTCTTTTGCCATTGTAGAGATTGCTGCTAAACATGGAGAGTCTAACAGGTTAAACAGTAAGAATGAAAATGCTGCTACAGCACTTGGGAACCAAGTTCTTACTGCTTCTGCTACTGTGACAGCATCTTCTGATGCATCTCCAGTTACGTTTGCAAGTACACCCATTGTTGATACGATAGACTCTTTTGCTGAGAATCCTGATAAAGAAGCTGCAACAGCTTTCCAGTTGTCAAATCCAAGTGGTGCAAAGATTGGTGCGATTGCTCCACCGATAACTGCTAATAAACTGTTTCCTGGATCTTCAACAGCTCCGAATGAACCATTGACGAATCCATATCCACTTAAGAACCACATAACAACACAAGCTAAGAACAGGATTGTTCCGGCTTTGATGATGAATCCTTTTAATCTTTCCCATACATGAAGTAATACTGTCTTAGCAGATGGGATATGATACTGTGGAAGTTCCATTACGAATGGAGCTGGCTTTCCAGAGAATGGTTTTGTCTTCTTTAAGATGATTGCTGCAACTAATACGGCTACGATACCAATGAAGTACATACATGGTGCCATTAATCCACCTGCTTCATAACTTCCTGTTGCATAACTTGTCATAACACCACCCATCATAGCGATAACTGGAAGTTTCGCTCCACATGGAATGAATGTTGCTGTCATAATTGTCAGTCGTCTGTCGTTGTCTTGTTCGATCGTCTTAGATGCCATGATACCAGGAATTCCACATCCTGAAGAAATCAGTAATGGAATGAAGGATTTACCTGATAATCCGAAGTGGCGGAATACACGGTCCATTACGAACGCAATACGTACCATATATCCACAGTCTTCTAAGATAGACAGGAATAAGAATAAGATTGCCATCTGAGGAACGAATCCAAGGACAGCTCCTAAACCACCAATGATACCATTAACGATCAGATCCTGGATTGCTGCGCTTGCACCGATTCCTTTTAAGAAGCTTTGAGCGGCTGGCTGGATCATCTCAGCTACAAATGTATCATTTGTCCAGTCTGTTACTAATGTACCGATCGTTGTTACAGAAATATAGTATACAACAAACATGATCGCGATAAAGATTGGGATACCTAAGATACGGTTTGTCACAATACGGTCGATCTTATCAGAAATCGTTAATTTTCCTCCGCTCTTCTTCACTGTAGTGGAAACGATCTTCTGAATGAACTGATAACGTCCATCTGTTACGATACTTTCCATATCATCGTCTTCGGCTTTTTCAATCTTTGTTCTGTTATCTTCTATAACTTTTGCACCATTTCCTGAAAGTGCTACGCTTTCTGCTACTTTGCTGTCATTTTCCAGGAATTTTACTGCATACCATCTTCTCTTATCTTCAGAAATAGATGATGGAAGTACATTTTTAACTTCAGCGATCGCTGCTTCTACATCTTTAGAGAAAATCTCTTTTGGCAGATCTACGGTATTCTTCTTCGCAACTTTGATTGCTTCTTCCACTACTTCGTCAAGACCTTTTCCTTTTAATGCAGATGTCTCAACAATTGGACAGTTTAATAACATAGAAAGACGTTCCACATCAATTTTGATCCCACGTTTTTCTAATAAATCTGCCATATTCAACGCGATGACAACTGGTACACCAGTTTCGATCAGCTGTGTTGTCAGATATAAGTTTCTCTCGATGTTAGTTGCATCAACTAAGTCGATGATAACATCTGGATTTTCATTTAGTAAGAAGTCTCGGCTGACTACTTCTTCTAATGTATATGGTGAAAGAGAATAGATACCTGGAAGGTCAGTGATCGTGATGTCTTCCCCTTTTCTCTTTCCTTTTAATTTACCTTCTTTTTTTTCTACGGTAACACCTGGCCAGTTACCAACATACTGGTTAGCTCCTGTCAGGGCATTGAACATGGTAGTTTTACCACAGTTCGGGTTACCCGCAAGTGCGATATTAATAGCCATTTCTTTTTTACCTCCCTGGGGAATTGCTTCCCTATTAAATAATAGCTTTTCTTGATATTAGATATTACTAACTTTTATTAGATACTACTAACTCTTATGTATTAAGCTTCTTTAACTAATACACACTGAGCATCATTCTTTCTTACAGAAAGTTCGTATCCTCTGACTGTAATTTCAACAGGATCTCCAAGAGGAGCTACTTTGCGGATAAAAATTTCGCTTCCTTTTGTGATTCCCATATCCATAATACGACGTTTGTAAGCACCGTCTCCATCGATCTTTGCAACTATAACTGTGCTTCCAACTGCTGCGTCTCCTAAAGTCATGGTCATATCTCCTTTCTTCTCAATATTTCATTGTCTTCAAATCTATCAAGCATCTATCAAATAAACCGCTACGTGACAATTTATTCCTATAAACGCAATATAACAAACATATTAAACCATAATATGTCTAGCCATATCCTTATTAATTGCAACTCTGGAGTCTTTAATGTTCACAATGACATTTCCTCCGATTGCTGATAATACAGTTACTTCTGCTCCCTGTACAAAACCGAGGTTTGATAAGAATCTTCTTGTTTCTTCACTTCCACCGATTCTCTGAATTGTACATGTTTCTCCAATTCCAACCATAATTAAAGGCATGATATCTTCCCCTTTTTCTCTATTCTATCATTGTTAGTTGTAACTATCTTTTGTTAGTGTAAACTAATTTCCTTTTACAATTTGTTAGTATATTCTAACTTCAAAATACTGTCAAGGGGTTTTTTATATTTTTTCGTTATGCAATTTCACAACGTTGCTCTAAAATTTCTGTTAATGCAGCCTGACTGCTTGAGTGACTTCTTACTACTTCAATATTTTTATTCTTTGCTTCACTGACAGCACAACGTACCATTTTGTGTGAAACTGTGTTCGTAAATAATACGACTAAATCCGGGGTACCAATTTTCTTATTCAGACATGATGGCATCTGTGTAAATATCTTTGCCTTGCAGTTATGCTTCTTACAGATTGTTTCATACTGACGTACCATGCGGTCATGTCCTCCAATAATTACAATACTCATTTTGTGTTCCCTCCTTCTAGATATTGCCTTGCTGTTTTTAATACAGCCGGACATATGATCCATACGCCCGGCTGTTTATTTTCTTATTCTTTATTTATAAATTAGATTGCTGCCAGCTGTTTACCCATGGCTTTTAATTCATCCTGAGCATCTTCATCTGGAGCTTCCTGACAGATTGCGTCTTCTCCGCCAACAACAGTTGCTCCTGCTCCTTCCATCTGCTCTACCCAGTTTCTCATCCATTCTCCGTCTCCCCATCCGTAAGATCCGAATAATCCGATTGTTTTTCCTGAAGCGAATCCGCAGACTTCTTCAACAAATGGTTCCATTGTTGATTCTTCTAACTGTTCAACTCCCATAGATGGGCATCCAAGTGCAAATGCTTTTGCATCTTTTAAATCTGCTGCGCTGATATCATCTACAGAAACAACTTTTGCCTCAGCTCCGCCTTCTTTGATTCCCTCTGCAACATATTCTGCCATTTCTGCTGTATTTCCTGTTCCTGTCCAAAATGCAACGATTACTTCGCTCATGACTTATCCTCCTAATGATTGTCTTTCTTTTTTGTTTGAATGTTTTATTTTTAGTTAAGCATACCTAGGTACCTGATAATTTGTGTACATGTCGACGAGTTCTTTAAAACTCTTTCCGTATTCCACAAGTTTGACCATCTGGAAACGAACTTTATCATAAACTTCAAAGATCTTTTTCGTCTGAGAAAGGTTGTCGTAAACCTTCCAGTAGCTGCAATATAAACAATTTTGTCCATTGTTTTTGATAAATCCGATCACATCACATAATGGATATCCGAGAATTAAGCCAAGTTCATGTGGAAAATCTGCCTGCCCTGCTTTGTAAAGCCTGTAACGATTCTTAAGTGTATAAAGGATATTTTGAATCTGAAAGGATGAATAGCCGCAGTGTTTTAAAAATCTTTGGTTTTCTGGATCCATCAGATACTGGTTAACTTGCTGTTCACGATACAGCAGCCAGAGACATTTACCATTTCCTGAATAGATCAGTCCACACTTGATATCACTTCCCGCAAGTGACTGAATTAATTCTTTTGAGTCAATATAGTCGAGAGTTACTGCATTGGATGGCTTTAGCCCTGCAAGCACAGGTGCACAATGCATCGCCATCTGCATCTGCATACATTTTTTCCATTTTACATGACTTAATTCTACTTGATATCTCATTGATTCCTCCTTAGGTTAGTCTTAACTAACTATTTGCATCATACACCTATACAATAGATTTGTCTATAGTAAAAAATGAGAAGATTTATCACTATATTTTCTGCTTTTATAGTCATTAATCTTCCCATTTTTATATCTTTTATTCTATTTTCATATCCATTAATACAATCGGTCCAAACACTTTCCTATCGTATCAACTGATTTACACGTTCCGATGCTTCTTTGATCGCTCTGCCTTGTTCTTCTGTAATATTTTGTGGTTTGATCCGTTTCATCGAATGTTTCAGATCACTAATTGCTGATTTCAACTCTGATCTTTGTTCTCTGGATAATTCTTTTTTATGCTGGGCTAAATATGCCTCACCCTTATAAAGCATATTTTCTCCCTCATTATAACTTCCGATCGCATCACGTTTTTCCTGATCTTCGGATTCATATGCCTTAGCATCTTCCATTGCTCGTTCTATGTCTTTATCTGACATGTTAGAACTTGCTGTGATCGTAATGGACTGTTCTTTTCCTGTCGCAAGATCTTTGGCAGATACATTCAGAATTCCATTGACATCGATATCAAATGTTACTTCGATCTGTGGAACCCCACGCATGGCTCTCTTGATTCCTTTTAATTTAAAAGTTCCAAGGACCTGGTTATCCCTTGCCATCGCACGCTCTCCCTGCAAAACTTTGATTTCTACAGTTGTCTGGAAATTTGCTGCTGTCGTAAAAATCTGACTGTATCTTGTTGGGATTGTAGAATTTCGGTCGATCAATCTAGTTGCAACGCCTCCAGCTGTCTCAATGGATAAGGACAACGGTGTAACATCCATTAATAAAATCTCATTTAACCCTGCTTCTCCTGCAATCTTTCCACCCTGAATTGCTGCACCCAGAGCTACACATTCATCTGGATTCATATTCTTGCTTGGTTCTTTACCTGTTAACTGTCTTACTTTCTCTGAAACTGCTGGCATTCTGGTAGAACCGCCGACTAACAGTACCATATGAAGTTCGCTGGTACTGATTCCTGCATCAGATAACGCCTGATGAACTGGTCCTGCTGTCTGATCGATCAAATCTGAAGTCAGTTCTTCAAATTTGGATCTGGTTAATGTGATATCCATATGTTTAGGGCCATCTTTCCCTACTGCAATAAATGGCAGATTAATCTGTACAGTCATAGAAGAAGATAATTCTTTCTTTGCTTTTTCTGCCTCTTCTTTGATCCTCTGAACAGCTGTCTGATCCTTAGACAGATCGATCCCTTCTGCTTTTTTAAATTCCCCGATCAGATAATTCATGATCCTTTGATCAAAATCATCTCCTCCAAGATGATTATTTCCAGCCGTTGCCAGTACTTCAACAACTCCATCACCAATCTCGATCACCGAAACGTCAAAAGTTCCTCCACCAAGATCATATACCATGATCTTCTGGGATACGGATTTGTCTAGTCCATACGCCAATGCAGCAGATGTCGGTTCGTTAATGATACGTTCCACACTTAATCCCGCAATCTTTCCAGCATTCTTTGTAGCCTGTCTCTGAGCATCGCTAAAATAAGCTGGTACTGTAATCACGGCTCTCGTTACTTCTTCCCCGAGATAGCTTTCTGCATCCTTTTTTAATTTGGCCAGGATCATCGCTGAAATTTCTTCTGGTGTATATTTCTTCCCATCAATTTTTACTTTACGATCTGTTCCCATCTGACGTTTTACGGATGCAACTGTACGACTTACATTCGTTACCGCCTGTCGTTTTGCTGGATCTCCAACCAGTCGTTCTCCATTTTTCGCAAATGCCACTATCGATGGCGTAGTTCTTCCACCTTCTGCATTTGAGATCACAACTGGTACTCCACCTTCCATCACTGCTACACAAGAATTTGTTGTTCCCAAATCTATTCCTATTACTTTGCTCATAGTCTTCCCTCCTAAATCAGTGTTGTTTTACAGATCAACACCAGTATCTGCCACCGAGACAACAGTTGCACATCAAATTTAACATGCACATCTTCATACACCAGTCTCCACCTGTGGAATATGGATTCTGATAAGTACTTTGTCTTTGCTGATACCAAGAACCATTTCCTTGCAGCTGTTGTAATAACATCTGATATTCATAATTATCAGGTTCCATGGAAACTGCCTGTTTTGCATGTTCCATAGCAGTTACATTATTTCCAAGGCCTTGATTGGCAGCTGCACTGTAATAGTACCATCTCGCATTTCTTCTGGCTGGTTCCATGCCATCTAAAACATTCCTTGCTTCCTGATAATAACCATTCCTTACATAATTACCTGCTGCTCTTAAATGCGTGTCCTTCTCATATCCTGTCGTTGTCTTCTGTCTTTGCTGAGCTCCGCCATTTGTGTAATAACCACTAAATTGTCCAAAAATATCCTCAAATGGATTCCATTCTCCATACGGATTCCCTTGTTGATTTCCATATGGATTCCCTTGTCCACCATAAGGATTCCCCTGACTCTGGTATCCACCATAAGAACTTTGGCTGTATCCGGTTGTTTTCTCCTTCATAACCTGTTGATAAGCTTGCTGGAGCTCTTTAAATTTCTCCTCAGCTGCCTTTGGATTATCAAGATTGGCATCTGGATGGTATTTTCTGCTTAATCTTTTATATGCTTTTTTTATTTCTTCTTCTGAAGCACCTCTTTGCACTCCTAGAATTTCATATGGATCAGACATTCTTTTCTTCCTTTTCTTTTTCTCGTTTCTCTCGTACCTGTTCGTATCGATACCATACTCCGGAATATAAGACATTTCTCAATATATCTATATCATCGATCAGTGGAAGCTGTTCAAAAGCTTTCGAACACTCTGCCATCATCATCGTTAGAATCTGATGGATCATATCTTCAAATTCCGGTTTTGTATATATATTTTTCAGTGGATTATAGTTGTGATTCTTCAGATCATCTTCAATATCTTCATATGCATCCATCAAATAAATGAATTTACCAAGGAAAAATCCAAATTGATTCAGAAGTTCTTTCCACTCATCATCCTGATACAACATGATCTCTGCCATGACCTTTCCAAACATCCCTGACATCTGGTCGATATCCTGATTGTCTTTTTTCTCTTCTTCTGACAGCTTTTCTAATATATCATTGATCTTATTCCATTTTTCCCTATAAAAATTTCTGGAAAACCCACTTTTATGGTATAAAATTTTTTCTAATACCAACTTCTCTAATTTGCGGTCATCATTCCAATCATCTTTACATTTGTAATAAGTTAACAAAATATTCATGTGCGCGACATAATCCGTGATATTGTTTACTCTTTCCTCATGTTTTTGCAATGGATGTGTGACACATCGCTTCATACTCTTTGTTGTTTCTAATTCATAAAGACTGGTTAAGGTCATCAATACAAAGACCATATCATAGGAAAGTGTGATCTGACCAAACTTTCCATAATGTTCTTTTAATTTTCTGCACAAACCACAATAGTATCCGTGATAGACATCGAATTCGCGGAATTTCATCTCTGATTTGTTGACAATGATATACCCAAACATTTTAGCTCCTCTTTACGAATGTGGTACGACACTTTGGACAACGAACTTCTATCTTTCCTTTTCCTCTTGGAATTCTGATCTTCTGTCCACATCCTGGACATTTGTAAATATGGTAGTTCTTCATCTGCTGTGCTTTGTATTTTCTATTGCTCCAGAGTCCCCGCATATTGGATGTTTTATTCAGGAACCATCTGTTTTCTTCGGCTCGTTTATAGATGTTTCTTGAAAACATACGGATATAGCAATAAATCAAAAGTGCTAATGCGATCCAATAAAAAATACGGCTAAGTGATACTACGCCGCCAAATACGATTCTTCCTGTAAATAGTGATAGTACAAATGCTGCTAAAATAATCTTCATTAAAAAGCGGTTCAGATCGTCATTTCCGTATCTGCCCTGCATGAATTGGTTGAATTTATCTCTCATAGACTTCTCCTTCTTTGATATCTGTTCTATTATGGATATCACATTTAAGTATAATGGTAATTATACGCAAACCTATGCAGAATAGCAATGAATTGGTTGTAAAGAAATTATAAATTTTATTTTATAATTGCATCATCGATCATAGAAAAATACCTGCAGCTGATCTACTGCAGGTATTCTTCCATGATCTTCTTTGTTTTATTGACCACGTATCCACTTCCGCCTCGTTTCTTCACGTTTTCTGTCATGGATACCAGTTCCAATGCTCCCTTATTGTTTGTTGCTGGCATTATGGTCACAAACCAGCCGATTTCTGTTCCTTTTGTGTCTGTCTGTGATTGTTTGATCTCTGCAGTTCCTGTCTTTCCTCGAAGATCTACCCCTTCTATGTTCGCTGCGTGTCCCGTACCAGAAGGATCTCTGATTACTTGTCGCATAGCTTCATTTACAGTATTCACAGCTTGTTTGGTAAATATAGTTTCCTTTAATACTTGTTTTTTTGATCCGTTTTCTTTGACCAGATACGGTTTCAGCATATTACCATTATTAGAAAATGCTGTGTAGATTGCTGCCATATGTACCGGGTTTACCATCATTTTCCCCTGTCCATATCCACTGTCAGCTAACTGAATATCAGAAGTAAATCCTTCACTTCCATAGGATGAAGCGTTTAGTCCAAATGTAAATTTCAAACTTTCTCCAAAACCTAAGTTGTCAAGCTGATCCTTCAAGGTATCTTTTCCTATCTTCAGGGCTGCTTTTGCAAAATAAATATTGTCAGAATAGATCATTGCATTTTGCAGATTATGCCCATTATAATCGTGCAATGTTGTTACGTAATAACCACCCCAGCTTTTATCCTTCTGCCAGCGTTTTCCACTGTTTCCAAAGTCATCATTTGCACGAAATTTATTCTGGCTTAGTCCGATCGCTGCTATGATCGGTTTGATGGATGATCCTGGTGCAAATGTTGCTTTAAAGCGATTTTGCATTGGCAGTCTTTGATCGCTATTGATCACATTCCATTTCTTCTGGCTCATTCCTAAGATAAATGCCTGTGCATCATAAGACGGAGTACTTACAAGTGCCTTGACCTCTCCTGTTGAAGGATTCAATGCAACATGAGCACTTTTATCATTTTTATACTGTTCGTAAATAGCCTTTTGCAAACTACTGTTGATCGTTGTTGTTAAATCCTTTCCATCTGTCTGAGATCTAACCGCCAGTGACTGTTTTTTCTGTCCATTAGAATCTTCTATGTATATCTCTAAGCCATTCATGCCAGAAAGCTGCTCATCATATAATTTCTCAAGTCCTGCTTTTCCTTCGCCATTTTGCATATAACCGATAAGATGTGCTGCTGCCTCCCCAAGTGGATAGATTCTCCCAGTTTCTGTGGAAACAATGATCCCTTTCACATTGAGAAGATCTTTTGAATATTCTTTTAATTTGATCAATGGTACAAAAGAATCATCCGTCACCCATTTTTGATCAAGTTTCCTCTGAATCTCTTCTTTGGATAATCCTAATTTCTTTGCCGCAAGTTTTACGGAATTACCGTCCATCTTCCCAGGAACAAATCCTACAGAATAGATCTTACCCTGTACAGCAAGTGCATTTCCCTGTGCATCTTTGATCTTTCCTCTTTTGGCATATAAAGTTTTTACTCTGACTTTGTCTTCTGCTCCTAATTGCGGAAAAATAACGGAGTCATCCCAATCTATGCGATATCTATGATTTTCTTTGACAAAATCTGTACGGTTATTATAGGCAATAATTCCAGCATTTGTCTGCATTTTTACGTGATATGTCACGGTTGTTGATCTCTTCTTTGAAGTTACATCAGCATCGATCGTTTGGACCCCGATTCCCTTATAAATATTTTTATTTCTCTTGATAAATTCTTCTTTTGAAATACTTTTTTGGCTTTCTTCATTCAAAAGATCGTACATCTTTTCATACTTTCCATCTTCTGCATATGACATATATTTTAATAATGTGTCACCTGGATTCATCGCAATATTATTCTTATAGAATAATACAGCTCCCGCAGCTGCGATCACCAGTGCGACTCCTATTGCTGCCTTCTTTGCTATACTTCTTCTATCTTCCATATGATACTACCTCTTTCTGATTCCTACCTTGATCTGTATTATTTTATTTAATCGTAGAGATCTTTTCTCCTGTTTTCAAAGACAGGATTGGCTGTTCTTATATTTTGAATCTGTTCTTTATCTATCTGTGCATAGAGCAGCTCTTCCTTTTCTTCTCCTAAATACAATCTGGTTCCATCTGGTGCAAATCCAGTACTTCTTCCCATGTAATGTTCCTTGCTGTAATGACAACATCCTAAAACATACATCTCATTTTCAATTGCTCTTGCCCGAAGAAGTGTCTCCCACTGCATAAATTTTCCTTCACCCTTAACCCATGCCGCTGGATACAACATGACCTGAGTTCCAGATAATGCTTCATATCTTGCAAGTTCCGGAAATCTGAGATCATAACAGATTCCAAGTCCGATCACACCTACAGGTGTCTTAATTGGTGTAAACAAACAATCCCCCTTAAGCGTATTCATTGATTCCTTCCATTTATATGCATTAAACAAATGTGTCTTTTTATAATCAGACACAAGTTCTCCCAGGTCATTCAGGATTACCATTGTATTGTAGTTCTTTGTTTCATCCACAGTCTGTTCATTCATCCCAAAAATGATCCACATCTTAAACTCTTTTGCAAGCATCTTCATTGCCTGTACAAATTCGCCATGCAAGCTTTGTGCCTTTTTTGTATAGTTGTGTTCAGCATCCGGATAATAATTCATGAAATATTCTGGAAAAATGATCATAACTGCCTCTTCTTCTGTTGCTTTCTTTATATATTGTTTTGCTTTTTCTATATTTTCTCTCCAGTTTCCGGAAGATGTTGTCTGTGCAACCGCTATTTTATCCATGAAATTTTATCCCCTTTCCAGTCTCTAGAATACCATATTTCGGGCTTTTTTTGTACCGTTATTAACTTTCTTTAAATTTTTTGTAAAAAAAAATAAAAAAAATTAAAAATAATGCTTGCATTTCTTAAAACATTCGTATATAATAAATCTTGCGTTAAGGAAGCGCAGTAAAAACAACATAATTTAAGCGTGATTAGCTCAGTTGGTAGAGCACCTGACTCTTAATCAGGGTGTCGAGGGTTCGAACCCCTCATCGCGTACTAAAGCACTGTTTTTGGTTGATTTTGTAGCCGGGGATGGTGTTTTTCTTTTATTTAAATCTTATATTGTCTTGTAACTGATCTTGGAAACGTCTATAATAGATGATATTACTGATCAACTATCATTCTAAGAGGAGTCTCAAATGTCAAGCAACCACAAATTCGAATCGAATAAAAAGTATTTTACGATTTCTATCTATACCATTGCTGTTATCCTGATCGGATGCGTGATCTTCCGTTTTATAACACAATGGTCTAATACAAGCAAACTGATCTCTCAATTATGGGGCATCTTATTTCCATTTTTTATGGGATTTCTGATTGCCTATATTTTAAACCCTGTTGTAGCTTTCTTTCAAAGAAATGTATCAATAAAACTTTTAAAGAAGAAATCTGCCAGTACACAGCGTGGACTCGCCATTTTGATCAGTTATCTTGTCATGGTTGGTTTTATCATTGTATGTCTACGATTTATCATCCCACAGTTATATGACAGTATTCGTGAACTATCCCTGATGATTCCCGATATTTATAAATCAATCATGTCAATCTTTGAACATTATCGTGAGAACAGCACAGATATGTTTCCTGGTCAGATTGCCGATATGATCGAGACAAAGACATTACCAAAGCTTTTCGAACTGACCAACAATCTTCTGACCAATATCGTCCCTATGCTTTATGAGGCTTCCATGTCTTTTGCCAAGGGATTATTTAACCTGTTTATCGCATTTATTGTTTCTATTTATATGACGATCGATAAATTTATTTTAAAAAATGCCGGAAAACGATTGGTTCTTGCAATCTTTAATGAAAATTTCTCTTATCGTGTACTTCGCACTTTAAAAGATTGTCATAATATTTTTTCTGGTTTCATTATCGGAAAATCCATTGATTCTCTGATCATTGGCTTACTGGCTTTTGTTGCGATGACAATTTTAAAACTTCCTTATACTGTATTGATCAGTGTTATTATCGGCGTCACAAATATGATTCCTTATTTTGGACCGATCATTGGTGCAGTTCCCGGTGCTTTTATTCTTTTTATCGTAAGTCCGACGAAGTGCCTGATCTTTATTATCATGGTTTTTGTCCTGCAGCAGTTTGACGGTCTGATCCTTGGACCTAAGATCCTTGGAGAATCTACCGGAGTTCGTCCACTACTGATTTTATTTTCCATCACTGTTGGTGGCGCTTATTTCGGTCCACTTGGAATGTTCCTTGGAGTTCCGTTTTTTGCTACAGTTCAATTTTTGATCGGAAACTGGGTGGATTATCGATTGTATAAGAAGAATATTAAGTTAGAAAAAGAAGCTTAACATAATAAGAGGATTGACTCATATGATATTTTGTGAGTCAATCCTCTTTTATTGTTATTGATTCGCTATCTGTTCTGCCAGATCATTTAAATATACCCAACGGTCCATCTTTTCATTCAAAGCTTCTTCTGTCTCTTCTTTTTGCTGCGTAAGCTCTGCTAATTTACCAGAATTCGTTGCATTTTCCATGATCTCTTCATCTAACTGTTCTATTTTTTCCTCCAGTTTTGCGATATCATCATCGATCATTTCAAATTCTTTTTGTTCTTTGTATGTAAACTTGAGCTTCTTTTGGTGTTCTTTCTGGAATTTCTTTCCATTGTTTTCTTTTTTCTCTGGTTTACTTTTCTCTTGTTTCGCAATTGGCTTTACTTTCTCCAGATAATCCGTATAACCACCTTCGTACTGTTTTAAATGTCCACCTTCTTCAAACGCAAAAATCCTGTTTACAATACGATCAAGAAAATATCGGTCATGAGATACTGTGATCACGATTCCTGCAAACGTATCCAGATAATCTTCTAAGATTGTTAATGTCTGGATGTCAAGGTCGTTGGTCGGCTCATCGAGGATCAGAACATTTGGTGCTTCCATCAATACTTTTAGTAAGTAGAGACGTCTCTGTTCTCCTCCAGAAAGTTTATCAAGCGGTGTGTATTGAAGTTCTGGCGGGAACAGGAAACGGTCTAGCATCTGGGATGCACTTGCCTGCCCTTTCGTTGTCTGGATGTATTCTGCGACATTTCTGATATAATCAATGACACGGATATCTCCTGTCATATCTTCATTTTCCTGTGCAAAATACCCGATCTTTACGGTGTCACCGATCGTAATGTTTCCTTCGTCCGGCTTTAAGATTCCCATGATCATCTTCATCAAAGTTGATTTTCCACAGCCATTTGGTCCGATAAATCCAATCCTGTCATCTCTTAATACGATGTAAGAGAAATCATTGATCAGATGTTTGTCACCAAATCCTTTGGAAATGTGTTCTAACTCGATCGTTGTCTTTCCAAGACGGCTGCTGATCGAATCCATCTCAACATTTTGCTGCATGGATGGACCTTTGGCATTCTTAAGTTCTTCAAAACGTTCCGTTCTGGCTCTCTGTCTCGTTCCTCTCGCTTTGATTCCCTGTTTCATCCATTCCATTTCCACGCGGAGTAAACTCTGGCGCTTACGTTCTGTCGCAAGTTCCATCTCTTCGCGCTGGACTTTTAACTCTACGAATCCAGAATAGTTGGTATCGTATTCGTAAAGCTTTCCTTTGTCGATCTCTACGATCTTATTCGTTACACGATCTAAGAAATAACGGTCATGGGTTACCATGATCAATACACCTCTAAAGCTGTTTAAGAATTCTTCCAGCCATAGAACCATATCATTATCTAAGTGGTTGGTTGGCTCGTCAAGGATCAGTACTTCGGTTGGATCTACTAAAGTTCTTGCGAGTGCAACTCTCTTCTTCTGGCCTCCAGATAAATGATCACATCCTTCATCAAAATCATAGATTCCAAGTTTTGTAAGGATCGTTTTTGCTTCACTCTCTGTCTTCCAGTCCTGATGTTCTTTTCCATCCATCACATATTCAAGAATGCTTTGTTTCTTCGAAAATTCCGGATTCTGTGGAAGATAAGATACACGGATTCCATTTCCACAGATAATCTGTCCTTTGTCTGGCTCGTTGATCTTGGCAATGATCTTTAATAATGTAGTCTTTCCTGTACCGTTGACCCCGATCACACCAATCTTATCGCCACTGTGGATTCCAAGAGATACGTCATCAAAAATGACTTTCTCTCCATAAATTTTGCTGATATGTTCAATATTTAATATATTCATCTTACTACTTTGCCTGATCGATCGCATCAACTAATTCTTCTTTGGATACTGCTCCAATCAGTTTTGCCTTAATCTCTCCATCTTTGATCACTAAAAATGTTGGAACTGACATGATCTTGTACTGTGCTACGATATCAACATTCTGATCGATATCAAGTTTTCCGACTTTTACAGTTCCTTCATATTCTTCAGCTAATTGTGCTACCACTGGTGCCATCATCTTACAAGGTCCGCACCATGTTGCAAACATATCTACTAATACTGGCACATCACTTTTTAATACTTCTTCTTCAAAATTATCACTTGTAAATGTATATTCCATAATAATTCACCTATCCTTTGCTATTTATTTAAACATCGTTTTGCTTCGTCTAGTGACTGAAAAAATTGACAGACCCATCTGTTCACGCATGGATGCAAATATAGAAACAACTGGATCTTACATCGAAACTTTCCTTGTTTCATAATTATATTACCACTTTTTGTTTATTTTATGCAATCCTTTTATTTGGCATGACGATATGCGACTAAACGACAGATTGAATTTCCCTTTGCTGAGAATTTCTCCTCGTATTCTGTCATGACATTTCCTTCATTATATTCGCTGTGATGAAGATCGTATGTGTGATTTTCCAGGATCCATCCTGCTTCTTCTACCTGCTCTAAGGAGAAGTCAAATAAGTCTTTGTTATCTGTCTTAAACATCACTCTTCCTTCTGGTGTCAGGATATTATCATATCGTTCTAAAAATCTTGTAGATGTCAATCTTCTCTTTGCATGGCGGTCTTTTGGCCATGGATCAGAGAAGTTTAAATAAATCCTGTCTACTTCATCTTTGTCAAACACTTCTTCGATATTCTCTGCATCCATACGGATCAAACGAAGGTTGTCCTGTTCAAAATCTTCTAATTTCTCTACAGCTCTTACTAAGACACTTGAATATTTTTCGATTCCAATATAGTTTACTTCTGGATTTCTTCTTGCCATTTCTATGATAAACTGTCCTTTTCCCATTCCTACTTCGATGTGGATTGGGTGGTCATTTTGAAATACTTCATGCCATTTTCCTTTCATCTGCTCTGGCTGCTGGATGGAAAACTGATTTTCTATGATCGTCTCTCTCGCTCCTGGTACATTTCTTAAACGCATTTATATTCATCTCCTTTATCTTTTTCTCGAATCTTTGTTGATTATATCATAGACGATGGGTATAATAAAGAAAAAGTATGCGGCCTTAAAAAGGCTTAGGATCTGCACTTCAAGGAGGAAATGCCCATGGAAATCGAAAGAAAATTTATCGTCCACAACTTACCTGATAATCTGGATTCTTATCCACACTCTGAGATCGAACAGGGCTATCTTTGCATGGAGCCTGTCATTCGTATCCGCAGGATGAATAAGCAGTATTTCTTGACTTTTAAGAGTAAGGGATTGATGGCTAGAACCGAACATGAATTTCCGCTTGATAAGGCAGCTTATGAACATCTGCTTCCGAAGGTGGATGGGATTTTAATTTCTAAGACTCGTTATAAGATTCCGGATGAACATGGATTTGTGATCGAACTGGATGTCTTTCATGGAGAATATGAAGGGCTTGTGATGGCCGAGGTGGAATTTCCTAGCGAGGAAGTTGCTGTGGAATATGAAGGACCTGAGTGGTTTGATGATGAGGTTACGTTTGATTCTCGGTATCAGAATAATAATTTGGCGAATAAATAATTGTTTGTCATAATCTTTGACGTATATAAGAGATATAAAATAAATAAAAGGTGGCTAAACACGAATTTCATTGACGGATTTTTTACAAAACGCTTGTTCGCAAACTTTCCTTGCGAAACTCGCTTCGCTCAGACATCGCACCAAGTTTGCTGCGATTTTGTAAAAAATCCTATGAAATTCTATCGTTTAGCTACCTTTTATTTATTTTATATCTCTTATATACGCTGAAGGTTATTGGTAATAACTATATATTCTATATTTATTATCATGTAAATTTTACTTACAATTTTTTCTAAAAATGATAATGGTTCTATTTTATATTATTTGTCTACCAAAACTTTACATCGTTTTTTATAGCAGGCGATTCCGTAGTTTAATATTGTTTCGTAGCCTTCTTCTTCTAGTTTCTGATCGTAATTCTTTTCTTTGATCTGTTTTAGTGCTTTTTGGCATGCTTTATCTAGTGTTTTGATGTTTTCTGCATATTTTACTTCTATAATGATTCCGATTCTGGCTTGTTCTGCTTCGATCATGATGTCGCTGTATCCGTCTCCGCTTTCTTGGTTTGAGGTAATGTACCAGTCTGGGTCGTAGCTTAGTAAGCCTAGGAGGACTCCATGGTAGAAGTTTTCTTTTTTGGTTGTGAAGGTGTCTCGGATGCTGATGGTTTTCATTAGGTAGTTATTAAATTGTTCTTCGATTGCTTCTGCGTTTCCTTCTTCAAATGCTTTGCAGAAATCTTTTAAGCGGTTTTCGTCTTTTCTTGTGGTTTCTTTGAACCATTCCTGAATCTGTTCGATAAAGATCTGTCGGATGGATTCGTTTGGGATTATCAGAGAGTAAGTTCTTCCTTGTGGTTTTCCCTGTTGGGTGAGGTAGCCTGTTGCGAAGAGTACACTCCAGAGATTCTCGATCGTGCTGTCTAGTTCGTTGTATGTTAGTTCTAACCTGATTTCTTTCTGGATTGCTTTTCCTTCAATTAATTGTTCAATTTCTCTTCTTGTCTGTTGGTTTGCTTTCTCTATAAAGCGTTTTACGATATAATTTCCACTTGTATTGATCCAGTATGGCTGTGGTGTCGCATCTGGTTCTACTTTTAATGCTCGGCAGTGATTGATTACATCCCATGGGCAGTAGATATCTGTGTTTCCAAAGCGATAGCCGTCATACCATTTCTTTGTTTGTTCGAAAGCTTCTGGTACTTTGTAATATTGTAATATTTCTTTTACTTCTTTGTCTGTAAATCCAAAGTACTCATCAAAATATTGGTCTGTGATAGAAAAGATATTGAAGTTATTTAGTCCTGTAAAGATGCTTTCTCTGGCAATTCTTAAGCAGCCTGTTAATACGGCCATGTATAGATTATCATTTGTTTTTAATGATTGTTTTAACATGTTTCGAAGTAAGATGATCATTTCATTATAGTAGTTATTCTCGAACGCCTTGTCTAATGGGACATCATATTCGTCGATCAATATGATAACTTTTTCCCCATAATATTCTTTTAAAATAGAAGATAAAATCCACAGTGCTGTCATTAACTCTGTATCTTTCATGTTATCTGACATTAATGATTTCATCTGTTCTTTTTGTTTTTCGCTTAACTTATCTCCTGACATTCGATCGTATAATCGTCTGGATTCTGCTGCCATGATATATTTCATCATAGCTTTTGCATCTTCATAATTTCCTGCTTTCGCTCCTTTTAATGAAACTGAGATTACTGGAAATTTTCCCTGATATTGATCGCATAATTCTTTGTCCTTTGAAATTTCAAGGCCTTCAAAAATTGCCTGATCATTTCCTATTTCAAAGAAATATTTTAACATACTCATATTTAAGGATTTTCCGAATCTTCTTGGTCTTGTGAATAGATTGACTAGGCCGTGTTCATTTAGCAATTGTTTGAGCAGGCCTGTTTTATCTACATAGTAATAGTTTTCTTTTATCATATCTTCAAAGTTTTCAATTCCGATTGGAAGTTTCTTTTGCATGAGGTTCCCTCCTTTCCGCATTTATCTTACCTTTTGTTCATATTTTACTATCTGATTATTTTATATGCAACTCAAAATAATCTTTTAATTTTTTCATAGCTTTCATAAATGTTCCCTGTGTGGCATCTTCTGCCAAATGATAATCCTTTAAGTAAAGAAAGCACATACGAAAAACAGAATCTCCGTATTCTCGCATAAGCCTTTCTAAAATTTGTTCTGTCGACATTCTTTTGATCTCCTTTCATCTTTTTAGAGACAATGAATTTAGAAAAAATTACATAATCTGAAAAGATTGATGGTTTTAATTTAACAAAAAATCCTGCCTGACACTGATTTCTCAATGTAGACAGGATTTCTTTACATATTCAAATATATTCTTGCTTTTATCTTGATTTATCTTTTAAAAAGAAAAAATTCAAAATTACATCTAATATAAAAAATATAAGTACAAATAATCCCCAATATACCACCAAACTGTCATATCCTAATCCCAGTATTCTGAAAATTATCTTATGTACTAACACTGTAAATAAGATCAATACTACATTCATTGCTGCCAATAAAATACCTTTCATTTTTCTCTACCTCTTTCTTTTTTTAAATCAATGATTCGATCTGCACTTTTTGCCATTTCTTCATCATGTGTAACGCATACTATTGTTTTTCCTTCTTTTTTTAATTCTTTAAATAAATGAATAATTTTTTCCTTATTGCTTGTATCAAGATTTCCAGTTGGTTCATCTGCAAGTATAATCTCACATGGTTTTAACATCGTTCTTGCAATTGCTATTCTTTGTTGTTCTCCACCACTTAATTCGCAAACCTTATGTCCCAGATATTCTTTGGATATCCCAACTTTCTCTAAAGATTCTTCTAACTCTTTTTCTTTAAAATTCTTTCGATACTTTTTTGATAACAACAGATTTTCTTTTACTGTATCATTTTCTATCAAGGCATAATTTTGAAAAATATACCCAAATACATATCTTCTTAAATTTTGAATATCTTTCTTAGAAAAGCTATTTTCCCCATTGATTGAAATACTCCCACTATCTGGTTTATCAATCATAGAAATCATATTTAAAATAGTAGTTTTTCCTGCCCCGCTCTCACCAATAATTGCAATAAATTCATTTTTATTGATTTTTAACGAAAAATTTTTCAAAACTACATGATCACCAAATGATTTACAAATATCTTTTAATTCAATCATCACCATTGCTCTCCATTTATTATTTTTTCATGTAAATTTTTCTTACTTAAATAATCATACTCTAACTTTGTAACAATAATTTCTATGATACATGCTATAATCATAAAATACCATACTACTACATTATGTTTTATAATATATACTACTGCAGTTGTGCACAAATTAATGCCTATAAAAACTAGAATGATTTCTTTTATTGACGACATATAGCCATATCCCCATAAAGCTTCTAATAATAATCTTTGTTGTTTTGAAAAATAATATCCACTAACTGCTATTGTTATAAATACTATGGAGCAAAGTATAACTGCTAATAAAATTGCACTCTGCCACATTACTTTCTGTCGAATAATCACAAGATTGCTGGCTGCCTGTCCATAAATATTTGTTACCGAGTTAAATTGATAAATACCTAACTCTTGTTCTAATGCTTCTACTTTTCGATATGCCCGACCTTGTTTTTTAGAATTATCCTCAAAATAAATGCTACCTGAAACTGTATCTCCTGCATACATAGATGCAATACAAGATGAATCCACTCCGCCTGTATAAATGACTGCTATTGGATCTATAATCTGATTTTTGTCATTTCCTGTATCTGAATCATACGTAAAATAAGATTGATTCGATTTCACATATATGATATTAATAGATAGTTTATCTTTTTTCAGCATATTTTTTGGTTTATTCATATTTTTTCTAAAATAATTATCTATTGTAACCTTTTGAAAATAGAAATTTTCTTTATAATTTTTTATGATTTTTTTTTCATATTTCTTATACTGTTCTGGCACTAAGATATTAAGAGTATTTTGATTGTAATCAATCAATTTTGAAATGGCTTTTCCATTACATGTTTGTATTGGATTTCGCTTTAAATAATTTTCATCTATTTGAATACTTCTTCCTGCTGGTGAATAAATTTGCTCTTCTTTATCTCCAGCATACTCAAATTCGTACCTCTGATTTCCTCTTCCATCCGATTCCTTTTCATAATTATCTGAGTTTATAATAAATATTTTGAGTTTATCTTTTGATTTTTGATAAAATTTTTCTAACTCATCATTAATATTTCTTGCTTCCAAAGAATCTTCTACCACTGAAGAATCATATCCTTGAAAATTAATTGTATAAATATTTTTTGTCTTATTCCAATAACTCAAAGTATGTTGTTTATCTTTCAATCGTTGTGCATCATTTGTTGCATTACTTAAAGTTAACAATACAACTATAAATACGCTAGTCAACACTATATAAGATATTTTTTTGATTTGATTAAAAAAGCCCGTTTTTTCCCCTTCTGATATATACTTTTCAAGAGATAATATCATACAATTTATTATAATTGCCAACAGAAAAATTATAATGCTTATCAATAAATTTACCAAAATACATGTAGACATATATTCTATTATTTTTTGTATTCCTTCAAACTTCCATCCAACTCCAATCCATATCATTAACCATATCATTTCATTGAATATCCAAAATCTTATGATATCTTTATTTATCTTCCATATAATTGATGCTTTCGAATATCCCCAATATTTCATTAAAGCTATTTTCTTTCTCGAATATATATAATAGACACTAAATCCTAGCAATAAAAATAAAACACTAAATCCTAACAAATACAACACTGAAAGATTATTTATTGATTGCCATTTTTGTTGATTGGTATATATTTTTACAATACCATATTGGGATAATCCCTGTTCTAATTTCTGCTCTATTGCTCTCGTCGTATGATCTATAAAAAATGTGTTTCCATATCCTACATTCTTCAAATCTTTAAATGGATACACATTTATTTTCCATGTGGTATACGGAAACTTCATATTTAAAACTTCTTGTTGATTTGTCGTATAAATAGATAATTCTTTTTCATTAAGAAATTCATATTTCATAATTGTTACATGATATTGATTTGCAAACTTTAAAAGTTCTTTATGAACTTCTGATACATTCACAAGTTCTTGTTGTCTGGCTTGAACTTCTACCACTCTCTTATGGAAAATCTTATCTGTCATGCGATAATCACTGAAAATTGCAAACCCAAAAACATTCATGCCTATCAATACAATGCTATATAAGATGCAAACAATCTTTTTGCTTTTCATTTCACAGTTTTCTCCTAAAAAATAATTACTGTAACCTTTTTGTATATAGGCTGCAGTAATTATTTTATATTTCTATTATTTAGTTGCCCATTTAGCCTTATTTCCAGTTAATGTCTGAAAAATTCTTCTTGTAGCTCGTGTTCCTTTTGGGACCCATGCACTAGCATACCATTTAGAAGAATTTGAATTTTTCACTACCACTCTATGTGTATAATAATCATTATCAAAATGTGCAGCAAATTTTTCACCTTCCCAAGTTACCCAAAAATAGCCTCTATTAGCGTTAGGTTTACTTGGACGACCTTTTAATAATTTATTTGATGCTGTATCACCTGACACACCATAAATCACATCATGTAATGATTTATCACCATTATTTAAATACTGGTCTAAATTAATTTCCTGCTCTTGTTCAGCTGTGTTCTCTTTTGTTGTACTTGCATATGTATCTGCATATGTTATACCAACTAGTCCGAAACATGCGCAGAAACAAAATGCTATTAATGCTAATTTTTTTGTCATAATGCTCTCCTTATATAATATTTTTACATTCCAGAATGTACTTATATACTACTGCATTATGTATATATTGTCAATATTTTTATAATATGTTGTTAAAAAAATACTATATCATTTTATACTGGTATCCATTTTCCTACCCATTTTCCAGTTACTATATTATATTTTCTTTTATATAAATTTCCATTTACTACTTTATATTTCCAAACATAAACATTTTTATATTCCTCGATATCTCCATTTTGCCCTTCATCTACAATTGCTACATTTTCTTGTGCATAAATTGTTTGAACAGAGAAATTAAGTCCCATCGAAAATACTAATACCCCACCTAAACATACAATTATCTTATTTAACCTCTTCATTTTCTTTTGCCTCCTTGTCGTTTTTATATACACGATATCCTTGAAATGTTTCTAATGATTTACACTTTCCTACAAATCTTCCTTTATAATATATTTTATATCCTTTATTGTTTTTTATAAAAAATGTATCTTTATTTTCTAAATTGTATATAATTTCATCTGACATATGATCTGGATTATTATATTCTGGCTCGAATGCAAAAACAAAACTTAAAATATAACTGAAACAAAAAACCATAATGTACAAAATATATCCTCTGTGTTTATATTTTTTCTCCTGTCCTCTTATAATTAAGTCAAATCTTTGTTGAAGTGTAGATCTTCCGCATCCAATAAAACAAAGAACTGGTATCTTCTTATGCATCTTATTATTCTTTATAATTTTAAGCATACATTCTAAATACTCATAAATTTCCATTTCATTCATTGATTCCGTTATTTTTTTATCGTTTGCGAATTCTAACATATCCTTGAATTTCTCTTTTAAAAAATATGCGAAAGGATTCCACCAATAAAAACACATAATAATTTCACACAACATATTTAACCACAGATCATGATGATTAAAATGCTGCAGTTCGTGTTTAAAAATATATTGTAATTCTTTTTCGGTAAAATCCATTTCCGGCAGTAGAATCTTAGGATGAATCAATCCTGTAATACATGGACTCTTAATTCCCTGTATTTTATATATTTCAAATTTATAGTTTTTATTATTTTGTACTGATTTATATGCCTTCTCTATCTTATTTGAATTATCTGGTACTAGTATTGATAAAAATCGATTGAATTGAATCTGTGTATGTATAAGCTTGCATATATACATAAAACTAATTAATATCCATACTACTATAATTACATCTGAAACACTATAATCCTTCCAAATATGTTTCATTAAAATATCACATATTACAGTCAACGCACGTGTAGAATAAATGTTTTTGGTGAATACAAAATTACATGGAAAAAACATTCTTAACATAACCATGATCATGAAAAATACCAACAAATTAGCACTATTTTTTAAAATAAAATTTATTCTATTTCCCAGCAAACATACCACAATCATAAAAACACTACTCAATAATATACATGCAAATACTGATCCGTATGTTGGAAATGTCATATCTAATTATCCCTCTTTTTCGCTAAGATTTCTTTTCTATACTTCAATTCTTGTTCCAGTTCATTTATAACCTCTTCATCCTCTTCATTTTTTATAAATTGAGCAACCAAAGATTTTTTAGAAATTTTATTATTAATTCCTGCAAAATTAGAAATAATATACTCTTCTATCTTAATCTTAGAAGTGTAAGTACGTGCCAATACATTTCCTCTATGTTCAATACCGGCAACTTCAATATAATCTGCTTTCAGTAAACTCTGAATAGATGCACGTATTGTATTAATATTCATACTTTCATCCAATTTCAAAATATCTGATGCTGCTAATGGATGCTCACTTGCCCAAAATATTTTCATTATTTCTACTTGTTTTTTTGTTAATTTTTTCATTGAACCACTTTCTCCTTTAATCTTAATTTACTTTATATTTTATATGAAGCCTACCATTTATACAAGTATAAATATAACATTATATTATTTTTTTATTGCATATGTTATGTTAGCTATTTATAAAAATAATTTGATTTTTTCTACAAAATAAAAAGATTCTAAGCAATCAATCTGCCTAGAATCTTTTTACACATATTCAAATAAATTTTATGCTTTCAATCCCTTACGAACTAACGCTCTCTTAAGTGCCAACTCTGCCCTTGCAATATCAATATCTGCGCTCTTAGCTTCGAGTCTCTTTCTTGCTCTCTCTTCCGCTTTCTTTGCACGTTCAACATCGATATCTTCCGGCCATTCTGCGACTTCTGCCAGGATACTCATGGTTGTTTCTGTGACTTCCACAAATCCTTTTAATAATGCCGCTTTCTTCTTGGTTCCGTCTTCTTCTGTGATCCTTAGGACACCTGGTGCGATGATCATGGTCATCGGGATGTGTCTTGCGTAGATTCCGACTTCTCCTTCGGTTGTATTTAACTCAACAAATGTGACATCTCCTGTATAAAATGAGCGTTCTGGTGTAATGACTTCTAATTTCATTGTGTTTTCAGCCATAGGATCACCTACTTATTTCTTGCTGCAAAACGTTCTACAACTTCTTCGATGGTTCCTGCATTCAAGAACATTCCTTCTGGAATCTCATCGTGTTTTCCTTCTAAGATTTCTTTGAATCCCTGGATCGTATCACTTAAGGATACATACTGTCCTGGTTTTCCTGTAAACTGTTCAGCTACGAAGAATGGCTGAGATAAGAATCTCTGTACCTTTCTTGCGCGGTCTACGACCAGTTTCTCGTCTTCGGAAAGTTCATCCATACCTAAGATTGCAATGATATCCTGTAATTCTTTGTATTTTTGCAGAATCTCCTGAACACCACGAGCTACTTTGTAATGTTCTTCTCCAACGACTTTTGGATCGAGAATTCTGGATGTTGATTCCAATGGATCTACCGCCGGATAGATTCCCATCTCTGAGATCGCACGTGATAATACAGTTGTTGCATCCAGATGGGCAAACGTTGTTGCTGGTGCCGGGTCAGTTAAGTCATCGGCTGGCACATAGACTGCCTGTACGGATGTGATCGATCCATTCTTTGTGGATGTGATACGTTCCTGTAAGGCACCCATCTCTGTCTGCAGTGTTGGCTGGTAACCTACCGCACTTGGCACTCGTCCAAGTAAGGCAGATACCTCAGATCCTGCCTGTGTGAAACGGAAAATGTTGTCGATGAATAATAAGACGTCTTTTCCTCCACGATCACGGAAATCTTCTGCAATTGTAAGCCCGGTAAGACCAACTCTCATACGGGCTCCAGGTGGTTCGTTCATCTGTCCAAAGACCATGGCGGTCTTGTCGATAACGCCTGATTCACTCATCTCTGTGTATAGATCATTTCCTTCACGAGTACGTTCTCCTACACCAGTGAATACGGAATATCCACCATGCTCTGTTGCGATATTTCGGATCAGCTCCTGGATCAGTACGGTTTTTCCTACTCCCGCACCACCGAACAGACCGATCTTTCCACCCTTCTGGTATGGGCAGAGAAGGTCAACGACTTTGATTCCTGTTTCCAGAACTTCTGTCTCTGTAGATTGTTCTGAAAATTCCGGTGCTTTTCTGTGGATTGGTAAGCGGTTGGCTCCTTCTGGTGCCGGTTTATTATCAATAGGATCTCCCAGCACGTTAAAGATTCGTCCTAAGGTTGCCTCTCCTACAGGAACGGAGATTGGTCCGCCTGTAGCCTGTGCTTCCATTCCACGGACTAATCCGTCGGTTGGTCCCATTGCGATACATCTTACGGTGTCATCACCCAGGTGCTGTGCAACTTCAACGACTAATTTCCCGCCGTCTTTTGTCTGAATATTGATCGCATCATTGATCTCTGGCAGGTTATCACTGCCAAACTTGATATCCAGAACCGCACCGATGACCTGTGTGATCTTTCCTGTACGATTATCTGCCATGTTATTTCCTCCTGCTTCTTATATCGAGTCCATCACTTCAGGGCTTCTGCTCCTGAAATGATCTCTGTTAATTCTTGTGTGATCGCTCCCTGTCTTGCTCGGTTGTATGCAAGTTCTAAGTTTGAGATCATCTCTTCTGCATTACTTGTCGCAGAATCCATTGCCTGCATTCTGGCTCCATTTTCACTTGCTACAGATGTAACTAAGGCTCCATAGATCATGCTGCAGATATACTTTGGAATTAATAAAGAAAGTGCTTCTTCCGGCTCTGGCTCAAAGTTCATTGGAGCCTTGCTTTCAGATTTCTCTTCATTTGCCTGCTGATCATTCTCAATTGGGAGTAATTTTACAAGTTTTGGTTCATGAACCACGGTATTCTTAAAGTCGGTGTATGCCAGATAGATCTCACCGATCTCTCCATCTTCAAAAGCTTTTAGAAGCTTCTCTCCTAAGATTCTGGCATCATCATAGACTGGCTCGTTGATCATCTCTGAATCATCAGAAACAATCTCATACTCACGATGTTTTAATGTATCCATCGCTTTATGTCCTACCGCATAGATCATGATATCTTCTTTGTTCATACCGCTGTCCCGGATCAGTTTCACAATATTGTTATTATATCCTCCTGCTAATCCACGGTTGGATGAAATGGTAATGATCCCTTTCTTTGTGGAACCATTTTCCTGTAAATACGGATGATTGATATTACCTGCTTTGGCAAGAATCGAGCTGATCGTCTCATACATCTTATTAAAGTATGCTTTTGACTCATCTGCACGCTGCTTGGCTCTCTGTAACTTTACCGTGGATACAAGTTTCATCGCTTTTGTGATCTGTCCGGTACTTTCGACGCTGGCTTTTCGTCTTTTAATATCAATTATCGATGCCATGACAGATCACCTTACTTTCTAAATGATTCTTTTGCTTCATTGATCGCTTTGATCAGTTTCTCTTCTGTCGCATCATCCATGACTTTCGTCTCGGCAATGCTTGTAAAGATTTCTGGATATTTTGTATCAATCAGTTCAAATAATTCTTTCTGGAAATCAAGGATCTGATCTACTGGCAGGTCTAAGAGATGTTTCTTGACTGCTGCATAAATGATCGCAACCTGTTTCTCAACTGGTAATGGCTGATACTGTGGCTGTTTTAAGATCTCTCTGATTCTCTCACCCTGATCTAATCGTTCTTTTGTATCATCGTCAAGCTCTGATCCAAACTGGGCAAATGCTGCCAGTTCTCGATACTGTGCAAGGTCTGTACGGATTGGTCCTGCGATCTTCTTCATTGCCTTGATCTGTGCAGATCCTCCAACTCGTGATACAGAAAGTCCGGCATTGATCGCTGGTCTGAAACCTGCATTAAACATCTCTGTTTCCAGATAGATCTGTCCATCTGTGATGGAAATAACGTTAGTTGGGATGTATGCAGATACATCACCTGCCTGTGTCTCGATGATCGGAAGGGCTGTTAATGATCCCCCACCTAATTCATCAGATAATCTGGCTGCACGCTCTAAAAGTCTTGAATGTAAATAGAATACATCTCCAGGATAAGCTTCACGTCCAGGTGGTCTACGAAGAAGTAAGGAAAGTGTACGGTATGCAGTTGCATGTTTGCTTAAATCGTCATATACAACTAATACGTCTTCTCCTCTTTCCATCCATTCTTCACCGATCGCACATCCTGCGTATGGTGCGATATACTGAAGCGGTGCTAATTCACTGGCTGTGGATGCTACGATCGTTGTATAATCCATCGCACCAAACTCTTCTAATGTCTTAACGATATTAGCAACTGTGGATGCTTTCTGGCCGATTGCCACATAAATACAGTGAACCCCCTGTCCTTTCTGATTAATGATCGTATCGATCGCGATCGCTGTCTTACCTGTCTGACGGTCTCCGATGATCAGCTCACGCTGTCCTCTTCCGATCGGTACCATCGCATCGATCGCTTTGATTCCTGTCTGGATCGGAGTATCTACGGATTTTCTTGAGATTACTCCTGACGCAACTCTTTCAATTGGACGATATTTATCTGTCTCGATTGGACCTTTATTGTCAATTGGCTGTCCTAAGGAGTTTACGACACGTCCTGTCAGTTGATCTCCAACTGGCACTTCTACCACGCGGCCCGTTGTCTTGACAATATCGCCTTCGTTAATATTCTTTCGGTCACCTAAGAGAACTGCACCTACGTTGTCCTCTTCTAAGTTTAATACCATTCCATAAACTTCCCCCGGAAATTCGAGCAGTTCTCCCTGCATCGCTTTCTCTAATCCATGGATTCTGGCGATTCCATCGGCAACCTGTATTACCGTTCCAATATCAGAGGTTTCAAGCTTTGTTGAATATTGTTTGATCTGTTCTTTGATCACAGAACTGATCTCTTCTGGTCTTAAATTCATGGGGCTTATCTTCCTCCTGTTCTATAGTTGTATTTGTGACAGATATCTTCCCATCGAATCAAGCTTTGTACGAATGGAATTATCCACAATCCGATCATCCATACGAAGGATCAATCCACCGATGATGTCTTTATCTGTCTCATAAGTCACCTCTAACTTCTGATATTCTGAAGAAGCAATGACTTTCTTTAAGATCTTGTCTTTTTGTTCTTGTGACAGCGGCATTGCTGACGTTACATGTAGGGCTCCGATTCCTAACTGACGTTTGATATTCGAAATGATGTAAGTAAAGATTCCATCAAATTCTTTAAAACGTCCTTTCTTGATGATGATCATCAAAAATCCTGTCATATCATCAGAAACCCGGCCATCAAAAACGTTCTTTGCTGCCTCCATCTTCTCTTCTTTTGTGATCTGGGGATGATTTAGGAAATTCACGAAATCTGTGTTGGAATCTAAGATTTCTTTGACAGCTTTCGCCTCTTCCAAAGCTTCTAAAAGATCGTCCTCATCTGTTTTCACAGAAATATAGGCATCCCCGTAAATCTTATCTACTCTTGAAGCCATGTCTTATCACCCATTTCCTGTAAGGTCTGATCAACGAAAGCATTCTGGTCTTTCTCATCCATCTGGTTCTGGATGAATTTTCCAGCCATTAAGACTGCCATCTTGACCATCTCCTGCTTCATCTGATCCTGTGCATTGATTCTTGCAAGCTCTGCCTCATGATTCGCACTTTCTATGATCCTTGCAGCTTCTTCTTTCGCTCCTGCAACAATCTCTTCCTCTCTCTTCAGTGCTTTCTTTCTGGCCTGTGCCATTAAGGCATCTGCTTCTTTTTCAACATTTTTTAGTTTATGATCGTATTCGGCTTTTAACTTTGCAGCTTCTGCCTGATCGGCTGCTGCCTGATCGATCTCATCTGCAATTCTGTTCTTACGGTCTTCTAAGATCTTGCGAACCGGTTCAAACAGAATATAGGAAAGCAGTGCAAACATGATGAACACTGCGATTCCTTGCATAATCACATCAAAGCCAAGCTGAATATCTAATCCAAATATTCTTCCGTCCACGCCTTGGCCTCCCTTCGGCTTGTTTTATTAAAGTTTTGCAAACAGTGGATTTGCATATAATAAGATCAAACCAATAACCAGACCATAAAGACCTGTTGTCTCTGCTACCGCCTGTCCAAGAAGCATGGTAGATGTGATATCACCTTTCGCTCCTGGATTACGTCCTACTGCTGCTGCACCCTGTCCTGCTGCGTATCCCTGTCCAACACCAGGTCCGATACCTGCGATCAGTGCAAGTCCTGCTCCGATCGCAGAACACCCTAATACAAATGCTTCACTTGAAATATTCATAGTTTTTTCCTCCTAAACTACATAAAATTTTGTCGCTAAAATTTAAGCTTCCCGCTTATCTGTGATAAATGTCATTGTCAGCATCGCAAATACAAATGTCTGGATCGCTCCTGAAAACAGATCAAAGTACATATGCAAGAATGCTGGAATACCTAGCTGCGCAAGCCATGGCAGCAATCCGTACCACAATGCCATCATGATCGTACCCGCCATAATATTTCCAAACAAACGAAGAGACATGGAAAGCGGTGTCGCAAACTCTCCGATCAGGTTAATTGGAAATAAGATTGGAATCGGTTTGAAAAGATCTGTAAATACATGCAATTTACTCGTCTTAAATGCACTGTACTGAATCAGTACAAACGTGATCAACGCTAACGCAAGCGTTGTTCCATAATCCGCTGTCGGTGGTCTTAGGCCAAATAATCCAGATGTATTTGCAAAAAAGATAAAGACCATGATCGTTCCAATGTAATTTACAAATGGACGCCAATGTCTTCCCATGCTTCCCTTTACCAGATTATCAAGCATCTCAACGATCATCTCCACAAAATTCTGAAGTCCTGACGGCTTCTCATCACCGTGAAGAACTGCATGTCTTGCGATCAATGCTAATACGATGATAAACACCATAACGATCAGCGTCGTCACATGCGTTGTCGTGATCCAGACCTTATGCCCGAAAAACTTCAGCGGGATCAGCCCATGCACCATAAAGTCAACGTCATCACCGGATGATGCTGCCAACATCATGGGGGCATTCATAATTCCCATGGCACAACCTCCTTTTTATTATATTTTCCATTTTTCCGATTTTCTCTTTCTCCATGTTAGAAACCCGGAAAATGTGATTCACGTTATTCTTGTAAAACTCTGCGCGTGATATGCTCGTGAATCGGTTTTTGTAAAAATGCTGCAAACTTACTGCTTAAGAATCCAACCAATGCAGCAATAAAAGCACTCATACTAAGTTTGATCATCACATATAAAATAACCAATGTTGCTACATATCTTATCAACGCACTCTTGATCATATTCCGGCTTGCCTGATGAGTATCCATCTGTACAGACTTCTGGATGCTTACCATCATCGTTGTGATCATCACGAGAGCAAAGATCGTTCCCACAATAGCTCCGATCAGATATCTTAGATCACCTCTGGTTATTATCATACCCAAAATCGCAGATAACACTCCGCACAAAAGAATTCCGATCACAAGATCTAGGTATGTCTCGTCTAGCTGTCTTAATTTATCTCTCATCTTTATCCTCCATATCTTCCTGTTTTAGTATATTGTGAATCAGAGAATATACTCCTCTGATTCCTCCCATAATACCAAGAATCAGAAAAAGAAGAAATAGATTTGTGGAAAAATGTTTATCAATCCACATTCCGATCGCCATGCATAAAAAAACAGAAGTCAACATCGTAATTCCTATCTGAGTCACCAATGACAACATCTTGATCACTGGTCCATACTTATGCATAGATATTTCCTCCTTCTTGCGAAATCTTTTTACAAAGATTATTATAACATTTTTTACAAATGCAAACCACCATATTTTTTGTTTCTTATTTATTTTTACCAAAAATAACCAGAGAAATTGAATTTTTCATCAATTTTTCTCTGGTTTCTTCTTATTAAATAGTTATTTATTTTTTTGAATAATTTTTTTCATTTTTGTGTGATCATGCCACCAATTTTTTATTAGTTTCCTATATTCTTTTATCACAATTTCCCTTTGATTCTTTGTGTTCATTGCACAAATAGTATCAAATATGGTAGACTATTTTTACATGACTTCAAATGAATAGGACACAAATAAAGGAGGGCAGATTTATGCCTCTTACATTAAATGAATTATATACACAAACCAAACATCAATACCATCTTTCCATGATCGCAGGTGAAACTGGGATCGATCATATCATGAACTGGGTTTATGTCTCTGAAGACAGTTCTACCCACGACTTTCTAAAGGGTGGAGAACTGATCATCACGACAGGAATCAACTGTCAGGATGAGGCTTCTCTTTATGATTTTATTGAAACGATGATCAAAAGCCATACTTGCGGGATGATCTTAAATACGGGAAAATATATTCTTTCCGAAGATATCACTGATTCTATTAAAGCATTGTGCGACAAACACAACTATCCATTGATCGAGATGCCTTGGGACGTTCATATTTATGAGATTACGAGGGATTATTATAACCGGATCTTTATGGACACACAGAAAGATACTTCGATCACAGATGCATTTTTATCTTTTATTGAAGAAGATTCTCTGCATCATTATGATGCTTTGCGGATTCTTGAAGATAATCATTTTGAGAAAGAAGATTGTTATGAGATTTCTTTAATGAAATGTAATAAGAAAGCGATCTCTGATGATCTTAAATTGCGTCTGCTGTTTTTGATGGAAAGTTATATCAAACTAAACGATCTGGATATTCATATTGCTTTTTATAAAAATCATTTTTTGTTTGTTTTTCATGACATGGAAAAAGAATTGATTTATAACGAAATGTCTTCTTTGATCTCTACACTGAAAAGTTCATTAAAAAAAATGCAGATTTATGCAGGAATTGGAAGTTCTGTCCACACGCTTCGTGAGATTCGTGTAAGTTATCAACGTTCTCTGGCTGCTCTTGTTTATGCTGTGAATAAAGGACAGGAAATTGCCCGGTTTGAGGAGATGGGATTCTTTCGAATTCTTCATTCTGTGAATGATAAAAATCTTTTGATGGCTTATCATGATGAGTATTTGAAGAATATTGAAGAGTATGATGAGATTCATGATACAAATTATCTGGAGACGTTGCATCAGTATCTGCTTTGTAATGGGAGTATCCAGCATGTGGCTTCGAATATGTTTTGTCATCGAAATACGATTACTTATCGGATGCGGGTGATCGAGGATCATTGGGATTTGAAATTGGATGATACGGTAGAGAGGTTTCATTTGATGACGGCGTTTTTTATCCGGGATTATTTGAATTTGTAGTTATCAATCATCTAAAAGATGTAAACCAACATAGTAAAACATCCACTCTTCTATCTTGAAAATCTTAATTGTATACGGGAATGTCTTCAGGTATTCATAAAAACATAAAGAAAGATAGGTGTACGAAATGATAGAATTTCATTGACGGATTTTTTGCAAAATCGCAGCCAACACGGGCACTGTTTGAACGCAGTGAGTTGTGCAGGAGTGTTGGCGGATCAGCGTTTTGCAAAAAATCCGTCAATGAAATTCGTTTTTCGTACACCTATCTTTCTTTCTTTATGTTTTTATGAATACTCGATACATTTCTGTCATACAACTTAAAATTTCTTGCTATTTTAACACACAAAATCATCCATATCCCAGTCACTCCTATGATCCAGAATTCATTTCCTGCAAATGACAATGTAATGTCATTTTCCATAAACCAGGCTCCGCTTGTAATATAGAGATTTGTTGGGTTTAGCAGGCGTAATATAACATTCATAAATGTTACATTCGAATAGTAAGCACCTAGGAACAATGCCATGTTTAAGAGAATTAATATAGCAAATGAAAAATAACTGTTCCCTAGCAAGAATTGGATTGCGATCGTTGCCAGTGCAATCAACAGGATGATTCCAAGATATACGGTAAGTGTTAGGATCAAGTATTGTATCTGCGTCATTTTAAAGAATGTAACAAATGGATAAAACCATCCCGAATATCTTTTTTCTGCAACTAGTGTGGAGGCAACCGAGACATTCCATAGTCCTTTGAATGATACGCAGTAAAAAAAATAAATCCATGTAACACTGCATAGTATCGCTGAAAATAAAATTCCACTTAACGTCCCTGCAAAAGCTTTACAATCCATGATTCTCTTCCCAGTTCTGGTTGCATCTACAAGATCATTTGTCTTTTGCAGTCTCTCATAATCCATGATAAACAAAATACTGAGTGCCATCAAAAGACTCATTTCCACGATTAATTTTTTCCCTAACTTTGAATATAATAACGAATGAATCTCATAATACTGTCCTGGATAAAAAGCATCGTTATATTCTTTATCAGATTTGATCTCCTCCACTCTTTTTTGCAGATGCTCATAGTTATCTTTTACGAATTTCTTCATAAATCCCTTGGGGTGATACTGAAGCATTTCTTCTTTTTGTTTTAGGATCTTCGTCATATCAAGTTTGTCATACAAGTCGATATTTTCTTTGTAATATTCTTGATATGCCTTAGATAACTGCTTTCTTTCATTTCTATTTTTAGCTTGACGTGAGTGGTTTATATCATCTGTTTTTTTAATAATGTCATGCATGATCACTAATTCTTTGGATGTATCCTTATTTCCCGCCTCATTGTAAATAATTAAACAATTCACAAGACAAAATATCACTGCCAATAACCAAAGCATTGGATTTTTCATGATCTTTTGAAACTCTAATTTAAAAATTCTCATAAATCCACCTTTTTCCATCGATTACTTCTGATCTTATAAAACAGAAACATCACTATGAGCCATGTGGCGAGTGCATACAATTCCCAGTATGCCAGAACCTGATCATTTGTAATCAGGAAAAGCATATAATAAATTTTCCTCATAAGGAACATCATCGCTCCACAGACTGGAATTGAAACCGCAACAGCTCCCATATAATTTCCTATTGTTCTGCCGATAAAATCAATGATCACAATACTTGCGATTGCAAATAATAAGATCAGAGCCATATAAAGTAACATATAAGTTCCAAAAGAAAGCTTATCGCACCAGTAAGAATTTGATGCGATTCCCCAACTCTCACATCTCCAAAATACCGATAATCCCTTCAAATGCCAGACAATCCCATATACAGCCATTTGAAGAATTCCAACAAAGAGTGCAGCAAGTGCACTTGCTATCAATTGAATCTGATAAATCCTTCTTCCTGTTTTCGTCGTTGCCAGAATCGGAATAACCTGTCTTAAACGTTGTTTTAGCTGATATGGAATGATCAATGCAAAAAAACAGATCATGATCAAACCACCGATCGTTACCATATCTTCTTGCAAAATGTAAAACACTCCCTCATGTACTAATGATATGTAATCTCTTTTTACCCTCTTTTCGATTGCCTTTTGATATAACTTCGTTCCATCAAAAAATCCATCTGCTTTTAATTCTTTATATTTTTTATCCGAAACTCCATATTCAGATCCTTGAAACTCTCTGATATGTTCTAAAGCTTGTATATCCAAAAAAATTTTTGATGTCTTATCATTATAAAACACATAATTTTCTAATATTTTATCAAGTTCTTTTTCCTGCTTTGATAAAGCTGTTTTCTGACCAAGTTCTTCATATTTTTTATTAAAAATTTCATAATCCACAATCCCTCTTTTTGAAAGCTCTTGATCTTGTTTTATGATCTTTGTAAAATCTTTTTCTAATTCCTGATGTTTTTCCTGATATTGTTTTTCATCTTTTACTTTCCACTTTGGTCCCCATTCTTTTACTAGTTCTGCCGTAAATGGAATGTCATACTTTGTATTTGTTACCTGTCCTCCAGTTGGATATCGATATATTTGTGTAAATGTCATATAGTATAAAATAGAGAACATACATAATAACAGTATGATTCGAATATCCAATATTTTTTTACATTCATTGATTATGATCCGCATGTTATTTTTCCTCCCTGTAAGTGACTAAAAATACATCTTCAAGGTTTGGTGTACACGGTCTTGCATTATTATCTTCTTCCTCACTATAATATCGGACCATCATTTTTTCTGATTCCTGTCGCATGGATAAAATGATTCGTTTTTGTTCAAATTCTTGGATCTTGGATTCATTGATCGATTTCTCAAATACCTTCCCCTCAAGCTCCTTGCAGATGTTTGGAACTGTATCATTTTTTAATAACTGTTTTTCTTTGATCATAATGACATGATTTGCAATGGATTCAATGTCTGACACAATATGTGTTGAAAGGATCACTATTCGATCCTTGGATAATACAGATAATATATTTCGAAATCTTACTCTCTCTTTTGGATCAAGTCCTGCAGTTGGTTCATCTAATACAAGAATTTTTGGATCATTTAACATTGCCTGTGCGATCCCTACACGCTGAATCATTCCACCAGAGAATTTTTTCATTTTCTTATTGGAGACATCGCTTAATCCTACTAACTCCAATAATTCTGGAATTTTTTCTCTTGCAGCTTCTTTGGAAATTCCTTTTAACGCTGCAAGATAATCAAGATACTGTGTTGGTGTATTATTTTTATAATATCCAAAATGCTGTGGCAGATAACCGATCACATCCCGGTATGTTTCTCCCATTTTATAAATATCCATTCCATCGTATAAAATCTCTCCACTTGTTGGATACAAAAGTGTTGTGATCATTTTGATCAATGTCGTTTTCCCTGCACCATTTGGTGCGAGCATGGCATATAAACCATTTTCAAGTTCCAGATTAATATCTTCCACTGCTGTGAATTTTCCATAATCTTTTCTAATATGCGAAAGTGTAAGCATCCTTCTCCTCCATTCTTCCAACCAAAGTAAATAAAGCCACAAAACACACGATCATTGTTGCAATCTGAATTCCTAATGGAATATATTCAAAAAGAAATAAAATCTTTGTTTTCGGTAATCGCATGATCGCTGCAAAAAGTAATACCCATATTGCACCAAGACCCGCAAAGCACTTATAGTTATTCCATCTGTGATAAATGTATACAGCAATGATCGCAAAGACCAGCATACTTGAAACTCCAACAACTCCAACCGATAAGATTGCTTTCTCCCTAATCCCACTAAGGAATAAAAAGCTGGTATTCACCAGAGATAATACAACTGCTGTATAAAATAGACGAAGGCTCACAATATAATTCATCGAATAATACATCGTATTTCTTAATTCATTGATCTGCGTCTGTTCGTCCATATAGCAAGTAAAGTAAGAAAACAATAGAAAGAAAACGGGCATTCCCAAAAAAGCTGCCCCAAATTGTCTGATTTCCTCCTCAAAGGAAAGTACTAGTCCAAGACACACGGCAAAATAAATTATAAACGTCGCAAAAAATACAGAAAGATTTTTATAATAAATGACTCTTAACCCAGGTCCCAGATAAATCTTTTTCATTCTTTTTAGAAATGAAATCTTTTGAGGCATACCTTTTAAAATGATGTCTTCAATTTCATTCTGTATTTCTGACCGTCGTGGGTAACGAACGTCCATCTGTTCTACATAAAATTCCTGATTATTTTCTTTTTTCATTACTGATAGTCCACCTCACTTTTTATTTGTCGTATCATTTTATAAAATCTTGATTTCACTGTGTTTTCGGAAATATTTAATGTCTGCGATATGTCCTGAAATGTCCTTTCTTCAAAACATTTCATATAAAAAATCTCCTGCCACTCCTGCTTATATAGCGAAACAATTTCCATAATGTCCTCTATCAGCTCCTTATGGATGATCAACTCGGACAAGTCCCTGACCGCTGTTCCTAAATTACCACTATGAAGTTCCAGATTCTCATCTGTCATATCAATCTGTTCTTGCTTTAATGACAAACGATGTACCTTGCTTCGATAATGATCACATATCTTATTCGATGCAATCCTATACATCCATGTCCGAAATGAAGCCTTTTTATGATCAAATATTGTGATCTTTTGCAAGATCTGTATAAAAATATCCTGTGTCAAATCTTTTGCAAGTTCTTCATTTCCTGTTTGTCGGTATACATATGCATAGACTTCTTTGTAATAATATGAGATCAGTGCGTTGGCTGCTTCTTTATCTTGTTTTTTCTTTATTCTTTTGATCAACTTTTGTTCTATTAGCATGCATGCCACTCATTTCTTGTTTTTTTGTACCGTACATTATTATATACGAAATCATTTGTTAAAAAGTTTTAATTCTATGAAATAAAATAAAATCGCTATGCAACAACCTTTATAGACCATCACACAGCGATTTTGTTTCATTAAATTTTACATTCTTGCATTTTACTATGCCGATATCATCTCACTAACTTCCAGAATCTTCTTTGTATCCTCCAGACAATGTTTCTCACTCTGTACCTTTCCATTTTCCACATCTTCCATAAAATTCTGTATCTGCATTGTCATATCATTTCCTTTAAATGGATAACTTTTCATCTCTGTTGTACCGTCATTCCAATGGATCGTATAATCAATGATCCTGTTATAATTTGGGATCATGATCTCTCCTTTAGTTCCGACGATTTTTGCATATCTATCCATTTCTCGATTGATTGCACCTTCGGCGGTTGCGATGCATCCATCTTTAAAATAAATCTTTGATTTGAAATAATAATTGATACCTTCGATATCTTTTCTCTCAGTTTCTATTTTATCAATTTCTTCTTCATGGATTCCTAAAATAAATCCAAGCACATAGCTTCCAATATCATTCAATGCCCCACCTTGTTCTTTATCAAACAAAAATGATGTCTTAGGCAATCCTAATGAATCTGAGCAGAAATTTGCATAAATTGTTTGAATGTTTCCAATTTTCTTCAGATCTTCTTTTAGATGATCATACCCTGTGTTAAATTTTGTTTTTAATGCTTCCGTACATAATATATTTGTTTTCTTTACTTTTTCTTGAATCTCATCTACATCTGTGGATGTTAACACTAACGGTTTCTCACTTAATACTGGGATATGGTGTTCCAATGATCTTAAGATCCATTCTTTATGAAATTTATGTGTGAGTGCGATATAAACTGCATCTACCTGCGGATCATTTAGCAGTTCTTCATAATCTTTATATACTTTGACTTCTGGATGTTCCTTTAAATATGGATCATCCATGGAAACTGAACGTGAGCTGATCGCATAAATCTTTCCTTCATCTGTTGCCTCAATTGCCTGTACAAACTTTCTGGCGATTCTGCCAAATCCTATAATTCCAAAATTCATATCATTTTCCTCTCGTGATGTGTAATTTTATTTCTGGAAATCAATTCTTTCTTCAATTATAATTATAGTATGCGTGACGTAAAACACAACAGGAAAGGAGATTCCATATCATTCAATTACCAATTTCTCTCGGCAATCAAGGTTTTGCTTCTCTTCGTGAAAATCATTGCTTTTATATCGATAAAACAGATTTTATCAGAGAATGGTGGGAAGAACAGGATGTTGTAACTTTGATCAAATATGAAAAAAGATACCAAACTAGTAGTGAATCATTTGGTATCTTTTTTCGCGTTATAACATTTCTTTACCCCAAATACCCAAGCTCCTTAGATATCTGCCCAGTAGTCCTATTAAGTTCATCCAACACAAATTCCTTCTTCTTATCATCCACACGAAATACCGGAATACTTGCACTGACTGCTGCCACGATCTTTCCTGTGTAATTTCTTACAGGCACTGCCATACAATACATCCCAATCCAGTATTCTTCGTCATTGACCCCATATCCCTGTTTCTTCACTTTCTCTGCCTCATGGATCAGCTCACTGACAGTTAAGATCGTATGTGGTGTATATGCTGGAAGTTCTTCTTTATCTTCGAATAACTTATAAATCTCTTCCTCGCTCATCTCACTGATCATCACTTTTCCAAGTGCTGTTGCATGAATGGATTCATACTCGCCCGGGCTTACACTGTTGTTCATGCCATTGCTCGTATATTCCATCTTGGAAATAATGATCGTTTCTTTTCCTTTGATTGTTCCATAATCGATCGTTTCGTTTAATTTCTTTCCAAGTTCTAATAAATGCGTGCGGTCAATATTAAATAACTGGTTCTGTGCTGGAACTGACAGTCCTACTTTATATAATTCCCAGCCAAGACGATATCTGTTTGTTTCTTCACTCTTTTCAATATAACCATAATACTGCAGTGTATCTAATAAACGATGGACTGTACTCTTTCCGATTCCTAATGCATCGCTTAATTCACTGACTCCTGCTCCAAGATTCCCTGTATTCTTTGCAAGATGATTTAACAATTCCAGTGCTTTCATTACCGTCTGCACTGGATATTTTGGTTCCTGTGCCATGACTTTCCTCCCGTTTATCTGTTTTTATATCCTCTTTTGATCACTATCATTATATCAAACCCCGTCTTCACTATGCAAAATATTTTTCTTCTATCTCGAACTTTTTTCTAAATTTTGAAACACTTCATATATAATCGAAAAAAGAGACGGTATTTTGACTAAATCCGTCTCTTGATCTTTTCTCTTTCTTCTATATATAACTCTCGATCTAAAATCTTATGCACGATGTTTCAAGTCTTTGAATGATTCTTCCTGTGGTCCTCTCTGGTCTTTCTTCGCAATATATAAACTTCCTGTTCCTGTTGCGCAAAGAATTGGTGGTTCACATGCTGTTGCAGCTGTATGCTCGATTCCTTCCATATCCGCATCTGTACGATCAAGCATTGTTGCTACCTTCCATGCTTCGAACTTGCATTTGTAAGACTGGTTTCCTACTTCTTCGATCCATCCTACATATTCCATAAAGTCGCCTACATAGACTGGTGCTGTAAATTCGATTTTCTCATATCCTAAGAACAAACTAATATCTCCGTCCGCATATACCATCAGTTCTGTTCCTACATCGCCCCACTGAACAACGATTCTTGCTCCATTAACGAGTCCACCTACATAGTGAGCATCTTTCTCACTCATCATCATGTGATGTACAACTTTCTTTCCGATCATAGCTCTTACCTCCATTTTTCTCGTTCTATTATTTAGAATCATTTTCTAAATGTTACTTTGTACTGTGATGGTAACATTGGATTGTATTTTTGTCAATACATTTTTGTAATTTTTCTGTTATTTATAATTCCTTTCTATTATATAGAAAATTTAATTCAATTTTTCTAATGAAGCAAGAAATACTTTCCCCTAACTGGAGAGTTGTTTCTGTTTATTTTTTATAAGTAATGCACAATTTTTCTGCAAGTTATTAAACATATTGTCTAAATATCGTCGTTTTTTTGTCAATCTTTTTCCAATTATTGTATTTATAAACAATCTGTTACGTGTAAACTTTTTTCTTTTTCTTGATATTTTTTCTCATTTTCAGAAAATAAGCTCTTTACATTCCATCTCATGTATCCCTTAAAATACAATCATAGTCATTCGTGGAGAAAAATAAAGAAAGGAGTTTCATATGAGTGTAGTTATGGCAAATGCACTTGGCACTGGAATTTTCTGCGGACTCTGGCAAGGTATCGGTTCAGTTCTTGGACTTGCTACCTGGATGGGCTTCGTCGGCTGTACTTCTTATTTCTCAGCCGGATGTGGAAAAACCGGTTTTATTAAATCCATGTGCAGTAACTATGTTGGTCTTCTCTGGGGTATGTGTATTATCATGTCAGGAAATATCAACAGTGGCATTTTGTTTGGTGCGATCGTAACTGGAGCTTTCTCCTGGCTGATCTGCTATCAATCAAAGATCGATCTATTATCCTTAGTTCCTAACACTTTCATGGGCGGTTTTTCTGCTTTTGCCAGTGGCGGAGATTGGAAAATGCTTTGCATCTGCCTTGTCTTAGGAAATATTCTCGGTGTGTGCTGCGATTATTCTGGAAGATTTCTGGCAGCAAAATTTGGTAAAGATAATTAATTAAGAAATAAGAATGAAACAAATTTTCAAAGGAGCGTGAAATAAAGATGAGTAAAGTAATTAAAAAAGCTTACGCAGAAGAAATGAAACAGGGCTACAATTTAAGAACAGCCATGGAAGAAGCATCCAGATGTCTTCTCTGCCATGATGCCCCTTGCAGCAAGAGCTGTCCAGCAAAAACGGATCCAGCAAAATTCATCCGTTCCCTGCGTTTTAGAAATATTAAAGGTGCTGCTGAAACAATCCGTGAAAACAATCCATTAGCTGGTTGTTGCGCAGAAGTCTGTCCTTATGGTCAGCTGTGTGAACAGGCTTGCAGCCGTACTGGAATTGATAAACCGATCGAAATCGGAAAGCTTCAGAAATTCTTAGTTGAAATGGAAAAACGCGAGGGTATGGAATTCCTTCATGTAGAAGAAAAACGTGATGGAAAGATCGCCTGTGTTGGAGCTGGTCCTGCTTCTTTAGCTTGTGCAAGAGAGTTAGCATTATTCGGATATGATGTAACAATCTATGAAGCAAATGAAAAAGCTGGTGGTGTTTTAACATACGGAATCGTTCCTTCCAGATTACCTCAGGAAGTTGTTGATTTCGATATTGCAACAATCGAAAAACTTGGTGTAACATTTAAGTTTAATGAAACGATCGATGCTGCACGCTTAGAAGAATTAAAAGCTGAGTATGATGCAGTCTTCGTTGGAACAGGATTATGGAAATCTAAAGTCATTGATATCCCAGGAAAAGATCTTGATGGCGTTGTAAGTGCGATCGATTTCTTAAAAGATGCCCGCTTAAATAAAGAAAACATGACTCTTGGAGATACTGTTTTAGTGATCGGTGGTGGTGACGTTGCCATGGACTGTGTAACAACAGCAAAACAGCTGGGTGCAAAAGCTACAATCGTATATAGAAGAACAATTGAAGAAGCACCTGCTGATATTGATGAAGTTATGGCTGTACAGAGCATGGGAATTCCTATCATTCAGGAATTTGCACCAGGTGAGATCATCGGTAGTAAAGGTCATGTAACTGCAATGAAATTTAATGGACGTGACAATGAATCCGAACTTACCATGAAAGCTGATCAGGTTGTATTTGCTATTGGACAGGCTGCTTGTGACACTACAAAAGATATCAAAGCTGGCGGAAAAGTATTTACTGGTGGAGATATGGTAAATGGTGGAAAGACTGTTGTACAAGCTGTTGCTGAAGGTAAAGATGCTGCTGCTATGATCGCTGCATATCTGAACAAATAGAAAGGAGGCATTGATTATGTCATTAAAGAAAGATTTATCTATTGATTTTTTAGGAGTTAAATGTGAAAACCCATTCTTCCTGTCTTCTTCTCCAGTAGGAAGTAACTATGAAATGTGTGCAAAAGCCCTTGAAGCTGGATGGGGTGGAATTTATTATAAAACAATTGGTATCTTTATCCCAGACGAGTGTTCTCCTCGTTTTGATATCACTACAAAAGAAGGAACTCCTTGGGTTGGTTTCAAGAATATGGAGCAGATTTCTGACAAGCCATTAGAAGTGAACTTGGAATATATGCGCCGCTTAAAACAGGATTATCCAAACAAAGTCATCGTTGCAAGTATCATGGGAAGTAATGATGAAGAATGGACAACACTTGCAAAAGCTGTTACAGAAGCTGGTGTTGACATGATCGAGTGTAACTTCTCTTGTCCTCAGATGACATCTCATGCCATGGGATCTGACGTTGGACAGAATCCAGAGTTAGTAAAACATTATTGTGAAGTTGTTACAGCTGCTACACATCTTCCTGTCATCGCTAAAATGACTCCAAACATTGGAAATATGGAAATTCCTGCGATTGCTTCTATGGAAGGTGGTGCTGCTGGTATCGCTGCCATCAATACAGTGAAAGCGATCACAAATATTGATATCGAAAATATCACTGCTATGCCTGTTGTAAACGGTAAATCTTCTATTTCCGGATACTCAGGAGCTGCAGTTAAACCTATCGCTCTTCGTTTCATTACACAGATGAAACAGCATCCAGATCTGGTTAATGTGCCTATCACTGGTGTTGGTGGAATCGAAACTTGGAGAGATGCCTTAGAGTTTATCCTTGTTGGTGCTTCTAACCTTCAGGTAACTACGGCAGTTATGCAGTATGGATACCGCATCGTTGAAGACATGATCAGCGGATTATCTCATTACATGGAAGATAATGGTATTGAAAAACTTTCTGATCTGGTAGGTCTTGCCCTTCCTAATATTGTTCCTGCCGAAGATCTTGATCGAAGTTTCAAACTGCTTCCTAAATTTGATGAAGATGCTTGTGCTGGATGTGGTAGATGCTATGTATCATGCTTTGATGGTGGACATCAGGCAATTGACTGGGATGAGGAAGCTCGTCGTCCAAGATTAAATACAGATAAATGTGTTGGATGTCATCTATGCCTGAATGTCTGTCCTGTTATGGATTGTATCACTCCTGGTGAGATCGTTATTAAACCTGGACGTGAAGAACACGAAATCAAAATCAAAACTAAGTACGAATAAGAAATATCACATTGATAAGGAGGTCTTAGTAATATGAAAGAATTCGATTTGATCATTAAAAATGGAACCGTCGTAACCTCTACCGAAAGTTTTTTATGCGATGTTGCAGTGAAAGACGGAAAGATTGCTGCCATGGCACAAAATATTGAAGCAGATGCGAAAGAAATTTATGATGCCGCTGGTAAATTAGTTCTTCCTGGTGCTTTAGATGCACATACACATATGGCTATGCCATTTGGTGGAACTGTTTCCGCTGACAGTTACATGGCAGGTACTCGTGCTGCTGCCTGTGGTGGTGTCACAACGATTTTCGACTATCCTGTACAGCACAAAGGAGAAACGATCCGCGGATTAGTTAACTCCAAGAAAGAAGTTTTAGAGAAAGAAGCCTGCGTAGACTATGCAATGCACTGCTGCATCACTGATTTAAATGAAGGTGAGATCCTTGAAGAAATGGAAAAGGCAGTTGCTGAAGGTATCACAAGTTTCAAATGCTTCCTTGTTTACAAAAAAGAAGGAATGATGGTAGATGACGGAATGCTTGCAAGACTGATGCTTCGTGCAAAAGAACTTGGAGCGATGATCAATATCCACGCTGAAAACCCTGATCTGATCGATTATTATACAGAGAAATTCTTAAGTGAAGGTAAAACAAGCGCTTGGTATCATTACATGAGCCGTCCTGAATTCGTAGAAGCTGAGGCCGACAAACGTGCTGTTCACTGGGCTAAGCATTTAGATGCTCCTTTATATCTGGTTCATATGGCAGATAAAGAAGGTCTGGAAGCTTGTATCGAAGCCAAAGAAGAAGGTGCTGACGTATTCGTTGAAACATGTCCACAGTATCTGGAATTTACATGCGACGTATACAAACGCGAAGATGGAAGAAACTTCGTCTGCTCTCCTCCTATGAAAGGACAGGAAAGTCAGGATGCTTTATGGAAAGCAATTAAAAATGGAATGATCGATACAGTTGCTACTGACCACTGCCCATTCCAGAGTTATGAAAAAGACTGGGGTAAAGATGACTTTACAAAGATCCCTAACGGGTGCCCTGGTGTAGAAAACTTATATCCATATATGCTGGATGCCGCAAATAGCGGAAAGATCACTTTTGAGAGAGCTGTTGAATTATGCTCTACAAACGTAGCCAAGATCTTTGGATGCGACAACAAAGGATCTATCAGTGTAGGTAAAGATGCTGACATCGTTATCTACGACAAAGACAAAGACTTCACGATCAGCGTTGATAATATGCACTCTGATCTGGATCATACGATCTGGGAAGGAAAACAGTTACACGGTTATCCAATCCGTACTTACCTTCGTGGAAATGTTGTATATGACAATGGAGACTTTGTCGGAACACCTGGACTCGGTGAATATGTAAAACGAAGCCCAAGAAAACACTAAACCCTATAATACAAACACTTAACATAATTTTATAAAATCAGAGGATTCTTATGAAGAGAAAGAAATTACGACTTACGCCGAAACAAGCTGAACACATGCTCTTTAATGTTCTGGAGATTGGCAGCCGAATGCTCGTCTCCGGAGCTGAGGTCCAACGCGTCGAAAATTCGATCTATCGTATGTGTACTGCATATGGATCGGAAACGACCGAAGTCTTCTGCATGACCTACATGATCGTTGTTACAATTTCCTCCAAGCAATTTGGCACGATTACCTTGTCGAGACGGATTCATAACCTTTCCCTGAATCTATATGAATTACTCTATTTAAATGCTTTATCCAGAAGGATGTGTTCCACTCTTCCGGATATGAAAACGGTCGATCAAAAAATCAGGCAGATCAAAGCGCTGCCAAAGTATGGTCCAATACCCTCCATGCTCATATATGCTTTGATCTCCTCTTCTTTCACAATATTTTTTGGAGGCAGCCTTCCTGATGCCGCCGTTTCCGGTATGATCGGAATCGGTATACGGTGTGTCGAACTTCTCCTTCAACCACTGCCTCTAAACCGTTTTCTTCTGGTTGTATTATTATCAACAGTATCGGGCTGTATGGCCGCATCCTGTGTTTATACAAACGCTATGTTTTCTCTGGATAAGATAAGCATAGGAAATATCATGATCTTGATCCCTGGGCTGATGTTTACCAATTGTATCAGGGAAATGATCTCAGAAAACATGTTATCCGGCTTAACAAGGCTTTTGGAAGCATTATTTATTTCTTCTTCCATCGCCATTGGTTTTGCCATTGCTTACTATCTGCTGTAAAAGGAGGCTTGTACCATGAATCCATATATACAGATCATTGCTGCATTTTTTGGATCTCTTGGGTTTGCGCTTTTGTTTAATCTGCGCGGACAATGGCTGTTCTTCACAGCCTTAGGCGGAGACCTCTCCTGGTGTGTATATCTGATCAGCGGATCCTTTATATCTCACTATGAACGGCAATATTTTGCAGCAGCTTTTTTTCTCGGAATCTATTCCGAACTTATGGCACGTAAAACGAAATCACCTTCCACTCTTTATCTGGTAGTAGGCATGATCCCATTGATTCCAGGAGCCGCACTTTATTATATGATGCGAAATGCCATTCAGACGAATTTTAAAATGTTTGCCGAACGTGGCTTAGAAGCAGTTATTACAGGTGGAGCGATCGCATCTGGTATCATTACCGCCATGGTATGTTGGAACGTGAGCAAATTAAATTTATTAAAAAAGTAAATCAATCTTTAGGAGGTAACTATTATGTACGAATGCAGTTTAGAACGAATGACAGACAAGATCAAAACAATGAGTCAGTTCGGAGATGCCGGACACGGCGGAATCACTCGTTATTCCCTTTCTCCAGAAGCACTGCAGGCAAGAGGTGAGTTTGTACGCCGCATGGAAGCGATCGGAGCTACAATTAAATTTGATGATATGGCGAACTTATATGCAACACTTCCTGGAAGTGAACCAGATCTTCCTGGAATCGTAATGGCTTCTCACTGTGATTCCGTAAAGAACGGTGGAAATTATGACGGAATCTTAGGTGTTATGGGAGCTATGGAAGTTCTTGAAACAGTTGCTGACCAGAACATCCCTCATAAACATAATTTAACAGCTATGATCTGGACAAATGAAGAAGGATCCTTATATCCACCAGCAATGATGTCTTCCGGTGTTATCTGCTATGACTATCTTCCAGAAGATATCCGTGTAAACTTCAAACATGAAGATATGTTAAAATCTACTTCTGTTCTTGATGCTACAAAGACATTCGGTGCTGCCCTTGATGCATCTGGATACAAAGGTGACAAATCAAACCGTTTAAATAACAAAGATTACAAAGCAATGTTCGAATTACATATCGAACAGGGACCTATCCTTGAAGCCGCTGGAAATGACATTGGTGTTGTTACTTGCGTTCTTGGAATGGTTAACTACACGATCAAAGTTTATGGACAGTCTGACCATGCAGGAACAACTCCTATGAAGTATCGTCAGGATGCTTTATATGGAGCTTCTAAAGTTCTTCAGTACCTGCATGATGAATTAGACAAATTAGATCCAGAACTTGTTTACACAACAGGTGAGATCTTCTGTCATCCAAACGTACATACAGTAATTCCTGATTATGTAGAATTCTCATTAGATGCACGTCATGAAAAACCAGAAGTGATCGAACAGGTTGTCAAAGTAATTGAAAATATTCCTAAAGAAGTCGTAAAATGCAAGACTGATTATGAAATTGCATGGACACGTGATACTGTTTACTATGACAAAGAACTTGTTTCTTACGTTCAGGAATCTGTTGATGAACTTGGATATTCTAACCAGAAGATCAACTCCGGTGCTGGACATGATGCTCAGTTCGCAGCTTATATGCTTCCTACAACAATGGTATTCGTTCCATCTAAAGACGGACATTCTCACTGTGAACCTGAATATACATCTCCAGAACAGTGCACACAGGGTGCTTCCGTATTATTAAATGCCGTATTGAAATGTGACGCAAAATAAATACATTTCGCTAATAATATCTTCCTCATATAAGTCAAGAATAAGAGATATATCCTCTAGGATATATCTCTTATTCTTCTGTGTATTTTATACAATTTCTATAAGAATTATCTTTTTATTTTTATGCATTTTGAATAAAATCATCTATGATTTATCCATCTTTTATGATATAATGAACAGATAGGTAATATTTATTTTATGATTCGCATTCTTATTGCTTATGAATCGGAGGTAATTTATGTCAGCTAAAAAAGCGCGCTACTGTATCGGCGAATTATCGACCCTCTGTAATATACCCCAGAAGACTTTACGCTATTACGATGAGATCGGATTATTCACACCAGACTATCGAGACGACAGTACGCACTACCGTTATTATTCAAAATCACAGATCGTCAATCTGATGATCATTAAAACTTTAAAACAAATGGGCTTTCCATTAAAAGATATCCGGCAGATCATATCTGAGAACGATGCTCAGTCCCTTGAGGCGAATATCAATTCACATCTTGAGACGATGCGAGATGATATCATGAAGCGGATCGAGCAGTACACCGAATGCAGCTATCTGCTCCAAAAGATTCAAAATGGAATTGATATTCTAGAAGCATCTTCTTCTCTTCCTTCCGAAGACCTTGCAATCTCTATTGAACATATTCCTAAGATCAGTTTAATGTATGACCGTTCTGAAATGGAAGGATATGATTACTCTGAGATGTCCTTAGACCGATGGATCTCCATTCTTCGGAAAGCAGAGCATTCCAAACATAAGATCATGGGACCTGTTTATGTAACATTTTATGAAGATAATATCATGAACAAGTTCCTCTCAGCAAACTCCATGGTCGAATTTGCAGTCCATATCGAGGATACTTCTTCTACCGATGATATTCGTGATTTCGGGGATTTTGATGCCGTAACCATGATCCATATCGGTAACTATGAGGATATCCCGACTTCTTATATCCAGATGATGAAATGGATCCGCCAGAATGGCTACACTGTTACAGGACCAGCAACAGAAGAATTCATCCTTTCCCCTCTGGATGTCAACGATGAAACTCGCAGGGTGACTAAGATCATTATCCCTGTCGAGAAAGAGAGTAAATAAATTAATATTTGTTATACAAAATAAGAATGCACACCAAAAAGGCTGTAAACTTCTTTGCTTACCCCAAAGAATTTACAGCCTTTTTGCCAGGTTTATTATTTATTAATACTATGAATGAGCTTTATAAGATCTAATATTCATACCAGAACTGTACAACTGTTGATAATGGTGGATCTTCCAGAACATCAATAGAACTTGGATATGGAGGATCTGCTGGTACTTCAATTATCCTAAAAGAACGGACTTCGATCAGTACTTTATTTCCTTCCTGTTTTCTGATTCCAGCGATATATTCCATATAATCTCCGGCAAAACATGGTGTGTAAAGACGAACTTTTTTAACTTCTACACATCTTCCTGTATTTCCAAATGTTTTTGCCATCAAACGTTTTGCTGCATCTTCCATCAGTGTGATACTTCTGGCACCATTTACAACTCCACCACCGTAAAATACGTCACGGTCTGACATTCTATAACGAAAAGTGATTGTATCTTTCATCATTCTTTCTCCTTTCAATCTGTCTTATGTACTTTATTCATCTTCTGGAAAATCATCCAGATGACGCCATGGATCAATAACTGCTCCATCTGGTTGTTCTCCACGTTGTAAGTGTTTCTTAACAACCAGTCTTACATTACCTTCTGTACATAATACAGGCTCATCAAACCATACCATATCTCCTGGTTTGTAGTCTTCTTTCCCAGCTCTGTATGCTGGTGTAGCCAGCTTAAATACTTCAATCCTACAGTCTCTTGATGTATTTCCGATATGTGTTAAAGTAGCTTTGTACTCCATCATATCTCCTACATACACATCCTGATAGATCTTTACATCTTCATATCCCAGACAGAGAGATTCATCTCCATCTACCAAGATCATTTCTTCTGTTTCAACATCTCCGATAAAGTCAAACTGACGTCCAACTGGTACGATTCCATCTGGATTATTTGCATCCGCTGTCGTCATATTGTAACTTAAATAAGATACTTTTCTCATGTTGCTCCTCCTTATGAAATAAAAGTAATTAAATTACGCCTTCTTCTTTTAACTGTGCTTCTTCTTCTTCGGTTAATCCAAAGATCTCTCTGTTATGCTCTCCTAGAAGTGGGGAAGGCGTTTCTACAACTCCTGGAGTTTCTGACATCTTCGTAACACATCCCTGGAAATAAAGATCTCCTGCCGTAGGATGTTCGCAGTGAACCATCATCTCTCTTGCCTGTGTATGTGGATGTTCGATCGCTTCTTTTACATCTAATACCGGTCCACATGGAATTCCTGCTTCATCCATGATATATTCAATCTCTTTCTTTGTATGTTCCATACACCATCCACGGATCAGTTCCTGCAGTTCCGGCAGGTAATTCTTACACCTTAGATCATTGGTTTCGTATCTTGGATCACCAAGCAGCTCTTCATGTCCGATCGTATGACAAAATGTATCAAATAATCTGTCATTTCCTACCCCGAGTGCTGTAAATCCGTCCTTACAAGGGAAAATATCAAATGGAGCAATGGATGGGTCTATGTTTCCATTTCTCTGCGATATCTCCCCTGCCATTGTATAATTCACTAAGGCATTTTCAAGAAGACTGAATATTGTATCAAACATAGATACATCAACCTGCTGCCCTTCTCCGGTCATATCACGATGATGAAGGGCTGCCAATACACCAACTGTTAAATAAATCCCTGATACATGGTCTGCGACAGATGGACCAACTTTGACTGGATCTGTATCTTTAAAACCAGTCAGATTCACCATTCCGCCCATTGCCTGCGCCACGATATCATAGCAGGCTCTGTGTGTTAATGGTCCATACTGTCCAAATCCGGAACAGGATGCATAGATAATGGATGGATTGATCTTCTTTACCGTCTCATAATCAATCCCCAGCTTCTTTGTAACCCCGCCACGATAATTCTCAACAAGAATATCTGCATCCTTTACCAGATCATAAAACATCTGCTTTCCTTTTTCAGATTTCAGGTTTAATGTTGCACCCTTTTTATTTCTGTTTACATAACAGTAAAATCCGCTCTCTCCGCTCTTTTCATCAATTGGACCCCATGTTCTGCACTGATCTCCGTGTAGAGGCTCGATTTTTAATACGTCCGCTCCATAATCAGCTAACATCATCGTGCAAAACGGTCCACTTAAAGCTGAAGTAAGATCAACTACCTTAATTCCTTCCAATGCTTTTTTCATTTCGACACCTCCTATTTGTTCTTATTTACGAAACATATTTCCGCTGATGACAAGTTTCTGAATTTCATTTGTTCCTTCGTAGATCTGTGTGATCTTAGCATCACGCAGCATTCTTTCTACATGATATTCTTTCATATATCCATTTCCACCCAGCATCTGTACAGCTTCTGTGGCTACATGCATTGCTGCATCTGTACAAACCATCTTCGCTTTAGCCGCTGGTACACTGTAGCTTCTGCCTTCCTGCTTATCTGTTGCTGCTTTGTATAACATATACTGAGCCATCTCGATCTCTGTCTCTAACTCAGCCATCTTAAATGCTAAATACTGATTCTTGTATAATGGTTTTCCGAACTGTTCTCTCTCTTTTAAATAATTAAATGCGATGTCGTAAGCTCCTTTGGCAATTCCAAGTCCCTGGGCTGCAACACCAATACGTCCTCCATCCAGGTCTTTCATTGCAACAGCAAATCCTTTTCCTTCTTCTCCGAGCATGTTCTCTTTTGGAACTCTTACATTATCAAAGATGACCTCAGATACCTGTGCACATCTGATTCCGCACTTATCTTCGATCTTACCAATGGATACACCCTCCCATTCACGTTCTACGATGAATGCTGTTAATCCTTTTGTCTTTAATTCTGGATTCGTAAGAGCAACTACCATATAGTAATCTGCTAATGGTCCATTTGTAATGAAGCATTTTAATCCATTCAGAATATATTCTTTTCCATTCCAGATCGCTGTTGTTTTACATCCTGCTGCATCAGAACCTGCATCTGGTTCTGTTAAACAAAATGATCCCATTTTCTTTCCAGACAGAACTTCTGGCAGATATTTTTTCTTCTGTTCTTCATTTCCATCATTGATCAGAGCACCAGAGTATAATGAAGTACATACAGAATAAGCAATTCCTACAGATGAATTGATCTTGGAGATTTCTTCTAATGCTAATACATAGGATAAATAATCTCCTCCCTGACCACCATATTCTTTTGGAAATGGAAGCCCGACAAATCCCATTTCTCCCATTTTCTTATATGCTTCTTCTGGGAAACATCCTGCTGCATCATCTTCAAGAACTGTTTCCTGTAATACAGTCTGAGCAAACTGTCTTGCACTCTGCTGAACTGCCTTCTGCTGTGGAGTTAATTCAAAATTCATAGTTTCATCCTTTCTGCATATTGCACATTTTATTTTCTACCTCGTATATTTGTAGTGTAGTCTATCCTTTCAGTGCAGAGTCAAGCAGTATTCTTGATATTTTTTATGCAGATTGTACAAAAAAAAGACCAACTTTCCACTTACTGGATAGTTGATCTTTTTTCTCATTTAGCTATATTTGTCTTCTCAGACTCTATTTTTTCACATATTTTGATGTAACTTTCAGTCGTGCCATAGCACGTGACAATGCTGCCTGTGTATGATAGTACTGCAAACGGCTTTGTTTCTGTTTGAGTCGTTCTTCTGCTCTTGTTTTGGCCTCTCTTGCACGGATGATGTCAATGTCTTCTGGGCGTTCCACCGTATCTACCACGATGACTACGAAATCTCTGGTGACATCTGCGAATCCTTCACCAACAACACAAACTTTCCATTCCCCATCAACTTTAAAACGAAGCTCTCCTGCAACAACGGCCGTTACTGTATCTTCATGGTTTGCTAATACACCGTAAAGTCCGTCCACTGCTGGGAAAATGACGTGTTCACAAGCTCCGCTGTAGAACTTTTTGTCACTGGCAATGATCTCAAAATAAAAGGTTTCTGCCATTTACATCACCTCTTTTGCCTTTTCCTTTACATCATCAATTGTTCCGACCATCAAGAAGGCCTGTTCTGGATATTCATCCATTTCTCCATCTAAGATCGCTTTGAATCCTCGAATCGTTTCTTTGACAGGAACGTATTTACCAGGGATTCCTGTAAATGTTTCTGCTACGTTAAATGGCTGAGATAAGAATTTCTGAATCTTTCTTGCACGGTATACTGTGATCTTATCTTCTTCGTCTAATTCTTCCATACCAAGGATCGCAATGATATCCTGTAATTCTTTGTATCTCTGAAGTGCTTCTTCTACACGTCTTGCTACTTCATAGTGTTCTTCTCCAACGATGTCTGGCTCTAAGATACGAGAGCTTGATTCCAGTGGGTCTACGGCTGGATAGATACCCTGTTCAGAAATCGCTCTTGATAATACAGTTGTTGCATCCAGATGGGCAAATGTTGTTGCTGGCGCTGGGTCAGTTAAATCATCGGCTGGCACATAAACTGCCTGTACAGATGTGATAGATCCGTTCTTTGTAGATGTGATACGTTCCTGTAAGGCACCGACTTCATTTGCCAGTGTTGGCTGGTAACCTACAGCTGATGGCATACGTCCTAACAGGGCTGATACCTCTGATCCTGCCTGTACATAACGGAAAATGTTATCGATGAATAATAACACGTTCTGTTTTTCCTGATCACGGAAATATTCGGCCATTGTAAGTCCTGTCTGGGCAACTCTCATACGAGATCCAGGTGGCTCATTCATCTGTCCAAAGACTAAGGCTGTATTTTTGATAACTCCGGATTCTGTCATTTCATTCCAGAGGTCATTTCCTTCTCTTGAACGTTCTCCTACACCTGTGAAGATGGAATATCCACCATGTTCTGTTGCGATATTATGAATCAGTTCCTGAATTAAGACTGTCTTACCAACTCCAGCACCACCAAACAGACCAATCTTACCACCTTTTGCATATGGAGCTAAAAGGTCGATGACTTTAATACCTGTCTCAAACATTTCTACAACAGGGCTCTGGTCTTCAAATTTAGGTGGTTCACGATGGATCGCCCATTTTTCTTCTGATTCTACAGGTTCTCCTTTATCAATTGCTTCTCCAAGTACGTTAAACATACGTCCTAATGTCTGTTTTCCAACTGGAACTTTGATTGGTCCACCAGTTGCTGTGACTTCCATTCCTTTGTGAAGTCCTTCACTGGCTGCTAACAGGATACAGCGTACAGTACGATTTCCCATATGCTGTTCCACTTCCATAACAACTTCTTTTCCTTTATTAACAACGGTCAAGGCGTCATGAATCAAAGGGAGCTGTTCAGTTTCAAATTCTACGTCGATTACTGGACCAAGAATCTGTACGATTTTTCCTTTTTCCATTTTATTTCCCTTCCTTCACTGTTACTCTTTCTTTAATGATTTAGCTCCGGCACACACCTCAGTGATCTCCTGAGTGATCGCTGCCTGACGAGCACGGTTATACATAAGTCCCAGTGATCTTATCATTTCTCTCGCACTCTTGCTTGCACCTTCCATCGCCATCATTCTGGCGTTTAATTCACTGGAAAATGATTCTACCATCGCACCATAGACAAGTCCTTTGATATAGTTTGGTGCCAGGCGGTCAAGCACCGCCTTTACGGATGGCTGAAATTCTGTCATATGTGATCTCTTTCCTTTTCCTGCAAACTCATACTGATCTGGGTTTAATGGTAACACACGGATCATCTTTGGTTCTGAGGTAATGGATGTGATCATCTTAGTATAAATAATATAGACTTCGTCAAGTTCTCCTGATACATATTCCTCGATCATTTTTTCTGCAATTCTTCTTGCTCTGTAAATCGTAGGATCCTGTGTTGTATAGAAGAAATCCTCGTCCATCTGGGCTGCATTTCTTCGTCCGAAATAATTACGTCCCATATATCCGATCACGAACAGTTTGTCATCTTCATTAATATTCTCTTCTGCCATTTTTGTAATGTTATGATTATAGGCCCCGGCAAGTCCACGGTCTGCAGTCATCACAAGATATCCTTTTTTTGGATGTTCTTTCTTTCTTTTGTTTAAGAAAATGTGCTGAAGATCTGGCGTATGTGCCATGATATCAAGCAGAGATGCCTGAAGCATTTCAAAGTATGGAGTTGTGGCATCTAACTGCTTTCTTGCTTTCTTTAATTTGGAAGATGAGATCAGATACATCGCATTTGTGATCTTTAATGTATCTTCGATACTGTTCATCCTTGTTTTAATTTCTCTGATATTTGCCATAGTGATCACCTACTTTAAATAGGCTTCTATCGCCTCTTGGATCTCTTTTGCAATGTCATCTGTTAAGACTTTGCCTTCGTCGATCTTCTTCACTGTCTCTGGATATTTCTGTTCAAAGAATGCTGTCATTTCTTCTGTCTCTGCCTTTAATTCTTTGACTGGAACATCATTTAACATCTTATGACCTGCTGCAAACAGAAGTAAAATCTGTTTATGTAATGCCATTGGATGGTACAATGGCTGTTTTAACAGTTCAATCAGATGAGATCCATAATTTAATGTTGCTTTTGTTCCATCGTCAAGGTCTGAACTAAACTGTGTAAATACCTCAAGTTCTCGATACTGAGCTAAGTCAATACGAAGGTTTCCGGCTACTTTCTTCATAATCTTTGTCTGGGCTGCTCCACCTACACGGGATACAGAAAGTCCGACATTGACCGCTGGTCTTACACCGGAGAAGAATAACTCACTTTCAAGGAAGATCTGTCCGTCTGTGATAGAGATTACGTTTGTAGGAATGTACGCGGATACGTCTCCTGCCTGTGTTTCGATGATCGGTAATGCTGTGATAGATCCACCACCAAGTTCATCACTTAATCGGCAAGAACGCTCTAGTAATCTTGAATGTAAGTAGAATACATCTCCAGGGTAAGCTTCACGTCCAGGTGGACGATCCAGCAGTAAGGAAATTGCACGATAAGCAACGGCGTGCTTAGACAGATCATCATATACGATCAAAACGTCTTTTCCCTGATGCATAAAATGCTCTGCGATCGCTGTTCCTGCATATGGTGCAATGTACTGTAAAGATGCAAGGTCACTTGCAGATGCGGATACAACGATAGAGTAATCCATAGCACCATGTTTACTTAATGTTGTTACGATCTGTGATACTGTTGATGCTTTCTGTCCGATCGCTACATAAATACAGATAACATCCTGTCCTTTTTGATTTAAGATCGTATCAACTGCGATCGATGTTTTACCTGTCTGACGGTCACCGATGATCAGCTCACGCTGTCCACGTCCGATCGGGAACATAGAGTCGATCGCTAAGATACCTGTCTGTAATGGCTGGTCAACAGATTTTCTGTCGATAACTCCTGCTGCCTCATGTTCGATTGGTCTTCTCTCGTCAGTTTTAATCTCACCTTTTCCATCGATTGGTTCTCCGATCGCATTAACGACACGTCCGATCATAGCATCTCCAACCGGGATATCTGCCTGTACGCCGGTTCTTGCTACTTTAGATCCTTCCATTAATCCATGATCGGAACCAAGTAAAACACAACCGATACAGTTTCTTTCAACATTCAGTACAAGTCCGTGGACACCTGTTTCAAAAATAACAAGTTCTCCATACATTGCCTGGTCCATTCCATAGACTGTTGCAATACCGTCTGCGATCTGAATGATTCTTCCTTCTTCTTTGACCTCAGTTTTCTGGTCATAGTTTTCAATTTGATCTTTTAATACAGAAACGACTGTTTCTGGATTGATACTGCTCACCTGATCCTCACCTCCATGTAAGTTTCTGCTGTAATTTTCTCATTTTTCCACTCAGGCTGTTATCATAAACGTGGTCTCCAACTTTCAGTACAAAACCACCGATCAAGTCTTTCTCTTCTTTTAAAGTAAGCTCTACCTTGTCCGCCTGATATTGTTTCATAAGATACTGTTTGATTCGCTCAAGCTGTTCGTCTTTTGGCATTGTCACATAGTCAAACTCTGCCTTAATGATCTTATCTGTCTTGCGTTTTAGTTCATCATAATACTCAACTGCCTCGTCAAAACAAGCGATATCATCATTATCACATACAACTTTTAAGAAACTTTTTATATCATCAGAAAACAACTTTTCCACCACATTTTCTTTTTCTTTCTTTGTGATCGTTGGATTCTCTAATGCACTTAAAAGTTCTTCATTTTCATGAAGCATGTCCTGTGCTTTTTGCAAACTTTCTTTTTTGATTCCAAGTTCAAACAATACCTGTCCATACGTCATGGAAATTCTCTTCATATGCTAGACACCTGCCTCTTTCAGGAAATCATCCAAAAGCTTCTCGTTGCCTTTGTCGTTTGCTTCTTTTTCCACAACTTTCGAAGCTGCCATAAGTGCGATACCTGCGATCTCTGTCTGAAGACCTGCGATCGTCTTTTGTTTCTCAGCTTCAATATCTTTACGGGCATTTTCTTTCATAAGAGCAATCTCTTCTTTTGTCTGATCCATCTTATTCTGGTATTCATTCTTGGCTCTTGCTCTTGCGTCGGAAACGATCTGTCCTGCCTCATCCTTTGCCTGTGCAAGGTTTTTCTCGTATTCCTGCTTGATCTCTTCTGCTTCAGCTTTCGTCTGTGCTGCATCATCTAAGTCACTTGAGATCATTTTTTTTCTTTTCTCCATGACCTCACTGACTGGACCAAATAAGAATTTTCTAAGCAACAGATAAAATACGACAATGTTGACGATCGGCCAGATAATGCCCCAGTCTAATTTCAGAAACATATCTTCCGCCTCCTACTTCTATTTCATTACGATTAACAGAATCGCAACAACCAATCCATAAATTGATGTAGCTTCGGCTAATGCACAACCAAGTAATAATGTTTTATTGATATTTCCAGCTTCTTCTGGCTGTCTTGCGATCGCTCCAAGTGCTCCATTTGTTGCAACACCGATACCAATACCTGCTCCTAAACCTGTTAATACTGCAATTCCTGCTCCAATAGCTGCTAATCCCATAGTTCTAATCTCCTTTTAAATAAAAATTAAATTTGTGTATCTGTCATGATACATCTTACTCAATTGATTCACTGATAAACAGTGATGTTAACAATACAAATACATATGCCTGCAACAACCCATCGAAAAAGTCGAAGTAACAACTAAATGGTAATGGCACGATTGCTGGTGCGATATGTGTGATCAATTCCATCAAAACGAATGCTCCTAAGACATTTCCAAAAAGTCGCATACACAGTGATAACGGTCTTGTAAATAATTCAAGGATGTTAATGGCCGCCATCATTGGCATAGGTTCCACATAACTGTGTATATATCCCTTCAATCCTTTCTCGTGGATTCCGGAATATATGATCAAAAACAAACTGATGATCGCTAATCCTGCGGTAACATTCAGATCTTTCGTTGGCGGTTTTGCTCTGAAAAATCCCGAAATATTTGCACAGCCAAGATAAATCAGAATTGTTCCAAGAAACGGTATGTAACGTTTCCCTTTTTCGCCGACCAGACCACCGATGAAGTTATAGATGAAACCAACTAAGGCTTCCACATAAACTTGCGGTCCTTCTGGTATGACTTTCAGGTTCCGTACGAATATGATGCAGAGCAACACTACGATTGCCATGATCACCCATGTTGTTACGGCTGACTGCGGTACTGGAATACCTCCACCGATGGGGATCGTAAAGCTTGTCTTAAGTGACAACTCTTCCATCAGATAATCTCCCAATGAACCCATTTTCTCCTCACCTTCTTTAATTTTAATTTTTTGCAGAGATTCAAGGGTTTAATTCCTGCAAAAGTAAAAGAGTGTCTACGATATATCTTGTAAACACCCTTGTTCTGGAAGTTATTTTATTCCTCAAATTTTTATTTGTCAATTCTTTTTCCGTTAAGATTGTGTTTGTTTTTTGTTTAATACTTACAAAGAACCACTTCTAAATTTAGTAAAAAGCACCAAAACATAAGGGTTTTCAGTGTATACAAATGAACATTGGTCAGTTTTTTTCGTGTTAAGATCTGATAATTTTTTTCTGCTTCTTAACTGAATCTTAACTGTTTTTTATCATCTTCAAAGTGATTTTGTATACAAAAAAAGACATGCAAACTGTTGATCACTTCTAAAAAACTGTCTGCATATCTTATTTATTCATATGGCTTATATCTTATTTTTATATAACTTTGATTTTCTCTTCTAGTCTTCGATCATATTGATACGACGAATGTGTCTCTCATCATTTGAGAATTCTGTCTCAAGGAATGTATCAACGATATCAAGTGCTAAACCTTCTCCAACAACACGTGCTCCCATTGCAAGAATGTTTGCATCATTATGTTCTCTTGTTGCGTGTGCGCTGAATGTGTCACTGCAAAGTGCTGCACGGATTCCTTTGATCTTATTCGCTGTAATAGAGATTCCGATTCCTGTTCCACAGATTAAGATTCCCTGTTTTACTTCTCCGTCTTTGACTGCATTCGCAACTGCTTTTGCATAAACTGGATAATCGCAGGATTCTTCTGAATAGCATCCATAATCTTTCACTGCATATCCTTTTTCTTCCAGATGTTTGATAACTGCCTGTTTTAATGCATACCCACCGTGATCACTACCAATACCTATCATTTTGTTTCCTCCTAGTCTTTCTTGCCATATTTTCTTAACTAAACGGGCAATCTGTTCAAAACAGCGCTCGTAGTCGTCATCTTCCATGCCGTATGGGTCAATGATCGCACCTTCCACTCTGGCATATTCGTTCAATGTCGCGATCTCTTTGTATCCATGATATTCTTCTAAGATCTTATCTTTCTGCTCTTCTGTCATGGTTAAGATCAGATCGCTTTCTTCTACTTCTTCCTGCGTAAGCTGCGCCGACCGAAAATCAAGACTTTCAATCCCGCATGTCTTTATTACCATGTCTGCTGCTTTGACATGGACAGGTTCTGGAAATAATACGACCAGCCCTCTTGAGATCACTTCAACATTCTTCTGATCTGCATCCAAAAGATACTGGCGAAGGATCGACTCTGCAATAAAGCTTCGGCACGTATTATTCGTACTCACCATTATTATCTTCTTCAAAATATTCTCCTTTTTAAATACGGAGGATTTCATGTCCTGCTGCTTTTACCATACGGTTCATAATCGCCTCACTTAAGGGTTCACCTTCAAATCCTTCGGAATAGATCATATCAACATCCTTATGGTCAAATTCTCTTAATACATCATATAAATGTGCTGTTACTGTCTCGAGATGTGCTCTCTGTCCTACAGAAACAACTTCATCTGCCTGATAGAGGTCTTTTGTCTCATCCGATGCAATGATTCCTATCTTCTTACCCTGTTCCTTTTGTTCTTTCGCAAGCTGATTGATATGATCAACGACTTTCTCCTGATCATCGCCTAATACAAGCACCATCTCCGCCTTTGGTGCATAGTGTTTGTACTTCATTCCAGGTGCTCTTGGAATTCCGTGATCGCTTGCTTTTAAAGATGTATTCATCAATACTTCACACCCAAGAAATTCTTCCATGGACTCCTTTGTGATCCATCCTGGTCTTAGGATCACTGGAACTATTTCTGTAAAATCAATGATCGTTGATTCTACACCTACCATAACAGCTCCCCCATCTAAGATCATCGGAATCTTTCCATGAAGATCTTCCATGACATGTTCTGCTTTTGTCGGACTTGGACGCCCAGATGTATTCGCACTTGGTGCTGCGATCGGCACTCCTGATCTTCTGATCAGCTCTAATGCAACTGGATGATCCGGCATACGGATCGCTACTGTATCAAGTCCGCCTGTCACACAATCTGGTACCTGATCCGCTTTCTGCAAGATTACCGTCATAGGTCCCGGCCAGAAATGTTCCATCGCACGTCTTGCATTATCTGGAATCTCTTTGACCAGAGATTCTACCATCTGCATATCACATACGTGAAGAATCAATGGATTATCAGAAGGTCTTCCCTTCGCTGCATAGATCTTCTTTGCCGCATCAGGAAGTAATCCATTTCCTCCAAGACCATAGACTGTCTCTGTTGGAAATGCAACAAGTTCGCCTGCTTTGATCAGCTCTCCTGCTTCTTCCATGTCCTTTTTGCAATCTTCCATATTATTAATTTTTACAAGTCTTGTTTCCATATTAAACTCTCCTGACTTTTAATCTTTCTTCAATGATTAAATGTAGTCATTTGGATTTATTATAACATTAAATATGGAAAAAATAAAGTATTGCACCATTGAGACTTTGCAATTTATACTTTTGATACTTACATCATATAATGATTAATAAAAAGAAAAAGGATGTTCTTCCTATGAATCAACAACATCGTTTCATCTTCTGGGGTGTTCTTCTGATCGTCGTTTTATTATCTGTTTCTTCTATTACATTCCCTATCTTTGTTGCACAGACTGTCAAGAATCAGAATGTGATCTGTATCGATGCCGGACATGGCGGTTCTGATCCTGGGAAGGTTGGAAATTCGAATATTTTAGAAAAGGATATCAATCTTTCTCTTGCATTAAAGCTTCAAAAACTTCTGGAAAAGAAAAATTATAAAGTATATATGACAAGAAATGGGGACTATAATCTTGCGGATTCGAAAGAAAATGAGAAACGAAGTGATCTATCCAATCGAAAGCAGCTCATTTTTGAGAATGATCCTATGGCAGTGATCAGCATTCATCAGAATAGTTATCCAAGCAGTGATGTCCATGGAGCTCAGGTTTTCTATCCGCAAGGGTCTGAAAAATCAAAGCAGTTAGCGGATCATATCCAGTCTGCTTTGATCAAGGGGCTTGATCCGAACAATCACAGGGAGGCAAAGGCAAATGCTGAGTATTATCTGTTTCGAGATAATCCTTATCCGATCGTGATCGTGGAATGTGGTTTTTTATCTAATCCTGAGGAATTGAAAGCTCTTCAGGATGATGGGTATCAGAAAAAAGCTGTTCAATGTATCTTAGATGGCATTGAAAGCTATCTAGCAGATATATAATGATAAGAGTGTCAATAAGTATAAATTGCTTATTTGTGCAAGCACACAATTTATACTTTTGACACTTACATCATATAGTTATGAAAAGCCATTGCGGTTATATCAACCACAATGGCTTTTCATTAATTTTATATCTTTTTCCCGCAGTACGGACAATAGTCTGGTGAGAATCCTCTTAAATTCAATAATCCTCTACAGTAAGGACATCTCATAAAACAAATTGCAATAATATTTCCAAAAATAACAATTATTATTCCAATAGCGATCACAATTTTTTGCATCTTCTCATCTGGTAACAAAGCACCGAATACTACGATAACAGAAGCTAACAACCAACAAATCCAATAAATTTTTCTAACTTTTCGATGATCCATAATAGTTTTCCTTTATTTTATATTTTACAAAATCACTTGAATTAATATTATATCATATTCCAGATGGACTAGGTGGATTGGATAATATTTCATACGCTCAAGTTATCATACCTAAACAAATAGTTCAATCTATTTTACATCCATTTAGCTATACTTTTACATTATATTAACTTAATCTAACATAAAATTTACAATCATATAATTTATTCAAAAACTGTTTCTCCTAATTCAGTAAAACGTATTATATATTATTATCAGAATATAATAATAATGAGCTGGGAAATTAATCTCCCAGCTCTGCTATACTCTTTGCATATTATTCTTTGATTTTCTGATATTCTATGGCGTAGATCTCTCCTTCCTGATCGTTGACATACTCTTTCATGTAAGAATCATCTTCGTTGAGTATTAGATTTAGATGTTCCAGATTCGCATCACTTATTGTAATGCCGTCCACACGGATCGCCAGTCCTTGTGACAGATAATAAGATAATTCATCATGACTTGTCATACGTACCCTCCAATCTTATTAAGCAGATGTTTCTTGTTACAATTTCCTACCATATATAATGAAAGTTTCTTCCTTACATGGTCAGTGTTTCTTGTGGTATATAAAAATTCCGCACTGTTTCCAAATGTAAGTCTTGTCGCGACATAATGTAATTATATACATAATTGGAAATTATTTCAAGCTATTTATGGATAAAATTGTAAATTTCTTGAAAAAGCTTTACACACCGCAAAAGTAATACTATAATAACATCAAAGTAGTAAAGGAGTGATGATTATGAAAATAGAACGTATCAGTGATAATCAGATCCGATGTACTTTAAATAAAGAAGACTTAGAAGGAAAGGAAACTCTGTTAAGTGAACTGGCTTTTGGTTCTGAGAAGGCAAAGGGTCTGTTCCGGGAATTGATGAATAAGGCAGCCACAGAGCTTGGATTTGAAACAAGTGAAGATAATCCTTTGATGGTTGAGGCAATTCCTGTATCCAAAGAATGTCTGATCCTTGTGATCACAAGAGTGGATAACCCGGAGGATTTCCGTGAACATTATAAAAAACTGCCGAAAAGTCTATTGGCTGGACAGCTCGCGGGAGCTGATGAAGACATTTTATCTAATCTTCCAGATCTGCTTTCAGACTTTGGAAAATCCGCATTTTCAGCAGATTCAGGAAATGATATGAAACGTGTACTCGCCGATGATGGAGTTGGCATCTTTGCTTTTACTTCTCTCGATGACGTTGCATTTGCTTCAAAGTTACTGAACAAGTACAGCCTGTCCAGTACTTTATATAAAGATTCTGAAAACCAGTGCTACTATCTTTCATTGACGGATCTTGACGATTCGCCGAACAGCACGGTCATGGATGAGATTCATCAGCTTTTATCAGAATATTGCAAACGTCTGCCAAACACATATGCAACGAAAGCTTTATTTAATGAACATCTGACGACGATTATTGAAAAACAGGCCGTTGAAGAAATGGCTGCTTATTAAAACAAAAATAAACTTAAAACAAGAAAAAGGAATTCCCGTGGAGATTGGAATTCCTTTTTCTTTCTCAATTTATGATACATAGTATACCTAAGAACAATATAGTAATATATTTGTTCCGTTATTTGCACAATAACACACTCGTTGATAAGAGACAATATTGAAATCATATTTTTATAAAAATGGCATACTATAATCGTTCATTTTACAGTATGCCATTTCTAAATTCTATTCTCTATCTGTATAAATTGCTTTGCAGATTGTTACCTTATGATCATGAATATCATCAAATAATTGTTTCAAATGATCTAAATCTGAACGGTGTGTAATCAAATCTAATACTTCCAGTTTTCCTTCATTTAACATATCAACAGTATATTTCCATTCATTAAATGGAAGATCGCTGTAATAGTTATTCCATACACCTGTAAAACGTAATTCTTTTCGAAGGATCATACTGTGCTGGTCTAATTTGATCGTTGTATCTCTATGTGGATTTCCAAGAAGTGTTACCATCGCAAATGGTTTGCTACACTCAATGGCCTGATTCAAAGCTGCTGATGTACCAGTTCCTTCAATAACTACATCCGCCATTTTTCCTTTTGTCAACTTGCTGACTTCTTCCACACAATCCTGTTTCATGGCATTAATCACTGTAAATCCGCGTTCTCTTGCAAATTCCGCTTTTTCTTCATCAATATCTACAAGAATCACTTTCGTTCCAAACATCTTACACCATCTTCCGATCAGAATACCGATTGGACCAGCTCCGAATACAACAACAGTGTCTCCACCCTTGACTTCTCCTTTTCGAATGGCATGAAGTGCTACAGTTGCAGGTTCAACAATTGATAATTCTTCCATTGTTGTCTTAGGATTATTGGAAACAACCAAATGCCAATCGGATGGAAGCAGGCAATATTCTGCAAATCCACCATCAGTTCTTGAACCTAGATTATGATAATCACTACACTGTGCATACTGACCAATCTGACAGCTATCACATTGTCCACACGGAACAACTGGATATACAGCTCCAACCTTACCAATCAGATCAGGATCTGCATCTTCTCCAACAGCTACAACAGTTCCGGCATATTCATGTCCAAGTGTCACTGGGTATACTTTAGTTCCAAGTTCATATACTCGCGGAATATCTGATCCACAAATTCCACAAGCTCCAACTTTGATCAGGATTTCTTTTCCCCTTGGCTGTGGTTTTTCCACTTCTTCTAAACGAAAATCATTGATTGCATGCAATCGCATCGCTTTCATGGTCCTACCTTCTTTCTTCTACTCAGTTCTTTTCTGTCCGATATCTTCTATCTTTGTACTCGGTGTCTATTATAAAATGTCTTTGACTTCTACAACTTTGTCTGCAGGAATTACCTGAATCTTAACATCAATTCCTTTATCTAAGAATTCTTTAATTGCTTCTCTTTCTGCTGGACTTGCTGCAATATTTTTATACAGTGTTGTTCTGTCGTTGTTGATTCCCATTCCACCAAGGTTGATCGCTTCAAGTTCTACTCCACGATCGATTATTCCTTTGTATGAAACTGGTGATTTTGCAAGAAGAATTGTTGGTTTGCTTAATCCTGCTTGTAATACTTCTGCTGCTTTTTCTTCTGTAAATACTTTTACTTTCACGCCAGTTGGTGCTGCCATTTCAAGTACTGTGATCATAAATTCATCTTTGGCTACTTTATTATCAATTACTATGATTTCTTTTGCTGGAAGTAATTTCATCCATGCTGTCATAACCTGTCCGTGAATTAATCGATCGTCTACTCTTGCTAATAATACATTTTCCATATGTATACCCTCCTTACATTTCTGGTTTGATTAATATTTTATAGAAAAATTCTGATTTATCTTTCATCAGTTTCACTGCTTTTAATGTGTCTTCTAATGGTATTCTGTGAGAAATGAACGGTTCTGTTTTGATCACTCCTGCATTTATTGCATCAAGGCTCTGTTTCCATGCATGATGCGGGAATTCTTTGAATTCAAAACTCCATGTACCTTTGATCGTAATCTGAAAACGTAAGATCTTTTCAAATGTCTGGTTTTCAATCTCTAAAGAATGTACTGGTCTTCCTACCAGTCCTAAAGTTCCTTCCATTCTTAATAAGCTGATTGCCTGTTTAAATGCTGCACCTGCACCTGATGCTTCAAATGCCCGGTCGATTCCTGTTCCATTTGTTTTTTCTTTTACGATTGCATCAATATCATCTTTTCCGATGCATAGTGCATCAACTAATCCCATGGATTTTGCGATTTCAACTTTCTTTTCATCAAGATCGATCGCAAATACATGTTTTGCTCCAAATGCTTTTGCCCACTGTGCTACGAAGATTCCGATGGCCCAGAGTCCAAAGACTGCTACACTGTCACCATAATTAACTCTGCAGTTCTGCACAACATGAAGTGCCACACTGATCGGCTCTAAGAATGCAACTGCCTCTTCATCTACATTTTCTGGTACAAATAACAGATTAGATTCTGGTACTTTTACATATTCTGCAAATCCACCATCATTTCTTGATCCTAAAAAATCATAATGTTCGCACTGTGCATACTGACCTGTTTCACAAGATTTACATGTCTTACATGGAATCAATGGAATCACTGCAACTCTTTTTCCACAGAGTTCTTTGGATACTCCTGATCCTGCTTCTGCAATCGTTCCTCCAAATTCATGTCCTGGAATTGTTGGGAAATGATATGTTCCTGTTTCTAATACTCGTGGAATATCTGATCCACAAACACCACATGCGGAAACTTTTACTAAAACATCTTTTTCTCTAAGTTCTGGAATTGGCACCTATTCACACACTAAATCTCCTACACCGTGTAAAACTGCTGCTTTCATTGTTCCTTCCATTTTTATGTCAGTCCCTTCCTAATCTGATTCTTTCTTCTGTCTTACTTCATTTGGTCTTTGTTTTAACTTTAATAAAATTTTGTATTTATTCTAAGTTTGCATGCATCTTCCATAACGCATGAACATCTTCAATCTGCTTCTTCTCTACGATCATGCTCGCCACAGAATCTTCTAATAATAAAAGGCTCTGTTCAAACAAGCTACTCATAACCTGCTCTGATTTTACTTCATCTTCCAAACCTAATTTCGTACTGCATGGAATTCGTACAAATAAGTCTTCATATTCTTTCATGGAACTGTGTTCATTGGAACCAATATGCACAATCTTTGCATTGTATTTCTTTGCGATCTTCATGATCTCAAGTGGTACGACACTTTCTCCAGAACCAGATCCTACAACTAGTACATCATGTTCTGTAATCGCTGGTTCATCGATTGCTCCTACATAGTTTGCTTTGATTCCAAGATGGTTTAAACGTTTTGCAAATGCCTGAAGCATAAGTAACACTCTTCCGACACCTACGACAAATACCTGTTGGGCATCACAGATCATATCAACAAACTGTTCTACCTCTTCTTCTTTCACAGCCCCAAGGCTTTTTTCTAATTCATCTAATACAATTTGTTTCTTTTCCTGATATCCCATAATATTCACCTAGCCTATTGCCTCATCAAAATTATGTTTCATTATCTCTACTGCCTTGTGAATATCTGAATCAATGCTAAATAAACCTGATCCGCCTAAAATATAGATATCTGCTCCTGCTTCTTTTAAGCGTTTGAATGTTTTTGGATTACAAGATCCATCAATCTGAATCTTATAATGATATCCATTTTCTTCACGAAGTTTCTTTGCTTCTGCAATCTTATCTAACATTTCTTCAATAAATGGTTGCCCTGAAAATCCTACATCGACTGTCATAATCGTTAACAGATCGACTCTGTTTAAATAATGTTTTACAGATTCCAGCGTTGTCGCTGGATTTAATACCAGTCCTCTCTTGCAGCCTAATCTTTCAATTTCATTATAGATACGGTATGCATCTCCATTGATGGTTTCTGCATGTACAGAAATGATATCTGCTCCCGCTTCTGCGACTGTTTCAATCCAGTCATTTGGTTCGGTTGTCATCAAATGTACATCCATTGGTAATTTGCTGACTTTTTTAAACGATTTGATTAAATCTGGGGAGAGTGTGATATTCTTACAGAAATGTCCGTCCATGATATCGATATGGTACATTCCCACAGATTCATTTAATACTTCTAACTGTTCTTTAATCTTTAAAAAATCCATACACATTAAAGATACTGCAATCTGATCTTTGTTCATCTTATTCATCCTTTCCATCTTCTTTACTGCTGTACATTGCTTTACAAATCGTGATATTATGCTGATAAATATCGGTAAACAGCCGTTCCATCTGATCAAGTGGTGCTTTATGTGTAATCAGGTCATCGACTTTGAATTTCTCCTGATCCATCATCTCCACTGTATATTTCCATTCATTTCTTGGTGTACTTGCATAATAGGAATTCCATACACCATGAATGTTGATTTCTTTTCTTAGGATCTGGCTGTGGTTTGCCAGCTGGATTTCTGTATTTTTGTTTGGATTTCCAAGCAGTGCGATCGTTCCAAATGGTTTTACATATTCAATGGATTGATTAAAACCTGCTGAACTTCCTGTTCCTTCAATCACCGCATCTACCTGTTTTTTTCCAGTTACTTTTTCCAGATAATCGCCAATATCTTCTTTCAGTGAATTTACAATATTTAAATCTCTTTCTTTTGCAAATTCTGTTTTTTGCTCATCAATGTCTACCAGTATGACATGTTTTGCTCCAAAAATTTCTGCCCATCTTGCTGCCATAATTCCAATTGGTCCGGCTCCAAAGATCAATACGTTATCTCCTGCAGTCACCTCAGCACGTCTCACTGCGTGCTGGGCAACGGTTGCAGGTTCTACCATGGCAAGTGCTTCACTCGTGACATCTTTATTTTCTGAAAAGATCAGGTGCCACTTTGATGGAATGATACAATACTGCGCAAATCCTCCATCACATCTTGAGCCAAGATAATTATAGTTTGTACACTGGGCATAATGCCCTGTCTCGCAACTTTCACATTGTCTGCAAGGAATTAACGGAAATACACTTGCCTTCTTCCCTATGATGTCTTTATCTTCCTGTCTTGCTGTATCGACGATAACCCCTGAGAATTCATGTCCGATCGTAATCGGAAATGTATGAGCTCCAAGTTCAAATACTCTCGGAATGTCGGAACCGCAGATTCCACAGGCTTCCACCTTCATTAAAATTTCATCATCTTTGATATCTCTTAATTCAACATCTTCATACTTGAAATCACCAATTTTATGTAATCTCATTGCTTTCATATTAAAACGCCTACCTTTTTAATGTTTTGATTCCTTCTGTTCCTGCCTGTTCACAAAGGATTGCCAGTTCATCCATCGTAATCTCATCAGATTTTTGCAGTGCTGCTGTAATCAGCATTGCCATATTTAATCCTGTTACGATATGAACATTTAATTCTTCACTTAGCATACAGATCGTATTAAATGGTGTACCACCCATTAAGTCAACGAATACTACAACTCCATCTCCAGTATCTAATCTCTGAATCGTTTCTCTTAATTCTTCTTTGTATGTATCTGGGCTGACTCCTGGCTTTAAGGAAACACTTTCTGTTTGCTCCATTGTTCCTGCTACCATGGAAACACTATCTAAAATTCCTTCACATAATCCTCCATGGCTGATTACTGCGATTCCTACCATTTTTATTTCTCCTTCTATAACTTACAATTCATTCTCCTATCATTTTCTTCTTATCTTATGAAGCAACGGCTAAGATTCCTGTTAAGGAAGCAATGATTCCGACTACAAATAAGATAACGATAATATAGGTTGCTTTTACTTTCTTGTTCAATAATTTCCATACTAATAATGTTGCTAATAATGGAAGCATTCCTGGTAATAGTGAATCCAAAATGTTCTGGAAGTTGATTGCTACCTGACCAATCTTAAATGCGATTGGTGTCTTGATCGTTACACGGGTTGCTGCCATGTTTCCGACTACCATCAGACCTACGATACTAAAGATTTCTGTGATCTTATTTAATGTTCCCGCACTTAAAATTTTTAAGATTGCTGATTTACCTTGTTTATATCCCATCATGTACATTGCATATCCCATACCTAACATTAAGATCTTATATGCAATTTCAAAGATGATTGGTCCTGCAATATTTCCTGCTAATGCAAGACTACATGCGATACCAGCAAGGATTGGATAAGCGATTCCCTGTGAAACTGTATCACCGATACCAGCCATAGGTCCCATCAGACCTGTACGTACTGCATTGATATCTTCTGCATCAATATCTGCACCATTGGCTGCCTGCTCTTCCATAGATGCTGCAACACCATGGATAACTGTTCCGATCCAAGATGGCTCTGTGTTGAAGAATACTGTGTATTTCTTTAATGCTTTTGCCTGTTCTTCTTTTGTCTTATATAAACGACGTACGATTGGTACCATTGCATTTGTAGTTCCAAGTGCCTGAAGTCGTTCATAGTTGTAGCAGGTTTCACTGGAATATCCTAACAACCAGTGTTTTACCAAATCTTTTTTCTGTAATTTTACCTGTTCTTTCTTTTCTTCTGCCATTGTTTATTCCTCCTCTCCTTCTTTCTTCATTGTGAATAAGTAGATTAAGACACCAACGCATGCTGCGAAGATTGTGATTGCCATTGTGTCCAATTTGGCATATACAGTTGCGAAGTATCCAATGAAGAAAAATGCAACGATCTTTTTCTTAGCAAGAAAACTTAATAACATTGCGATTCCTAATGCTGGCATTAATGCACCTACAACGTTTAATGCATCGATGATATTCTGTGGAATTGCTGCAAGTGCTTTTGTTGCAAAATCTCCTCCGAAATAAACTAAGCAAAATGCTGGCACTCCATAAAGAATTGTTGATGTGATTCCTGATGGTACATAGTTCATTAAACGAACACCTGTAATATTTCCCTGTTCCAGATATTTATCTGCTTTATGTACCCAAAAAGCGTTGATAGTCATATATGCCTGATTGATCAAAATACCTAATAAACTAAATGGCACTGCAAATGTTGGTGCTAAACTTGGTGATGCTCCAGAAATAATTGTTAATGCTGTACCGAAGACTCCGGCTACCATTAAGTTTCCTGGCATTGTACCTCCGGCTGTGATCCATCCTAAATAAGTAAGCTGGATGTAAGCGGCTGCTTTCATACCATTGATTGGGTCCCCCATAACGACTGCTACCATGAATCCTGCCCAGATTGGATACAGCCATGTTCTTGTGATTGTGTGGCTGAACCACCATTGGCTTCCGATCGCAATAAGGGCAACTAAGATTGCTGAAATTAACATATACATATCCTCCTTTGCGTTAATTTTTGCTGATTTATTTTATGTCTATATTGTATCGTTACTCGTACACTGCTGCCATACCAATTGATTTCATCAATGTGGCAACTTCTATCAGGAAATGTGTACCAGAACTTTTCCGTATCTTGAATCCTTTTGTGTTCTCAGCTCTACTTCCGCTTCTTCTAACTGGATTTCTTTGCTGATAAACATAGAAGCTGAGAACTGATTACTTGATAATAAACGTACGGCACGCTCCATTGTATGCGGATTTACATAGGATGCACGGATCGTCAGTTCTTTTCTAAATGCTTCATATGGATAAAAATCGATGGCTTCTCCTTCTTTACCAAGGCCAAATAAAACAATCGTCGCACATTTTCCTGCAACCTCAAATGCTGTCCGCATTGTTACCTTTGCACCAACACATTCCATGACTTTATCAACATTTTGAATTCCATTTTGTGCAATTACCGTTTCCACATTTTCCACATTTGGATTGATAAATAAAGTTGCGCCGTAATCTTTGGCACTTTCTCTTTTATTTTCCTGTGTTTCTATGACGATGATATGTGATGCACCAGCAATACTGCAAAGTTTTACCATCATACTTCCGATCATTCCCATTCCAATCACTACAACAACATCGCCTAACTTCACATCCAGCAGATCCATTCCATGAAGGCAGCAGGATAATGGCTCCGCCAGTGCTGCTTCTCTAAGGCTTAAATGATCAGGAATATGATATACATTTGACTCTGGAGGGCAAATATATTGTGCAAATCCTTTTACCACACCTTTTCCGTTCTCGCACATATGCGGCATATTATTTTTACAAAAAAAACATGCCCCACATCCCCAGTTTGGATCAGCGACTACGCGGTCTCCAACTTTAAAATGTGTTACATGTTTTCCTGTTTCTACAACAACTCCAGACACTTCATGACCTAAAGGAACTGGCGGTTTCATTGGATGTGATCCACACTGTCCATGAAATTTGTGTACATCTGTCCCACAGACTCCGCAATACTTCACTGCGATCTTTACACCATCTTCCTTAAGCTCTGGTTCTGGAAATTCTGCCACTCTGAAATCTTCTACACCGTAATAAACTCCTGCTTTCATTTTAAAACCTCCTACTCATTTTGTGTAAGTTTATTTTAAACACTGTCAAAAACCTTTATCCAGTCCAATTGATTTCCTCTAATGTGGCAATCTATTCTTTATTCATTTATTTTTGCCTTGCGGCTTTTTATTTTTTCTTGGTTTATTCTTTTTATTCTTCTCTGGTTTCATTCCATACTGATACCATTCTTCCCCTTCTTCACGATTTACAAGCATCTCTGGAATCAAGATGATGATGATAATGATACCGATCAAGATCGTCAGCATTCCCCATGGACCAACCCTCTTGATATACTTTCCAAGAATCAATCCTACAAGTCCGATATCTGGTTCCGGAAATGTAACATGCTCTGTGGCAAACTGCCCGATATATGGAAGAAATAATTCCGGAAGTACTGACATTATCACACCTGCCACAAAACCTCCAAGCACTGCTCCTCGTCTTCCACCTGTGGAATTACCGTATACTCCGGCAGTTGCCCCGACAAAGAAATGTGCCATAATCCCTGGAATAATAACTGTGATCTGGCATGCGATCATCACACCCATGGATACTAATCCTCCAACAAATGATGCAAGGAACCCTACCATCAGGGAATTCGGTGCATAAGTAAATACAACCGGACAATCAACTGCTGGCTTTGCATCTGGAATCCATGTGTCCGCAATACCTTTGATCGCAGGTACAATCTCATTGATAAACCAACGGATTCCCGTTGTGATTATCACAAATCCTACCGTAAATGTCAGTGCCTGTAAAACAGCATAGGTCAGGTAACTCTTTCCATCTGATAAGTTTGATTCCACATAAGATCTTCCACTTGCACATGCTGCAACCACATAAAATAAGATCATAGTAACCGATACGGTAATAGATGAATCACGCAAAAAGGCCAGTTTCTTCGGGAATTTCATATCTTCTGCAGATTTTGAATTCTCTCCGTATATCTTTCCAAGCCATGCTGCTAGAAAATACACCATACCACCAAAATGTCCCACTGCTATCTTATCTGTCTTGCATATTTTTTCTGTATATGATTGTAATACTGCCGGTGAAAATACCATAGAAATTCCGAGAGCCAGACTTCCTAACACATAAACCATGATTCCATGAACATTCATTGAAGTTAATACGACAACGATCATGCTCGCCATGTAAAGCGTCTGCTGTCCTGTCAGAAACACATAATGGAATCTCGTGATCCTTGCCAGAACCAGATTTACCAACATTCCAAGGATCATGATCACTGCAATCTGTGTTCCATAACGATCCACTACAATTCCTGAAATTCCTTCAACACTCAGGATCAATCCAGTGGTATGAAAACCTCTCTTCATCATAAGTCCAAACGATGCTACTGCTTCTGATATGATATTCCCGCCGATACTGATGATCATAAATCCGATCATCGCTTTTAACGTTCCTTTTACAACGACCTCAAATCCTTTTCGCTGTAAAACCAAACCGATAAATACGATGACACCAATCAAGATTACCGGTTCTAATAAGAAGTCACGGACTATATCGATCATTCAAACGTCTCCTCTATATCTGCTTTTAATTTGTCATATAACTTATGTTCCAGCTCATCCATATCCACAATGGAATCCAATACGATCAGATTCGGAAGATAACTCAGCGTATCTTCCAGATCTTTTGCTGTAATGAAATAATCTGCATCTTCTTCTGACACCTCAAATACTGCTCCATGCGTTGTCTTATACTTATCCTGAAGTCCCCATTTTTGAAGCAGTGTTCCAATATTGATTTCTACAAAAAAACTTGATCCGAGTCCTGTTCCACATACTGTCATTATAGTCTTCATATCATTCTCCTATCAATTCCAAGAGTTCTTTCTCATCCTTGATTTCTTCTAATCTTTTCATTTTCTCTTCATCGTTGCAAAAATTAGCAATTCGATGAAGATTCTTAAAATGTTCCATCTCACCCTTTGCTGCGATCGTGATGAAAACTCTTACCTGATTATTGAAAAATCTGACTTTATTTTTTACCATCAATACGCACATTCCTGATTTTATTGCCCCGTCCTCTGTCCTGGCATGTGGCATGCAGATTCCTTTGCCAAGGTAAAAATATCCGCCGTATTTCTCGATATTATCTAAAATTGCCTGATAATAAGTATGGTTGACCGCCCCCTTCTCTTCCAGAATATCACAAGTCATCTTAATTGCACTCTGATAATCTTTAACCTCCTCTATCACTCGTGTACAAATCATATCCAGTCTCCTATCTGATTTCCCTGATGTCATCATAATTTGTTACATTCTTAAGCTTTGCTACATTGTCTTCTTTCATTAAAATCTGCATAAGTTCCACAAGATTCTTGTTCTCTTCTTTGCTTGCGATCACAATGATCACTTTCACATCTACCTTGCTTTTTGTCCCGAATTCAATTGGTTTGGCAAGTTTCAGCAATGACATATGATCTTCATTCACATGCTCTGGTGATGCATGCACAAATGCAATCTCTGGAATAAATACCATGTAGTTTCCTATCGTCTGAATGATCTTTATGATGTCATCAACATACTCTTTCTGAATATAATTATATTGTATCAATGGATCTGCCGCAACCTGTAGAGCCTCTTTCCAATCTGAAATTTTGAGATTAAACTTACAACAATCTTTTTGGAATAACTCTTCCATTGGCATCTTATGAATTGCCTCCATCTGCTTTGCCAAGTGCTCATTTCTTCGATTATAAGATAAATTGGTAAGGTTCCTTCGGATCACATTGACATCTTCTGCATTTAGAAGTGGATTTACCTCGATCACTTTATATTGATTCATTTTCAATGGTACTGTACTGATGATAAAATCCGGATTGATATTTTCTGCCTCTTTTATCACATCACTGACTCTGCAGGTAGAAATAACATTCAGTTCCGGAACGATCATATGTAACCGCTGTTTTAACAGCACTGCCGTTGATAATCCGCTGTTGCATACAACAATGACATTTACTGTAAAGTTCATATTATAATTTTCCTGAAACAATGTCTCAAAATACATCGTAGTATATGCGATCTCTGTTTCTGGAAATACTACGTCAAACATGGCTTCGTATTCTCTTAAGATCTTCTTTGTGATTTCATACACAAATAAAGAAGAATATTTAATATCTTCCATCAGAGGATTTTCAATCTCAATGTGATTCTTCAGACGATAAATAGCTACTTTTAGATGCATCATGATCTGAGTACTGATATCCTGTCCTATTTTCATATCAATCTTCGTAATCCTGCAAAATTCCTGAATCAGACTCTGCGTTGCCATCATGATCTTTCGGTCCTCGATTGTGTCTTCCAGAGATATTCCTTTAATCTTCTTTGATGCATTGAGCAGCATGATCATATATAAAATATCACCTTCTGTTACTTGTATTTCTTCTCTTTTAAGGATCTCTTCTATGATCTGAAAATTATCTGGCTTTTCTCTTCCTCTAAGATATCCTGTATCTCCTCCCATATAAAATCCGTCAAAAGCCCTGTTTAACGTTATCAGAATCATGTTCTTTAACTCTTTTACAGAATCATCCGAATACTTAATCCTCTCATTATCCTCAATCTTATAGATAATCTCTTCTGGAATCTCTTCTTTGATCACTGTATATTCTTTAATAATCTCATCCAGATTGATCGTCTTTTGTTTTGTGATCTTTAAATAGATATTAAATACCATATTTCGGATTTTTTCTTCATCTCCGCTGATCGTTAATCCATAATACGACTTTCTTTCCAATGTAATTCCATAATATTCAAATAATGCTTCGACACTGTTTAAATCTTCCACCAGTGTATTCTTGCTCACTTCCATCTGATCTGCTAACTGTTCGATCGTTGTCTTGTCAGTTAAGATCAGCATCATTGCAATCACGACCGCACGCTCATCTCTGGAATATTCTTTCATATCATTCGTATACAAAATGGAATCCAGTCCTACCTTCTCCAGAAATTCAAGACGGATTCCAAGTCTTGGTGTTCTCTCAATCTTGATTGGTAAATCTTTTGTTGAATATTCAATGGCGTCCAGATCATTTCGGATTGTTCTGGAACTGATGGAAAATTCCTCTGCCAGTTCTTTGGTTGTTGTATATTCTTCTCGTTTTTCCAGATATTTTAGTAATTCTATCTGCCTTGTTGTCAACATCTGCTTTTCACCTCATATCTTATTTTGGTGTTATTTTATCCTTATCACAAACGATATTCCAAAAAGGACAGATATTTTAAAGAAACAAAAATACCTATCCTCTTTTTCTATGAGCTATGCTACACCAATTTTCAATTCATTTCTATACCAAACTTTTTCCTTATATGTGGAAATCATTCGTGATTCTCCCATAAAATCAAAACCTCCAGCTTAACCTGTATGTGCTAAACTATCGATATCCATTTGGATAACTTCCTTTGATTTTATGTGGTTGGTGAACCATCATAATTATATCACTGGAGGTTTTTTACTGTAAGCTTAAGCAATGCTGACTTACCGGCCTAGCCGGTGGTTTATTCGTTCAGCACAGTTCCGTTTCTCTTCTGAGAAACGGAACTGTGCTGAACAGGCTTAAAGCCTAACAATAAAAAAATCCCACCTTACAACATTATCGAAATGCCATAAGATGGTATTTATCATTCTTAAGATTAATTATGCTTCTTTTGTCTGAGCATATTCGTTTAATCTTCCAAGCAGTTCATCTAAGTCCATTCCATGAACATAAGCTGCCTGTTCAATGCTTTCTCCCTGAGATGATGGGCATCCCACACATCCCATTCCAGATGCCATAAGAATTGCTGCGTAGTTTGGATCTAATGCGATCAGATCTGCGATGATCATATCTTTTGAAATTGCCATTTCGTTTGTTCCTCCATAAAATTTAATAATATTTTCAGAAAATATGTTTTGCGATACATGTTTTCTAAAATAGTTCAAACTAACATTCATAGTATAATACATTCTGTTCAAAGTGTCAAAATAACTTTATAAATTTTCCACTTATTATTGTTAAAAATACAACAAAATTACTTGATATTCCTTCCTAAGTATATTAAAATAGAAATGGTCGAGCGGGGTTTACCCGCTACTAATGATTATACTATTTATATAAGGAGGATATAACTATGGCATATGTAATTTCAGACGCTTGTATTTCTTGTGGAGCTTGCGAAGGAACTTGCCCAGCAGGAGCTATCAGCGAAGGAGATGGACAGTACGTAATCGATGCAGATACATGCATGGAATGTGGAGCTTGCGCAGACGGATGTCCAGCAGGAGCTATCAGCCAGGAATAATTTCCAGGTACGTATATTGTTCAAGCAACAAAAAAGAGATGCATTTTTATGCATCTCTTTTTTGTTCCATATATTCTCTTACTTGTTTCGATGTTGGCAGAGATTCTATTGCCCCTTCTGTTGCAATAGATAAAGCTGCTGTATAATTCGCGATCGTCAGCACTTTTCCAATAGAATCATCCGTACAGATCCTTGTACAGAATGCCCCGATAAATGCATCTCCTGCGGCTCTTGGATCGACCACCTCTACATCTTCGATCGCTTTCTTATAGTAAAAACGTTCTGGTGTGTTCATGATCACACCCTTTTCAGCCAATGTGATCAGTACTGTTGGTATTCCTCGTCCACGGATCACCGCAGATGCAACTCTTGCTTCATCGAGATTAAATCTTGTCCATTCCCTCTTCCAATCACTATGGATCTTAATACCTGTCATTGATTTTGCTGCCTGCTCATTGACGATCAGGTATGTAACGCACTCCATAAGTTCTTTTGAAAGCTTCTTTGCCGGAATAGGATTCAATACTACATCAACTTCATGTTTATATGCATAGCCCGCAATTGCTTCATTGACTTCCATCGGTATCGCATTCTGAAGCACAACGAGATCATATTTGTCCATCTCATCTTCCAGATATGCGATCTCATCAACCGTTAATTGTGTTGTTGCCCCTGGTATAACGATCGATCTTTTCTTTACTTTCTGTCCTGGAACAGTCTCTAATAATACAATCGAAGATCCTGTTGGGAGCACATCATCATAAATGATCTGTTCCGTGTTCACTCCTGCTTCCTTACATACTTTAACCAGTTCTTCTCCATCCCTGTCTCTTCCGATCTTACCGATCAACGTAACATCTGCCCCAAGGCGAGCCATCTGTACTGCCTGATTAGCCCCCTTGCCTCCGGGTGATTTCTTAATATCTTCACCCATCACTGTCTGTCCTTCTTCTGGGATCACAGATGTTTCTATGCCTTGATTCATCATAAGACTTCCGACTACCAGAATCTTTGGTCGTTTCTTCATATTCGAATTCCTCACTCTATCTATTCACTCCTCATCTGTTACAGATCAGAGCTGATAAATTTATTATAATATTGTCTGAATCCAAATACAATCTTTACTTATCTTTCTTTTCGTTTTCTTCTGAAAAATCTTCGTTTTTCTCTGGATGCTGCAATTTCTTCTCTTGCTTTTTGCTGATTTCTGATCATCTCATCCAATTTCTGAAATCTTTTTTCTTCTTCAGCTTCTCTTAGCCGAAACTGATAATCCATTTCTTTTACTACTCTGTCTGAAACCTTAGAACTGATCTGATCTGCAATATGATCTTTCTGTTCCAGAATCGCCTGTCCCATGATCTTTACCAACACTTTTTGAAACTGCATCATTTTATCAGACGTATTCATCTGTTTTTCTTCCGGAAATGGAATGATATTTCCGGATAATTTCTGTTTAATCTCTTCGCTGTCTAATCCAGCATTTCTCATATCACGGATCTGTTCAAATGTATGTATTTCTTTGTCTCCATAACAACGATATCCTTTTTCATTTCGAGGGATCGTTAAGGAAAATTCTTCTTCCCATGTTCTTAAATGATATGTTTCAAGGCCTAACTGCCTGGCTGCTTCTGATATCATACGTCTTTTTTCTTTCATATGTCCCTTCCTTTCCTCCCCTTCATTATAAGGTTTGAAAAGGACTTCAAACAAGAAAAACCGTCCTCTAAAAGATGACGGTTTCTGGCATTTTTCTCTTTATTTTTTACTTTTTATATTCCAAGATCATCCATCGGACCGCTTTCTTCGGATTCATTTGCGATCTGATCTAAGCGCAGTGCAAGGGTTGTATACCTCCGTTGCTCATTGACATTCTGGATCATGGAAAATAACATATTTCTGTCTCCTACGATCGTTAAACAGTTTTTTGCTCTTGTGACTCCTGTATACAGAAGGTTTCTGTGGAATAATACTCTTGGTCCGCTTAAGATCGGCATCACAACCGCTGGGTATTCGCTTCCCTGTGATTTGTGGATTGTGACTGCATATGCAAGTTCTAATTCATCAAGACTTGCATACGGATACTGGACTTCCCTCGTCTCATCAAATAAGACTGTGATCTTCTCTGTGTAATCATTGATTTCTGTGATGATTCCCATATCACCATTGAATACTCCAACTCCCTTATCTACGGTGAATCCTTTGCTATTTCGCATTTCCCATTCAATCTGATAATTGTTCTTGATCTGCATGACTTTGTCACCTTCCCGGAACAATCCAAAGGCGATCTCTTTTTCTTTCTTCTCATCAGATGGTGGATTCAAATATTGCTGCATGACCTGATTGAGCCTCTCAACACCAAGTTCACCTTTTCGCATTGGTGTTAAGATCTGGATATCATATGGTTTCACATGGACATATCCTGGTAGTTTATCCCGTACTAAATATACTAAAACTCCCAGTACATCCTGAATATTATTTCTCTGTAAGAAGAAAAAATCTCGGCTCTTATTATCTAATTCAACTGGTCTTCCCTGATGGATCAGATGGGCATTTCTTACGATATGGCTGCCTTCTTCCTGACGGAAGATCTGGTTTAATTCCACGACTTTAAACTGTCCTGATGCGATCATATCTTTTAAGACATTTCCAGCACCGATCGATGGCAACTGATTGGCATCTCCTACAATGACCAATCTTGTTCCAGGCACCATAGCTTGCAGGAGTGCATTCATCAGATATAGGTCTACCATGGACATCTCGTCAATGATGATCACATCCGTTTCTAATGGATTACCCGCATTGCGTTCAAACATGGATGCATTTCCCTTTTTCATGTCACGTTCCCTGTCTGCTTCCCCATTGATCTCTAACATACGATGAATCGTCATTGCCTCATATCCTGTTGCCTCTGTCATACGCTTTGCTGCTCTTCCTGTTGGTGCTGCCAGACGGATATCCAGCCCTTCATGTTCAAAATACTGGATCATTCCATTAATCGTTGTCGTCTTACCAGTTCCCGGACCTCCAGTTAAGACAACAATACTATCCTGTGCCACTGCATGGATCGCTTCTTTCTGTTTTTCAGCAAATGTGATCTGCTCTGTCTCTTCGATCATTGCGATCATTGTCTCCACCTCAGAAATGGAAACATCATAATGGATATTTAAATCCAGCAGCATTCTTGCCGTATTGACTTCCATATGATACTGTGGTGCTGCATAAACTCTTGTCTCTTCATCCTCTTCAATGACAATCTTGCGATCGATCATCATTTCTAATAAATGCTCTTCGATATCTTCTGGTGTTACCCCTAAGATATGAGCTGCATTTCTGCACAAAATACGTTTTGGCAAAAATACATGGCCTTCATTTAGTGCCCGCATTAAGGTGTAAAAAATTCCAGAAATGATGCGGTAATCTGAGTTACTTCCAATCCCGACTTTCTTTGCGATCTCATCTGCGATCTTAAATCCGACTCCTGCAATATCATCCGTCATCTTATATGGATTTTCCTGAATGATCGTATACAAATGATCCCCATATTCTTTATAAATCTTCACAGCAAGATTATTATTGATTCCATATCCAGACAGAAACATCATCGCCTGACGCATTTCCTGCTTCTCACTGAATTCCACGGCGATCGCTCTGGCTTTCTTCTCGCTGATTCCTTTTACTTCTGCAAGACGTTCTGGCTCCTCTTCGATAACTCGGAAGGTATCCATCTTAAACTTCTTTGTAATACGTTTTGCAAGTGCAGGTCCGACTCCTTTGATCGCTCCGGAACCTAAATAACGTTCCATGCTGTCAATATCATCTGGAGCCACAATCTCATAAGTTCTCATCTGAAATTGTGGTCCATGCACTGGGTGATCGACATAATCTCCTTCCAAAGATATGTATTCTCCATCATTTAAGAAAGGAAATGATCCAACGACAGTCTCTTCATCTCCATCGACATCAAGGCTTAATACAGTATATCCGTTATCTTCATTCCGAAAACGTATATGATCTACGTATCCTTTCAAATATGCCATTGTTTTCTCTCCTTTCTTCTGATCTACAGTATAACGTGAATTAAGGCCAGGATGAATTGCCATCCTGGCCTCTTTGAATCTCTAATGATTATTTGTTCTTTGATTTTTTATCATCATCTGCTAAATATTCGATATATTTTCCTGTACCGATTGCTACAGCTGTTAAAGGATCTTCTGCTGTCATTGTGTTGATTCCAGTCTTCTCTTCGATCAGTTCTTCTAATCCCTGAATTAAAGATCCACCACCTGTTAAAACGATTCCACGATCAGAAATATCAGCTGCTAATTCTGGTGGAGTTCTCTCCAGTACATTGTGTACTGCGTCTACGATCTGGTATGCAGGTTCTCTTAAAGCTTCTTCTGTTTCTTCAGATGTCACAGTCACTGTCTTTGGAAGTCCTGTTACAAGGTTACGTCCGCGAACGTCCATTGTAAGATTTTCTGGGCGTTTGTATACTGTACCTACATTGATCTTGATCTCTTCTGCTGTACGTTCTCCAATTAATAAGTTATGTTTCTTACGCATGAAACGTACGATTGCTTCGTCAAAGTCATCTCCAGCTACTTTGATAGAGTTGCTTACTACGACTCCACCTAAAGAGATAACTGCGATATCAGCTGTACCACCACCGATATCAACGATCATATTTCCACAAGGTTTTGCAATGTCGATTCCTGCACCGATCGCTGCTGCTACTGGCTCTTCGATGATGGAAACTTCTCTTGCTCCTGCCTGATATGTTGCATCTTCTACGGCTTTCTTCTCTACTTCAGTTGCACCACTTGGTACACAAACACTGATGCGAGGTTTTCTTCCAAATAAAGACTTACCAACTGTTCTGCTGATAAAATAACTTAACATCTTCTCTGTAACTGTATAATCAGAGATAACTCCCTGACGTAATGGACGAACTGCCACGATATTACCTGGTGTTCTTCCTAACATTAAACGTGCTTCTTCTCCGATCGCTTTGATCTTGTTTGTATTTCTATCAAATGCCACTACAGATGGCTCTTTTAATACTACACCTTTTCCTTTGACGTAAACTAATACGCTGGCGGTTCCTAAATCAATTCCAATATCTGTTCCTGCTGCCATAGCAAAAATTCCCCTTTCGCTTTCTCTTATCTATCATTATTATGTTATTTCTACTTTATCCGTATACGTGCAGTTCTACACACGTACACATACTCTCTTATTATAAACATTTTCCAAGAAAATTCAACGATTTTTTACATATTCTGCGAAATTTCAGTAAATCTTAAGAACTTACTTTTCCCAGCGTCCAGATGCCCCACATGGAAGGACCAATCCGTTGGATGAAACTGGTAATCCGATCTCATCTGAGACTACTTTTCCACCAAATTTCGCTGCTACCTGAGTCTCTAACATATAAGTTAAAACTGCTGGCTGTAAACCTGTTGTATAGGAGTTTACAAGGAAGAATAATGGGTCATCGGACAGAATCTTTGTACATAGTTCAATGAATGGATAAATCTTCTCTTCGATCTTCCAGATCTCACCCTTTGGTCCTCTTCCATAAGATGGAGGGTCCATGATGATCCCATCATAATGATTACCTCTTCGGATCTCACGTTCTACAAACTTCACACAGTCATCGACTAACCAGCGGATTGGTTTCTCTCTTAATCCAGAAAGCTGTGCATTCTCCTTTGCCCAATTTACCATACCTTTGGATGCGTCAACGTGTGTGACTGATGCTCCTGCTGCTGCCGCTGCAAGTGTTGCCCCTCCTGTGTAGGCAAATAAGTTTAATACTTTTACTGGACGATTTGCTTTTCTGATTTTATCTGAAAACCAGTCCCAGTTCACTGCCTGTTCTGGGAATAATCCTGTATGTTTGAAGCTGAATGGCTGTAAGTGGAATTTTAATTCTTTGTACTGAATATCCCATGTCTTAGGAAGATCAAAGAATTCCCACTGTCCGCCGCCTTTGTGACTTCTGTGATAATGTCCATTTGGCTTCTTCCACTGTCTTAACTTCTTTGGGGTGTCCCATAGAACCTGTGGGTCTGGCCTTACCAGAAAATAATCTCCCCAGCGTTCTAATTTCTCACCGTTTGATGTATCTAAGACTTCATAGTCTTTCCATTGGTCTGCTAACCACATATTGTATATTCTCACTTTCTGTTTCTTCTATAAAATATCATCTTGTGCATGTATCTACATACTTATGTTTATTATAGCCTAAAGACAAATTCTTTCGCAAGGGTTCCATATAGAAAAAAAGAACTTTCTGCATCTTTTCCATGCAGAAAGTTCTTAAACTATGTAATTCCTATGATTTTTAAGCCTGAAGTCCCATCAAATGATTGATAAACTGCTGTGCCGTACGTCCAGAGATTCCTCCGTGGCTTAATTCCCATTTATTTGCTTCGAGTTTCAGTTCATCTTCTCCCATCTTGATTCCTGCTTTGTGGGCAAGTTCGAAAACGATCTCGAAGTATTCTTTCTGACTTGGTTTTGAGTAGTTAATTGTAACACCAAAACGGTTTACCAGAGATAATTTTTCTTCCATTGTATCGGATCTGTGCATTCCGTTGCTGTTTTCCACATCAGATCTGTCATTCCATGTCTCTTTGATAAGATGACGACGGTTAGATGTTGCATAGATTAAAATGTTTTCTGGTTTTGTTTCCACGCCACCTTCGATGACTGCTTTTAAGAATTTGTATTCAATCTCAAATTCTTCGAAAGAAAGATCATCCATGTAGATGATGAATCTGTAGTTTCTGTTCTTGATCTGTGCGATCACATTGGAAAGATCTTTAAACTGATGTTTGTAGATCTCGATCATGCGCAGGCCCTGATCATAGTATTCATTTACAATCGCTTTGATACTTGTGGATTTACCTGTACCACTGTCACCAAATAACAGAACATTGTTTGCTTTTCTTCCTTCTACAAATGCTTCTGTATTCTCAACAAGTTTCTGTTTCTGAATCTCATATCCGACAAGATCGGATAATACAACTTTGTCCATGTTATTGATCGCACGGAAGCGGATGTTGTTGTCTCCACATTCTTCGATACGGAATGCTTTGTTAAGACCGAACATACCAACTCCATAGGCTTTGTAGAAGTCTGTGACCATGTCAAAGAATTCATTCTCATCTTTGGCTGTCTCTAATCTCTCGCTTAATGCCTGAACTTTCTCGCTGACATTCTTATTGTACATTAATTCTGGTTTACCGATTGCCTGATAATCAGAGATTCTGCTGAAGCAATCTACACCTAATTCATCTTCGATTCTGCTAAAGTCAAAGTCAAATAATTCTTTAAATGCCTTAAAATCACTCTTTGCAAAGTGGTTGACACTTCCTTCACTTGCTCCGACTTTCTCGCATGTGATACTGAATGGATTTTCATTTGTGATCAGTAAGTATGTTAAATAGTTGTGCCACAGATTCTTGTCAAATGCATAGTCTGTTGCAACTTCTAAGATTCTCTTTACCTGTTTAAATACTCTTGTTCTTAAAACATCTTTTGTCTGTGATCCTTCGTCCATGCAGCGGAAAATATCACTTAACTGCATTAAGATGGATTCTTCGTCCATGTCACCGTAGATCAGTAATTTTGATACGATATTATACATCTTTTTTATCCCCCAAACTTTCTCCTAAAATCATTCTTTTGTAACTGTTCTTAATTGTTACATTTATTTTGGTCTTAGGTACGATTTTATACCTTTTGGTTTGTAGTTTTCAATAGTTTTGAAAGATTTTCATGTAAAAGTTTATGTTTTTAGAAATCTGTCGTGCATCGTTTTACAATATCACATGGCACCTTAAGATTCTGGCCGATTTCTTATTCTGTTTTTCCAATCAGCCAGTCAAGCGCATTGATTCTTCTGATTCCTTCATAATCCGCTTCTGGATCTTCATCCAGTGTTAACAAAATCTTTTGATAATGGTCATGGATCTTTTGAAGCGGCAATAATTCTCTCTTTAATGTTTTTTCATCCCGTACTGTAGCAGCTACCTGATAATAGATGGTTCTTTTTTGATCCATACAAACAAAATCAACTTCCAAATCATCAAGTTTTCCTACATATACGTCATATCCTCTTCGAATTAATTCCAAATATATAACATTTTCCAATATATGCCCAACATCCGTTGATCTGCTTCCTAATAACATATATCTTAATCCAATATCTGCAACATAATATTTCTCCAATGTTTTTAAATATTGTTTTCCTTTGATATTATATCTTTTTGCCTGATATATAACATAACTTTCCATAAATGCAGCCAAATATTTTTCTACTGCTCTTACATCTATTTTTCTTCCATCGGAAGTCATTGTATCTGCGATCTTTTTCGTGGATAATTGGTTTCCTATATTATCAAAAATAAATCTCGTAACACTTTCCAACATCATCGTATCCGTGATCTTATGTCTTTGTGCAATATCTTTCACTATAATCGTATTATAAATTCCATCTAGATAATCTCTGATTTCTTTCGGATGTCCAGCTAACTCCAATGCATATGGAAAGGAACTATTTTCAAGATATGTTGTATATTTTCTTTGTAGATCATTCTCATTCCCAGTACTTTCTACATATTCTTTAAAGGACAATGGCAGCATTTTAATTTCTACATATCTTCCAGATAATAATGTTGCAATTTCAGATGATAACATATTAGCATTTGAACCTGTCACATATAAATCAACATTATTCTTTATATACAAACTATCTACAACTCTTGGAAAATCTTCACATTGCTGAATTTCATCCAAAAATATATAGTTCATTTGATCTGGCAGTAATCGTTCTTTGATATATGCATAAAGTTTTTTAGGATCTCTCAAATCGTAAAAATCATAATCCTCAAGATTTATTGCTATAATCTGCTTCTTTGTTACATTCATTTCTTTTTGCAAATAATCCTGATAAATTTCCATAATTGTAGATTTTCCACATCTTCGGATTCCAGTAATAACTTTAATCAACTGCTTATCTTTAAATGCAATTAACTTATTTAAATAATCATCACGACTGATTCTCTTGCTTACCATTTTACCATCCTCCTTTTATAAGTTTTATTATATTTTAGCTTTTTATTTTATTATTTTCAATAGTTTTATGCAATTAATGTATAAAACTTTTTAATTTTATATAATTTCTGCATTTTTTTGCTTTATTTTATTATAATTAACAAACTTTTGAAATATATTTTTTGTAAAAAGCAATATATTCATACAAAAATAGTGAGACCAGAATTTTTATTTATTCTTATCTCACTATTTTTTACTTACGATATTTTTATTTTAATGCTTTTATCACACGGAACACTTGCTCTACCGTATCTATCAAATTCTCCTGTGCATTTTTCTTCTTCATAGCATCTTCTAATGATACCGCAGATCTTACAATTGGAAAATATGCATCAATCCCTGCTTCATTGCAAGCAGTTGCACCTTTGGTCACTGCCCCTGAGAATCCCAAGACTAATTTCCCATATTTCTTCGCAAGTTTCGCTACTCCGATTGGTGCTTTTCCCATCGCTGTCTGGGCATCTAAGCATCCTTCTCCACCATCTGCAAGAGGTTTTATGACTACTTCTGCTTCTAAATCGACTTTTTTTATTCCTTTTTCTATAGCTTCTCCCGCCTGAATTGATGTTAAGCTTCCTTTTAGTGAATCAATCGCTACTACTATTTTCATCATAAAAACCTCGCCTATTTTCCACAACCAAACAGAAATTTTCTCAGACAATCCACAGGAATCATCGTCATTGATAACAATACTGTAACAATCCAGCCTTTTGCTCCAAATGGAATACAACTAAACATCTTTCCGATCCATATAAATACTTGAAATGGAATTGCCGCTGCGTTTACGATCATAATCTGTACCAGCATGATAATAAAAAATACTTTCAGAAAATCCGGGTTCTCATTTAATCTTTTGAAAATCCCAAATCGTTCATCCCTGACATTAAATCCGTTAAATAATGCACTAAAGATAAATAAAACAAAATATGCTGTTAAATGCTGTGCTTTATTATCAAATAGATTCGTGATCACTGGTAATTTTAAGAATAAGAAACTTAATATAACCAGCCATATCCCCATAAATCCTATCTGCGTCATCATATCTTTGCTGATAATACCCTCATCACGTCTTCTCGGTGCTTCTTTCATATATTTTGAAAGTGCTGGTTCATTTCCAAGCATCATTGCTCCGAGCCCGTCCATCACAAGGTTTACAAATAATAAATGTGTGACTTTTAATGGTTCTTCTATTCCCAAAAATGGTGCAACTGCACTGACAACAACTGCTGTCACATTGATTACTAACTGGAATTTACAGAACTTCAAGATATTATGATAGATCGTTCTTCCATACCAGATTGCATCCTTGATTGATGAGAAGTTATCATCCAAAATAACAATCTTTCCTGCCTCTTTCGCAGCCTCTGTTCCACTTCCCATTGCAAATCCAACATCTGCACGTTTCAATGCTGGGGAGTCATTCACTCCATCACCTGTCATACCTACAACAAGATTCATTTCCTGACACAGGCGCACCATTCTTGACTTATCCGTTGGCAATGCTCTTGCGATCACACGGATCTGCGGTAAAATAGCTTTGACTTCCTCATCACTCATCTGATTTAACTGTGCAGAAGATAAAGCTCTATCTGATTCATTTTTTAACAATCCTGCATCTTTTGCGATTGCTACTGCCGTCTCCAGGCGGTCTCCTGTGATCATAACAACCTGAATTCCAGCTTCCTGTACCTGCCTGATGGCATCTTTGGCTGATGGTCTGACATCGTCTCTGATCGCCACTAGTCCAATGATCACAAGGTCGTCGTTGATCTGATTCTTCACAAGCTCTTTTTCTGAATATCCAAAAGCAAGAACACGCATTGCTTTCGCTGCCAGAGAATCAATCTTTTGATTTAATGCTTTCTGATTGATCTCTTTGATCTGTCCATCACCATCTAAATATTTTGTTGCTTTTGCAAGCAATCGTTCGGGTGCTCCTTTATAAAATGTCTTGCCTATGCTCTCAATTCTCGCCTGACTGAACTTATTGGAAGAATTGAATCCTTGATGGGCACTGACCTTACATCCGTCATTCCCATCCAACATACAAAATGTCTCTTCACCAATAAATTTCAACAACGCCTGATCCGTTGCATTTCCACCAATGACCTTATGATAAACATCAAACATCGCCTGTGTATTCTTCCCGATCGCAAGATCTAACAGCCCTTTCACCTTCCCATGATGTCTTAATTCATTTGCAGAAATTGAAGTTCCATCCGCTGTAAAGAAATCTACAACTTCCAATTCTCCCTTTGTGATCGTTCCTGTCTTATCACTGAATAAAATATTTAAAGATCCTGCTGTCTCAATTCCTTCTGCCTTACGAACTAATACATTATGATCTAGCATTTTACTTGTATTTTGCATTAATACAAGAGATATCATAAGCGGCAATCCTTCTGGTACTGCACATACAATGATCACAACCGCAAGTGACACTGCATCGATCAAATCCTGCACGACCTTTGCTGGTCCCATAGAAAAATATGCCTGAAATCCACCTGCCATTATAATAAAATATACAAAATACATAACTGCGATCACGATCGCACCGATATATCCAAACTTCGATATCTGATCAGCAAGTTTTGAAAGTTTTACCTTCAATGGAGAATCTGGTTCTTCTTCCTGCATCTCCTCAGCCATCTTCCCCATCATCGTATGAAGTCCAACCTTCTGAACATCCATTATACCTTCACCATCAAAGATCACAGCTCCACGAAACAGAGAATATGAATCAACAAATGTATCTCCTGTAATCTCTTCTGCAAGATAAACACCCTCTCCGGCTGCTTTCTTCTCACACTCCTCTGCTTCTCCATTTAAAGCAGAATTATTGACTTTCAGGTTTCCTGTATGCAAAATACCATCCGCAGGAATCTTATCCCCAGACTGCAGTAAAACCTGATCCCCAACAACCACGTCATCAACATCGATCACTGCAACCACACCATTTCTGTGTACCTTACACTGATCCTTCTTCGTACTCTTCTTCAACTCTCGGTACTTTGTATCACTCGCAACCCCTGTCTTCGCCGTAACAAAAGCAACGATCAACACCGCAATGATCGTCCCCATCGGTTCATAAATCTCAGCATATCCAAAGAAAAACATCACGATCATCAACACCGCGATCGCAAGCAAAATTCGAATCATCGGATCCTGAAACGTCTCTTTAAACTCCTGCCAAAACGTCGTAGGTTCTGAATCTGGAATCTCATTGGAACCAAACTTCTCTCTCGATTCCTTAACTTCTTTATCTGTAAGCCCTTTTATATCCATGTCGCTCCGTTACTGAAAACTTATAAAAAATTATAAACCTTTATGTTTCATTCCTACTTCAACGAGTATGCTTTTGTAACGAATCAATTCATGTACTACTCACAAGTTCCTGTACTCTCCATAGGCGTTAATTCCTGACTAACGTATCAGTACATATCTGTAATCACTTGAATATATTATGCTACAGATCGTTTCAGAACATCCTCTCCATATTTTTTAAGATTCAAAGCTGCCTGAAGATCTCTGTCAATTACATTTCCACATTCACATTTGTAAATACGTTCTGATAACTTCAGATCTTTTTTGATCTTTCCACAACAACTGCATAATTTAGAACTTGGAAAAAATCGATCTGCAATGATCACCTGAATATTGTTCCACTTAGATTTATATTCCATCTGCCGCCTAAATTCATAAAATCCCTGTTGTTGAACTGTTTTGGATAAATGTCTGTTTTTCATCATTCCATTTACATTTAGATCTTCGATACAGATAAAACTTGGTTCTCGTTTTACGATCTCTGATGTTATATGATGTAAATGATCATGACGGATATTGGTTAGTCTATGATTTAATATTAATAAAAGTTTTTCCTTTTTGATCACATTCTTCGTTTTACAGTATTCCTTTCCTTGTTTATTGTTCTCGTATGAACGAGAGATGCTACGCTGTAATCTGCGTTTTTGTTTCTCTAGTTTCTTAACTTTTTTCGTTTTATTGATGTTCTTATATTTATTGTCATCAGAACATATCGCTAAATCTTTGATCCCTAAATCAATCCCTATCCCATCATTGGAGGGAACGGTAACAGAGTCTTCGTATTCAATGCCTACTGTGATCCACCAGTTGATCCCATCATATCTAATACGGGGATTACTATAGTTACAATCCATAGGTATCCGATTCTTTTCCGCAAGTCTGATCCAGTTTATCTATTCTGTTTATTATTTGGGATCAGCATGACTCGAATTGTTTTTATCATCTTCTTCACCACCATCATCTATCAGTTCTTTTACAAGTTTTCTTGCTTTATTGGCACGTTTGCCCTGTGCAGTAAGATAGAATTTCATATTCTCTATTTGTCGTTCCAGATCATCTTTTTGTTTATTACTTGAAACTCTGCAATAACCTATTACAATTCTATCTAAATTAAGTTTTACATTCATAACTTGATTTAATTGCTCATGCGAATAATATCTATATCCATTACTGGAAGTGTGATGTGGATGAAGTTTACCCTTTTTATCCCAATTCCTTAATGTTTGAGCCGATACACCTAATATTTTTGAAAATTTATTGATAGAATAATATTTATAATTTTTTATAAGATTATTTTAACAGTTAAACACCTCCTAACCAAATAGCTCGTCAAATTGACTTTCAATTTTCTTTAGTATAACAGAAAATCAAAAGAATGAAACATTTTTGTAACATTTTAGCTATTTTTTTGCAGAAGAGACTTCATCGAAATTTCCTATGAAATAAAAAATGGGCTGCTTCTATGCAGCCCAATCTAATGAAAAGAGAGGATTAAAATATATATGAAAAACTATGTCTTAAGTATACCAAAATCCCCACTCCATTCAATATTCTAAATCTAAACAATTCTAAAGAAAATATAAACTTCTATAAAGAGAAAATTATCCACAGTCGGATTTAGTGTCCGCTACGCGCGAATCCGAGCGAGAGCGCATCACCAGATAGTTTATATGAAGCGGTCTACCAACTGCCGCCTCCTCCGCCTCCGAAGCCGCCTCCTGAGAATCCTCCATCTCCTCCAGAAAAGAATTCTCCAACTCCTCCAGATTCTGATGGTTCTACAACTGTCAGGTTCTCAGAGACCACATGATCCATGTAGTGCCCCATCATATAATAATGGAAATAAGGATCACTGCCGCCATAGACATACCAGTCTGGCGCAGGAAGTTTTAATGCATCAAGTTTCTTTGCATAAAGATCAAACAACCCAAATACCATGGAATAAGGCAGAATATGATAAAACATGTCTGGATGATCTTTCGCCAATACCTTCATTCGGTCTAATTCCGCAGTTTCAATAAAATCACGAAGTCCTGCTAGATATCCCATCCATTCCACACATTGATGGGTTCTCTTCTTCATAAATGCAGTCAGGATCACTCCGATAAATGATACTGCAACGATCACAAGATACACATGGAAGAAATCAAATAATTCTCCTCTTTGTATCTTCACATAATAATATAATCCATAGAAAATAAATCCAAGAATAGACAATACTGCCGATGCGATCGGAAGTCCCGTTCTTGCTCCCTTTGAAATCGCATACCATTTATCTACACTGTGACATGCAAGAAACATTCCTATAAAATACAATACCCACGCCATCAATGGAAGGATCAGATTTAAGATCCCATCTGGACTAAATATCATCATAATAAATGCAAATAAACAGATTGGAAGCTGCAACAATACAAAGGATACGATCCTTGCAACTTTCGAGGATGTTGCATAAATATTTTTCTTATAATCATATTTGATATCATCTTTCACTACCTGCACGGTATCTGCAAATTTGTACTGTAAAGAAGAAGCTTTCACTTTTTTTCTGTTCTTAAATAAAGCTTCAAACATTGTTTTCTGATATCTTGGTTCTGAGTCTGGAATATCTTTGAGTTTGATAAATTCCATGTCCTTTTGACCTTTTTCCTTCATCTTCAGGTAGCCCTTATCGGCCCAATAAAGGATCAAAGAAATAACATCCTTATCATCCACAGAACCGTCCAGAACATATCCGACAACTGCACTGTCCATTCCTTCTGGCGGCTGATATTGAATCGATGGGATGATCTTTTCATCACGTCCGAACAAAACAAATAAGGCAGCTGTGATCACAAGAATTCCTATTGATAGTCCAAAAATCCATCGATCTACTCCGATTTCATGTTTTGCTGTAAAATACCCATCACCCAGATCACTATAGCATGTCAATCCATTTTTAAATGGCAGTGTCTTCTTTAATGTTCCTTGGATCTGGTTCTTCTCCTCATCATATTTCAAAGTGATCACATCTTTTGCATACTTTGATTCCCCATAACGTCCATAATAGAAATTTACGCCCTTAAGATCTGTTTTCTTTGGAAAATGAATTGTAAAAGTACTTCCTTCTGGAATCTTATTTCTCCAAAGTGTCGGGAAAATATTGTAGTACAAATAATCGTAGGTATCTCCCTGATATTTAGGGATCAGTTGATACGTAAATCTATAGTTTCCTTTACTTACGGTATAATCCGCAGAACCAAACCTCAATACCTGACTATTACCGTCAGAATCTTCATCTACATCTGTCTTACTGTCATTTGATAACAGTGTAAAATCCGCATAATAAAGTAGTTTTTTCTGATCTCCATTTTTATCGCTTGTTATCACCTTCCCTTTGTATGGGATATAACGATAAATTCCATGCCTCGGATTGACAAACTTGACTTTGATATTCTCTGTTACTGTATAACTTCCATCTTCTCCGACTTTGACATCTACATCAAATTTCTTTGTCTGCATATTAGAGTCATAAGTGACTTCATCATTTGCAAACACATTGTTTCCTGTCCCCATAAAAATCATGGCAGCCATCATGACTGCCATTATGGTACAGGTGATCCACTTTCTCATAGTGCTTTCCCCCTGTCCGTTCCTTAGAATTTTACTTGTACATTCTCACGCTCAGATTCATTCGAAACTTCAAATAATGGTTTTCTCTTAAATCCAAAAATTCCTGCGATGATATTGCCTGGGAATAATTCTGTCTTGGTATTATAGCGGTTTACAACTCCATTATAATATCTTCTGGAACCTGCGATCTCTTCTTCTAATCTCTGAAGCTGATCCTGCAATTTATTAAAGTTCTCATTAGCTTTTAATTCTGGATAGCTTTCAGACACTGCAAATAAAGATTTCAGTGCTCCTGACAGTGCATTTTCCTGTTTGATCTTATCATCGATATTTGTCGCTGTCATCGCCTGATTTCTTGCGGCTACGACTTTCTCTAATGTCTCTGATTCGTGTTTCGCATAACCTTTGACGGTTTCTACATAGTTTGGAATCAAGTCGTAACGCTTCTTTAATGACACATCGATTGCTGAAAATGCCTCTTCTGTCTTATTTCTTAATGTTACAAATCCATTGTAGGAACTGATCAGCCATATCACAATGACAAGCACGATCACTCCGATTACGATCCCTGGTATCATAAGCTCTACCCCTTTCTTTGTTTGGTCAGTTTTCTTTATCATACGTTATTCGTACCAAAACTTCAACATTAAAATAAACTGATCAACTCTCCCATATATTTGTCATAATAATAGATATTATCGGACAGAAATTCTTCTTTGCTTAATTGCTGATCAGACTTCTCTAGTATATGCAATAGATCCTCTTCCTGATCTTCTCCGTCATCAAACAGTAATAACATTTCATGAATACTGGTTGGCAGAAGATACAAACTCTTATTATATTTTCTTGAAATGTCGCCTAGAAAATCTTCATAGCAAATCACACCTGCTCCATATCTCTGTATTTTGTTTGACACCATAAATACCGGTCTGTCTTCGGTATGTCCTCGAAAATCTTTATATACAGGCTCAAATTTAGCAGGCAGAAACTGTTTTGTATTCTTCTTTGCACTCTCCCATAAAAACTGATCCGACCATTGTTCTTTGTTTGCCTTTTTATGATCGATTCTTTGTATGGATCGATCATCCAGATCAAGAATATCAAAAACAATTGCCATATCTTCCAAGAGTAAATATGGTCTCTCACTCCACTCCTTATCCTTCTCATCAAAATGCATCAAATGATAGATAATACGCTCGTTTTCTCTCTGCATAACTCCTTCTTTCTCGTTTTTTCTCATTTTCCTATCTATCATAACATTCAATGTTGCTGTCAGCAATATTTATAGTTGCCACTATCACTGTTGGATAGTGGTTTTTCATAACTCCTGGTAATACTATTTTTTATGGAGGTATTTTATGAAAATCGATTTAAAAGAATTAGGAAAACGCATCAAACTTACCCGAAAAGGGCAAGATCTGACACAGGAAATGCTTGCTGAAAAAGCTGGTGTCAGTCAGCATTATATCTATGAAATCGAAGCTGGACGCAAAGCCATGTCTATTCATAGTTTTGCTTCTCTTACTACTGCATTGGATGTATCTGCTGATTATCTTTTATTTGGTGATGGGCAAAGAATATTTGATGTTGATACCCCGGCTCATCACAATAATCAATTGATGGAAATTGCAGCTGAACTTAATCCATCACAGAGAGATCATGTGCTTGAGATTCTGGAAGTGATGGTTCCTTATATTAAAAATTGATTGATTGCAAAATACGATAGATTTTTCTAACGTAAAATAGTGCCAAGATTTTTATTGATCTTGACACTATTTTTATTTGATCTGATATTTATTTTTTGATTTTTACTTTTTTTACACTACTCCATGAAGAATAGTGTAAGAATTACTCGATGATCGTAGCAACTCTTCCCAATCCAACCGTACATTCATCATCACGAATGATAAAAGGTTCTTCTTCTGTTATCTTAATTGGTTGAATTAATTCAATTGTTATATCCAGTGTTTCCCCTGGCATAGCCATATCTATTTCTATTGGCAATTGAATCTCTCCTGTTACATCTGTCGTTTTGAAATAAAACTGCAGACGGTCATCATCAAAGTATCCTGTGTCTCGTCCACCTTCATTGATATCTAACATGTATACTTCTGCTGTAAACTTTGTATGTATAGAGGAAGCTTGATCTATTTCAGACTGTGAATCTGGAATATATTTATCCACCGCATCCATCAATTCCATGATCTTATCTCCCCATTCTCCATCTGGACCTTCAAGGGCTTTTAAAGCAGATCCATAGATAAACGGAATATCAGATCCAACAAATCCACACTGATATAGTTGGTCACGAATCTCCATTTCTACCAATTCCAGCATTTCCATATCATCTACCATATCACATTTATTCATAAATACTACGATATGTTGCATTCCCATATGATGAGCAATCATGATCTGTTCTGCTGTTTGTGACATGATTCCATCTATTGCAGATACTACTAGGATAGCTCCATATTCAATGCTAGATGTCAAGCTTATATTTCTCTCTTCTCTTGTTGTAAGAGTTTTTTTAATTGCATCTGTTAAAGTCGTTTTTCCATGACCTCGATGTCCAATTATTCCTATCGTGCAATGAGTTTTTTTCCTTCAAATGTTTCTTTCCCCATATTTATATCTCCCATCATCAGTTGTTTTTTATTCTTCATAAATCATGACTTTACAGTCTTTCTTATAACAAGCAACACCATATTTAATGAAATTTCGCATTCCATCTTGCTTCAATTTAGCAATATAGTCTTTATCTTCAATCTGTTTTAAAGCCTGCTTGCACGCTGCATCCATATTTCCATCTTCGGCATACTTTAATTCAATGACGATTCCCGTTCGATTCTCCGGAGCCTCTATCAGAATATCACTGTATCCGATTCCTGATTCTGCATTTGACTTTATCAGCCAGCTTGACTTATATCCAAGAAGACCGAGTAAAATTCCGTGATAAAAATTTTCTTTCTTCTCTTTTGCGATTGCTGTATCTCTTATACTGATCGTATTCCATAGATAATCTCCAAAAAGCTGTTCAATTTTTTCTGGTTTTTTCTCTATAAACGCATTACAAAATATTTCTAGTGTTTTTCCATCATTTTTTGAAACATCACTAAACCATTCTTTGATCTTTTTTGTAAATAGATTTCTTATCTCTGTATTTGGTATCGACAAAAGATATTTACCATTTTGAGTTCGTCCCTGTTGTGTTAGATATCCTGTTGTAAAAAGCACACTCCACAAATTTTCTATACTCTTATCCAACTCATTATAGGTAAGCTCCTCTACAATTTCCTTTTCAATACACTCTCCACTGATCAAACGCTCAATCTCATTCTTTGTCTGAATATCTGCCTTATCTATAAATCTGCGAACAATTTCATTTCCACTAGAATTAGACCAAAAATCTTCTGGTAATGCATCGGGATCCGCACATAGACTTTTACAATAACGAATCACATCCCATGGGCAATAGATATCTGTATTTCCGAAACGATAACCATCATACCACTCCCTAATCTGAAGGTAATGATCTGATAAATTATAATCGCTAAGAATCTTTTTCACTTCTGTATCGGTAAATCCAAAACATTCATCATACTGAACATTGAGAATAGATAAAACTTCAAAATTATTAAGTCCGGTGAAAATGCTTTCTTTCGAAATTCTAAGACATCCTGTCAAAACTGCAAATTGTAGAAAATCATTTGTTTTTAGTACTTGCCCCAAAAGACCTCTCATAAGTTCAACCATTTCATCATAATAGCCTTTCTGAAAAGCTTTATCTAGCGGAACATCATATTCATCAATAAGGATAATCGTCTTTTTCCCATAATGTTTGCACAAAAGTTCTGATAATAGTCTGATACTATCTGTTATATCATCAGCTTTTCCATCTAAAAGGCTCTGAAATTGCTTAATCTCTTCTTCTATTAATTTATCACTATTTTTTAGATAATGGTGTCTTCGTGCTTCATTTTTAATAACCGTTGTAATCCGAATAATCGCTTCTTCAAAAGTTAATCCATCGATTCCTTTCAATGACAGAAAGATTACTGGATACTTACCCATATATTCATCACATAATTCTTTATTTTTAGAAATATATAGGCCTTCAAAAAGTGATTTATCTATACCAATTTCAAAAAAAGTACGTAACATACTCATATTGAGTGTCTTTCCAAAACGACGTGGTCGTGTAAACAGATTTACTTTTCCCCAATTTTGTAAGAGCTGTTCAATTAATTTTGTCTTATCTATATAATAAAATCCTAGCTTGCGAATATCTTCAAAATTCTCAATTCCAACTGGCAGCTTTAATGTTTGATTCATTCGGATCCTCCTATTAATTTTGCCTTACGACCAATGTTTCCTTTTTATTATAACTTGTTTTATATTTACTCACAACAAAGAATCCATTATAGAGAGATTAAATGAAGCAAAAAACAGGAGAATTAAAATTCCCCTGTTTTTTCACACTCTGTCTTCTAACCACTGTAGTATCTTTGGATATTCAATTTTCTCATAATCACTGACATCTACTTCTATCGTATCTCCCAAATCAAATTCGCCATAACCTCTTTGCGTACATCTTTTATAAAATTCTGTATAATCTAAAAGGTTGTCCGCATTTTTACGTTCTATTTTACTATCTGATCTATGGTAACTTGTTAAAATATGCCCTAAATGTCTGGAATCATCCAAATCTCTTTGTTTTTGTCTTTCAAATAAAACTTCAATCTGTCCAATAAGACGAATCGTACATACCTGATATCCATATTGTTTTGTCAACTTTTCCAATGTTGGTTTTTGTTTTAAGCTAAAAGGATAATCAGAAATCAAACTTTTCCCATGTAAAAAATCTTGTTCCATTTCATCATAGTATGTGTTCCATGCTCTCACAATTAATTCTTCTTTTTGTTCTAAAGTATCAAACCCATATTTATCCCAAAATTTTTCTTTTATATCATCTGGTGACAATAATCTTAATTCTGGAAAGTTTTTAATAATGATATTTGCCATATAACTTTTTCCAGTTCCTGGATATCCAGCTAAAAGAATCAATGTCTTTTTCATTAATCCATCCACTCTCCACCAACTAAATTAATAGATTGACCTGTTAAATAAGAAGAACAATCTGTCAGTAAAAAGATGGCTGCCTGAATCACATCTTGAAGATCTACCAATTTATGCATTGGAATGTTTTTCTTAAAATAAGGTAGTACTTCCTCTGGATCTAAATCACGTTTTTTCGCATATTCATATTTCAATCGATCCCACATTTCCGTATGTACAATTCCTGGACAAATAGAATTTACACGAATATTCTTGTCCGCAAATTCTTTTGCGATAGACTGTGTTAATCCCTGTACTCCAAATTTACTTGCACAATAGATTGTCTGCCATGAGCTCGCTTTTTTCCCTGACAGAGAAGACATATTAAGGATTGTTCCTCCACCATTTTTTAACATTTTATCAATTGCTACCTGACAACATAAAAATGTTCCTTTTAAATTAACATTCATCGTAAGATCCCAAAGTTCTTCATCACAATCAAGAAATGGTAACATCTTTGAAACTCCTGCAGAATTTACCCAAGATGTGATTGGTCCAAATTTTTCTTCTACATCTGAAGCTGCCGTCTCAATCTGTGTTTTGTTTGTGATATCTGTCTTATAAAATGTTGCAACACCACCTGCTGCCTCAATTTCTTTTATAACTTCCTGCGCTTTTTCTTCATTCATATCAAGAATCGCTACTTTGGCTTCTCTTGCTGAAAAGTCTTTTGCCATTGCTGCTCCCATTCCACTTGCTGCTCCTGTAATGACAATAACCTTTCCTGTTAATTTTTCTGTATTCATATGATCACTCCTTATTTTAAATAGCTACTGATATCTACTGGTTTGTTGTTTGGCATTACCTGAATAAAAACATTGACATTTTTACCTAATAATGCTCTGAACTGATCATTTTCTTCTGAACTAGTAGAGATATTTTTGTATAATACACTTCTATCATTTCCAGCTCCCATTCCTCCAACATCAACTTCTTCAATGTTGATTCCATGGTCTACCAGATAATTTAATACTTCCGGTCCTTTCACAAGAAGTATCGTTGGTTCATCTAATCCTTGTGAAAAGAATGTAACACCATCTTCTTTGTTGAAGATTCCGATGGCAATTTCTTCTGGAATTGCCATCTCTAAAACTTCGATCATGTAATCATCTTCTGCTACAAGATCATCTACGATCACCACCTGTGTTGCTTTTTTATTTTTGATCCATGCTGTCATTACCTGTCCATGAATCAAACGATCATCAATCCTTGTTAATACTAAGTTTTCCACGACGCTTTGTTTCTCCTTTCTCAAATAAAGTTCCTTGAATTCCATGATAATCCGGATTTGTTGCAATCTCAATTAAGTCTTTTAGTGTACTGCTTTCAGTTCTTTCGGAGGCAACTGCAACCAGCATTGGCATATTCATTCCTGATACCAGACCGATCTTATGTGTTTTTGACATATATGCTGCACTCTGAAATGGTGTTCCAAAAACAATATCTGCTAAGATCAGTGTTCCTTCTGAATTCTCATTTTCTAAAATTATCTGATCTAGTTTTTCCCTATATGTATCTGCCGTCATTCCAGGATACAACGCTAATGTTTTGATTCCATAATCGTCTCCTGTTACCATGATCAGTGATTTTAATAGTCCCTCACAAAACTCTCCATGACTGATCAAAATTATGTTTACCATATTTCTTGCCTCCTATTTTTGCTTTATCTCCTTTTTATTATCCTACATATCCTAAAATTCCTGTATAGTATCCAATGATACCAACAACAAAGATCGCTACGATGATCCATAATGTATTTACTTTCTTTCGAAGCATCCACCATACAAGCATTGTAATTCCAAGTGGGATTAATCCCGGTGCTAATGAATTTAAAACTGTCTGGATTTTTGTAACTCCCTCACCAACTTTAATTGCTAATGGTGTATCTACTGCTACACGAGTTGCTGCCATAGAACCTACTACCATTAATCCAACAATACTGAAAGAATTAATAATTTTATCTACTGTTCCATCTTTTAAAATCTTTAACAGTGAAGTTTTTCCTTGTTTATATCCTGTCATAAACATAAAATATCCACATGCAAAAATCAATACTTCAAATACAACTGTCGCGAAAATTGGTCCAAGATAACTTCCATCTAATGCCATTGAGCATCCAATTCCAAATAAGATTGGGAAAAGGATTCCCTGCATTACTGTATCTCCAATACCTGCTACTGGTCCCATCAATCCTGTTCTTACTGAGTTGATATCTTTTGCTGTAACATTTTCTCCGTTCGCTCTTGCCTCTTCCATTGAACATGTAATACCATTAATGATCGGTCCAATTGTAAATACTTCTGAATTATAAAATACAAGGTATTTCTTTAATTCTGCTACCTGATCTTCTACTTTGTCATATAATGCTCTGATCGGTGTGATCATTAAGTTCGCAATTCCTAGTGCCTGTAATCTTTCATAATTGTAACATGCTTCTGTACTTGTAGTTAAAAGCCAAGTCTTGATCAATGTTTTCTTTGATAATTTCTTTTTCGGTCCATCAATTGTTTTTGTAATTTCCTCAGCTACTTCTGTACTCTGACCTACCTCTTTTACTTCTACTTTCTTATTTACAGACAAACGTCTAACTTTCTTCTTTTCTCCCTGCTGCGCTGTTGTAGTTTTCTTATCATTAAAATATAAAATGATCGCTATGACCGCTGCAAAGATTGAAACTGCTGTCAAATCAAGTTTGCTATATTCTGTCAAGAAAAATCCTGCGAAAAACCATGGCATTAATGTTTTTTTACCAAGATAATTTAATAACATTGCAATACCTAAGGCAGGCATGATTCCTCCAACAACCTCTAATGCATTGATGATGCTTCCTGGAATCGCATTTAACATAGACTGTGACCAATCACTTCCAAACATGATCATTGCAAAAACTGGTACTCCATATAAGAGTAATGCCATACAAAATGATGGCAGGTAGTTCATGATCCTTACACCTTTAATGTTTCCTTTTTCCAATAACTTGTCTGCTTGATGAATCCATGCTGCATTTACTGTCATATATACCTGATTTAATAATAATCCAAGCATACTAAATGGGATAGCAAATGTTACAGCCATTTTAGGGTCTGCTCCAGACATGATCGTAAGTGCTGTACCAAAAATTCCAGCTACGATCGTATTACTTGGCATGGTACCTCCTGCTGAGATCCATCCAAGATATATTAACTGAATGGTCGCTCCTGCGATCATACCAGTCATAGGTTCTCCCATAAATACACCAACCAATGTACCAGTTGTTAATGGATAAACTAAACATTTTGTGATTGGCCCAAAGAACCACCATTGTCCACATGTTGCTAATAAACCTACTAAAATTGCAGATATAACCATATATTATCCTCCTTAATGTTTCCCACTAAGAGAAACCATTACTTTTCCTTTCCTTGAGTACTTCTTTGTTTTGAGTTCTTCCCCCATCTCCTCTAATGATAATCTTGCACTAATGATTTTCTTTGTATCGATTACTCCACTTTCAAGCAATGAAATTGCTTTTCTGCTCGTATGTGGATTTAAATAAGATGTATAAATGCTCAATTCTTTTGTATATGCTTCAAATTGATTAAATGATACATTTTCTTCTGGATCACCTAATCCAAATAACAACACCTTTGCTCGTTTTCCCGCAATATGAATCGCCTGTTCCATTGTATTTTTTAAGCCTATACACTCTATCACATAATCGACATTTAATTTGTCAGCAATTTCTTCTATCTCTTGATCTGTACATGCCTTCGTTGCACCCAATTCTATTGCTAACTCTTGTTTATTCTCTTCTCGTTCAACAACGATCAGATTTTTTGGAGCTGTTAATTTTAGCAGTTGTAACATTAAACTTCCAATAGATCCCATACCATACATAACAATGTTAGAACCACTTTCTATATTCAGAAGATCCATCCCATGTAATACACATGATAAAGGTTCTGTAAATGCTGCATCTTCTAAATCCAGAGAATGATCAATTTTATATACATTTTCTTCTGGCGGATAAACATATTCTGCAAAACCTTTTGCTACACCATGTCTATGAATACAGAAATTTTGATATCCTTTTTTACACCACTCGCACCTTCCACAGCCCCAGCTTGGATCACAAGCTACCCTGTCTCCAGGTTTAAAATTTTCACAATTTTCTCCGACTTCTGTGACAATTCCTGAACATTCATGTCCTAAAATAATTGGAGGTACGACAACACTCGCTCCATTTTTTCCTTCAAACTTATGAATATCTGTTCCACAAAGTCCACACCACGCAACTTCAATCTTTACTTCATGATCTACTGGCTTGCGGTCTTTTATTTCTTTCACTTCATAAGTATGATTTCCTAGATAAAATCCAGCTTTCATTGTTGCCCTCCTTATTATTTTATATTTTTAAATAAGTTAATCTTTCGTTCAACAATTTCATCTATCGTATTTAAACATGGAACAACATTTTCTCTGTTTGAAATATTTTCTTTATTTTTATCATAACATTCCTTTGCTTTTTTGTTCCATCCAACAAGAAGTTCTGTTCCTACATTAAATTTACGAATTCCTAAATTAATGACTTTCTTAACGTCTTCTTCTTTGACTCCAGTCCCCCCATGAATGACAAGTGGAATATCAATAACTTCTTTAATTTCTTTCAGTCTTTCAAAATTAATATTTGTTTTTGATTTATATTGTCCATGATTTGTACCAATTGCTACTGCTAATGCATCTATTCCTGTCTGTTTCACAAATTCTACAGCATCTTGTGGATCTGTATAACAAACATCTTTTTGATCAACAACAACTCCATCTTCTGTTCCACCAACAGTTCCTAATTCAGCTTCTACACTAACACCATTTTTCTTTGCATACTCAACCACTCTTTTTGTTCCAAGAATGTTATCTTTTAGTGGCAAGGATGATCCATCAAACATAACAGAACTATATCCGGCATCAATTGCTTTTCTAATCTCATCATAGTCTTTTGCATGATCTAGATGAAGAACTACATCAATTCCATATTGTTCTGCCATAGATTTGCAGACACTGACCAAATTTTTATGTCCAATATAATTTGCTGTTCCGCAACTTGTCTGAATGATCACGGGTGTTCTCTGATTAACTGCTGCCTTAATAATTGATGGTAACATTTCTAAATTATGTGTATTAAATGCTCCAATAGCCATATTAAGATCTTCTGCTTCCTTGAGTACTTCCTTTAATGTTGTATACATATTTCCTCCTTATTCTTTTTCATTGACTTTTCTTATCACGTTGTCACATCAAGTTATTCATGGCCATTGAATTTCTCATTTGTTTTACCTGATGTAGTTATTTTAATCAATTTTGAAAAAGAAATAAATAGATTTTGACCGAAAATACTTTCATCCTTAAGCCTTCATGAAATTAATTATGAAACGATTTTCATCCATAAATTGAAATTATTTTCGTGTACATGGTACAATTATTATAAATATTTAAACTCACTATTTATGGAGGTCCTATCATGATTTTTCAAATTGATAAAACTATATATGAACAGTTATCAGAAACCGAACGATATATTGTTGATTTTATTAGCCAAAATGAAGACAAAATTTCTTATCTGTCCATTACAAATATTGCCGATAAAACATTTTCATCCCCAGCCACAGTATCTAGAACAATTCAAAAATGTGGTTTTAAGGGAATCGCAGAATTGCGTTATCTAATTTCAAAAGAGGATAAGGATAAAAGTAAAAATGTATCTCCTTATGCCATCAATAAGTTATTAGATAAGGTCTATCAGGAATCTACACAAACAATTGAAAATATTCCAATCCCTGCAATTTTAAAAGCCATAGATCATATTAATAATGCTGAAAAAATTTTCATCTATGCCCGAGGTTTTACAGCGATGTTTGCAGAACATTTTCAGATGTATCTCCAATTAATGGGATATAATGCTGTCGTTGTCAAAGACGTAAAATGGATGGAACAAACAAAAAATTTAGTTACTTCTGCAGACACTGTGTTTGTCTTATCTGTGAGAAATACGACTCCAGAACTTGCTCAATCTCTCCGTGTCGCTCGTCACATTGGTGCAAGAACTGTTGTATGTTGCTGCAAGTCTATGACTGAATTAGAAAAATATGCAGATGTTGTTTTAATTGGACATTCCAATGTTATCATGGAAGAAAAGGGTCTTACTGTGTATTCTCATCTTCCTCTATTGATCATTACAGAAACCATTATTAATTATCTTAGTACAGATGCTGAAGCTTTGTAAAATTCCATTTTCTTATCAAAAAAAGGAATACAAAAGGTCTAAGCCTTCTCTCTCCTTCCGTTTCCTTAAAATACTTCACTGTATTTTTCAATTCATCATAAAACATATCTATAGAACTTGTACATCGAAAATCATGCATCAATTTTCCAACAGGATCATCATCATTCTTATAACTTCCATTCACATAAATTATATGTGAGCCATCTTCAAATCTTTCCTTCGTTTCTTGTATAATTCGTTCTACATGATATAATGGCAAACCTTTGTCCATATAATCATTCTATGTAATGAAAATTACATATGAATCATGAAGTTCCTTAAACTTCTGTTTTGCTTTTAACATCTTTGTATCTAACATGCTACTATGAAATCTTGCTCTATGAGCATCTGCTCCCACATCGGCTCTTTGAACTTCAATATTTCGATCATGTTATTGTTGTAATATTAATTATATTATAATCATTTTAAAAGTATATGCATTTATCTAAAAAAGACCCAGAAAGCCTAAACTTTCTGAGTCTCATAAATATTATCCTAAATTCAATCGTAGAAGTAAGAATTACTCGATGATTGTAGCAACTCTTCCTGATCCTACTGTACGTCCACCTTCACGGATAGCGAAAGATAATCCCTGAGCCATAGCGATTGGGTGAATTAATTCGATAGTCATTTCTACGTTGTCACCAGGCATGCACATTTCTGTTCCTTCTGGTAATTCGATAACACCTGTAACGTCTGTTGTTCTGAAGTAGAACTGTGGACGATAGTTGTTGAAGAATGGAGTATGACGTCCACCTTCATCTTTTGTTAAAACGTATACCTGAGCTGTGAATTTTGTATGGCATGTGATTGAACCTGGCTGGCAAAGAACCTGTCCTCTTTCGATTTCGTCTCTCTGAACACCACGTAATAATGCACCAATGTTATCTCCAGCCTGAGCTTCGTCTAACAGTTTACGGAACATTTCTACACCAGTTACAACAACTTTTCTTGTTTCTTCTTTGATACCAACGATTTCAACTTCGTCAGATACGTGAAGAACACCACTTTCTACTCTACCAGTTGCTACTGTACCACGTCCTGTGATAGAGAATACGTCTTCGACTGGCATTAAGAAAGGTTTGTCTGTATCACGCTGTGGATCTGGAATGTAGCTGTCAACAGCATCCATTAATTCCATGATCTTATCTCCCCATGGTCCAGCTGGATCTTCGATAGCTTTTAAAGCAGATCCCTGGATGATAGGAATATCGTCTCCTGGGAATTCGTATTCATTTAATAATTCACGAATTTCCATTTCTACTAATTCTAATAATTCTTCATCGTCTACCATATCACATTTGTTCATGAATACTACGATGTAAGGAACACCTACCTGACGAGATAACAGGATATGTTCTTTTGTCTGAGCCATTACACCATCAGTAGCAGCTACTACTAAGATAGCTCCGTCCATCTGAGCTGCACCAGTGATCATGTTCTTTACATAATCGGCATGGCCTGGGCAGTCAACGTGAGCGTAGTGACGTTTTTCTGTTTCATACTCAACATGAGCTGTAGAGATTGTGATACCACGTTCTCTTTCTTCTGGAGCTTTATCGATATCTTCAAAGTTCTCAGCTGTGTTTCCTTCTACTCTTTCAGCTAAAACTTTAGTGATTGCTGCTGTTAAAGTTGTTTTACCATGGTCAACGTGTCCAATAGTACCAATGTTGCAATGAGGTTTAGTTCTCTCAAACTTTTCTTTTGCCATTTTAATTGTCCTCCTTATTCGCCCTATGGGCAATTACAATAATGTTTCAAACTTCAATATAGTTGCCCAGCAAAGGGCCGTCCTAAATTTGATTATATTTCATTTAAACAAATATTTCAAGACTATTTTGACAAAATAGCCTCGAAATATTTATATATTAATTTTCTTACTTGTCAGCAAGTACTTTTTCCTGTACGTTCTTTGGTACTGGTTCGTATTTTTCAAAGAACATAGAGTAGTTACCACGTCCCTGAGTTCTAGAACGTAAGTCTGTAGAATATCCGAACATTTCAGATAATGGAACGAATGCACGAACCATCTTACCGCTCGCGATATCATCCATACCTTCGATACGTCCACGACGAGAGTTGATATCTCCGATAACGTCTCCCATGTATTCTTCAGGCATTGTAACTTCGACTCTCATGATTGGCTCAAGCAAGATAGCTCCAGCTTTCTGCATAGCCTCTTTAAATGCCATAGATCCGGCAATGTGGAAGGCCATTTCACTAGAATCGACATCATGGTAAGATCCATCATATACTGTAGCTTTAACACCAAGTACTGGGAATCCTCCTAAGATACCAGACTGAGCTGCTTCTTCGATACCTTCTCCAACTGCTGGGATATATTCTTTAGGAATAGATCCACCAACAACTGTAGATTCGAATTTGAACAGTTCTTCTCCATTGGCATCCATTGGCTCAAAGTGAACTTTACAGTGACCATACTGACCACGACCACCAGACTGTTTAGCATATTTGCTGTCAACGTCAACTGCTTTTGTAAATGTTTCTTTGTATGCTACCTGAGGAGCACCAACGTTAGCTTCTACTTTGAATTCACGAAGCAGACGGTCAACGATGATTTCCAGATGAAGTTCACCCATTCCGGAAATGATTGTCTGTCCTGTTTCATGATCTGTATGAGCTCTGAATGTAGGATCTTCTTCAGCAAGCTTAGCAAGTGCTTCAGCCATTTTACCCTGATCACCTTTAGTTTTAGGTTCGATCGCTACGTCGATAACTGGTTCTGGGAATTCCATGGATTCCAGAATTACAGGATGCTGTTCATCACAGATTGTATCACCAGTTGTTGTAGATTTGAAACCTACTGCAGCTGCGATATCTCCTGAATATACGATATCTAATTCTTCACGCTTGTTAGCATGCATCTGTAAGATACGTCCAACACGCTCTTTTTTGTTCTTTGTTGCATTTAATACGTAAGATCCTGATTTGCATGTTCCAGAGTAAACACGGAAGAATGCAAGTTTACCTACGAATGGGTCTGTCATAATCTTAAATGCTAAAGCTGAGAATGGTTCATCATCAGATGAATGTCTTTCAACTTCGTTACCATCTTCATCGACACCTTTGATAGCTGGGATGTCTGTTGGAGCTGGCATAAATTCGATAATAGCATCCAGTAATTTCTGAACACCTTTATTTCTATATGCTGTACCACAGCATACTGGAACTGCTTTACATTCGCATGTTCCTTTTCTTAATGCAGCTTTTAAATCATCAACACTTGGTTCTTCACCTTCAAGGTACTGCATCATCAGATCGTCGTCTAATTCACAGATCTTTTCGATTAATTCTGTGTGATAAAGTTCTGCTTCTTCTTTCATATCTTCTGGGATTTCAACGATAGAGATGTCTTCACCTTTTTCATCATTGTAGATGTAGGCTTCCATCTCGAATAAGTCGATGATTCCTTTGAAGTCGTCTTCTTTACCGATAGGTAACTGAAGTACTGCTACGTTAGCTCCCAGACGATCTTTCATCTGATCAACTGCTCCGTAGAAGTTAGCACCTAAGATATCCATCTTATTGATGAATGCCATTCTAGGTACGTTATAAGTATCAGCCTGTCTCCATACGTTTTCAGACTGAGGCTCTACTCCACCTTTTGCACAGAAGACTGCTACTGCACCATCAAGTACACGCAGAGAACGTTCTACTTCAACTGTGAAGTCAACGTGCCCTGGAGTATCAATGATATTGATACGATGCTCTAAAGCACCTTTTTTAGGCTTGCAATGATCCTGCAGTGTCCAATGACATGTTGTAGCTGCAGAAGTGATTGTGATACCTCTTTCCTGTTCCTGCTCCATCCAGTCCATAGTAGCAGTACCATCATGAGTATCACCGATTTTATAGTTTACACCAGTGTAATAAAGGATACGCTCTGTTGTTGTTGTTTTACCAGCATCAATATGAGCCATGATTCCGATATTTCTGGTTCTCTCTAATGGATATTCTCTTCCAGCCAAGATTTTTTCCTCCTATAAGTTTTAACATAGAAGCATATCTGGCAAGACGCCAGAACAGATTCTTGAAATTAGAATCTGTAATGTGCGAATGCTTTGTTTGCTTCTGCCATCTTGTGCATATCTTCTTTTTTCTTTACAGATGCTCCTGTATTGTTGGAAGCGTCAAGAAGTTCTTTTGCAAGACGTTCTTCCATTGTTCTTTCTCCTCTTTTACGTGAGAAAGTTGTGATCCAACGAAGCGCTAATGCCTGTCTTCTGTCTGGTCTAACGTCGATAGGCACCTGATATGTTGCTCCACCGATACGTCTAGCTTTTACTTCAAGAACTGGCATGATGTTGTTCATAGCTTCTTCGAATACTTCTAAAGCTGGTTTTCCAGCTTCTTCTTCGATACGGGCAAATGCTCCGTATACGATTTTCTGAGCAACTCCTTTTTTACCATCTAACATAATGTTGTTGATTAATTTTGTCACAACCTTATTGTTGTAAATAGGATCTGCTAATACGTCTCTTTTCGCAATATGTCCTTTACGTGGCACGGTTCTTCCCTCCTTAATAATCATTAATTCATCGGTACTCATACTTAGTTATTGCATGTTCGTGCAGGACTTTTATATCTCCTGTAACCTTTGTAGGAAACAATAAAGTTCCGGCACAACTATACAAGGTAGCGTTTAATTACGCTGCTTTGTACCAATTTAGTTTTGTTTTATTTTTTCTTAGGTCTTTTAGCTCCATATTTGGAACGAGCCTGCATTCTGTTAGCTACACCTGCTGTATCAAGTGTACCTCTAACGATATGGTAACGAGTACCTGGTAAGTCCTTAACACGACCACCACGAATCAGAACAACACTATGTTCCTGTAAGTTATGTCCTTCACCTGGGATATAACTTGTTACTTCGATTCCGTTAGAAAGACGAACTCTGGCGATCTTACGTAAAGCAGAGTTAGGCTTTTTAGGAGTTGCAGTTTTAACAGCTGTACATACACCTCTCTTCTGTGGTGAGCTTGTGTCTGTAGCTTTCTTCTTTAAAGAGTTAAATCCTTTCTGAAGTGCTGGTGCTGTAGATTTCTTTACAGATGTTTTTCTCCCTTTTCTAACTAATTGGTTAAAAGTTGGCATTGATTTCACCTCCATACATGTTTTCTACTGTGGTTACTTAAATTCACCTTGTGACTATACATGCACTTCTTGGTTTTGCTCCCCAAAAAGGCATGCTAGGCTATTATAAAATGCCTGCATGCCTTTGTCAAGACCTTTTCCCAAGATTTTTATTAATTTCTATATATTTTTATCTTTTTGGAAATCTCATTCTATGGATCTTATTCGAAATCTTTTCTTATCCTACTGCCTTCAGAAATGCTTTCTCGTCACATCTCTGATATCAACCCTGACAGCTTCTATTCTGATCTCTTTTCTTGATCTCAATGTTTCGATTTCTTTGTTATATGGCTTCTTTACGCCATTTTCTTAATATATAAAAATCAATCTCTTATTCTTGAGAAAATATTTAGTTAATAAGTTCCAAATTATTTTGTTAACGGGTTACACTTTGCTTTAGTTACTAGTTACAAATTTTTTAAATGCTCCACCGGTCAGCTGATCGAATGTTTGTTGATCTCTTATCTGAATCTTTCTTGTTTTGATTCCTCGTCTCTTGGAATCTTTCTTGTTTGGATTCTTTTTCTTTGATCATCTTCTGATCTTATCTTAAGATCTTGTTCATTCTCTCTATTCTTCGTATTATCTTTATGAGGTTGACTCCTTTACCGTTCTATCCGCTTCTAGGACTCTTATGTTCTCTCCCGAGATCATAATATCCTGTTGAGTCAGTCTCATGATTCCCAATCATCTTAATACTTCTGATCCATCAGCTGCCGGTTTTAAAAGCCTTTCCGTTAGCCTTATGGAGCAACTTGGGCGATTCTCCTTTCTTTTAAAACTTATCTTTCATTTGTTGATTTTATTATATCAATATCTGTTTACTTTGTCAATTAAATAGTTTTTTCAGATTTCTTAAGGATTTTACATACAATAAACAGATTATAGTTTGATAGACTGAAGTTGGTGGAATATTATAAAAATGGTTATCTGTCTGCGACGCGCTTTCGCTCGACTCACACGTAACTGTACTAAGCTCCTGAATGGTCATCCGACCATCCACTCGCTAAGTGCAGACGTGTTCCTACGGTCGCCAACAGATAACCATTTTTATAATATTCAATAATTTCAGTTATCGAAACCACTATGAGATATGTATGTTGAACGGTATTGGCTTGCGCTCTGGGTATCGATAAATGAAGATAAAATATTTTACGTATGCACCAAATACTGTAATTGTCCACACTATAGTCTTCTGGTATATGATAAAAAATAAATAAAAAACCACAAACGCAGCATTGGAATTTTGCCATATTTTGAATAAATTCGCAGCCCAATTGGACGATTGTCTGAGCTTCAGAGACTCTTGTCTTAGATAAACTTCAGAGCGAGTTATCGTAGGAAATTGGGCGGATAAGCGATTTGTTCAAAATATGAGCAAAAATTCCACCGCTGCGTTTGTGGTTTTTTATTTATTTTTTATCATATACTCAAAGCCTACAGTTGGCCAACTACAAATTCAAATTATTCTTCAATATCAAATTCTTCATCATCGAAATCGATTTCATCTCCGATCGTGAAATCATTTTCGTCTGTGCTGATCTTGACATCTCTGTAACGTCTCATACCTGTTCCGGCTGGAATCAATTTACCAAGGATTACGTTTTCTTTTAATCCTACTAATGGATCGACTTTTCCTTTGATCGCTGCATCTGTAAGAACTTTTGTTGTCTCCTGGAAAGAAGCTGCTGATAAGAAGGAATCTGTTGCCAAAGATGCTTTTGTGATACCAAGCATGATCTGGTCTGCTATTGCAGTCTGAAGACCCTGTTCTTCCATCTCTTTGTTTCTCTTCTCAAGTTCTAATACATCAACCATTGCTCCTGGTAAGTATCCTGTGTCTCCACCGTCTTCGATACGTACTTTCTTAAGCATCTGACGTACGATAACCTCAACGTGCTTGTCGTTGATATCTACACCCTGTAAACGGTATACTCTCTGTACTTCGCGGATCATGTAATCCTGTACTGCACGGATTCCCTTGATTCTTAATAAATCGTGAGGGTTGATAGAACCTTCTGTAAGTTCATCTCCGGCTTCAAGGATCTGTCCTTCCTGTACTTTCAGACGAGATCCGTAAGGGATCAGATATGTCTTCACATCGCCAGTTTCTCTGTTTGTGATGATGACTTCACGTTTCTTCTTTGTATCTTTTAACTGCACTTCTCCACCAAATTCTGCGATGATCGCAAGTCCTTTTGGTTTACGTGCTTCAAATAACTCTTCGACACGAGGAAGACCCTGTGTGATATCATCACCGGCTACTCCACCGGCATGGAATGTTCTCATTGTAAGCTGTGTACCTGGCTCACCGATTGACTGTGCTGCGATGATTCCGACAGCTTCTCCAACCTGTACGGCCTGACCTGTTGCCATGTTGGATCCATAACACTTCGCACAAGCTCCAACTCCGGATTTACATGTTAACATCGTACGGATCTTAACAGATGTATATCCTGCATCACAAACGGCTTTCGCACGTTTTGGTGTGATCATGTGGTTTGCTTTTACAATGACTTCACCAGTTTCTTTATTCACAAGCTCTTCTGCTGCGTATCTTCCTGTGATACGTTCTTCTAAGCTTTCGATAACTTCCTGTCCATCCATGAATGCTTCTACATACATTCCTGGAATTTCCTCTCCAGTACCTTCACAGCAATCCTGTTCACGAATGATCAGATCCTGTGATACGTCTACCAGACGACGTGTTAAGTATCCTGAATCGGCTGTACGAAGGGCTGTATCGGACAGACCTTTACGAGCTCCATGCGCTGAAATGAAGTATTCCAGTACGTCAAGACCTTCACGGAAGTTAGACTTGATTGGTAATTCGATCGTACGTCCTGATGTATCGGCCATCAGTCCACGCATACCTGCTAACTGTTTGATCTGCTGGTTAGAACCACGGGCTCCGGAATCGGCCATCATGAAGATGTTATTTAATCGGTCTAATCCTGTGATCAGTTTATCTGTTAAAACGTCATCGGCGTCGAACCATGTCTTAACAACCGCTTTATAACGTTCTTCTTCTGTCATCAGACCACGTTTATACTGTTCTGTAATGAATTCTACCTGTTTCTGTGCATCTCCTAAGATCTGAGGTTTCTCAGGTGGCACTGTCATATCGGAAATGGATACTGTTAAGGCTCCTCTTGTAGAGAATTTGTATCCGATCGCTTTGATATCATCTAAGACTTCTGCAGTCTTTGTTGCTCCATGAATGTTGATACATTTATCAAGGATCTGTTTTAACTGTTTCTTTCCTACGTGGAAATCAATCTCATATGCTAAAGCATTCTCTGGTTTGCTTCTGTCTACAAATCCTAAATCCTGTAAGATGATCTCATTAAACAGGATACGTCCAAGTGTACAATCTACAATCTGAGAAATAGGATTTCCGTCTTTGTCTACACCTGTACGTCTTACTTTGATCTTAGAATGAAGTGTGATCACCTTATTTTCATAAGCTAAGTATGCTTCGTTCTCAGATTTGAAGTATTTACCTTCACCTTTGTCTCCATCTTTCTCTAATGTCAGATAGTAGATACCAAGTACCATATCCTGAGAAGGAACAGCTACTGGACCACCATCAGATGGTTTTAACAGGTTGTTTGGTGATAACAGAAGGAATCTACACTCTGCCTGTGCTTCCACAGATAATGGAAGATGGACAGCCATCTGGTCACCATCGAAATCGGCATTGTATGCTGTACATACCAGTGGATGCAGACGGATTGCTTTACCTTCTACCAGGATAGGCTCAAATGCCTGAATTCCCAGTCTATGCAGTGTCGGTGCACGGTTTAACATAACCGGATGTTCTTTAATGACGTCTTCTAAGACATCCCATACTTCTGGCTGAAGTTTTTCAACCATTTTCTTTGCTGATTTAATGTTGTGAGCTAATTTGCGCTCTACTAATTCTTTCATAACGAATGGCTTGAATAATTCGATCGCCATTTCTTTTGGAAGACCACACTGGAAGATCTTTAAGTCTGGTCCTACTACGATAACGGAACGTCCAGAATAGTCTACACGTTTTCCTAACAGGTTCTGACGGAAACGTCCCTGTTTACCTTTTAACATATCTGATAATGATTTTAATGCACGGTTTCCTGGTCCTGTAACTGGACGTCCACGTCTACCATTATCGATCAGGGCATCAACTGCTTCCTGTAACATTCTCTTTTCGTTTCTTACGATGATATCTGGCGCTCCAAGTTCTAATAATCTCTTCAGACGGTTATTTCTGTTGATGATACGTCTGTAAAGGTCATTTAAGTCAGATGTAGCAAAACGTCCACCATCTAACTGAACCATTGGACGGATATCTGGAGGGATGACTGGAACTGCATCCAAGATCATCCATTCTGGTTTATTCTCTGAGTTGCAGAATGCTTCTACAACTTCCAGTCTCTTAACGATTCTGGCTCTCTTCTGACCTGTAGCAGTTTTGAACTCATCCTGTAAGGATTTTGCTTCTGCTTCCAGATCAATGGCCTGAAGCAGTTCTTTCACTGCTTCAGCACCCATTCCTACGCGGAATGTATCTCCGTATTTTTCATACGCTTCTCTATATTCTTTTTCAGTTAATACCTGTTTATATGCAAGATCTGTATCTCCAGCATCTAAAACGATATAGCATGCGAAATATAAAACCTTTTCCAGTGTTCTTGGTGAAATATCAAGAATCAGACCCATACGGCTAGGAATTCCTTTAAAATACCAGATATGAGATACTGGAGCTGCTAATTCGATATGTCCCATTCTTTCACGACGGACACTTGCTTTTGTCACTTCAACACCGCATCGGTCGCAGACAACACCTTTATAGCGAACTTTTTTGTACTTTCCGCAGTGACACTCCCAGTCCTTTGTAGGCCCGAAGATCTTCTCACAGAAAAGCCCGTCTTTTTCAGGTTTTAATGTTCGATAGTTGATCGTCTCAGGTTTCTTTACTTCTCCTCTAGACCACTCACGGATCTTTTCTGGGGAAGCCAACCCGATCTTAATTGCATCAAATGAAATTTTATTGCTTTGATATTCATTGCTTGATTCCATCATTTAAGGCTGCTCCTTCCTAAATTGCTCGCCAATCTACATGATTGTGTTATCTTCACCTTCTGATAAGTCTCCGTGTTTATATCCTAAAGCACCGAGTTCAGATTCGCTTTCTTCATAATTGTTGAAGACACCGTCTCCTTCGATCATTGGTGCAAGATCCTGATTTGCATCTCCACCATCAACATCTTCTCTTAATTCAACTTCTTCAGCGTTCTCGTCAAGAATTTTAACATCTAATGCCAGTGACTGGAATTCTTTTAATAATACTTTGAAAGATTCTGGAACACCTGGTTCAGGGATGTTATCACCTTTGATGATCGCTTCGTATGCTTTCACACGACCTACAACATCATCGGACTTGAATGTCAGGATCTCCTGAAGTGTGTATGCTGCACCATAAGCTTCCAGTGCCCATACCTCCATCTCTCCAAAACGCTGTCCACCGAACTGAGCTTTACCACCCAGTGGCTGCTGAGTTACTAATGAGTAAGGACCAGTAGAACGTGCATGGATCTTGTCATCTACCAGATGATGCAGTTTCAGGTAATGCATGAATCCGATTGTTACAGGGCTGTCAAATTCTTCTCCTGTACGACCGTCTCTTAATCTTACTTTACCAGTTGTATCAATTGGTACACCCTGCCATTCTTTTCTATGGTCTCTGTTTTCATATAAATAATCCATTACATCATCATTAACTTTATCACGCCATTTCGCGTCAAATTCTTCCCATGATGTATTGGCATAGTCATTTGCCATTCTTAATGTATCTGCGATATCGTTCTCGTCTGCACCATTGAATACTGGTGTAGCAACATTAAACCCAAGAACTTTTGCTGCTAAGGACAGATGGATCTCTAACACCTGTCCGATATTCATACGTGAAGGCACACCTAATGGGTTCAGTACGATATCTAATGGACGTCCGTTTGGTAAGTATGGCATATCTTCTACTGGCAAAATACGGGAAATTACACCCTTGTTACCATGTCGACCAGCCATCTTATCTCCTACAGAAATCTTTCTCTTCTGAGCAATGTATACACGAACGCTCTTGTTTACTCCAGGAGGAAGTTCGTCTCCATTCTCTCTTGTGAAGATCTTCGTATCCATAACAACTCCGTAAGCACCATGTGGCACTCTTAAAGATGTATCACGGACTTCTCTTGCTTTCTCACCGAAGATCGCACGTAACAATCTCTCTTCAGCTGTTAATTCTGTTTCTCCCTTAGGAGTAACTTTTCCTACCAGGATGTCACCGGCACGTACTTCTGCACCAATACGGATGATACCGTTATCATCTAAGTCTTTTAAGACATCTTCACTTAATCCTGCAAGATCTCTTGTGATCTCTTCCTGACCAAGCTTAGTATCTCTGGCTTCTGCTTCATATTCTTCGATATGAACAGATGTGTAAACGTCATCCTGTACCAGACGCTCACTTAACAGTACCGCATCCTCGTAGTTATATCCTTCCCATGTCATGAAACCGATCAATGGGTTCTTACCAAGAGCCATCTCTCCATTGCTTGTTGAAGCACCGTCTGCTAAGATGTCTCCCTTTTCTACTCTGTCTCCTACAAATACGATCGGACGCTGATTCATACAGTTACCCTGGTTGCTTCGTGCAAACTTGATAACATTATATTCATCTCTCTGACCGTCATCATTACGAACTACGATCTTTGTACTTGTAGATCTTTCTACGACTCCGCCATTTCTTGCTGTGATGCAGACTCCAGAGTCATATGCAGCCTTGGATTCCATACCTGTTCCAACAACAGGAGCTTCTGTAGAAAGAAGTGGTACTGCCTGACGCTGCATGTTGGATCCCATCAGCGCACGGTTGGCATCATCGTTCTCCAGGAAAGGAATCATGGATGTAGCCACTGAGAATACCATCTTTGGAGATACGTCCATTAAGTCAAGGTTCACTTTATCAAATTCTGATGTATCCTCGCGGAAACGTCCGGATACATGAGTATTTACGAAATGTCCATCTTCATCAACAGGTTCGTTCGCCTGTGCTACTACATAATTATCTTCTTCATCAGCTGTTAAATAAACAACTTTGTCTGTAACAACTGGATTCTCAGGATCTGATTTATCCAGTACACGATATGGAGCTTCGATAAATCCATACTCGTTAATTCTCGCATAAGTAGCAAGAGAGTTGATCAGACCGATGTTAGGTCCTTCAGGTGTCTCGATTGGACACATTCTTCCGTAATGTGTGTAATGTACGTCACGGACTTCGAATCCGGCACGATCACGAGACAGACCACCTGGTCCTAATGCAGATAAACGTCTCTTATGTGTTAACTCAGACAGTGGGTTGTTGTGGTCCATGAACTGAGATAACTGAGAACTTCCAAAGAACTCTTTCACTGCTGCTGTTACTGGTTTGATATTGATCAATGACTGTGGTGAGATAGATTCAATATCCTGAGTTGTCATTCTTTCACGAACAACTCTTTCCAATCTTGAAAGACCGATACGATACTGGTTCTGAAGCAGTTCACCTACAGCACGGATACGACGGTTTCCTAAGTGGTCAATATCATCATCATGTCCAATTCCATACTCTAAATGGATATTGTAGTTGATGGATGCTAAGATATCTTCTTTTGTAATATGTTTTGGAATCAATTCATGAATATTCTTCTTCAGAGCTTCTTTTAATTCTTCTCCTTCATATCCTTCTTCTAAGATCTTCTCTAATACAGGATAGAAAACATCTTCATGAACACCGATCTCTTCTGGATTGAAATCTACATATTCAGCAAGATTTACTTCCATGTTGGAAAGTACTTTTGTAGCACCTTCTTCTGTCTGGATCATAATACTTGCTACGGCTGCGTTCTGAATCTTATCTGCAAGTTCCATGTCCACATTCGTTCCAGCTTCTGCTAATACTTCTCCAGTTGTTGGATCTAAAACATCTTCTGCTAAGATAAATCCACTGATACGATTTCTTAATGCTAATTTTTTATTGAATTTGTAACGTCCAACTTTCGCAAGATCATATCTTCTTGGATCGAAGAACATGCTGTTGATCAAGCTTTCCGCACTATCTACAGATAATGGTTCTCCCGGACGGATCTTCTTATATAATTCTAACAGACCATCTTCATAGTTATCAGATGGGTCTTTTTCAATACTTGCAAGGATCTTTGGTTCTTCACCAAATAATTCTTTGATCTCTGCGTTTGTTCCGATACCTAATGCACGGATCAAAACTGTGATAGGCACTTTTCTTGTACGGTCTACACGTACATTGAATACATCATTGGAATCTGTTTCATATTCAAGCCAAGCACCACGGTTTGGAATAACTGTGGAAGAGTATAACTCTTTACCAATCTTGTCATGAGCAATTCCATAATAAATTCCAGGGGAACGCACTAACTGACTGACGATAACACGTTCAGCTCCGTTGATGATAAATGTTCCTGTTGCTGTCATTAAAGGAAGATCGCCCATAAAAATCTCATGCTGCTTGATTTCATCAGTCTCTTTATTATGAAGTCTTACTTTCACTTTTAAAGGTGCAGCGTATGTTGCATCTCTTTCTTTACATTCTTCAATTGAATATTTGACGTCATCTTTACATAATTGATAGTCAACAAATTCCAAGCTTAACTGATCGCTGTAATCTTCGATTGGGGAGATATCTTCAAATACCTCTGCTAATCCTTCTCTTAAAAACCAATCATAGGAATCCTTTTGAATTTCGATCAGATTTGGTACTTCAAGGACGTCATCCTGTCTGGCATAGCTGATTCGCATCCCTGTACCTGATTTTATTGGCTGTATTCTGTTCTTTTCCATGGACGTTTTTCACCTCTTGATCTAAACCTGGTTTATATACTACATCAACTGTAAGAAACCCTCTATCTTACTATATCTTTCTTACAATCTTATTCTTAATTTTACATAGAGTGTGGGCAGACAAACCCACATTAAGACATTTTCTTATATTACCATATAGAATTTATCATGTCAACAACTATTTTTAAATACATGAAAAAAGCACCTGAAAATGTTTCTCATCTGCCTTTTTCATTAAATTCTTCACTTCTTTTCACTCTTATCTTGTGATAAAAAGATTTTGTATGTTACACTAGTCATAAACAAAGGCGTTGTAAACAGATATATGTTTATAGCGCCTTTTGCATTTATTAAGAAAGGAAATCTTAACGTGGGAATCACTTTAAAACACAACAAACTACTTTTTGCCGCCCCATGTGCTGCATTTATTGCTGGATTGATCTGGGATAAAGTATCCTCAAGAGTTGCCGTTACATCTATCTTTATCGGTATGATCTGTGGACTCATTGCTTACTTTATGATTCCTGATGATAATATTAACTATTTTGTAGGTAATGTATTTTCTCTTTGTGTTCCGATCGTTGTTATCATGATCGGCTCTCTATTCGAGAAAGAACATTTTGATTTTGAACAATTAAAAGCATATCAACCAGATCATCTGGTCCATGCTTCTAAAGAATAGGAGGTTCTTATGATCAGTTTTACAGCATTTAAATTATTTATTCTAATTGTCTATGTATGGTTTGCCGTTGGAATTGCAGTAATCAGTGTATTTGCAATTCAAGAATTGTTTAGCTGGTTCAAGGTTCCAAACGAGCATATATCACAAAGCATTCAGAAAGGACCGAGAAAAAATTATGAAATGTAATGTTGTTTGTATACAAACTTATCCAAAAATGAATCAAAAAGAGGAAAATATTTCTCATATGGAAACGCTTCTTCGCAAAGCTATGGAATCTCATCCAGATACTCAACTCATCGTTTTCCCTGAGCTTGCTGTTACTGGTTATCAATGTGGTGAAAATTTTAAAGATTTGGCAGAAACTGCCATGATTGACTCTACATCCATAAAAAAGATGAATGCTTTAGCTAAGGAATTTCATGTTCATATCGTCTATGGAATGGCTGAAAAAAGAAGAAGATATCCTTTATAATTCTCAATTTTTCCTTGATGACACTGGTGTTCTTCTTGGAACTTATCGCAAAGTTCATTTATTTGATTCCGAGAAAAATTATTTTACACCTGGGGATCAATTTAAAGTATTTGATACAAAGATCGGTCGTATCGGCTTGTTTATCTGTTATGACGCATTCTTTCCAGAAGCTGCCAGAATTCTTGATCCATTAGGAAGGATTCTCGCATCGATCAATGATGAAAAAGATGGAATTATCCATGCATCTCTGGATTATGATATAGCAAAACAAATGAAGCATGACTATTACACAATGTTGACAGAACGTCGTCCAGATGTTTATATTGCATGAATGAATATTGTGTCCTATCTTCTCTTTTTACGAGAAAGTTTTTATAAAAAAATAGACAGCGCTCTTTTTCATAAGAACGCTGTCTATTTTTTATTTACTTATTTCCCATAATATATTCTATAAGTTTATCTGAAAATTCCTTCACCACTGTATCTGCCTGATGGAGATCTTGTTTGATTGCTCCTTCTGGTGCATATCCAATGCATTTCATTTTGGCAGATTTGGCTGCCTTTACTCCTGCTTCGGAATCTTCGACCACGATACAGTTTGCCGCCTTCTGTCCAATTGCCTCAGCCGCCTTTTGAAAGATTTCTGGATTCGGCTTTCCGTTTTCACATTCGGAACCGCTTATAAATGCTTCAAAGCAGTCTGTAATCCCAAACGTATTCATATTTGTCATGATATCTTCTTTCAATGAAGACGATGCAACTGCCAGATGAAATCCTTTTTCCTTTAATATACGGATCAGATCAACAACCCCCGGCATCGGCTTTAGTCCTTCCTGATTGATCAACTCTTTTCTGGTTTTAACCCACTGATCTATATAATATGAAACTTCTTTATCAAGACTTTCAAATTCTTTCTTCATCTCTGTCCACATATATTCATGTGTCGTACCCAAAAACTTATCATGATAATGCCAGTCAACTTCAATACCTGCTTGTTTTAAGATGAGATGCTTTGCTTTGACATTAAAATATTCTGAATCAGCGATCACACCGTCCATATCAAAAATCACTGCTGTAATCATACTTTCCTCCTAATAAAACAGAAACGCACAAAATGTTAAGTAGTCATCTGTGCGTTTCTATATCTTCTTATTAAACTGTAATAAATCCTAATCCTTCAAGTACTGAGAATACTAAGATCGCAACAATGCAGATTGGTGCAATATACTTAACCATAATAAGGAATAGTGATTTTCTCTTAAATTCCCCAGAGCTTTCAACTTCATCAACAATTACTTTTGGCTTGATGATATAACCGACAAATAAACATGTTAAGAATGCTGCGATCGGCATTAATACACTGTTACTGATGAAATCAAAGAAATCAAGGAAGTCAAATCCTAAAATCGTAATATTGCTCCATGCTCCAAATCCTAAAGATGATGGAACTGCTAGTAACAGAGCAATGATAAACATTGTAATACATGCAGTTCCTCGTTTCATATGGAACTTATCCATCAGAACTGCTACGAGTGTCTCAAGCAGCGAAATGGAAGAGGTAAGTGCTGCAAGTAACACTAAAATAAAGAATACTGCTGCAATAACACTTGAAAAAGCCATACTGTTAAATACTTTTGGAAGCATCACAAACATCAAAGATGGACCTTTTGCAAGCATGGATGAATCTCCGTTTGAGAATACAAACACAGCTGGTACGATCATAAGTCCTGCAAGGAAAGCAACCCCTGTATCAAAAATCTCAACCTGTGTGACTGATTTCTCAAGGTCAGCTTTCTTTGGCATATATGATCCGAATGTGATCATAATACCCATAGCAAGGGACATCGAATAAAATAACTGTCCAAGTGCAGCTAAGATCGTTGTCGGACCAAATCCTTTTAAACTTGGTTTTAAATAATATGCAACTCCAGCCATCGCCCCTGGTCTTGTGATACAGAATAAAGAAACTCCGATCAACAAGACGATCAAAACTGGCATCATGATCGTGCTGACACGTTCTACTCCGCCTTTGACTCCTCCTGCAACAACCACTGTTGTAGCGATCAGGAAAACAAGAACACAGATCATAGGTTCTGCTGATTTGCTGATAAACCCTGTAAAGAATGTATCAGAGGCGGCATTATGAATCCCTCCCTGAAGCGATACCAGTGCATATTTTGTAACCCATCCACCGATAACACAGTAGTACGGGAAGATAATAAACGGAATGATCGTTGTAAGATATCCGATAAATGTATGCTTCTTGCTAAAGTGTCCAAATGCACGGATCGCACTGGTTCCTGCCTTTCTTCCAAGGGCAACTTCTGTGATCATCAGTGAAAATCCAAATGTTAATGTAAGGATCAGATAAGTTAATAAAAATGTTCCTCCGCCATACTTGGCTGCAAGATATGGAAATCTCCAGATGTTTCCAAGACCTACAGCAGACCCAGCCGTTGCAAGAACGAACCCTAAACGGCTCGAGAATCCACTTCTTTCATTACTCATAATATTAAGTACCTTCTTTCATATATATTCAGATACGTAAGGATATGTATCTGGCTCTGCCGGAGATCTTAGATATGAATCCTGCATGGCAGGATTCCCAGCCTGGATGCTGAATTCTATTTAGATGACGTCCACATCTTCTCCGGCAAGGACGGCATTCATATTACGTACAGAACACATCTTTCCACACATTGTACATGTATCTTCTCTCTCTGGTGTTGATTCTGCACGGTATCTTCTTGCCTTTTCAGGATCAAGAGCAAGTTCGAACTGTTTCTCCCAGTCAAGTTTCTGTCTCGCAGCTGCCATCTGGTTATCCCAATCCATAGCGCCTTTTACACCTTTGGCAATATCTGCTGCATGTGCTGCGATCTTGGAAGCCATGATTCCTTCTTTCACATCATCGACATTTGGAAGACGCAGATGTTCTGCTGGTGTTACATAACATAAGAAGCTTGCTCCAGAAGCTGCAGCGATCGCTCCACCAATTGCAGATGTGATATGGTCATATCCAGGTGCAATATCTGTTACCAGAGGTCCAAGAACATAAAATGGTGCTCCATGACAGATCGTCTGCTGGATCTTCATATTCGCCTGAATCTGATCCATTGGCATATGTCCAGGTCCTTCGATCATAACCTGTACATCCTTCTTCCATGCACGTGCTGTTAATTCTCCTAATGTTACTAATTCTTCGATCTGTGAAATGTCACTTGCATCAGCAAGGCATCCTGGACGACATGCATCGCCAAGGCTTAGCGTTACATCATATTCGTTACAGATATCAAGGATTTCATCATAGTATTCGAAGAATGGATTCTCATTGCCTGTTGCTTCCATCCATGCAAAGATCAGAGAACCACCACGAGACACAATGTTCATCTTACGTTTCATTGCCTTAAAACGTTCCGCTGTGTTTCGGTTGATCCCACAATGGATCGTCATAAAATCTACACCATCTTCTGCATGCATCTTAAAAACATCGATCCATTCACGAGACGTGATATCCTTTAATGCTTTATTGTAATAAACAATCGCATCGTAAATAGGCACGGTACCAAGGATTGCTGGACATTCATCGACAAGTTTCTTACGAAATACATGAGTATGTCCAAAAGAAGAAAGATCCATGATAGCTTCTGCACCCATCTCTACGGCTTTATTAACTTTCTCCATCTCAACATCTAAGTTTAGACAGTCTCTGGATGTTCCAAGGTTTACATTGATCTTTGTCTTCAAAGAATTCCCGATTCCAAATGGCTTTAAACACTTGTGGTTCTTGTTTGCAGGGATGACAATAGTTCCAGCTGCAACTTCTGCCATAAGGTCTTTCACGTCAATTCCTTCATAGGCAGCAACTGCTTCCATCTCTTTCGTTACAATTCCCTGTCTTGCTGCATTCATCTGTGTTGTGTACTTCATGATTGAAAACCTCCAAAATATAAGATTTTGGGAGACTCTTATTCGGTTTTGTTTATTTTATCATCATTCTGTCTTGTTGAGATAAAAAAAGACAAACTTTAAAAAGCCTGTGATGCTGCTTTACAGTTCGTCTTGTATTCATAGCATCCAAATCCCTACGACGGCATTATCCGTATCAGGTCCATGGTCGAAACTCTCGTTTCCTCTCAGCTAAGGTATCACCTTTTAAGCTCCCATTTCAGTTACATCAATATTGTACCATCCTAAAAGGCAGATAGCAAGAATTTTGTATCCTTGTTATCTGCCTTTTGTACTTCTTTATCTTTATATTTTTCTTTTATTTTACTGGTCTGGCGATTGCTGCAACTTTGCGGTACCATGGATAGCTGTAAGACACACTGCTTCCATCTGCATGTACGATCGTGTCATTTCCAACATACATGGCGATATGGTCGATATTTTTATATCTTCCATTCTTTCCACTTCGTTTACGGTAAAAGATTAGATCTCCCGGAAGTAATCTGTCTGATTTTCCGTTATATGTAGAAAGTTTTAATAATTTCTTCTTTTTTCCACACCATTTAGCAATATCTGCAGCTGTTGGTGCATAGCTCTTACTTCCAAAATTCACACCATATGGTTTATAAGATTTCCACACAAAAGAACTGCAGTCTACATAATCTTTCCGCATTCGTTTTGCCTGACTGTATCTTGGTTTTGTCTTACAGATCGCTTGAGCTTTACTGACTCCTTTGTATACTTTGGATTTTAAGATATAAATATTAAAAGATACACTCGCATTATCAGCACTGATCGTTAAGGTTGTCCTTCCGTATTTTTTTCCTTTTGTTAATCCATTTGATGATACAGATGCATATTTTGTATTTCCAACTTTATATGTAACTGGTGTATATCCGCTGGCTCCTGATACTTTGTAAGATACTTTTTGCCCTTTTTTCAGAATACAACTGGCTCTATATTGTGGATCTGTGCACTTTACAGTTGCTTCCAGACAAATTCCATCTACATATACGTATATCTTTCTGGTTTGTTTTGCATATCCGTAAAATGTCCCATCATCCGATACATAAAAATTATGGTTATTATCTGCTCGATAGATAATGCGTTCTTGTCCATTCGCCGAGTTGCCTTCTAATTCAACTTTCCCTTCGTTATAAAGAACCGTTGCAAGTTTGTTATTCTTTAATCTCGGATTGGAAATCTGGATATGCATTTCTTTTGTTTCAATACTTTGATATTCTGTTCCTTCATCTGTTATGATATTTAATCGGACTGTTGCATCTCCTATGGATCTTCCTGTAATCCTTGCAGTCTTCTGATCTGCTGATACCTCCATCGCAATATGATCATTTCCATTGACGATCTGCCAGTTATATTTCAGATTATCTCCATAATCATAAGAATCGTTATATTTTAATGAAATATTTCCGCCAACAGCAACACCTGCATTGATGCCAGAATCATAGAAATCAATATCATATGTTGCTGCTTCTTCCGGTGAATCGTATCCGCCCCATAAATTATATCCTGCTTTGTTTATCTTATTCGTTATCTTTCCCATGCCAGTCTTACTTGCTGCTGATACGGGCATGATCTGAATCGATAACATTCCTATAACCACTGAAAGCGTACATACGCACAGCTTTTTCATCACTTTTTCCACTTTATTTTTCCCCATTTATCTTGTTTCTCTTAATGTATATTCGACTATTTACAAAATTTAATTCATTACATTGACTGGTTTTCCTTCCATCCAACATTTCACATTATCAAAATCAATGATCGCACGTTTTACCAATGCTTCTTTTGTTGCAAATGCAACGTGTGGTGTCGCGATCAGATTCTTTGCATGTAAGAGTGGATGATCTTTTGATACCGGCGGTTCATTCTCAAAGACATCAACGGCTGCTCCTGCAATCTTACCGTTATTGAGTGCTTCAGCTAATGCTTCACTATCAACAACCGGACCTCTTGCCGTGTTGATCAAAACTGCATCTGGTTTCATCAATGCGATTTCATCTTTACCGATCAAACCTTTTGTTGATTCATTTAAAGGTACATGCAATGAAATGATATCACAATTATATAAAAGTTCTTCTAACCCTACAAATTGAATTCCTGGAAGATCTTTTACTGTCCTTGAATATGCGTAAACTTCACATCCAAATGCCTGGGCGATCTTCGCAACTCTGGTTCCGATCGCTCCGGTTCCGATCACACCAAATTTCTTTCCTTCCAGTTCAAAGCCAACCAGACCATCCTTGGTTCCTTCTTCTCGGACTACCTGATCGCAAGAAATGATATTTCGATACAGTGAGATTAAAAGTCCAAAGACAAGATCTGAAACTGCAGCATTTGAATAGCCTGCACAGTTGCATACTGTAATCCCCTGTTCTTTGCATGCAGCCATAGCAATATGATCGATCCCTGTAAATGCTACCGCCAACATCTTAAGGTTTTTGCAGCCTTTGATGACTTCAGCATTCAATGGCAGGTTTGCAACCATAATAATGTCCGCATCCTTTCCACGTTCGATCAGGCTTTCTGTGTCAGTTACTTTGGTCTGGTAAGATACGATCTCGACAGAATCTGGCAATGCCTTATGTGCGATTTCCATCAATTTCTCTTCTTCCACACCTAGTGGTTCAATAATTACTAATTTCATAATTGTCGAATACTCCTTTCGTATGATTTTACTCTCCTATTCTATCATCAAATATACGATTATAAAAGCTTAGAAATATTTTATTTCATAGAGGATTCCATCGAAGTTTCTTATGATCCATATAAAGTAAAAAAACTGCCACACTAGTTTCCACCAATGTGACAGTTTCATATACTTTATAGAAAATCTACTGGAGTAAATCTCTTAATTATTTAAGAGTTACTTTAGCTCCCTGTTCTTCTAATTTAGCTTTGATGTCTTCAGCTTCTGCTTTAGATGCACCTTCTTTAATTACTTTAGGAGCTCCATCAACTAATTCTTTAGCTTCTTTTAATCCTAATCCTGTTACTTCACGAACAGCTTTGATGACTTTAACTTTAGCTCCACCAACTTCTGTTAATTCTACGTCGAATTCGTCTTTTTCTTCTGCTCCACCTTCAGCTCCAGCTGCTGCTACTACAACACCTGCTGCTGCAGATACTCCAAATTCTTCTTCACAAGCTTTTACTAAATCGTTTAATTCTAATACTGATAAACCTTTGATAACTTCAATAATTTCCTGAGTTGTCATTATAATTTCCTCCTAATATTTTAAATTTACTGATAACTGATCTTACTCAGCTGCAGCCCCTTCTCCGTCTTTTTCAGCGATCTGCTTAATAACACGAGCAAAGTTTGTAATTGGGGACTGAATGCTTCCAAGGAATTTCGCAAGTAATTCGTCTCTTGATGGGATGCTTGCGATAACCTGGATACCATCTTTGTCATAGAATGTTCCTTCTACAACACCAGATTTCATTTCTAATACTTCGATGTTCTTAGCGTGTTTTGCAAGGATTCTTGCAGGAGCTGTAGCATCTGTTTTAGAAACAGCGATTGCTGTAGGTCCTTTTAAATCATCAGCTAATGCTTCAAATTCTGTTCCCTGGATTGCAAAACGAATCATTGTATTCTTATATACTTTGTATTCTACATCAGCTTCTCTTAATTCTTTACGCATTGCTGTATCCTGTTCTACAGTGATTCCGCGGTAAGAAACTAATACTGCTGACTGAGCATCTGTAAGTAATTCTTTAATTTCGTTTACTACTGGTTGTTTTAACTCAACTTTTGCCATTGAAATGGTGCACCTCCTTGATTTATTTTGTGTACCACCGCACATATAAAAAGAAAACTCTATATCCGCACAGACATAGAGTGTTAATTAGCATATTCACTAATACTCTCCTCGGCAGGTTGTTCTACGTTGCGCCTTGCGGCACCTGCTGTCTTCGGCAGTAATACTTTACATATAATACACGACATTTATATATATGTCAAATGTTTTTTTACTTTTTTTGAAATGTTTTTATTTTTATGCAATTCCCATATGGCAACATAGGATTTTGCATAAATCTGGGGTCAGACTACATGAGACTGACCCCGCTTAAAGTTAAATATTAAGCAAATTTTGTTGTATCAATTTTCACTCCAGGTCCCATTGTAGAAGTAATTGTTACGTTTCTAAAATACTGACCTTTTGCTGCTGCAGGTTTTGCTTTTACGATTGCATCGATTAACGTCTGGAAGTTGTCCGCTAACTGTTCTTCTGTGAAAGAAGCTTTTCCAACTGGTACATGAATGATGTTGGATTTATCTAATCTATATTCGATCTTACCTGCTTTGATTTCTTTAATGGCATTCGCAACGTCCATTGTTACAGTTCCGGCTTTAGGGTTAGGCATTAAACCTTTAGGTCCTAAGTCACGTCCTAAACGACCTACTACACCCATCATGTCTGGAGTAGCTACTACTACGTCGAAGTCATACCAGTTTTCTTTCTGGATCTTAGGAATTAATTCTTCTGCTCCTACGAATTCTGCTCCTGCTGCTTTCGCTTCTTCAGCTTTTGCATCTTTAGCGAATACAAGAACTTTAACTTCTTTACCAGTTCCGTGTGGAAGTACAACTGCTCCACGGATCTGCTGGTCTGCCTGACGTCCATCTACACCAAGACGGATATGTGCTTCGATTGTTTCGTCAAATTTAGCGTTTGCTAATTTTTTTACTAAAGCAACTGCTTCCTGTGGATCATAATTGTTTGTTCTGTCCACTAATTTTGTAAGCTCTGCGTATCTCTTACCTTTTTTCATTCTAAAATACCTCCTGTGGTAATATCGGGAGTTCACCCTCCCACTTTCGTTTCAAATTTGTGATTACTCTTCTACTGTGATTCCCATACTTCTTGCAGTACCGGCGATCATGCTCATTGCTGCTTCGATAGAAGCTGCGTTTAAGTCTTTCATCTTTGTTTCAGCGATCTGCTGAAGATCTGCTTTAGAAATAGTAGCTACTTTAGTTCTGTTAGGTTCTCCTGATCCAGACTGGATTTTGCAAGCTTTCTTTAATAAAACTGCTGCTGGTGGAGTCTTTGTGATGAAGCTGAAGCTTCTATCCTGATATACAGTGATTACTACAGGGATGATCATGTCTCCCTGATCAGCTGTTCTTGCATTAAATTCTTTTGTAAACTGTACAATGTTTACTCCGTGCTGTCCAAGTGCTGGTCCAACGGGTGGTGCTGGTGTTGCCTTTCCTGCTGGAATCTGAAGTTTGATATAACCTTCTACTTTCTTTGCCATAATCGTTAACCTCCTGATTATTGTGGTAATTACGGGATAGCCCTCCCACTTTGTTTCAAATAAGATTCTCTATTCTTATTCTTCGTTACGCTTTCTTAATATCTAAGAAATCAATTTCTACTGAAGTTGCTCTTCCGAACATCTCGACTTCAATAGTTACTGTCTGTTTGCTTTCATTGATTGCAGTAACCGCACTTGTTGTTCCTTCCCAAGCACCGGAAGTCACAACGATCATATCACCAACTTCGATATCAAGTTCAATCTTCTCTCTTGCTGGTGTTTCTTGCTGTTCTCCTCCAATCTGGATTCCTAATGGTTTCATCTCTGCAGGAGTCAGCGGTACTGGTTTTGATCCAGGTCCTACGAATCCTGTAACACCTCTTGTGTTACGAACCACATACCATGTGTCGTCGTTCATGATCATATGGATCAGAACATAACCTGGGAACATTTTTCTTGAAACTTGTTTCTTCACACCGTTTCTCATCTCTACCACGTCTTCAAGTGGTACGCGGACTTCCAAGATCTCATCCTGAAGCTTACGGTTCTCGATGGTTTTCTCAATATCCACTTTTACTTTATTTTCATAACCTGAGTAGGTGTGAACAACATACCAATTTGCCTCTGCCATAAAATCTCCTTACTTCTATCCAACCAATGCCTGAATTCCATACTGGATTCCAACATCAAGAACTGCAACAATGACTCCGATAATAATAGCACAGATCACTACAACTGCTGTTTCTTTTGCAATTCTTTCTTTCGTTGGCCAGATAATTCTGTTAAATTCAGCTTTTAACTCTTTGAACCAACTTGGTTTCTTTGCTTTGTTAGTTTTCTCCATGTTTTCACTTCCTTTTCTCTCAAAGGGAATTACCGGAAATTATTTTGTTTCTTTGTGTAATGTGTGAGTTTTACAGAATTTGCAATATTTTTTTGTTTCCATGCGTTCAGGATGAGTTTTCTTATCCTTTGTCATGTTGTAATTACGCTGTTTACATTCTGTACATTCTAATGTTACTCTTGTGCGCACAACTTCCACCTCCATTTTGTTTGTTGTTCATTAAAATAAGGCATAAAAAAAAGACCTTCTTCCAACGCTAAAGTCTAGCGTGTTTATCATATCATCCATATGTTGGTCCGTCAATAGATTTTTCGTTTTTTTTACAATACAATCTTGTTTCTTTACATATAAAACGAAATAATACCGCATCAACATCTCGGCTGATACGGTACTTATTTTCAAAAAGAGAGGATTAAAAATATATATGAAAAACTATGTCTTTATTATATCAGGATCCTCTCTTCATTCAATATTCTGTTTCTAAACATTTCTAAAGAAAGTATAAACAAATATGAAGGAATTATTATTTAGTGTATTTTACCTGATATCCACTTGTACCTTTGGATCCTTTTTTGATCTTAATATAGTAAGTTCCTTTTTTTGCCTTTCCATAGATACGGAAACCTTTTGATATTGTTTTATTTTTTAATCTTGCTGCTCCTGTGACTGTTACAGAAATCTTGCTTTTATTTCCAAGTCCTGTGATATCGATATATGTCATTCCAGTCTTCTTAACTTTGATCTTATACCAGTGTGTTTTACTTGTACTTTCATTAGACAAGAATACCTGCTTCTTGGATTTCTTACGCTTGATCTCTTTTGCTTTTTTCTTAGATGTTCCATAACTGTCAGATGCTTTTTGATTTGCATTGATGAAATAAAGGATCTCTCCAGATGCCGCATTTACAACGACACGATAAGTCCCTGCAGCAAGTCCTGTTGTTACTACATAGTTATTTTTTGCTGCACCCGATAATCCGGTTGCTACAGTTTTCCATGTCTTTCCACTTAATTTCTGAACAGAATATGTAACACTAGAAACATTTCCCGCTGAATTTTCTTTATAAACTGCGATCGCTGCAACTCCTCTTTTGGATACTTTAAACTGCTGATATGTAGCTGCTCCAGTACTTGCACTAGCGATTACATTATTTCCGCCAAAAGTTCTGTTATTCTGGCTTGATATCACTGCTGCTCCAAATGCTGCAACCACTGGTGTATTTGCATTCTCACATGCTGTTTCAAGGTATAATGCATATGTTCCTGCTTTGACTGCACCAGCCCAGATCATTTTTCCATTATTCGTCTGTGAAAGTGTCATAGCCGGATTCCCATTATAACACAGTTTTAAACGTCCACCATCTACTCCTGCGACCTTTGTTGCATATGGGATAACAACCGTTCCATCAATTCCTACACGAATTGTTCCAACTTTCACATATTCATTTGCATCACTATATCCTTGATACAACATCATTTCCTGATTTGCCTGCCATTTATTTGACAGCGTATCAAAATCAGACAGCGTGTAAACATTCGTTGCATTTAACTGCACTGCCGCTGCAGATGCTTTTGCCTGTTTTGCTCTTACTCTTTGTGATGCTGTGATCGCAGGAAGTTTGCTGTGAATACTTTCTGTTTTTGTTTTTGCTCCTACCATTACAGTCCCTGTCATCATTGCAAATGACAACACTATACATAACGTTCTCTTTAAAAAGTTTTTAACCATATTACATCTCCCTATTTGTATACATATGCACTTGCTACGGTTGATACGTCACTGGAATATGTTTTATTTCCAAATTTAACTTTTGGAGTCACCTGAACATAATATGTTCCTTTTTTAAATTTTTTCTTTCCGTTTTTTGTGATCTGGAAAGAGTAGCTCTTCTTCTTAGAAACCTTGACTGTTTTTACTTTTTTAAATCCAGATTTTGAGTTCTTTGATACAGAAACTGTATACTGTTTAATTCCTGTTCCCTTTTTCAGAACTACTTTGATCCCTTTTTTCTTGTTTGTTGTCTTTCCTGAAATAGATGGCATTGCAAAATAGCGATAGTTACTCCATCTTCCATAGTATGTCTGATTATTACTTCTGTTTGTATAGTAGTATCTTGCACGATATTTATACGCCATATCTTTTGACACATTCATAGACTCATAACCCATAGATGTTGATGTCTTAGATAGTACTCTTTTATTCTTTGCATTATATACTTCCAGCTGTACTCCTGTTGCCGTCTCAGGTTTATTAACTGCAAATGCTACTTTCTTAATATTAGCGTATGCTGCTGTGATCCCAAAATTATTCTTCGCTACATCAGCAGGTGTTGTGTTAACATAAACACTGTCAACTGACCAGTTATATTTTTTTCCTGTGGAAAGATGTGTAAGTCTGTATCCCAGTCTTATATATCCTGAATATCCTTTTTTTTCCTGAACTGTTACCTGCGTTGTATCTGCAGAACCCTGCCAGATCATTTCCTGCGTTCCAATTTTCTCAAGATAATAGCCATCCACTCTATATCCATTCAAACTCTGTGGAGTCCACTGAATCGTAATGCTGTTATCATTAAATCCAGCCATCCATACCTTTCCTGCTGCCTTTGCATCCTTAGGCGATACAACGATCACTGCTGCCAGCAGTAAAACACTAAATATTACTTTTTTCAAATTCTTTCCCATACTTTTTCCTCCTTTTCGTATGTGATCACTTATCTATTATCCACCTTCTCTGGATAAAGATCATGGTTTGAAAGTCTGTTCCATGCAACATCTTCCCATTTTGTTCCTGGTCTTCCGTAGTTGCAGTATGGATCAATGGAGATTCCTCCTCTTGGAGTGAATTTACCCCATACTTCAATGTATTTTGGATCCATCAGTTTGATCAGATCTTTCATAATGATATTCATGCAGTCTTCGTGAAAATCTCCATGATTTCGGAAGCTGTATAAATACAATTTTAATGATTTACTTTCTACCATGCGCTCTCCTGGCACATAAGAAATGTAGATCGTTGCAAAATCCGGCTGTCCTGTGATCGGACATAGACTTGTGAATTCTGGTGCATTAAATTTGACAAAATAATCATTCTCTGGATGTTTATTCTCAAATGTTTCTAACACCTCCGGTGCATAATCATCTGGGTATTTTGTTTTCTGGTTTCCTAATAACGTAATTCCTTCTAATTCTTGGCTCTTTCTGCCACTCATTGTATTTTCCTCTCTTTCAAATTTTCATTGCCTAAAGTATATCTTAGGATTTTTTTCCTGTTTGGGTGTTTTGCCCCCCCCCCTTGGAAATTTTTTCCGTCTGGAGAAGTTCTTTGTAGTCTTCCATCTTCAATGGCTTCGAATACCAATATCCCTGAATCTCATCGCAGCCGATCTGTCTTAATATTTCAATCTGCTCATCTGTTTCTACACCTTCACAGATTATCTGATATCCTAGATTCCGAATCATATCGATCAAATGTTTCAGGAAATAGATTCCACGGTCTGTTTCTAAGCAGCTGGTAATAAATCCTCGATCGATCTTGATCACATCAACTGGGATATCAACGATCGTATTCAGGACAGAATATCCGCTTCCAAAATCATCCATCGCTGTCTTAATCCCATGTAACTGAAAAGAGTCAAATAATTTTCTAACACTTTCATATTCAAACACAACTGCTGTCTCAGTAAGTTCAATCTCAACCATTGTTGGATCAACACTATATTTCTTCAAAATATTTATATAAGTGTTGATCGTCTGCGGATCAGATGCATGGAGACTAGATGCATTGATCGATATCGGCACCTGTTCTCTTCCTGCTTTTAGATTCTCTGCAATGAATTCTACAACTGTCTCAAAGACATAGAAGTCAAGTTCTATGATCTTTCCATTATTTTCATAAACTGGAATAAATGCATTGGGACTTAAAACGGTTCCGTTATCTCTCTCCCAGCGCACCAATGCTTCCGCACCTATGATCTCATGACTTTTTATGGAATATTGGGGCTGAAAATATACTTTGAACTGTTTTTGTTCCATCGCTTCCTTCATATCATTGACGATCTCATTTTCCAACTCACGTTGTTTCTGCATCTCATCGTCATAAAATCTTACGCTGCCTTTTTCTCCACCTTTCACTTTCTGTCTCACATAGTTTGCCGCATCGATCGCATAGGAAGTGCTCCTGCATTCTGGTGTCACATAATAGATTCCTGTTCTCAATACCACGTTGGATTTTGGGAACTTCTCCTCCTGCCGCAGCATAAATTCTTCATTGATCTTTTCTGTTTCTTCAATGATCGCTTGATATTCATCCTTCTCATGGCTAGCTGTACGAAACATTAAAAACTGATCCGATACAACTCTTGTAAAGTACAGATTATGTTTTTCTTCTGTTTTTCCAATAATGAAACTGCAAAAATCCTTTAATACCTGATCTCCTAGAGTATATCCATACTTATAATTAAAATATTTGAAATTTTCAAAATCCGTATATATCATCATGTAATCACTTGTCTTATTTGCAAGAATGATACGTTCCACTTCCTCATGAAATCTTCCAAATGAGATCAAACCTGTCAGCATATCATGCTCCATTCGTGTGATCGCTCCCTGATAGACATGATTCATCACCTGATTCTTGGCAAAATGTGCGGAGATGATCTTCGTTACTTCGGATAACTGCTTCAACATCTCGTTTGACCAGCTTCTCTTCTCCTTACACACAGCATATGTGATCGCTCCCGTATAGCGTCCTTCACAATACATTGCAACACATACGATTGTCTTTGCCTCTCCCTGTATCAGGATCTTCGTTGCTGATTCGGAATATCGTTGCATATGATCATGCTGTAAAACAAGCACCCCATTCTCATCAAAATCATTAAATACTGTGAGAAAATCCTCTTTATCAAAATGTCTGACCGTCTCTAAAACCTTCGGAATTCCTTCTCTGTTCCATTGATAATCAGAATATATCTCTCGATCCTTGATATCTGTCTGCACGATCGTGATACGATCAAGTTCCAGACGAACTCCAATCACTTTCAGTAATAAATATATCGCCACCTCAAAATTGTTGGTTTTCTCGAAGATTTCAAAAGCTGTAGCAACAATATCATTCTGAAAATATCTTGCTTCCAACATCTCTTCCTGTTTCTCTTGTTCAGCGATCATGGATGAAAAATGCTGCAGGCTGTCACAGTAAACATAACAGTTCTTTCCTCGCTCTTTTGCTTTATATAAGGCAATGTCCGCATTCTCAAACAGTTGGTCATAGGTATAACCTGATACATTCTCTGGAAGATAACAACATCCTGCACTACATGTGATCGTATAACCTGTCTTCCCGAATTGAAGATCCCTGATCTTCTGCATCAGCTCCACATTCTTCCTAACCAACTCAACGTTCAAGATATCTTTTACAAAAATAACGAATTCATCCCCGCCAGCTCTCATTAAAATACTATCGTTATCTCTAAATACTTCTTTCAACAGCATCGCCAAACGGGCTAGAACTTTATCTCCAAATAAATGGCCATAATTGTCATTCACCAATTTAAAACAATCCACGTCTAATACGATCATTCCACACGAATCAAAAGGCTTCTTCCGATTCAGATATTTGTTGATACATTTTTTCCCATATACCTGATTATAAAGCCCTGTCAAAGAGTCTTTTCTCGCTCTTTCTTTGAGCTTCTTCTCTTGTTTTCTTTGTTCTGTGATATCCCTTGTACTTCCTATCAAGGTCAGCTTTCCATCTTCATTCACGATCTTCGTAAACTCGAGTACTGAATGTTTAATATCCCCATCCTCCCCAAACTCACGGATCTCTACCGTTGCTTCTTTTGCTTCCTTATAAATCTGCTTTATCTTTTCTCGGTCTTCTGGATGAATCTTGCTTTTGTTGTCTATATAGTCCATGTATCCAGCTATCGTTTTCTCGATATGAAATTTATTATTATAAACTACAAGTGTATCTTCATCCACAAGATATTCAAATATCTTAATCCGAGAATTATTTAAAACTGTTGACAGTTTCTCTATTTTTTTTCTGTTAACTTGCAGTGTTTCCATATCCTATTATTTCTCCCGTAGTATTGCTATTTCCCATTACCAAAAGTATACAATGAAACGCTTAGAAACACAATCTTAATCGTTCTCTTTTTTTCTTTCATTGACTTTTTGTCTCATTTATTTATAATGAATATATAAGTGCATATTCATTCTGAAGCCAAGGATTTCCTGATGCCAAGATTGAGCTTACAAAGTACCTGTTCCCTTGGGGATCTTACGTACTTTTTTATTCGACTATCTGGCATATTCATTTCCGAATATGCTTTTTTATTGCATAGAAAATATCGATAAAATCTCCTATGCAATAAAAATATTACGTATTAACTAATTTAGGAGAAGGAGAAAACTATGTACAGACCAGAATCCGGTATCGCAGAAGAATTTATTGATGACCAGGAGATCAAAGATACACTTGCTTATGCAGATGCCAACAAAAACAATAAGGAACTGATCCTGTCTATCATTGAAAAAGCAAAGAAATTAAAAGGTATTTCCCACAGAGAAGCTTCCGTACTTCTTGCATGTGAAGATAAAGAACTGATCCAGAAAGTTTTTGATCTTGCGATCAAGATCAAGGAAGAATTCTATGGAAATCGTATCGTTATGTTTGCTCCATTATATCTTGCAAACTATTGTGTCAACGGATGTACTTACTGTCCTTATCATTATAAGAATAAACATATCCGCAGAAAGAAATTAACTCAGGAAGAGATCAAGAAAGAAGTTATCGCTCTTCAGGATATGGGGCATAAGAGACTGGCTCTTGAAACAGGAGAAGATCCTGTGAATATTCCAATTGAATATGTATTAGAGAGCATTAAAACAATTTACAGTATCAAACACAAAAACGGTGCGATCCGTCGTGTAAACGTAAATATCGCTGCTACAACAGTTGAAAATTATAAGAAATTAAAAGATGTTGGTATCGGAACATATATTTTATTCCAGGAAACCTACCACAAAGACAATTATGAAGTTCTTCATCCAACAGGACCAAAACATGATTATGCTTACCATACAGAAGCTATGGACCGTGCGATGACAGCTGGTATCGATGATGTTGGTATCGGTGTTTTATTCGGTCTTGATATGTATCGTTATGACTTTGCTGGTCTGTTAATGCATGCAGAACATCTGGAAGCAAAATTCGGTGTTGGACCTCATACGATCAGTGTTCCAAGAATCCGTCCTGCTGACGATATCGATCCTGACGATTTCGAAAATGCAATCAATGATGATATCTTTGAGAAGATCGTTGCAATCCTTCGTATTTCTGTTCCTTATACAGGAATCATCGTATCTACTCGTGAGACACAAGAATCAAGAGAACGTGTCTTAAAAGTCGGAGTATCTCAGATCAGTGGTGCTTCTTCTACAAGTGTCGGTGGATACGCTGAAAAAGAAAAACCAGAAGATAACTCTGCACAGTTTGAGAAAAATGATAACCGTACCTTAGATGAGATCATCGGATGGCTGATGGATCTTGGTCATATTCCAAGTTTCTGTACAGCATGTTACCGTGAAGGACGTACTGGTGATCGTTTCATGACTCTTGTCAAATCCGGTCAGATTGCAAACTGCTGTGCACCAAATGCTTTAATGACTTTAAAAGAATACTTAGAGGATTACGCTTCTGATGAAGTCAAAGCCAAAGGTGAGGTATTGATCAAACAGGAACTTGAGAAGATCCCAAATCCTGTTGTCAAGCAGAAAGCTACCGAATATATCGAAAATATTCATGAAGGAAAACGTGATTTCAGATTCTAGGAGATTTTTATGTTCAAACACTTAAACACCCGAATTCCAAAAAGAATTGAACAAGAAAAGGACAAGGTATCTGCCGTTATGATCCCTCTGATCAAGAAAAATGATGGATACCATATCCTATTTGAAGTCCGTTCCAATAAACTCTCACAACAGCCTGGGGAAATCTGTTTCCCGGGCGGCCGGAGAGAACATGATGAAACATCCATGGAGACTTCGATCCGTGAAACTTGTGAAGAATTACTGATTTCTGAATCTAATATTAAATTATATGGGCCTTTAGATTACTTTTTATCTCCTGCTGGTCTGCGGATCGATCCTTATCTTGGGGAATTAGTAAATTATGATGGTCAGTATAGTAATGATGAAGTTTCTGAAATTTTCACTGTTCCATTAGCATTCTTTCAGAACACCCCACCGAAATGTTATTATAACAAAGTGACTATGTATCCAACAGATAACTTTCCATTTGATAAAGTACCTGGTGGAAAAGAGTACCCTTGGGCACGTGGGGAATATGAGGTTTTATTCTACGAATATGATGACCGTATCATATGGGGACTTACGGCGAAGATCTTGTATTATAATTTGAAAATGATCCAGTAATACAGATTTGTTTTGAATCTGTATTACTGGATCAACTGGCATTTACAATAATTTCTTTAGAACTGTTTATACTTTCTTTAGAATTGTTCATACTTTATATATTGAATAAAGGAAGGATTTTGCTATACTTAAGACATAGTTTTTCATATATATTTTTTAATCCTCTCTTTTCAGAAAAGTAACCGCTCATTATATCGAGCGGTCTTTTTATTTCATAAATATTCTCCTAACATATCTCTTACACATTTCTCTATCTGATCCATAATATCCACACATACCTCTTTTTTCATCCCTGACGTAATTCCAACTGTTAAAATTTCCTTTCTTCCAGGATTACGTCCATTCCCGTCAACTGTCGTGGTATGTTCTCCATAATATGTGCTGCTATAAGTTAGATCATATGCTGGGCTTAGTCGCCAACTATCTTTCTCTTCATCATATAAATATGTGAAATTCTTTGAATGATCATCTCGATTATGTGCAAAAACGTTAAAACACATTCTACGAAACATATTTTCAATATCCTCCGTATTATCTCTTGTTAATATCTTTGTCAATTTCATTAAACTATGATAATCAAGACTTGGCTGCTCGAAGTCCAATTCCAAAAGAGCTGCAGCAGTTAACATATGAATTCTTTTTTTTCCTGTTTGGTCTATTCTTCTATCAAAGCGTTTCGTTCCAAAATAACCATCACACTGTTCTGATGGAAAAAGTCTTGTTTCACTCATTGTAATCCCACTTTTTTTCGCACAACATGAATAATCATATTCCATTTTCCCTGCATTTTTTCCATCTACATGAGCTGGAAATTTTATGATCCATTCTTCCTCATCGATTGTCGTCATGATCTTCGGTCTTGCACCACCACTGGTTCCTCCAAGGCGATATAATTCATCTAGTTTATCTGAATATTCTGTATTGAGAATTTTCTGACATTGTTCTGCCAGTTCATCCAGGTTTGTATTTCCATTTGTTTGTTCCAATGTCCGCTCAGGATGATAGGTAATTGCTCCCATTCCTGACTTTCCAACAATCTCTAAGCGGTCCAAAACAGTTAATCTATCTGGATTCTGTTTATGTACACGCAATAATCGATTCAATAATAATCTTCCCCAGTTATCTGGCAAACTGTCCGCAAATACTCCGAAAAGGCCATCAAAATAATCCTTTTGCGGAACAAACACTTGATTTTTTAAAGGTAATGAAAATGGGCTGATTGAAAAACCATCTTCTAACCATTCCTCACTATACTGGAATGCAACTTTATGCCCTGATGCCATAGCCAGTGTTCCCACAAGCTTTTCATCATACATAACTTGTAACGTTTTAGTTTCGCTCATTGATAACCTCCTGAATATTCCGATATGGCACTTGTGTAAAAATATTTCGAAGTTCATCTGCAATATCTAATGCCATTGCTATCTTAGTTAATGAAATTAATGAAATCTGTCCTGTTGTCTCAAACCTTTTGATCGAACCATAACTTACACCACTCATAGAAGCTAATTTCATCTGAGAAATAGAACGCCGTTTTCTGATCTTTCGTACTCTTTGTGCAAGTTTCTGATCTAATTCTTCTGCTGTTTCCCATACTAATTGTTCCATTTATTTCTCCTCATTTTATAGATAATATTTTATCCAAAATCTCATATTTTTAATAATAATAGATAATATTTTATCTATTATTATTTTATCATTTATACTTCATTTAAACAAGTTTTGTTTGAATATATTCAATTTCTTTAGAACTGTTTATACTTTCTTTAGAATTGTTCATACTTTGTATATTGAATGCTTCGAGGATTTTGGTATACTTAAGACATAGTTTTTCATATATATTTTTTAATCCTCTCTTTTCAGAAAAGTAACCGCTCATTTTATTGAGCGGTCTTTTTATTTTTCAAAAATTAGTGTATGATAGTCTCTGGTTGTTTGTATACAATCAAATTTTTCTTTAAAGGAGTTATCACCAATGAGTACTTTTCAAAAATTCATCCAATATTATAAACCCTACAAAAAAGTCTTCATTTTTGATCTGATCTGTGCAGCATTTATCAGTCTGGTTGATCTTGCTTATCCACAGATCCTTCGTTCACTTACAAAGACTTTATTTCTTAAGGATGCTTCTATGATCCTTAAGACTCTTCCGATCATCGGGGGAATTTTATTTATCTGCTATATTTTTCAGGCATTCTGTAAATATTATGTCAGCTGTCAGGGACATATCATGGGAGCTCAGATGGAACGTGATATGCGCCGTAAACTGTTTGACCATTATGAAAATCTTTCTTTTTCCTATTATGATCAGCATAACACCGGACAAATGATGAGCCGTCTTGTTTCTGATCTGTTTGATATTTCCGAAGCTGCCCATCACGGCCCTGAGAATTTATTTATCTCTCTTGTAAAGATCGTTGGATCTTTTATTTTCCTGTTTATCATTCAGTGGAAATTAGCGATTATTCTTCTTGCGATCGTTTTACTGATGATCTTCTTCAGTGCAAAGCAAAACCGTAAGATGCAGGCTACCTTCCTTGATAACCGCAGGAAGATTGGTGATGTCAATGCTTCTTTGCAAGACTCCCTTGCTGGAATCCGTATTGTGCAGTCTTTTGCAAATGAAGATATTGAACGTGAGAAATTTCGTGTTGGAAATGAGGCATTTTTAGATTCCAAGCGTGATAATTATCGTGCTATGGGAAGTTTTCAGAGTGGAAATACATTTTTCCAAGGAATGATGTATCTTGTCACTTTACTTGCTGGTGGTTATTTTATCGCTCTTGGCCAGATGAGTGCTGCTGACCTTGCTATGTATGCATTGTATATTGGAATCTTTATCAGCCCGATTCAGATTCTTGTAGAATTAACAGAAATGATCCAGAAAGGTATGTCTGGTTTTATCCGTTATCAGTCTGTTATTGATATTGAATCTGAGATCACAGATTCTGTTGATGCCGTTAATATGAAACATCCTGATGGGGATATCTGTTATCATGATGTCTCATTTAGTTACGAGGATAATGAGATTGTATTAAATCACATTGATTTCACGATCAAATCAGGAAAATCCATTGCACTCGTTGGACCTTCCGGTGGTGGGAAAACAACGATCTGTTCTCTGCTGCCTCGATTTTATGATATTACAGATGGTTTGATTACGATCGGTGGTCAGAATATCAAGGATATAAAATTAGAGAGTCTTAGAAGCTCCATCGGTATTGTTCAACAGGATGTTTATCTATTTGGCGGCAGTGTCAAAGAAAATATTGCTTACGGAAACCCTGATGCAACCTTTGATGAAATTGTCGAAGCTGCTAAGAAAGCCAATATCCACGATTTTATTATGACATTACCTAATGGCTATGATACTTTCGTTGGAGAACGTGGTACAAGATTATCCGGTGGTCAGAAGCAAAGAATCTCTATTGCAAGAGTCTTCTTAAAGAACCCGCCAATCTTAATCTTAGATGAAGCTACCAGCGCATTAGATAATGAAAGCGAGCAGCATATCCAGAAGAGTCTGGACGCCTTGTCTGAAAATCGAACAACGATCACGATCGCCCATCGTTTATCAACGATCCAGAATGCAGATGAAATTCTTGTTATCGATGGACAAACGATCAAAGAACGAGGAACACATGAAGAACTAATTGCCTCTGGCGGTCTTTATGCTAAATACTATCATATGATGTAAGTGTCAAAAGTACAACAACGTCGAAACCTATTTTGTTTAGAACTGTTTATAAATTCTTTAGAATTGTTCATACTTTGTATATTGAATGCCTCAGGGATTTTGGTATACTTAAGACATAGTTTTTCATATATATATTTTTTAATCCTCTCTTTTCAGAAAAGTAACCGCCCAGATGGGCGGTCTTTTTTATATTCTTTCATAGATTTTATACTCTTCCATTAATTTATTTCTATACTGTATATCATTGTATATCTTATCTATATCTTGATTTTTATTATTAGCTAATAAAATTTTTACTAACTGTAATGTAGCATTTTCCCCTATAATTTTTCCCTGCGCTATACCTTGTGTTATTCCTTGACTTATTCCTTGCTCAATTCCTTTATTAATTGCTGTATCTAATATTGTACACATAGTAACCTCTCCTTCCTCATTTTTCTTTACATCCAATTGCAAAAATCTTTCGTCTTCTGCAAAAATCCTCATAAATTTTAACATTTCATCCACATGTTTGATTGGTTTATGATTTTCAATTGTTTTATAACCTTTTCTTCGTTTTACAAAATAATCCGCAATAATTCCAAAGTCACTTTGAAACATTTTTATTTGTTCTTCTGTCAGATATGCTATGTCAAATACATTCAATTTATAATTTTGAAACAGCTCCTCATTCACACTTTCTTGATTGATAACTTCTCTTAGTTCTTTATCATCTTTCCATTGATTATCTCCAAAATGTAAGATCAGTGTTATTACTTTACAAAATTCTTTTGCACCTTTCTTTAACATCTGAGAACGATAACTTGCTCCATCGTATGCAATTACACGTAGTGGCATCTTTTTATCTTTGATTGTCTGATTTTCAATTCCAAATAATACCTTGAAACCTTTTTTATTATTCCATTCTTTCAAAGTATCTCTCTCTTCTTCATGAAGCACATCATCTGATGCTTTATATTGTGACCGTATATTTGTTGTCCGTAGTTCCTCTGGTTTAACTACCTCTTCTCCTTGATAAACTAATACATTGATAATATCTGCAAATACATCTGGATAATCTTCCAATAACTTTTCAATCTTATCCTTTTCTCCCATTCCTGACTCCTTGTTTGTAAACTATCATTTGGTTATCTTATCTGCAGAACTGCATATTCATAGAATTTCTCTGAATCGAATTACAATTATATAGAACTTCTTTGACTTTAATCTAGATTATTGATGTTTATAGTTTACATTAATTTACAAATATTGGCAAGTATTTTTTACAGTTTATTCCACATATTTTATTTATTATTAGTATACTGCACTTATTTCATATTTTCAATACTTCTTTTAGAAGCACTAATAACAGAAGAGCCATCCGGCGAGCATAAATTCTCTGGCGGATGGCTCCTATTCTTATTTATTTTTTCTCATATACATATCAAAGACTATTACAATCTACTGCTGAAACGCATTCAAAAGATTAGGGATCATCTGTTTCTTACGTGACATAACTCCAGGAAGAATTGCAACTTTATCTTCTGGTGTTACACCAAATCCGCGTTCGATCACTCCCTCAGCTTCTGGTCCGCAGATCAGCAGATGTGTTGTTTCCTCTAAGATGTTTGTTAGCATAAAGAATACGTAATCAAGTCCCTGTTCTTCTTTCACAGAATCCATATATTCAAGGATTGATGCTTTGATATCATCTAATTCTCCCTGATCCATGGATGTGATCTGTCCAACACCAAAATCAATTGTATCGGCATTGAATTTCTTATAATCCATGTAGAAGATCTCGTTTGGAGTCTTACCACTTAAATCACTTCCTGCACGGAACATTGCTTTGGCATGTTCTTCTACATCAATTCCTGCGATCTGTGCTAATTCTCTCGCGATCTGTTCGTCCACTGGTGTACATGTTGGAGAACGGAACATTAATGTATCAGAAAGAATTGCAGAACACATTAATCCTGCCATCTCTTTTGTAATCTCGATTCCCTGTTCACGGTACATCTGAGCAACGATCGTTCCTGTACATCCAACTGGCTGATTTCTGAAGTAAACTGGTGATACAGTTTCCACACTTCCGATTCTGTGGTGGTCGATGATCTCCATGATCTCACATTCTTCTAATCCTTCGACTGCCTGTGATACCTCATTATGGTCAACTAAGATTACCTGTTTCTTGTTGAATTCTAAAATACGACGTCTGGAAATAAATCCTACAAATTCGTTATCTGCATTCAATACAGGGAAGTAACGGAAACGTTTCTTTGTCATCTCTTCTTTGACATCATCTACAAAATCTGTTTCATTGAAAGATACGATCGTATCTGTTGCCATGATATAAGATACTGGCATTGCCTGACAGATCAAACGGCTTGCTGTAAATGTATCATATGGTGTTGTGATGATTCTGCAGTTCTTTTCCTTTGCAAGTTCTAATACTTTATCAGTAACTTCTGTACCCATGCATACTACAACACACTGTACTCCTGTCTGGATCGCACCAATCTGTGCATCTTCACGGTTTGCAACGATCACTGTATCTTTAGCTGTTACAAATTCTTCCATTGTATCAACACTTGCGGCAGATACTGTTAACTTACCTTCTGTGATATATCCTTCGATATCTCCTGCCTGAAGTGTTCCATCTAATGTTTCTACAACATTTTTATATGGTGTTTTTGCTTTGGCAAGGATTTCATTGTCATAAACATCCATGTCTGCTTTCAACACATCACTGATGGATACCAGACCGATCATTTTCTTTCCATCTAATACTGGAAGAGACACAATCTTCTCTGTCTGCATCATTTCACGTGCAGATTTCAGGGAATCTGTCGCTTTTGCACCTTTAACTAGATTTAAATTTACGTCTTTTAATCTTGGTCTTACATCACTAACATATTTTGGATCTTTAATTCCAAATGTATCCAATACATATCTTGTTTCGCCGTTGATATTACCGGCACGATATGCTTCGTATCCATTTCCTTCCACTTGATTCTTTAAGTTTGCGTATGCGATCGCAGAACAGATGGAATCTGTATCTGGATTGCGATGTCCAATGACATATACTTTTTTCATTGTTCCTCCTTCTTTCTTGGCAGCCGTATTATGAATGTCGTATACTCATTCTGGCTTTTTGCTTTGATAGTTCCATCATGAAGCTCTATGATCTCCTTCGCGATCGCAAGTCCAAGACCTGCCCCGCCAGTTTCAGAAGATCTTGCTTCATCTAATCTGTAAAATTTCTCAAACAGGTTATTTAATTGATGTTCTGGTATGGTCTTTCCCTGATTCCTGACTAAAATCTCTGCGTTATCTCCATCGATCATTCCATAAACCTCAATGAGAGAATTCGGATAACAATACGATACTGCATTCCTTAACAGATTCTCAAAAACCCTGGCAAGCCTGTCCGGATCACCATAAATTAATATTTTATCATCTACCTCTATCTTCCACTCTAATCCTTTCTGCTTAAATACCGCAGCAAAAGAATCCATCACCTGTTCAAGCAGAACATAAAGATAAAATTCCTTTTTGTCCAAGGTAATATTCTGAAGATTATACCTTGTAATTTCAAAGAACTCATTGATCAGTTCTCCAAGACGTTTCGCTTTCTCAAGAGAAATTCCTATATACTTAGCTCTTTGTTCTTCCGACATATCCGGCGATTCATTTAACAATGATAAATATGCAATGATCGACGTCAACGGTGTCTTCAGATCATGAGCAAGATAGACGATGATATCATTCTTTCTCTGCTCACTTTCTTCTGCAATCCGCCTCTGTTCTTTCAACGTTCCTTTGATCTCATTTAATTTATTCTCCAAAGGATTCAACTCTGGTGGGAGCAATATGCGGTCTTTGGATTCATTTAAGATCATCTGGATCCCGCCTTCAACCTGTCTTAGGTATGTCGTGAATTTTGACATACCCAGATAAAAGCTTAACAAAAGCAGCACAAAAAATCCAGCACCAATGATCATTGTTTTATTTTGTACAAAGATCAGACGATATACACGGATCGCTTCCAGCTCATCCATCCCAATCCGTTCAAATATATAAACAACCGTTTTGGCAAATGGATCCTGAAATACACCATCTACAAATATATCAAGTACAAAATATCCGATACATGCAACGATCAAACTGATTCCCAATGTCTGTAGTATGATCCTTATCTTTAAACTTCTGTATTTACTCCTCAACTTTGTATCCAACTCCCCAGACTGTCTTGATCAATTCTTTGTGTCCCATAACCTCTCCCAGCTTCTCACGGAGATGTCTGATATGTACCATAACTGTATTATTGTTATTCTTAAAATACTTTTCTTTCCATACCTGCTCAAAAAGATTCTCTGAGCTTATAACCTTCCCGCGGTTCTGTGTCAGAATCCATAAAATTGAAAATTCCAGCGGTGTCAATGTAATTTCTTCTTCTCCATAAGTACACTGGTGTGTTGCACGATTTAAGATAAGACCTGCGATCTCCAGTGTATCTTCCTGATTCATACCGCTTCCATCGTTGTATCTTGTAAATCTTCGAAGCTGTGCCTTCACTCTTGCCATCAATTCCAACGGCTCAAATGGTTTCTCAATATAATCATCAGCTCCCAATGTCAATCCATTGATCTTATCCATGGAAGATACTTTCGCTGTCAGCATGATCACAGGGAAATTGTGTGTTAAACGGATCTGTTTTAAAATCTCAAATCCATCAATATCTGGCAGCATCACATCAAGGATCGCCAGATCAATATTCTCATGTTCTACACATGCCAAGGCATCCTTTCCATTGTAAAATTTATGTACATTATAATTTTCATTCTTTAAATATAATTCAATAAAGTCAGCAATCTCTTTCTCGTCATCTACTACTAATACAGTTGACTGTCTCATTCGCTTCCTCCTTACTCTTTACCACCCTGAATCACATGAAATCTTGCTTCTTGGCTTTCTTCTTCCACTTCTGTTCTCGTATGTCCCTTGAGACTATATAATGGTACAGTTTTATAAAGCGTACGGATCAATTCACAAAGGATCCTTTGATGTTCTTTATCTTCTTCGTCCAGAAGATTCACATACGCAGATGTAATCTCTTCATAAGTCAATCCATTTTGAATCTTAACAACCAGTGATTTTACGATCATCATAACCTTATACTGATCATTCTCGATATTCTTCATCACAAAATCATATAATTCTGGGATTCCATCCCAGCCTCCAATTCCATTGCCTAGTGCCAGATTCTTATATTCATCTTCACTGTAACGTTTCCATGATAGATCTTCCCTAAGGCTCCACTGAATAAATACTTCGTTACGATTTTCTACCTCACGGCTTGCCAGTAACAGTCTTGAATTCATCTGATTTCTTAATAAGATTCCTGACTGCCAGAATACAATACGGAGTAATATAAATTCTTCCAACTCATCATATGTCAGCTCTGGGAACATCTCTTCCTGGATCATCTGGCAACACTCATAAATATCTAAAATACCATATAAAAACAACATTCCAAAGAGAATATTCTCAAGTCTGGTACCCTCTTCTAACTCTTCCTGAACTCTGCGGCTTTTCAGAGAGAAGAAAAAATTATCCTTTGCTTCTATATTCAATAAGATCATATCGTCTTCATATGAGAGAAATCCAAGAAAATGTAACTGCTCAATCTCTCTTGCGTACATCTCAGCAATCAGACTCTCACCTTCCATATCCCAGCATTGCAGCAAGAATTCGATTGCTTCCTGCTGTAATAACTTAGTGATCAATTGTGGCATATCATAAAGTTTCTCTGCTATCTTCTCTGCCAGAGATACTTCACTTTCGTCTTCATGAAACACAATATCGATTCGTTCCGATAAAACCATCAGGTTGACTCTTGGATTGGTCGCAAGTTCTTCTATATAAGTTCGTTTTGATTCTTCAATTCTTGCCATCGCCCGATCCCTCCTTTGTCTTAATCTTATAAAGTATATCTTATCGAGCTTCTTCCGTCCAGTGGAACAGGCATAAAGAGTCGTCTAAAATAATTCTTTAATTCGGTTTATATTCTCTTTTGTGACACGGTATCCCATATCATACGTTTGTTTTAATACATCAATGTCTTTCTCTAAACTATCGATTGTATACTCTGGTCTTAGGATCACTGCCTTTCCTTCCCTCTCTAACTGCTCACAATATCTAACTGTTTTATTATATCTTATATGACGATTTAACAGCAGTTCCGGTAAATGTGGATATTTTCTCTTGAGAAGTTTTGCCGCAGCTTTGTTGCTCTTGCTTAATTCTTTTCTATACCCTTCTGGCCTTGTCAGTACGATCAGATTCTTATCATTCCCATCTTCTATTGATCGTCTGATCGGAATCGGATCTGCAATTCCACCATCATAATAAGGCTTTCCATCTACTTTGATCGTTGGAAATGCAAACGGGATCGCACAAGTTGCTCGAAGCATCGTACACTTCTTATCCAGTTTCATTCCATCTTTGTATTCTGCTTTCCCTGTCCATGCATTTGTTACACCGACCTTGATCGTTCCCTTGTATTCATTGAATGTCTTCCAGTCAAATGGATACAGTTTGTTTGGGATCGTGTCATATACGAAATCCAGTCCAAAAAGACTTCTCTCTTTCAGTAGATTCCCCGCTCCCATGTATCTTTTATCATTCCTGTGGTTCATCAGGATCTTTAAATTTCTTTCCTTTTGTTTGGATATATAGGAAAAACCATCACAGATTCCCGCAGATACTCCGATCATATAAGGAAACATGATATCTTCATCCAACAGTGCATCCATCACTCCTGCACTAAAGATCGGACGAAATGTTCCTCCTTCTAAAATAATACCAGGCATCTTTATGCCCTCCTCATCTTCTTATGTTTCGTAAACTTGTCTTATGTTGTGTCATGTGAGTTCTATAGACACTTGCTCTTTATTATATCACGTTTCGATTCTCCATTGTTACATTTTGTCAAAGATTTTCTTAAGAGATTTCGAAATTTTTGTGAATAAAAAAGATATCGCTTCCTTTCATTTATTTCAAATTGGTTTGTAACGTATGGATCAATTCCTCAATAACAATTGGTTTGGATAAAAATCCATCCATACCACATTCCAGTGCTTTCTTTCTATCTTCATCAAAAGCATTGGCAGTCATAGCAAGGATCGTAATTTCTGCCAGTGCTGGATCATCCAATGCACGGATCTGCTTTGCAGCCTCATATCCATTCATTACAGGCATCTGAATATCCATAAGTACAAGCTCATAATCGCCTGGTGCTGAATTCCTGATTTTCTCCACTGCCTCTGCTCCATTTTCTGCTGTATGAACCTGAAATCCATATTCATTAAGAATCGCAATCGCAATCTCACTGTTTAATTCATTATCTTCTACAAGCAGAATACTTCTGCCTCTGAAATCTGAACTTACTGCCGGAAGAATATCATCATTCGTCCTATCCTGCTTCTGACCGATCGCTGTCATCAAAGTATCTCTGATGTCTGACATGAATATAGGTTTCGCACAAAATGCATTGACTCCTGCTGCTCTTGCTTCCGCTTCGATCTCTGACCAGTCGTAAGCAGTCAGGATAATGATCGGTGTATCATCACCAAGACTACGGATCTGTCGGGTAACTTCAATACCATTCATATCTGGCAAGCGCCAATCGATGATATAGGCATGGAATGCATCACCCAGCTCTATAGACTGCCTTGCACGGAGAACCGCCTCCTTACCAGAAAGTGTCCATTCCGAACGCATTCCAACCTTTGCAAGCATCTTTGTCACGCTGTCACAGGTATTAAAATCATCATCTATCACCAATGCCTTAAGACCTTCCAACGCTGCGATCTTCTCTACACGATGCTGCTTAGACTGGGTCCGCAACGGCAGTCGTACAATAAATTCCGTACCTTTGCCCTGTTCTGTCTGGATCTCAATATTTCCGCCCATCATATCCACGATATTCTTGGTAATGGCCATGCCCAGTCCTGTACCTTGAGTCCTGCTGACTGTAGAACTTCTCTCCCGCTCAAAAGGAGAAAAAAGTTTCTGTACAAAATCCTCACTCATACCGATTCCGTTATCCTTTACCCGGATCTCATATAACTGACGCTCTCGCTGTGTTCCCGGATATTGTTTCAACCGAACAGAAATCATTCCGCCTGCAGGAGTAAACTTGATCGCATTGGACAAAAGATTCAGCAGTATCTGGTTTAGCCGTGTCTTATCGCAATACACATCCTCATTCATAACATCCATGGCATCCATATAAAGTTCCAGCTGCTTCGCATGAATCTGTCCACTGATGATCGTCTTCAGATCATGAAGTACATCCGACAAACTAACCTCTGTTTCTTCCAGATGGATCTTGCCACTCTCAATACGACTCATATCCAATATATCATTGATAAGTGATAACAGATGATTGCTGGACGAAAGGATCTTACCAAGATAATCTCTGACCATTTTCTTGTTATCAATGTTGCTCACAGCCAATGTCGTAAACCCAATGATAGCGTTCATTGGTGTCCGGATGTCGTGAGACATGTTAGAAAGGAAAGTACTCTTTGCCTGGTTGGCATTCTCCGCAGCATGGACTGCATCAGAAAGTGCCTGATTCATTTTCTTGTCAGCAGTACGATCCGACATAACCAGTATATATTTCTTATTCCCATTTACCTCACTACCCATTGCAACACTATGAAACCAGCGTCGTTCTCCTGTTTTCTGATGAACACACTCAAAATCCCATTCCTGCTGTTCATGAACCTGAATCTCCTTTAGATAATCCTTCTTCGAATCTTTCATATCCTCGGAATGCAGTTCTCCTAAAATACAAATATCTTCCCGGATCTGTTCTATGGTAATTCCCAACAGTTTTTCCACATTTGGACTAACATAATCTGCCTGATATGTTTTTGCATCCAACATTAAGAATACGTCATCCACATTCATTGACAACTTTTGAAACATCTCATCCCTGTACAAGATCTCTGTGTCTTTTTTCTTCAATCTTACACTGTTTTTTCGTAAAATAAATCCAATAAGAATGGCTGTAATACAAAGCACTACCGCCCCAACAAGAAGCATCGTACTAAGTTGCAATGTGTTCATACTGGCATTGACGATATCTGCCTGGACAAGTCCCAGAAATACCCAGTCCTGAATATCTGATTTTTCATAAACAAGATAGTAATCCTTTCCATCCAGATTTAGTAACATCGCACCTGTATGTCCCTCTTTAAATTTCTTCGAAATTTCAAGGATCTCTTTTTCGGAGATATCTGTATGTTCTCTCAGAATGCCAAAAAAGTTATACACGTTTCCCCATGACTCTAAAGAATGATCGATCACAACACGACCATCTGGATGAAGAACATAACTCTTTGCTTTTCCATTAAACGCAGAGATATCGAGTACATTTACTATATCAGCGTTTTCATAGGCAATAGCAATTGCATCATATTTAAATCCCTGATAACTTCCATGAGCCTTCGGGCTGGCAAAAACAAGCATCTGGGATTTTCCGGGAACTGCTGCATTGGTTATGATATCATTGCCTTTTTGAATCTCATCTTCAATATTTTCCTGTAATCCAAGATAGCCTGTTTCACCTGTTGTCATCTTATAGTTACCGTCAGCTGATAGAAAATAAAAATATAAAAATCCCGCATCTTTCTGCGCTTTATCTATATAATCACGAATTTTGCTTTCACTTGGAGCATCCTGCAGATACTCACTCCACATATGAAGATACATCAGATTCTTATGTGTCAGTTCACCTAACATATTATCCGACTGATGGAAAACTTCGGTCAGATGAGAAACGCTTTCCTCATAGACAGTTTTCGATACAAACTCAAAATATTGAGAAACAGCCATAACGATTCCAAAAAAGAACGCAAGAAAGGCAATGATCCTGAATCGTTTTCTCATGATAGGTTTCTCTTTATTCATATTATGATTCTTAATATCCATTCTTCTCACCTCAAAGTCATATAGTCTTCAGGCTTCGCGAGAACGGCATCACCCTTCAAAACACATTTTGTCCAGGTATCTTTCACCTCTCCATCAAATACAATGTTTTTACCCGCTGGATACGATTCCATATGTTGTGGTGTCGCAAGACAGGTTACAGTAAAGGTATCCTCGTCCTGAACTGGTTTTCCATTCTTTGTAACTTTACTTAATGTATAACCATCATCCGTTTCCTTGATCTCTACAGAAATACCACTGACCACAGGCAGAGAGCCACGGTTAAATGGATTGAAACCTCCCTGATAACCTTCTACAAAATTTCTGACCGTCTTTTTCAGCTCAGCCCCACTCATCTTCTGTTTGTAAGCTGAAAGATCATTTGGCATGATCATATTGCCAGCCATTTTTTCCGTATATCCTGCCTTCCGCACACTTCCTGTAAAGCTGTTTCCTGTTGCGATCAGCACATCCGTACCATAGACGCCACGCAAAGTATTTGCCATAACAGAATACGCTTCATTCCCCCCGCTGGTATGAAAATGATTGGAATAAGCTTTCTTTGAATCGAGCACGATCTTCTCAGAATCAGATTTCTTCTTCAGAAGCTTTGTATTAAATGACTGGTAAGCCTGTTTGGCATCGTATTTTCCTGAAATCATCTTAGAGACTACATCTTGGGATACGTTGAAAAAGTCATTGGATGCGATTCGAATATACATATGATTTTCTTCGATCACAGGTCTGACATCTTTGAGATATTCTGTGAGATGTGTATCTACATCCTGACTATAGCTTAATATATCCTGACCATCATAAACGATCCGATTCTGTGCATCCTCTGACAGCATTACATTCAACACTTTCATTGCTTTCTGCCGGCGTGTTTCATCCTTTGTCAGGTTACGGTTCAGCGCCACCTGAAAATATGGTGTCGTCATCAGCCATTTTTCGCCGTTTTGTTGAAAGAATGGAAGAAATGTTGTATCAATGCCCTGATCCTGAAATATTTTTACACCAGAAGAACTGCCAAAGTACATAGCAAGCTTACCACTTTTATACATCTCCATCACATTATCATAATCCATATTCAGATCATCTTTGTTCAACCCTGTATCCTGAATGAATTGCTCCATACGTTCAAAAGCCTCCGGCCAGACTTTACTGTCCAAACCCTCTCTCTTTGTATTATCAGGGTCACTATAGACAGTACGCCATTTACGTCCAGCCGCTGTAGACAGCTCTGATGCAGATAGTCCCTGCAGTGTTTCCATGCAAGTATAATCATAAAAATAATCTGCCGTAAATCCACGGATCCCCACTTTTTTGAATGCCTGACAGGCAGAAACAAAACTTTTGTAATCTGTTGGCAGAGGAATATGATACTTTTTAAAAAGGTCTTTGTTAACTACAAACCCATGTGCATCCGCACACACTGGAAGCCAGTTTACACTGCCATCCTGATTCATAAAATTGTTGAGATATGTATTATAGACAGCACCTGCTTCATTGGTTGTGGAAAGATCCATCAGGCTGTCTTTCAGAGGATTTGCATCATGTAGTGAAAAACGACAGCAAGTTATGATATCCGGCAATCCGCCATTTTCCTTAAGAAACCGATAGAAATCCAGATCATTGTTGCCCACTACAAATTCAATATTAATATCTGGAAGCTGTTTCTGAATGTATGGGGCATATTTTTCATATAGATTTGTGCTCCATAAATATACAGTGATCGTATCTTTCTCTTCATTTTTCGCGCTCTTCCTATCACATCCTGACATAAGTGATATGACTGTCACCATCACCAAAAGTATAGAAAGAACTCTATTCCATTTTCTCTTTTTCATTATGAATCCTCCTCTTTATTTTCCACGAATTCACTGATCACTTTTACTAATAATTTTGCATCTATAGGTTTCGCGATATGTTCATTCATTCCCGATTCTTTTGACTTTAATCTATCCTCGGTGAACGCATTTGCCGTCATTGCTATGATCGGAACCGTTTTTGCATCATCTCTGTCCAGTGCACGGATCATCTTTGCTGCTTCATAACCATTCTTGATCGGCATCATGATATCCATCAGAATGACATCAAATTCATCTGGTCTGCTTTTTTTGAATACCTCAACAGCTTCTTGGCCATTCCATGCTTTCGTCACAGATGCACCTTCATTCTGAATCACAAATTCTGCAATTTCCATATTCAGCTCATTATCTTCCACCAGAAGGATCTTCAGATCTTTTATAGATTTTTCTGATATAGCTTCCTGTTCTTCACGTTGATCAGCATCCTGATCTATTTTAAATGGAATCCTGATCACAAAGGTCGTTCCTTTTTCTTTCTCACTTTCAAACGTGATCGTTCCTCCCATTTTTTCGATCAGTTTTTTCGTGATCGGCATTCCAAGCCCTGTTCCGGAAAATTTTGTACGGCTTCCAGTATGCTCCTGTGCAAACGGTTCAAAAAGGCGTTTCTGGAAATCCTTTGTCATACCAATTCCTGTATCTCGGCAGATAAATTCAATCGTCACTCTTCCCTCCTGCTCCGATGTAAATTCCTGGCAGCTGATGTAGATATATCCGTTTTCTTTATTATATTTTACCGCATTTGACAAAATATTCATCATGATCCTTTTTACATATCCTGGACTTCCGAGCAGATTCCAGTGTGTGATTTCTTCTTTCTCCCACACGATTCGAATATTTTGTTCTGCAGCTATCTGTTCGATCACAACAAAGATTTCCTTGGAAATATTGCTTAGATTAAATGGAATTTCTTCCAGAACTACTTCGTCCGATTCCAGCTTACTCATATCCAAAACTTCATTGATCAATTCCAGTAACAGATGAGATGTTTCTTTGATCTTTGTCCTGCATTCTGTCTGTTTTTCCATATCATCTGCATAATACTCCGCCACATCGATCATACCGCATATTCCATTGATCGGTGTCCGGATATCATGGCTCATCCTCTGGAGAAACTCAGTTTTCGCCTCGTTCGCTGCCTCTGCTTTTTTTGCCGATTTCAGAAGTTCTGCTTTATATTTCTCATCTTTTTCCTGTTCCTGTTTCTGATGTGCCAGATTGGTTGTATATATCCAGAACCATAAAAAACTAAGAATGATAAGATAAAGGAATACAACACCTGTTACACTGAGTGGCAGATTACTGAATACCTCTTTATCTGGTAAATACATGTAGATATAATAATCCCTTTGTTTCAGCATGATACCATAGCATCCAGTTCCTTTATTCTTCAGATGAAAGATATGCCGACTATCTGTATGCTTCTTCATTTTCTGAATAATCTCATTGTCTGCGACATCCTGTGCCAATAATTTCTCATCGTTACTGGCAATAATCTTCCCTTTGTCTGCAACGATGATCGTCCCGTCTTTCTCAGTATTGTACCCCTTTAAAAGACTCTGGATCGTTAAAGTATAATTTCTGATAAATCTCGGAGATGTGTAATAGTAAACTGCAACGATCCCTGGGGCATCTTTTCTGGCGCAGGCTGCGATATCGATACGTGATCCATCTCCTCTGACAATCCGTTCTGAATAAGATCTTTCTTTATATCCTGTGTAATCCATGATGATATCTTTTTGCAGATAATCAATCATCTCATCCATCAAACCTTCATCCATACTGTATTCACAGACTTTCTTTCCTTCTTCATCCAATACAAGAATACCATCCACCCAGAGTGACTGCAGATTCTCTTTCAGAAACTTTCGGTCTAACTGCTTTCTATTCTTTACTTCCATATCAATATTTGTACTCATCTGTCTGGCATTTTCGATCGCACGAAGGAGACTTTTTGATTCTGAAGATTCATTATAATGAGTATAGGTTGAGCACTGTACTTTGACATAGTTTACAATCTCCACCATTCTTTTCTCAGCTTCGTTTTTTTCCGTATGAAAAAAACAAAAAATTGCAGTGACAAACATACAGATGCCAAGCAAACCAACAACTATCCAGAATCGTTTTGCTTTTTCTCTTCCATTAATATCCAAGATCATCCACCTCCAAATATTTCTCTGGATCATCCATATATTTTTTTATGATCTTCAGGGAGGTACCATCCTTGTGCATTTCTTCCAGCTTCTGTTTCATCTGCTCGCAGATTCCTCTGTCATCATTCTTTGCAAAAGCAGCTCCTATCCCGACGACCATCAATGGTTCCTTCAGAATGCGGAAGCTTGTATCATAATCTTTCATATACTGAATGATGGATTCCTCATGCACAGCCACAGCATCCACATACCCTTTTCCCAGAAATGTATAGATCAATTCCCTGTGTCCAAGACTGATCAGATTGCCAAGTTTTGGAATTCTCTTATCTGTCCGCTTCAGAAAGATACCTTCCGGTTTGGTTGTAGACTGGACTGCAAGATTCTTTCCTTTCAGATCACTCAATTTATGAATGTCACTGTTCTCATTTACAGCAACCACCTGACGGCTTGCTATATATGGTCCGGCCCAACGATAATCGTTAAGTCGCCCTTCCATTGAAAAACATCCCATGATACAATCAATTTTCCCACTTTCTACCAGCTCTTTTTTCTTTTCCCAATTGATCTGAACGATCTCCGTCTTATACCCCATCCTTCTGAATGCTTCCGTTGCCAGTTCAACATCTATACCTGTCGGGATACCATCCTCATTCAGGAAATTATAAGGCGGATAATTGTCACTTCCAATTTTTATAACAGGTTTTTTTGTTGTGTCAGACACTTTATCTGCCTTATCACATCCTGCCAAAGTTGCCATTAACATAGAAAATATCAATACAACAGTAAAAATTTTTCTTTTTTTCATCTTATAACCTCATTTTTATATCTCATCCTTATGAAATAAAACAGCACTGCCACACAGACAGTGCCTATCATTTTCTACAACCGGCTGCCATTTTACAGGCCCTTTAGCTTTGCGTCACAGACTTTCGTCTGTTTTGCTTAGAATCTTTCTTTAATTATACCATGATAATGTCAGTATCAAAAGTAAAAAATATAAATCTAGCTCCAATAATCCGTCTCGTATTCCATTCCAATATTCCGAGTCTTAAACACTGGATCCTCTCCATTTTTCTTCTGCTTTTCATAATCCTCCAATGCTTTCAGTGCTGTATTTGACAAAATCAAGATCACTGGAATATTGATCAGTGCCATAACTCCCATCAAAACATCTGAAATATTCCAAAGCATAGAAACTTCCATTCCTGCACCAATGAACACAACCAGTGCAGATACTATACGAAATCCTTTCATGAATGTCTTTGATGGCTGTCCTTTGTGGATATAATTTAACAAGTTATCACAATAAAAACAATTCCCAAGAAGTGTTGTAAATGCAAACAATACCATCGCTACTGTGATAAAGAGTGGTCCGAAGTTTCCTAAGGATTCATGCAGTGCTGCCTGTACCCATGGTGCCCCCTGTAATTCTTGCGCAGGGGCGATTCCTGATGACAAACACATCATGGCTGTTGCTGTGCATAAAAGCAGGGTATCAATGAATACGGATAACATCTGTACTAAACCCTGTTTGATTGGATGACTTACTTGTGCGGATGCAGAAGCATTTGGTGCTGATCCAATACCTGCTTCATTGGAGTACAGACCTCTTCTGATTCCCTGCATCATAGCTGATCCTGCAAATGCACCAAAAATTGCTTTGAAATCAAATGCTTCGCTGATGATCTTTGAAAATACAACTGGCAGATATGCACGGTTGATGATCATAACGATCACAGAGATCAGAATATATGCAACCCCCATAGCTGGCACTAATGTAGATGTTACTTTTACAATTCTTGATCCCCCGCCTAAGAGACACCATCCTGTGATCACTGCAAGAATTCCTCCGATGATCCATGGCGTCCATTTTACATCATAAAATGAGAATCCTGAAAATGTAGATTGTAAATTATAAGATGCGAGCATATTAAATCCAAATGCATACGTTGCGATCATGGAAATACAGAATATGATCGCTAATGGTCTGCAGTGAAGTGCTGCTTCAATGTAATATGCCGGTCCTCCGTAACATTCTCCATCTTTTCCTTTTCTCTTATAAATCTGTGCCAGCGTACTTTCGATCAGTGCGGATGCACTTCCGATGATCGCAATGATCCACATCCAGAATACAGAGCCAAATCCTCCAATGCAGATAGCTGACGATACTCCAATGATATTTCCTGTTCCAACTCGTGATGCGGTAGATACCATTAATGCCTGAAACGATGATACTCCATTTTCATCTTCTGGCTTTTCTACAACGGCTTTGCAGGCATCTTTAAATAATCTCATCTGTGGCAGTTTTGTACGGATCGTAAAATAGATTCCCGCTCCGATCAACAGTATTACTAGCAATTTACTGTACATAAAAGTACTGATGCTGTCAATGATGATTCCTAACATAAATTCTCTCCTTGTACGATATTCTCGTATAATAATCTGGATCAATAGTTACAATTTTTATTGCAGCTACTTTAATTCAACAGAAAAATAGACAGTCCCTGCCTGAGGGACTGCCCATTCATTTTAAAAGTATGCGATTTTACTGTCTGCGTCGTTTTTGTATCTTATGATATAATCGCGATTTTCAGAATTCTGATAAATGATGAATATCCCGTTTTCCTGCCGTCTGTCGGCAGAAAGGTCCGTTGAACCTTCTTCGTATGGCTTCAGAAGCTTTCGCTGCTGGTTTAAAAACCTATCTGTTATTATAATAACTCATTCGTATTGATTACGCAATTACAATTATCACTTGGCCATGATTTTCTGAGTGCCGCATAGGAGATCAGAAAGTTGGCAAACCAGCCAGCTGGTACAGCGAGCCAGACAAATGCAATACCAAAACGCGGTGCAAAAATCAAAGCAACTGACAAGCGGATCGCAAGATTTACCATGTTAGCAACAAGAAATGGTCGCATGATCCCAAGACCGCGAAGGACTCCATCTGTTGCCATCTTGATTCCCATGAAGGTGAAGAAATAACCGAGCCATCTCATATAATTTCCAGACACCTGATATGCTAAAGCAGTTCCATCTTTCCCTAGGAACAGTGAAGAAATCTGGGTATGCAAGGATTCGATGATCATGAAAGCAAGGATTGCGAAACATATATCTAACACCAATGCAGCATGGTATCCCTTTTTGATACGTTCGATCTTCTTTGCACCAAGATTCTGAGAAACATACGGCGAAACTGCATTACCAATGGATACAAATATCAATGAAAAAACATTTTCTACTCTCATCGTTGCTGAATATCCTGCAAGTGCCTGTGTACCGAATGGATTCACAACTGCCTGTACGATCATCATGCCAATTGACACTGTGGACTGCTGAAGAACTGACGGTACAGCAATTTGAAGCATAGAATGTAACTCCTGTCTGTCAAACCAGTCAAAGCGACTTTCATATCGACGCATCCGGCACAAGAAAATCAAAAGTGACAACACTGCGGAAATCCCCTGTGCAATGAGAGTTGCGAGGGCTGCACCGAACACACCGAGTCCAAGTCCAGCTACCATCCAAAGATCCATCAATATATTTAACATCGATGAGAATATTAAAAGAGCCAACGGTATTTTCGATTCACCGATTGAAGTAAACATCGTTGAAAGAATATTATACATAAACAAAAATGGAAATCCCACAAAATAAACTCTTAGATACAATACCGCTTCATTCAATATATCAGCAGGTGTTTGTAATACACTCATCATCAAATGAGAAAAGCAAAAACCAAAGACACCCAAAAATATACTTAAGACCAGAAAACTGATCAATGATGTTGACACGATCGTTTTCATTTTGCCATAATCTCTAGCTCCAAAATAGCGGCTCACAAGCACACCCGCACCTACACCCGCACCCAATGCTACACAAATGAAGACATTCGTAAGGGCGGCACAGGCACCAACAGCTGCAAGTGCAGAAGAACCCACAAACTGACCGACTATGATCGAATCAGCCATGTTATACACTTGCTGAAAGAAGCTGCCGAGGATCATGGGCATTGCAAAAACAGTCAGCGCTTTAAGGGGCGCATCTGTGATCAAATATTCATCTTTTGACATTATCATATTCCGTTACTGAAAACTTATAAAAAGTTATAAACCTTTATGTTTCATTCCTACTTCAACGAGTATGCTTTTGTAACGAATCAATTCATGTACTACTCACAAGTTCCTGTACTCTCCATAGGCGTTAATTCCTGACTAACGTATCAGTACATATCTGTAATCACTTGAATATATTATGCTACAGATCGTTTCAGAACATCCTCTCCATATTTTTTAAGATTCAAAGCTGCCTGAAGATCTCTGTCAATTATATTTCCACATTCACATTTGTAAATACGTTCTGATAACTTCAGATCTTTTTTGATCTTTCCACAACAACTGCATAATTTAGAACTTGGAAAAAATCGATCTGCAATGATCACCTGAATATTGTTCCACTTAGATTTATATTCCATCTGCCGCCTAAATTCATAAAATCCCTGTTGTTGAACTGCTTTGGATAAATGTCTGTTTTTCATCATTCCCTTTACATTTAGATCTTCGATACAGATAAAACTTGGTTCTCGTTTTACGATCTCTGATGTTATATGATGTAAATGATCATGACGGATATTTGTCAGTCTGTGATTTAATGTTAATAAAAGTTTTTCCTTTTTGATCACATTCTTCGTTTTACAGTATTCCTTTCCTTGTTTATTGTTCTCGTATGAACGAGAGATGCTACGCTGTAATCTGCGTTTTTGTTTCTCTAGTTTCTTAACTTTTTTCGTTTTATTGATGTTCTTATATTTATTGCCATCAGAACATATCGCTAGATCTTTGATCCCTAAATCGATCCCTATCCCATCATTGGAGGGAACGGTAACAGAGTCTTCGTATTCAATGCCTACTGTGATCCACCAGTTGATCCCATCATATCTAATACGGGGATTACTATAGTTACAATCCGTAGGTATCCGATTCTTTTCCGCAAGTCTGATCCAGTTTATCTTCTGCTTATTCTTCTTTTTGGAAGCAGCAAAACCCTCAATTTTTACATGCGTATCTGAAAATTGGATCTTTACATTATCCTGATAAAAAGATGGTATAGAAAATTTTCGGCTTTTGAATTTCGGAAACTTGGAACATCCTTTGAAAAAGCTCTTATATGCATGACAAGCATCTTTGATTGCCTGTTTTGTTACATTATTTGAGACTTCATTTAACCAGGAATATTCCTCTGTTTTCTTTAATTGTGTAAATTCTTTTCTCAGATCACTATCCGATAGGAACTTACCACCATTTTTATAGTTTTCTTTTTCTCTTCCTAACGCCCAGTTATAAGCGAATCTGGCAGTATTGGCATATCGAAAAAGTTTTGTATTCTGTTTATTATTTGGGATCAGCATGACTCGAATTGTTTTTATCATCTTCTTCACCACCATCATCTATCAGTTCTTTTACAAGTTTTCTTGCTTTATTGGCACTTTTGCCTTGTAATTTACAACTAAATACAGTTATTATCTGAACTAAATCCTCAAGAAGTTCTTGTTGCTCTGTCTTTTCAGTATGATCAATGATTTCAATATCACAATCATATAGACTTGCAATATATTCAACTAATTCAAATCCAAATCGTAACAATCTGTCTTTATAAAAAACAACCACCTTGTCCACTTTATTTTGAGATATTCGTTTCATAAGTTCTTTTAATCCTTTTTTCTTATAGTTTATACCAGAACCTATATCACTAATTATTTCAAATGGTTTGCCCTGTGCAGTATAATATTTATAATTTATTCTACCAATAAAAATTATAAAATCCAACACATATTTATAATTTTTTATAAGACTATTTTAACAGTTAAACACCTCCGTGGATTTCTATTTATTATCTGAAAGCACTAACGATCAACTCAAAATGCTTTCGATTTGTTTTTATATAACCATCTTTTTGTAATTTTGATATCTCCGTAGACATTGCTGCACGATCAATACAAAGATAATCTGCCAATTGCTGTCGGTCAAAAGGAATGTCAAAAGACAACGATGAATGCCTGATGGATTCTGCTGACAAATAAGATAACAGTTTATCTCTGGTCGTTCGCTTACCGACATGTGTGATCTTGTCGTTCAGGATCAATATCTTATTTGCCAAGACACTGACCAGGTTACGGATCAACTTCTGATGATGTTCGCATGCCGTTGGACAGGAAACCAGAAGCCTCTGAACATTTAAAAAAATGATCTCACAATCCTCATCTGCTGCCACGCTGACATTCAAAACGGCTCCCGGACTTGCTGCATATGGCTCGCCAAAAAAATCACCGGTATGGCATTTTGACAGAATATTCCGATGTCCCCACAGGTCTTCCTGCATAACAAGAACACAGCCTGACACCACAAGTCCCATTACTTCGGTAGCGTCCCCAGCTCTGAAAATATACGAACCTCGTTCTCTGTAAATTGTCGTTGCATTTACGCAATGTAATATAGATAGTATCTCATTATCCGTAAGGCCTTTAAAAAAAGGACTGTTTCTTAAAATAGGCAAATATTTTTTCAAAATAATTCCTCCTGTTGGAAATCAAACATACATGTTGCAATTATTATACTATATTTTTTACAGAAACCCAAGTTGTATACTATTGACAGAGGATGGAAATGATAAAAAAGATCTTAGAATAAAAGGAGAATATAGTAATGGATAAGAAAATGTTTTGTTTTCAGTGTGAACAGACGATCGGATGCAGTGGATGTACAGGAAATTCTGGTGTCTGTGGAAAAACGGCAGATACAGCAAAATTACAGGATGAACTGACAGGTGCGTTGATTGGTCTGGCAAGAGCTGTTGACAGCACAACAGCTGTTTCTAAAAAAACTAGTCAAGTCATAATTGAAGGACTGTTTACTACAGTTACAAATGTCAATTTTGATAATGCTTCAATTGAAAGCATGATACAAAAAGTCAGAGCAGAGAAAGAAAGGCTGGCTCCTGATTGCAGCAAATGTCAGTCTCCGTGTGGTAAAACAGACGAATACGATATGCAGCAACTATGGAATGCAGACGAAGATATTCGATCCCTGAAGTCCCTTATTCTCTTTGGCATTCGCGGAATGGCTGCATATGCCTATCATGCAAATATTCTGAATTATGAAGATGATGAAGTGAATCTGTTCTTCTGCGAAGCACTATTTAAGATTGGTTATGAAGAGAGCACCGAAGCACTGCTTTCTACAGTTCTCAAAGTAGGAGAGATCAATTTGAAGTGCATGGCACTTCTTGACAAGGCAAATACAGAAACCTATGGAACACCAGAACCGACGGAAGTTACACTTACCGTAGAAAAAGGACCATTTATCGTAGTAACTGGTCATGATCTAAAGGATCTGCAGCTTTTACTTGAACAGACAAGCGGAAAAGGGATCAATATCTATACTCATGGTGAAATGCTCCCAGCCCATGCCTATCCATTCTTAAAGGAATTTCCTCATCTAAAAGGAAATTTCGGAACCGCATGGCAGAATCAACAGAAAGAATTTGATCATCTTCCCGCTCCGATCCTTTACACTACCAACTGCCTGATGCCTCCAAAAAACAGCTATGCTGACAGAGTGTTTACAACAGAAGTTGTTGCTTTCCCAGGCACTGTTCATATCGATGAGAAGAAAGATTTTACACCGGTTATTGAAAAAGCACTAGAACTGGGTGGTTACAAAGAAGATCAAATACGCACAGGTATCAACGGTGGTACGAAAGTGACAACTGGTTTTGGTCATGCAGCCATCCTGTCCCATGCAGATACTGTAATAAAAGCCGTAAAATCAGGCGATATCAGCCATTTCTTCCTGGTTGCCGGCTGTGATGGTGCTAAGCCAGGTCGAAATTATTATACAGAATTTGTAAAACAGACACCTTCTGACAGTGTGATCCTCACTCTTGCATGTGGGAAATTCCGTTTCAATGATCTCGATCTGGGAGAAATCGGTGGCCTGCCACGACTAATGGATATTGGCCAGTGCAACGATGCTTATGGTGCGATCCAGGTTGCTGTCTCACTTGCGGATGCATTTGGATGTTCTGTTAATGAGCTTCCGCTTTCCTTCGTTCTTTCCTGGTATGAACAGAAAGCCGTCTGCATCCTGTTAACACTTTTGCATCTGGGTATCAAAAACATCCGTCTTGGTCCTTCTCTTCCAGCGTTCTTATCACCTAACATTCTGAACTTTCTGGTAGAAAATTATGGTATTGGACCTATTACTACACCGGAAGAGGATATTAAGGCACTTCAATCAGGTTGTGTGCAGTGACATCCACGCTCACTACAGCATCTATTTCGTGGCTTGTCTCCTTTCCACAATCCTTCCTGTTATCTCTTGTTGTTTCTTGATGCTTCCAGTATAATAAGATCCATAGAGAAAACACACGCACAGCATGTGGACTTAACACCTGATAATCCTCATGTTTTGCGATATACAGGGAGGAAATTCTCATGGGTAAACAATCTACCAGAGAAAACAAAACAATTTACCAGCTTTGCCGGGAAGCCGCAGGGCTTACAAGGGCAGAAGCAAGTGATAAAATGAAGGCTGTCTCGGATTCTAAAATCGAAAAATTCGAATACGAAACACAGGAGCCTACACCTTATGATATCATTCAAATGGCTGATGCTTATAAGAGACCGGATCTCTGCAATTATTATTGCTCACACAAATGTGAGATAGGCCACCGCTATGTTCCAGAAGTAGAAGTAACTGACTTGTCAAATATCATCCTAGAAACCATTGCCGGTCTAAATGAAATCAACCCTCTTACCGGTCGGCTGATCCAAATCGCTCGTGACGGCAAGATCAGTGATGATGAGATGAGGGATTTTGCTTTTATCAGTAAAAAACTGGATGCAATTTCTTTAGCCATAGACTCTCTGAATCTTTGGGTAGATAAGACGGCCAGTGAACAGGGTCTCAATCTTGAACTTCTAAATGCTGAAAAAGAAAAATTAAAATAATCCATAAATCGCACGAACGGCAACGAATCACTTCTGATTCATTGCCGTTCTCTTTACATACGCTGTAATTGATTGACGATACTTTCCGTTCTTCGAATAGCTTCTTCTACCTGTCTTTTTGCAGTATTGATTCGATCCTGGACCATCCAGTCCACCACAAATCCATCGAAAAAATAATCTGCAAATGAAAGAAAATCTCCGGTATCGATGTGTAGATCACATGCCATATTTACATCATTTAATTCCCTGCTGAAATTACGGAGGTCATACTTTGCCTGATCCATATTCTGCTTTGCATGATCCATTTTAGAATGTTTCAGCATCGTACTGAAAAACCCTCCACCAAACATATCTACCAGACCCCAGTTTTTTGCACTGTTCAGATTCTCTTTTGCTGCACTAAGACTATTTAAGGCTCTGCGTCCGGCTTCAATTGCTTCTCTTTTTTCTTTTTCAATATCATATCCCATCAAAAACACCTCTCTGACTTTTTATGAATGTGACGTTACAAGTCCGATAATCCCACCAATGATCAATAGTGGAAAAGCTATATACATTAATCCGCCTACTACCATTCCAATCAATATCACTGGAAAGAAAATAACCATACAAAGTAATTTCATGATTCCCCAGGATGCTTTTAAGCCAAATATAAAAAATTTTCCAACAAACCAAATCATACAAATAGTAAATAATACTGTTAACATCTTTTTCTCCTTCTAACACTCATCCAGTTGTGAGTGATTCATTTTTCGTTGTTTATCTGATATAAAATCAGATGTATTTTTCACTCCAAGCTTGTTACTGAATTTCGGATTTTTTTCAATCTTTTCTATTATCCGAATTAATCGTATTCTCTGCACTGCATTCATCTGATCACCTCGCTAATATCCACCTTTTCTGTTGATATTGTCAGTATAGCAAAATAATCTTTTACAATACACATCCGTAGTAAAGAATTAAATCTTTATAATTCCCATTTTTTGTGGAATAACAATCGAGTAGGAAGCTAATCATTAATTGATTAGCCGACCTCTCACACCACCGTGCATACCGTTCGGTACACGGCGGTTCTTTAGTTTTCACATACTGTTAGATAATAGTCAGACATGGACGTGTATCCCAATCAATAGCTGCTTCAAATACAAACAACTGATTATCCGTTCCTCTGTAGCTGAATCCATAAGATTTATCAGAACCTGCTACATCTCCACGATATTTTATTTCACCAGTTCCCCGGCAGTGTGCATATCTTGGAATACCATCTGCATCTCTGCCGACAAATATAACATTATGATGCTTCTTTTCCTCGTAAATATCACCTCTGTCAATCCACTCTTCCACCAGTTTTTCTCAATTTCTCTTTTTTCTGTCAGATACTTTATGATTTTTTCATTATCCTCGTTTTTTCCCGGTAATCGAAAGTCTTGGGACGGGGCGGGGCAGGACTTCTGCCTGCCTTCGCCTTCTTCTCCGACCACTCCGAAACAAGCTCCGGATGTACTTCTGTTAAACTGTTATTCATAGCCAAACCTCAACCTCCTTGTGCTTAGAGTATATGAAGTTTTGGCTTTATCTTGTAGTTTGCGAATATCCGTATAAATAGAAAAAGCCCTTTGAGAAAAGGATTTCTCCTCTCTCAAAGGGCAAGTTGGCAAACAGGAAGTTAGCGATTTCTTTTTCCGGTATTCTCTGTCCCACGGATTTCCTCATGATAGAAATAATCTACGATCACCGGATGCCCCTGCGGGACTCTGCCATATGGCATTTCATTATCCACAAAGGCACAATCATACTTCTGAGCCATTTTCTCAGCTTTTACTTCAAGTTCTTCAAAGTAGCTGCGGTTATGCTTGTTATAGATCTCGTCGTAAAGTGGTACAAGATCAGGATATTTTCCGGCGATATAATCCATAATTGTCTTTTTGAAACCGCCTCGAAGATTGAGATTTTCGAGCCAGAACAGATCGCACTGATCCTTTACCCGCTCAAAGATTGCTTCAAAATCCGTGATACCGGGGAATACCGGGGATACGAAACAGACTGTACGGATACCTGCTTCATATACCTGCTTCATAGCAGCGATACGGCGCTCAATGCTCGAAGCAGAGTCCATATCGTTCTTGAAATTTTCATCTAGTGTGTTGATCGACCATGAAACGGTTACACGTCCAAGCTTCTTCAGCAAATCAATATCCCGTACCACAAGATCCGACTTTGTGCAGATCAGAATATCTGCGTCACTGCCGATCAGCTGCTCCAGAAGTTTTCTGGTATTCCCGAATTGCTCCTCCTGTGGATTGTAGCCATCTGTCACAGAACCGATGACCACCCGCTGTCCGGCATATTTCTTCGGATTTTTAATTTCCGGCCAATGCTTCACATCAAGGAAAGTGCCCCATTCCTCCTTGTGCCCGGTAAATCGCTTCATAAAAGAAGCATAGCAATACTTGCAGGCATGTGTACAGCCCACATAGGGATTGACCGAGTAACCGCCTACCGGCAGACTAGACTTAGTCATGATGTTCTTTGTTTCCACCTCACGAATGAGGATTCCATTTATTACTTCTTCCATGATTTCTGTACCTCTAACACTTTATTAAATTCTTCCGGCATTTCCTGAATCATATTTTCATCCCCTATGATAGGAACAAGGTCTTCCTTCATAAACACCGGAATGCCGAGCTTATGTGCCTGGTCCGTCAGAGACCATGCCCATTCCGGCTCCGTATGAATCTTCCTGCTCTGAGCTCCGGTCATGGTGCCGACAACGATCCAATTGATTCCGGAAAGGTCAACTGTGCCGGGATCGTCGAATAACGGCTCAAAGGTAACATGGTAATGTTTTGCTCTGACGTTTTTCCGAAGGGCATCGATACGCCACAGTTCTGCTTTCCTCGTCACCGTAACGCCAAACCATGCGTTTTCCAGATTGATATCAAAATCCAGCAAATCGGGTCGCTTGGTAAGGAACAGGAACTGATGCTGTGGATTTTCACGGATCTTTGCAAATACCTCGTCTCTCCATTCCGGCTTCCATCCGGAGAAATCGCTCATGCCGGTAAGAAGAAAGTTCTGCGGACGTTTCTTTTCCATCATCTTGAGCTTACCCGGAAAGAATTCAGGGTCAGCGAAATCATCAATCATATGCCAGCGTTTCACGTTGTTGCGGGCATAGCAATATGTACACCCCACTGTGCAGCCAATGACGATATTCATGTTCTGAATCTGATCTTTGATACAAATACTCATGACTTCTGCCACTCCTCAAGATTCTTTCTGATGCGGTCGAGGCATTCCTCAAACCGGGTAATTTCTTCCTCTGAAAAACCTTTGTAGTAAATACTGCCCATCTCATCAGATACAGAATCGTACTCGCCCTTTAAGGCATGTGCTTTCTCAGTCAAAAACAGGAGTGTTTTCCTTTTGTCCGTTTCAGACTGAACACGGCTTATCAGCCCATGATTTTCCATTCTTTCCAGCATCGTAGTAAGAGATGTTATCGCTAATCCGCATTTAGTCGAGAGTGACCTGATTGAGATACCATCCTCCTGCCACAGCACATAAAGAATACGCCCCTGGGCTCCATTAAACGCATCAATATTCTTTTCACTGAGAATCTTCTCGAAAATCCGGTCTCCAAGCTGTTTTATTTTGGTGACAAGAAATCCTCCATTCATTTCCATACAAAAGCTCCTATATAGTAGTTTATTAGAAATAATACTATATAGGAGCTTTATTGTCAACAGTTTATATGTCTTAATAGGTAAATTCCGTTTTTTTCAATTCTCCAAACTGGAATTGTTCGAGCTTTTCAAATACTAACGTCCTTAATTCTGTTCAATAATTGATTTATAGTAGTTACCAAAGTCAGCAAGTGAATTAACAATTGGAAGCATTTTTGTTCCAAGTTCCGTTAAGCCGTATTCAACTCTCGGTGGCTGTTCATGGTAATCGTTGCGATATGCCAATCCATCACTCATCATTTGTCTTAAACTATCTGTCAAAACCTTTTGTGAAATACCATCTATACTTCGTTGTAGCTCATTGAATCTCCATGGACGCTCTTTCAAGTTACGCAAAATCAGCAGTTTCCATTTTCCTCCAATGAGAGATACTGCTGTTGCAACCGGGCATTCCGGTAATTCTTCTTTTGCACGCATAATTCTCACCTCCGAGTCTATTGTAACACATTCATTTTTGAGTGCACAGTTACAAAAAGGTGCGTACTTGTTTTTGTATGTGTCTCACACTATACTAATACCAAGCAACCAGAAACTACAAATTAACTATGGAGGTTATTATGGCAAATTACACAAAAATAACTATTGGAAAGGAAAACCGAATTGAGCTGCATGAAAAGTTGTCTTTAACAGGTGCAGAAATCAGTTTAAACGAACTACCTGCAGGAGCAAATGTCCCATTTGTTCATTCTCATAAAGAAAATGAAGAAATCTATGGAATTCTTTCAGGTAACGGCAAGGCCATAATTGATGGAGAAGAAATCAGCCTTTCAACTGGAGACTGGATAAAAATCGCACCTGCTGCAAAGCGTCAGTTTTTTGCATCCGATATTTCCGGAATTACTTATATCTGCATTCAGGTAAAAGAAAATTCTCTGGAACATTTTACAGCAGAAGATGCCGTAATCGGCTAATTAAAAGTATTTATTTACAAAAATGCACAGTTCACGATAAGCTAAGAACTGTGCATTTCTTTTTTGTTCAATATTACGTTTTCTCAATTTTTCAAATATCCAGAAATGAACCAGCTTCCATGTCCAGAAAGTAAAATAATAGAAAGTACAGCAAATATCGCAAAGACAATCCACACTATCCAATCAGAGCCTGTTGCTAAATCTGCTAATTTCATTTACATACTCCTCCTTAAATTCCATTTTCTTAATTTTATAAACTTGAATTTTACAAGTAAAATGACCGAAATTATTTATTTGCTATTTCTACGATCATTATGCTCATAGTATTTCATTTTATCTTGATACATCTGTTCATCGATTCTATTCATAAAATCATCTATTGTTTCGTTACTTAGATTAGTTATTGCGTATCCCATAGATGCAGATAACTGATACAGTTTATCGTTCTTTTCATTCTCTGTCACAAAATTCTTTTTAGCAGATTTGATTATTTTTTGTATGAGCTGATCATCTGTTGTATTTAGCATTATAACAAATTCATCACCAGCATATCTTGTTACTACACCATATTCAGAGAACGATTTCAGAAGTAAATCAGCAACAATACACAATGCCAGATCTCCTTCTGCGTGTCCGTAGTTATCGTTAATCTGTTTAAATCCGTTCAGATCAATCATAATACCGGATACCCAGCAGTCCTTTTTATTACAGGCTCGCTTATGTAAAAATTCCAGATACTCGCGATTATATAATCCTGTAAGGCAATCTGTAAAAATAATCTCGTTTTTTAGTGCTGTCATTATTCCCGCGACCGATATTGCAATAGATGTCCAGGTGATTGCAATTTCAACGAAAAATGCCTGAATAACTACCCCTAATATAACAGGAATTAGAAATATATGTACTGGAAATAATTTTAAACTGCCATTTTTTTTTACACGCTTAACATACAAATACAAGCTGTCCAAAATGTAAAAAGCAGCAAAAATCAGAAAAATAATATATGTGAATCCTCTCTGATACCTACCATCACTTACCGAAAATACCAATGGATAAAAAATATTGATTACTAACAGTACAATAGAAATAAGTCCAATTGTTCGGTAAATATTTCTGCGTATATCAGAAAATGGGATATTCATATGTACCATTATGAATTTAGCCCACAAATATCCAATCATTACATTTCCTAAAAAGAGCCCTGATCCGCTCAAAAAGACCAAAACTTTGATAACTATATTAGAACTGCCAGCAAGATAATAAACGCAACAGTCAGAAATACTGGCAATCCCTATAGTTACCATCATTTGCTGTAGAAGTCGCATATCTCTGTCGTACTCCGCTTTTTGTCTGTTAGCGAGATACAACGTTCCAATTAGCAGTATACTAATAATATTTGCTGTAAGTACAGAAAATGAAAGATTCATATCCATAGCAAGTCTCCTTTAAAAATCCCGATTTGTATTTCTGTTTGTTTTAAAAATGGGCAACTCCGATTGGAATTGCCCACTCATTGCACTAATTATGCGTTTTTTTCTTGCTTACATCATCTTAATAGAGCTTTGCACCAGCCGGGATGTGGTTATCAACCATCAGAAGATGGAGCTTTTCTTCTCCCTCTTCCTCATGGATTGCACTGAGGAGCATTCCACAGGATTCAATTCCCATCATGGCTCTCGGTGGCAGGTTAGTGATCGCAATTAAGGTCTTTCCAACCAGCTCTTCCGGCTCGTAATAAGCGTGAATACCGCTTAAAATCGTACGATCTGTGCCTGTTCCATCATCCAGAGTGAACTGTAACAGCTTCTTGGATTTCTTAACAGCTTCACACGCTTTAACCTTTACAGCTCTGAAATCTGACTTGCTGAAAGTATCGAAATCAACAAATTCCTCAAATAAAGGCTCTACCTTTACCTTGGAGAAGTCGACAACTTCTTCCTTCTCAGGTGCTGCTGTGGAAGTGCTGTTTTCTGACTTCGCAGACTTCTTGTCAGCATCCAGGGACTTCATTGTCGGGAATAATAATACGTCTCTGATCGCTGTAGAATTTGTTAATAACATTACCATTCTGTCGATACCGAATCCGATACCACCTGTAGGTGGCATACCGATCTCTAATGCATTTAAGAAGTCTTCATCTGTTGTGTTGGCTTCTTCGTCACCCTGTGCAAGAAGTTCTTCCTGTGCTTTGAAACGTTCTCTCTGATCGATCGGATCATTTAACTCAGAGTATGCATTTGCCATCTCCCATCCATTCATAAAGAACTCAAAACGTTCTACATAATCTGGATCTTCTGGTTTTCTCTTTGTTAATGGAGAGATTTCTACTGGGTGATCCATAACGAATGTTGGCTGGATCAGTTTATCTTCTACGAATTCTTCGAAGAATAAGTTTAAGATATCTCCACGTTTGTGGCGTTCTTCGTATTCTACATGGTGTTCTTCAGCAGCTGCTCTTGCTTCTTCTAAAGTCTTGATCTCTTTAAAGTCTACTCCAGAGTATTTCTTAACTGCATCTACCATTGTGATTCTCTCAAAAGGTTTTCCAAGATCGATCTCGAAATCTTTATACTGAATCTTTGTTCCACCGCATACTTCTTCTGCAAGGTAACGATATAAGTTCTCTGTCAGATCCATCATTCCGTGATAGTCTGTGTATGCCTGATATAATTCCATTAATGTAAACTCTGGGTTATGACGTGTGTCAACACCTTCGTTACGGAATACACGTCCGATCTCGTAAACTTTCTCAAGTCCACCAACGATCAGTCTCTTTAAGTATAACTCTAGGGAAATACGTAATTTTACATCTTCACTTAATGCATTGTAATGTGTCTCAAATGGTCTTGCTGATGCTCCACCTGCATTGGATACTAACATCGGAGTTTCTACTTCCATGAATCCCTGTCCATCTAGATAAGAACGGATCTTACTGATGATTTTAGAACGTTTGATGAATACTTCTTTGGATTCTTCATTCATGATCAGGTCAACATATCTCTGACGATATCTTGTATCTGTATCTGTTAATCCGTGGAATTTCTCTGGAAGTGGTTTTAAACTCTTAGATAATAAAATCACTTCTTCTGCATGGATAGATTTCTCTCCTGTCTTTGTAGCAAAGACTTTACCTTTGATACCTACGATATCTCCGATATCCATCTTCTTGAAATCCTGATAAGATTCTACACCGATCTCATCTCTTGCTACATAGGCCTGAATTCCACCCTGAAGGTCCTGTACGTTACAGAAAGATGCTTTACCCATCACACGTTTGAACATTAAACGTCCTGCAACTGCTACTTCTTTTCCTTCTAATTCTTCAAAATTATCTTTGATTTCTTTTGAATGATGTGTTACATCATATTTCATGATCTCGAACGGATTCTTCCCAGCTGCCTGTAAGTCAGCCAGTTTCTGTCTTCTTACTTTGATCAGTTCGTTTGTATCTTTATTCTGCTGTGCCACTTTTCTTACTTCCTCTTACTTTCTCTGTACATCAATGACTCTGAAGTCGTTTACCTGATTGATTCCTTCTACGGATACGACATCTCCGATTTTCTTTCCAAGTAAAGCTCTACCGATCGGTGCTTCATTGGAAATCTTGTTCTGAAGGATATCTGCTTCTGTAGAACCTACGATATGGTATGTTACTTCTTTTCCAAGAGTGATGTCTTCTAATAATACGTGACATCCAAGGCTGATGACACCTTTTTCAAACTTCTCATCGATAACAACGGCGTTCTTTAAGATCTTTTCGATCTCTTCGATACGTGCTTCCATGTCACGCTGTTCATCTTTGGCTGCATCATATTCCGCGTTCTCTGATAAGTCACCCTGTTCTCTTGCTTCTTTGATCTTCTGTGCGATCTCTTTACGTCTTACGACTTTTAATTCTTGTAATTCATCTTCTAATGCTTTTAAACCGTCTGGGGTTAATATATTCTTCTTTGCCTCTGCCATAACACTATTCCTTTCGTTCTAAATGTTAACTGATTAATTATATCTTACCTAAGTTTCTTTTGTCAATTCCTAATCCCTGCCATTCGTGGCTTTGAGATAATTTTGCAGTAATTCTTCTAAGTCTTCGTATGTCTCTGTATGATTTACCTTCTCGCGAAGTTTTGCTGCCCCTGGAAAACCGAATGTATACCATGCGACATGTTTCCGCATCTCACGGACTCCGATGTATTCTCCTTTAAAATCGATCATCATCTGTCCATGTCTCAACATCATGGTGACAACTTCTTCTAAGGATGGTCTTGGCATTTCTTCTCCTGTCTCAAAGAAATGTAAGATCTCTTTGAAGATCCATGGATTCCCTTTGGCTCTTCTTCCGATCATAAATCCGTCACATCCTGTCTCTTCCTGCATTCGTAGTACATCTTTTGCACATGTGATATCACCATTTCCAATTACCGGAATATCAACAGCTTCTTTTACCTTGCGAATGATCGACCAGTCTGCTGTTCCTGAATAGTACTGTTCTCTTGTTCTTCCATGAACTGCGATCGCTGCTGCTCCATTCTCCTGTGCAACCTGTGCCATCTCTGGTGCATTGATCAATTCATCGTTAAATCCCTTTCGGATCTTAACTGTAACCGGGATATCCACAGCATCTACAACTGCTTTGATCACTTTCCCTGCTAATTCCGGATTCTTCATCAATGCGGATCCATCACCGTTATTCACGATCTTTGGAACCGGACATCCCATGTTGATATCGATCATCTGAAACCGCCCATCGTTGACTTTCTCTGCCATCTGACCCATGATCTCTGGATCGGATCCAAAAATCTGGATCGCTACTGGAATTTCCTTCGGATCTGTTGCCATCAATGGCTCAGATTTACGGTTCCCATAATATAATCCTTTGGCACTTACCATCTCAGTGCACATCATTCCAGCACCCTGTTCTTTACATAACAAACGATATGGTAGATCTGTAACTCCTGCCATCGGTGCAAGTGCTAACGGGTGTTCAATTGTAATATCTCCAATAACCAGAGGTTTTAATTTATTGCTTCTCATAAATGATCTGTAATCCCTTCAATGTTAATGTTGGATCGTAATAGTCGATCTCATCAACCGTCTGTGCGATCATATTTCCAAGGCCTCCGGTTGCGATAACTTTCATGTTATCAAAGCCTGTCTCTTCTTTCATCTTCTGTACCATATATTTTGTCTCACCAACAACTCCATAGTACAAACCTGCCTGCATACTGTCAATCGTGCTGTTTGCAAGGATCGTCTTTGGTTTTAAGATTTCAATCTCTGGCAGACGTGCTGCATCTCTATATAGTACATTTGCTGAAGTGCGAATTCCCGGTGCGATCACACCTGCTAAGAATACGCCATTCTCTGTGACAATATCGTATGTTGTTGCAGTTCCATAGTCAATGACGAGTGCTGGTCCGCCATATATTTCATATCCTGCAACCAGATCCACGATCCTGTCTGCTCCAACTTCTCTTGGATTAAATCTTCCAAGATTAATCCCTGTCTTGATCCCAGGTCCTACAATGATCGGTTTTACATCAAAATATTTGATCAAACCACTACTCAGTGAATGCATGATATTTGGCACAACGGATCCTATGATCGCTGCCTTCACTTCACCTTCATCCAATCCTTTTTCCTTTAATAGGCTTGAAATCAGAATTCCAAATTCATCGGATGTTCTTGGTAACTTTGTTGTAATTCGAAATACCTCTATAATCTCTTTTCTTTTGAATACGCCGATCGTTATATTGGTATTCCCAACATCGAGTGCTAATAACATAATTTATACCTCATCTTCTCCCAAAAGGAATATTTTATAATATAGTTCCAAGGACTCCCAGAAATCCTGTTTTTCCTGTCTTAGTTTCTTGATCATCAGTTCACTTCCGATCTCATCGTAAAAGAAATCATTATCTTCCACATGAGTAACAAAATTTAATTTGCCTTCTTCATCGAACTCTAATGTCAAGACTCCGCCGACTTCTGCTGTAAATAGTACACATGCAATCTGCAGTTCCTGTTTGATCTGTTCTGGTAATCCAGAAAAATCAGGGTTTAAGTAATATTTCTTCTCATATGCATTGGAACCGCATAATGTAACTTTATCCTGATACATGTTTTTGTATTTCTCCTTGTTTCTTGTATATATTCTCGGAATCTCTTATACGTATCCCAAGATACCTCTTACTGATACCTCTCCGGATGAAACTTCTGATACCTTTCCATCTTCATCCTCTACCAGTAATTCTCCACGATGATTGATGCCTCTTGATAAGAATATCTCTTCTTTGGAACCTCTGACAACCTTGATCTTCTGGTCTGTATGTACCAGAAGTTTATTGTATTCATCTTGCAACATGCTAAGATCTTCTGTCTTCAAAAACATATCGTAATATTTCTCAAAACATTCTAACACTTTCGCTGCCAATGGAGCTCTCTTGATCTTTCTTCCTCCCTCGATCTGGAGTGAAGTTGCCTTATCACTTAAATCTTCTGGAAAATGATCGATATTTACATTGATACCAAGTCCCACTACAATGTAATTGATCTCATCCATCTGAAGGCTCATCTCTGTTAGGATTCCACAGATCTTCTTTCCATTCACAATGATATCGTTTGGCCATTTGATCTTTGCCCGAATTCCTGTTGTCTCACAGATTGCTTCATTTACCGCTAATGCAGTAACTAACGTAAGCATAGAAGAATTCTGAGCTTCGATCTGAGGTTTTAGAAGAAAGCTCATCGCGATCCCTGCTCCAGCTTCTGCCAACCAGCTTCGTCCTCTTCTTCCTTTTCCCATCGTCTGTTCTTCTGTGATCGCAACGGTTCCGTGACCGGCACCTGCCTCTGCCAGACGGCGGATCTCAAGATTTGTAGAATCCATTGTCTCATAACAATAAAGATCTTTTCCAAGCCATTTGGTATGAAGGCAGGATGCTACTTCTTCTTTTGTCAAAAGATCTGGTTCCATCATAAGTTTATAGCCTTTATTTGTCACAGAATCAATCTCGTAACCTTCTGCTCTTAATGCTTTGATATGCTTCCAGACAGCAGTCCTTGAAACTCCCAACCGCTCACAAAGCTGCTGTCCTGATATATAATCATCTGCATTCTTTAATTCCTTGAGAATCTTACTTTTCATTGAATATCCTATCTCCTAATATTCTCCTAAAGTCGCTACCATAACAGCTTTGATCGTGTGCATACGATTTTCTGCTTCATCAAAAATCACATCTGCATAATGTTCAAAAACATCTTCTGTGATCTCATGTCCTTTAACTGCTGGCAGGCAATGCATAACAACTGTAGTATCTTTTCCTGTCATCTCTAACATTTCTTTATTTACCTGATATGGTCTTAATAAAGCAATTCTTTCTGCTGCCTTGTCTTCTTCACCCATAGATGCCCATACGTCTGTGTAAATGCAGTCTGCACCTTCCACAGCTTCTTTCACATCTTCTGTAAAACGGATCTTAGCTCCAGATTCTTTCGCATACTCTTCGCACTGTTTTACCAGTTCTTCATTTGGCCATAAACTCTTTGGTGCTAAGCATGTGAAATTCAATCCCATCTTACTGCATCCAATCATTAAAGAGTTGCTCATGTTATTTCTTCCGTCTCCAGCGAATACAAAGTTTAATCCTTTGATCTCTCCAAACTGTTCTCTTAATGTTAAGAAGTCCGCTAAGATCTGTGTTGGATGGTAATCATCTGTTAAACCATTCCATACTGGAACTCCACTGTATTTTGCTAATTTCTCTACGTTCTCATGTAAGAATCCACGAAATTCTATCCCGTCAAACATTCTTCCAAGAACTCTTGCTGTATCTTCTACAGATTCTTTGTGTCCTAACTGAATATCATCTTTTCCTAGATATTCTGGGTGTGCACCCTCATCAACACATCCGATCGTAAATGAACATCTTGTTCTTGTACTTGGTTTTTCAAATAAAAGAGCAATATTTTTCCCTTTTAGACTGTTTCCTGTGATCCCTTTTTTCTTATCTGCTTTTAATTTCGCTGCTAAATCTAAAAAATAACCAATTTCTTCTGGTGTAAAGTCTTTTAATGTTAAGAAACTTCTTCCCTTTAAGCTTGTCTTTGCGTCCATCTTTTGTTCCTCCATTTTGTTGTGTCTTGGATGTCTCTGCCCTTTGATCCCTGTCAGACATCATATAGTTGTTATTATATAGGAATGCATCTTTGAAAACAACCCGAAACCCTTATATTTCAAGGATTTCCTTGCATTTTTTCGCAACCATTTCACCTAATTTCCTATGACTTTCTCTTGTCAGGTGGCAGGCATCGATTTCGGAAGCTTTTGCATATTTTGCTGCATCCAGAAATTCAATGTTATGAAACTTTGCCCAGTCTTCATAAATCGGTGCCAATCTCTTGGAATAACTGATCCCTCTTTCAAATCCCATCTCTTCTCCACTTGGAATCTCTGTCAGATCATCCCCAAGATGCGGTGGTGCCATTAAAAGGATCTTTGCGGATCGTCCATCTTGTCTCTTCTGTGGAGTGATCGATTTGATCATCTTGATCAGACGGTCGATCCCTTTTCCGATATCTGTTGGTGTTGCCTGAAAACGGATCTTAAGGTCATTCGTTCCAAGCATTAACACTACCAGATCGATCGGTCCGTGGCTGTGTAAACATGGATCTAAATATGTTGCACCATTTCTTCCTGGTCTTAACTCATCTTCAAAACTTGTTGTTCTGCCGTTTAATCCTTCCGGAATCACGATCGCAGAATCTTTCAGTTCCTTTTGCAAAATGGTTGTCCATCGTTCTTCATATTCATAACGGAATCCATTTTCCGGATTATAGCCATAAGTATTAGAATCTCCATAACAAACGATTGTCTTCATCTTTTATCTCCCATCAATATCAAACATGGCAAAAGCCGGAACACCTCTTCAGTGCTCCGGCATACCGCCAAGGGTTGTCATATTTTCATAAACATTTTCTGATCTTACTGTTCTTTTACAGTGTCTTGTACCTGCTCTTCGATCAGATCTGCAATATTCTTCTCATCGTCTTTGGCAACTTCTGTAATTGATTTTACAAGACCTGCCATCCCCTGAATCTCAGATGGGATAATGATCTTTGTAGCTTTTCCGTCAGCTGCTTTAGCAAATGCTTCTAAGCTCTTTAACTGGATGACTGCATCGTCAGCTTTGGCTGCCTTGATTGATTCAATACCCTGTGCATTCGCTTTCTGAATCGCACGGATTGCTTCTGCCTGACCTTCTGCTTCACGGATCGTTGCTTCTTTCTTCGCTTCCGCACGAAGGATTGCTGCTTCCTTATCTCCCTCTGCCTGAAGGACCATAGATTCTTTCTGTCCTTCTGCACGTAAGATCGCGGACTTCTTCTCACCTTCTGCGATCAGAATCGCTTCTCTTCGTTCACGTTCTGCTTTCATCTGTTTCTCCATGGCATCCTGAATGGCTGCTGGTGGAATGATGTTCTTAAGTTCCACACGGTTTACTTTGATTCCCCATGGATCTGTCGCAACGTCAAGTGTTGCTCTCATCTGTGTATTGATCGTCTCTCTGGAAGTTAATGTCTCATCTAATTCCAGATCACCGATGACATTTCGAAGTGTTGTAGCTGTCAGATTCTCGATTGCCATGATCGGGTTCTCTACACCGTAACTGTATAATTTTGGATCAGTGATCTGAAAATATACAACTGTATCGATCTGCATCGTAACGTTATCTTTTGTGATAACTGGCTGTGGTGGAAAATCCACAACCTGCTCTTTTAAGTTGACTTTTCTTGCAACACGATCAATAAATGGGACTTTGACATGAAGTCCTACAGACCATGTTCCCTGATAAGCACCCAGTCGTTCTACAACATAAGCATGTGCCTGCGGCACGATACGCACTGTGGATGAAATGATCATCGCAAGCAATGCGATAACAATAATAAATAAAATAATCGACATAATCATCTTATACCTCTCTTTCTACGATCAGTTTCACGCCTCGGATTTCTTTTACGATCACTTCGCTGCCTTCTGGAATGATCTCTCCAGCCTCAAAGCTTCTCGCAGTCCAATCCTGGCCATTTAACTGAACCAACCCTTTGCTTTCCATGTTATTGATCGTTTCTTTGACAAGTGCTGTCTGTCCGATCAATGCATCGGTATTCGTTTTTTGCACCTTGCTGTTTAAATATCGTTTGGCAACTGGTCTTGTCAGTGCAAACAACAGACATGTTACCACGATAAATATCAACATCTGTACCCAAAATGGAACACCAAATAGTGCTGCGATCGCTGCAGCAACGGCTCCACCTGCAAACCAGATACTTGTAAGTCCAAGTGTCATGATCTCAACAAGTAAAAATACCGCGGATGCGATCAGCCAATAAACTGCATACATTTAATCCACCCCCTGTCTCTGGCGTCTTGCCTCATAAACTAAAAGACCTGATGCCATGGCTGCATTTAATGATTCTACCTTACCACACATTGGAATCTTGATCTTCTTCTGTGCTTTGTCTGTCAACTTATCTGTCAGACCATTTCCCTCATTGCCAATGAAAAATGCGGTTCCTTTTTGATAATCTTCCTTCGTATAGTCTGTTCCATTGAGATGTGCTGCATACGTGATGATATTCTTTTGTTTCATCGTTTCTGCAACTTCTAAAAGATCATCGACATAGACAAATGGCACACGAAATATTGATCCCATCGTGGAGCGCGTAACCTTTGGATTATAAATATCTACTGTATCATGACTCATGATAACACCATTGATCCCTGCACCCTCTCCTGTTCGAAGGATCGTCCCGAGATTCCCCGGATCCTGAAGATTCTCAAGCACCAGAAATAATGGTTTTTCCTGTTCTAGAAGATCTTCTAAAGAATATTTCATCATCTTCACCAGTGCAAGAACTCCCTGTGGTGTCATCGTATCGGAAATCTCTTTCATAACTTGAGGTGATACCAATTCCACATCCATATGTTCAAAAATCACTCTATGTTCGTTATAAAAATCTTCAGATGCATAGACTTTATATAAATATTCTTCTGGGATCTCTGTAAACATACGAATTCCCTCTACAAGAAATAATTCTTGTTTTCTTCTTTCTCTTGCACTCTTCTTTAATTTGATGATCTGTTTGATCTGCTTATTCTGAGTGGTTGTGATCATATTCTTATCCACCTCCGATCTATTATTTTCTTAATTTGACCAGATCTTCTTTCTTACCGATCAGCACAAGATTTTCCTCATCTTTGATCGGTTTCGTTGGATCTGGAGCCCCGTCAACACCACCTTCTCCTTCGATCGCGATGACGTTAACGTTATATTTTCCACGGAAATTAATGTCTACTAATGATTTGTTGATCCATTCTTTTCTTGCTGGTACTTTAACGATACTTGTGTCTGCAGAAAGATCAAACAGATCTGTCATACTTCCTCCAAGCAGATTGTTTGCGATCCTTGCTCCCATCTCTTCTTCTGGATAAACGATCTCATCGGCTCCAACACGTTTTAATATCTCTCCTTTTAAAGTTCCGTCTGCCTTCGCAAGAACATATGGCACACCGATCTCTTTGACGATCATCAATGCCATAACACCGGAATCTAAATGCTCTGCAGTTGCGATCACAACTGCATCCATTCCTTCCAATCCGATGTTGTTCATCATTTCCTTATCAGATATATCCACACAGACTGCACAAGTTACTTTATCTGCGATATCTCTTACAAGATCCTCATCTTTATCAACTGCCAGTACTTCTGCTCCACCTTTGGCAAGTGACCTTGCGATACTGCTTCCAAACTTTCCAAGTCCTAAAACTGCAACTGACTTCTTCATTCTTCTCCGTTACCTCCGTTGCGATATCATGTTATAATATGAATCTATTTCACTTATAAGATCAGATCCTGTTCCGGATACATGACCATCTTTTTCTTATTCTTCTGTGAAAAACCGATCGCCATAGAAATCGGTCCGACACGCCCTAAATACATGGTAATGATGATAATCACTTTCCCTGCGATTGTCAAATTCGGTGTCAATCCTTTGGTTAAACCAACTGTCGCGAGTGCTGATACACATTCATAGCATGAATCCATAAAAGTCCCATGATCAAATACCAACAGCAATAACACAGATGTCATCAGCACGATCAAGTTGATCACAATGATTGCAAGCGCTTTAGCCAACAGATTCTGTGGAACTCTTCGTTTAAATAACGTAATTGATTCTTCTTGTTTTGCCACAGAGAGCACACAAAATACAAGAATTGCGAATGTCACTGTCTTGACACCGCCTGCAGTACCAGTTGGTGATCCTCCGATGATCATCAGAAACATAGAAACCAGCGAAGATGCATCCGTCAATGCGCCCTGTGCTACCGTCTCAAACCCTGCGGTACGTGTCGTCACAGACTGAAACAGTGATGCCTGTATCTTCTGTGGCAATGACAGACTCTCCATAGTTGCTGGATTATGATATTCAAACAGAAAGATCAATATTGTACCAAACAAGATCAAAAATGACGTAATGGATAACACGATCTTGGTCTGAAGTCTCCATTGTTGTATCATCCTTTTTACAGGAACTTTATCTTTTACGATCTTTTTGAATCCCTGCCAAAGATCTTTCCATACAACAAATCCAAGACCTCCCAGGATGATCAGCCCCATTGTCGTAAAATTCATAACTGGATTCGTTACATAGCTTCGCAGACTGTCGTCTCTTACAATATCCATTCCTGCATTACAAAATGCCGAGATTGAATTAAAGATTGCTGCCCATACTCCATATCCAATGCCAAATTCCGGCACATACTGAGTCGCATAAAGAACTGCTCCAATTCCTTCTATGATCCCTGTCCCGATCAGAATCTTCTTAACTAATGGAACTAAACCTGTCATTGTATTAAGACCCATAGACTCCTGAATCAACATTCTATTTCCAAGAGTGATCCTCTTTCGAAGCATAAAAAACATTCCTGTTGTGATCGTAATGACACCAAGTCCTCCGATCTGTACAAGCAATATGATCACTGCCTGCCCAAATATACTCCAATGTGTCATTGTTGTCTCAACGATCAAACCCGTCACACACACAGATGTTGTTGCTGTAAATAATGCATCAATATAAGGCGTTGCCTGCCCGCTTTGTGTTGCGATCGGCAGTGCAAGCAGTATCGATCCTGCAAATATTGTAATTAAAAATCCAAGCAATATGACCTGTACCGGTCGTAACTCTTTCATAAAATAATGCTCCTATATAGAGAAATAGAGGAATCCTAGATAAACAGGATTCCTCTAAGATCATGTTTTATTTATTTTCCTAATAAATGTGCGATCTGAAGCTGATATTCATCGATATCTTTTGTCATTGCGAGTCCTTCGTCAATGTCCATATCCATGAATCTTCCGTTCTGGTATCCAACAACACGGTTTGTCTTTCCTGCACATAATAAGTCAACTGCGTAAGCACCCATCATAGAAGCGTATACACGGTCTTTTGCTGTTGGGCTTCCACCACGCTGCATATGTCCAAGGATCGTAGCACGTGTTTCAATACCTGTTGCAGATTCGATTCTCTTCGCCATACTATAAGAATGTCCAACACCTTCGGCATTGATTACCATATGATGTGTCTTACCTTTTGCTCTGTTACGAAGTAAATGTTCGATGATCTGCTGTTCTACCTTAGGAAGGTTTCCATCAAAGCTTTCTGGGATCAAGATATCTTCTGCTCCTGTTGCCATACCACACCATAATGCGATATATCCAGCTCCACGTCCCATAACCTCTACGATACTACATCTTTCATGAGATGTTGATGTATCACGGATCTTGTCGATCGCTTCCATCGCTGTGTTAACAGCTGTATCGAATCCGATCGTATATTCTGTACATGCGATATCTAAGTCGATCGTTCCTGGAACAGCGATCGTGTTGATTCCAAGCGCTGCTAACTTCTTAGCTCCCTGGAAAGAACCGTCTCCACCAATAACTACCAGTCCGTCGATTCCATGTGCTTTACAGATCTCAGCACCACGTTTCTGACCTTCTTCTGTCTTAAATTCTTCACATCTGGCTGTGAAAAGGATTGTACCTCCACGGAAGATCGTATCGGCTGTTTCTGTTGGTGTTAAATCGATGATGTCTTCGTTTAACAGTCCATTGTAACCTTTACGGATTCCCTTGACTTTTAATCCTCTTTCTTTACCAATTCTGGCTACGGCACGCACTGCTGCGTTCATAGCAGGTGCATCTCCACCACTTGTTAAAACTCCAATTGTTTTAATGTTTGGTTTTCCCATTTGCAATATCCTCCAATTATTAATCCATACAATTCTTAACTTGGCTTTTATTCTAATCCATTTAAAGAAATTTTTCAATAGTCTTTGTTATATTCCTAACGATCTAACCCGAATATTTTCTTTTCCATATCGTTTTTCGAGATCAAATAATAAATTCTCGTCACCAGAAACCATATAATCTCTCCCTAGACGGTTCACAGCACGTTCTGTTTTGCAATAGATCACCACTGGATTTTTACCGGGATAGGAAGTTAAAATACCTTTTAATGCATCCTCTTCTTTAAAAAATGCTTCTTTATCCGCAAATTGTACCCATAATTCCTGTCTGCTATCCTCAAAACTGATGATCTGATTACATATGACTTTGCTTTCTTCTTCAGAAATCTGTGTTGTTCCTTTGATAAATACTTTGGCATCTTCTCTTAAAAGAGACTGATATGTCGCATACTGTCTTGGAAATACGACAACTTCCACGGTTCCTCTTAAGTCTTCCAGTGTGATAAATGCCATATTCTGATTCTTCTTCGTAAGTTTCACACTCATCTCACTGATCAAACCGCCAATGATACAGCTTTCCCGATCGTGAATCTTTGTCTTTCCTGTTTCTTCATCGATCACAAAATCAGAAGTATGTGCTGTTACACTTCGTTCAAGGCGTTCTATATCATCCTCTAAAGGATGTCCACTGACGTAGATCCCAAGCACTTCCTTTTCCATGGCAAGTTTCTGCTCTTTCTCATATTCCCCAACATCTGGATAGGAAATCTGAAAAGACTGCTGGTCTTCTTCTCCAAGAAGGTCCATCAGACTCATCTGTCCTGCGATCTCATTTTTCCGTTCTTTCTGGATACTGTCGATCACACTGGCGTAGACGATCATCTGCTGCTTTCTTGTTACATGAAAACAATCTAAAGCTCCCGATTTGATCAGATTTTCTACAGTTCGTTTATTGATCTCTTTGCTTGATAATCGTTCCACGAGATCTTTAAAATCTCTGTATGGTCCATTTAAATTTCGTTCTCTTATGATCGCTTCAATGACTGGCCGTCCCAGACTCTTGATCGCAGTCAGTCCATAGCGGATATTTCCATGGTCTACAGAGAACGCACCCTCTCCATAGTTAATATCTGGTGGCAAAATCTTAATTCCTAACTTCTTGCAGGCATAACTGTATTCTGAAATCTTGTTTGTATTTCCAAGAACAGAGGTTAACAAGGCTGCCATAAATTCTACTGGATAATGGCATCTTAAATAGGCTGTACGATAGGCAACTACTGCATATGCTGCCGCATGAGATTTGTTAAATGCATATTTTGCAAAGTCTAACATCTCATCCCAGATCTGGTTCGCTGTCTTTTCATCAATACCGTTATTGATACATCCTGGAATTCCTTCTTCTTCATTTCCATAAACGAAATTCTGTCGTTCTTTGATCATGACATCGCCTTTTTTCTTGGACATCGCACGACGTACAAGGTCACTTCGTCCAAGCGTATATCCGGCTAGTTTCATAACGATCTGCATAACCTGTTCCTGATAAACGATACATCCATAGGTTGGCTCCAGAATCTCTTCCATCTGTTCACATTCATAATGTATGCTTTCCTGATGATTCTTTCCCTCAATGTATCGTGGAATAAAGTCCATTGGTCCCGGTCGATACAAAGAAATTCCAGCAATGATATCTTCCATATTCTGTGGTTTTAGTTCTTTCATAAATGACTTCATTCCTGAACTTTCCAACTGAAACACACCTTCTGTATGACCATTTCCAATCATCTCATAAACTTCTTTGTCTGTCGGATCAATTTTCGTGATATCAAAATCCGGCACTTTTCTTCGCACCATTTTCTCTGCATCCTGAATGACTGTTAATGTACGAAGTCCCAAAAAGTCCATCTTCAACAGACCAAGTTCTTCAATCGTTGTCATCGTAAACTGAGTAACAGCTGCGTTATCTGCACCTGTTGCTAATGGCACATATTCATCAATCGCTGTCTTACCGATCACGACCCCAGCTGCATGCATGGAGGCATGTCTTGGAAGTCCTTCTAGTCTCTTCGACATATCGATCAGATAATGTGTTTCTTCGTCCTGCTCATAAGCATTTCTCAAGTCCTTGCTGATCTTTAATGCTTTATCGATCGTAATATTTAATTCATTTGGAACCATCTTTGATATTCCATCTACTTTTGCATATGGAATATCCAAAACTCTTCCGACATCACGGATCACAGCCCTTGCAGCCATAGTTCCAAAAGTGATGATCTGTACCACTTGATCTTTCCCGTATTTTCTTACAACATAATCAATGACTTCCTGTCTTCTCTCATAACAGAAATCCACGTCGATATCGGGCATGGATACACGTTCTGGATTTAAGAAACGTTCAAACAGCAGTTGATACCGGATCGGATCGATATCTGTGATCTCCAAACAGTAAGAAACGATACTTCCGGCTGCGGAACCACGACCAGGTCCCACTGCGATCCCATGTTCTTTTGCATAATGAATGAAATCCCATACGATCAGAAAATAATCAACATATCCCATATTTTCAATAGTTTTCAATTCATAATCCAGCCGCTCTCTTAATTCTTTTGTAATATTCGGATAACGACGTTTTAAGCCTTCTTCGCATAAATGGTTCAGATACGTAACTGCAGTGTATCCTTCTGGCACATCATATTCTGGCACTTTCTGTTCTCCAAATACGATTTCAACATTACAACGTTTGGCAATCTTGCCTGTATTCTCGATCGCTTCTCTTGCATATGGGAACAATCTCTGCATTTCTTCCGGAGATTTTAAATAATACTGACCTCCTTCATAACGCATACGGTCTTCATCCTGCACTTTCTTCCCCGTCTGGATACAAAGCAGGATATCGTGTGCCTCGGCATCTTCTTTAAATGTATAATGAATATCATTTGTAGCAACCAGATCAATTCCTGTCTCTTTTGACATCTTAAGCAGTGCCGTATTTACTTTTGTCTGGTCTGGAATTCCGTGATCTTGCAATTCCAGGAAGAAATTGTCTTTTCCAAAAAGATCCTGTAATCTCAACGCCGTATTCTTTGCTTTTTCGTAGTTATTTTCACGGATATAAGTTGCAACTTCCCCAGCAAGACATGCACTTAATGCGATCAGACCTTCCTTGTATTCTTCCAGAACTTCATAATCTACTCGTGGCTTGTAATAAAATCCTTCGGTAAACCCCCTGGAAACGATCTTCATCAAGTTATGGTAACCCGTGTCATTTTGGGCAAGAAGTACCAGGTGATAGTATCTTTTATCTCCCTGACTGGCTTCTTTATCGAATCTCGAACCAGTTGTTACATAAATCTCGCATCCAATGATCGGTTTGATCCCTTCTGCTTTCGCTGCCCTGTAAAAATCGATCACTCCGTACATCGCTCCATGATCGGTGATCGCAATGCTGTCCATGCCAAGCTCTTTTGCCTGATGAACTAGCTCCTTGATCTTGCTGGAACCATCCAGCAGACTGTATTCTGTATGGACATGTAAATGTGTAAAACTCATGAACCCTCTTTTCTAATATGTTTTTTGTATTTTCTGGCTATCATTTTATCATACAACTTCATTTTATGCTATAATCTGTAGATAACAGCATAAATTTTTTAAACCGTTATCATCAATCACACCTATGCTGAAATCTAACAGTGAAAGAAACGAGGTTTTCTATGGAGAATATAACAATTCAAGACATTTTAGAAGCAACAGACGGAACACTTTTATGTGGTGATCCTTCCATGAAGATTGACCACTTAAGTACGAATTCTATGGAGATCGGTCCTAACACTTTATTTGTACCGATCATCGGAGAACGTGTTGATGCCCATATTTTTATTCCTAATGCATTAAAAGAAGGCGGTGCCTGCTTAACACAAGAACATACAGAAGCTTCAGGAAATGCTCCATACATCAAAGTTCCTGATACTTTGACAGCCATGCAGCAGATTGCTGCCTATTACAGAAATAAAATGTCTCTTCCGATCATCGGCGTTACTGGAAGTGTTGGTAAAACAACAACCCGCGAGATGATCGCACATGTTTTAAAGGGCAAATACAAAGTATTTGAAACAATTGGAAATCAAAACAGTCAGGTTGGTGTTCCATTAACATTAGATCATCTGACATCCGAAGATGAGATCGGTGTTCTTGAGATGGGAATGAGTGAAAAGGGACAGATCACAACTCTTGGTAATATCATCCATCCAAACGTTGGTGTTGTCACAAATGTTGGTGTTTCACACATTGAGATGATGGGTTCCCGAGACAATATCTGTATCGAAAAATTAGATATCCAGAATGGTCTGCCTGAAGATGGTGTCCTATTCTTAAATGGAGATAATGATATGATCCGTAAACATATCGATTATGTCAAAAAACCATATGAATTTTACGGTTTCGCAGATGATTGTACTTACCGTGCAGAAAAAATCCGTGAAAAAGGTGGACAGACTTTATTTGAATTCCACTATGGTGATATGAAAGAACCTATCACTTTAAATGTACTTGGAAAGCATAATGTATCCAATGCATTAGCCGCCATTGCGATCGGACTCCGCTATGATGTTCCAATGAGTGCGATCAAGGCACAGTTATCCACATTTTCTGGTCAGCGACAGAATATTATCCACGTTAACGACTATATTCTGATCGATGATGCGTATAATGCAAGCCCAGATTCCATGAAAGCAAGTTTAAGTATTTTATCTGAATTTAAGACACGTGGAAGAAAGATCGCTGTCTTATCTGACATGTTAGAACTTGGACCAGATTCACCGGAATACCACAAAGAAGTGGGACGTTTTATCGCTACAACAAAAGTGACAGATCTCTTTATCACTGGTGAACTTTCCAGACATTATATTGAGGAAGCATGGAAGGAAAATCCTTCTCTTCATACCCGTGCATTTTCTTCTAACGGAGAACTGATCGCTTTCCTTGAAACTTACTTAAAGAAGAACGATGTCGTACTGATCAAAGGCTCTAACGGTATGAATCTTAAGGAAGTAAGCAAAGCCTTAATGGCTTGATTGTATCAAAAATAGAACATTATTTTCTCTTGACATTCTTTTTTTACAGGACTATTATGAATGCAACGAAATACAGAATGCAATGAGCAGGACACATTGATATTTGAATTCTTTTTCAGAGAGTTGTCGGTTGCTGTGAGGCAATAAAGAACTTATGTCCATATCCCCTGCGAGCAGTCAGCTGAACATGATGATTCATTAGTAAGTGCGACCGGAATCCTTCCGTTATCAAGGAGCACATTAAATGATGTGACTAAGGGATTACGATTTGAGTAATAAAAAGAAGTGGTACCGCGGAGAATATTCGTCTTCTGAAATGCTGAGCAGGCATTTCAGGAGATTTTTTTTACTCATTTTTATTGTATCCTGTGTTTTGAATACATTTTATTTTATGATAGAGTTTATTTTAAGAGGAGTGATTAAGAATGAATAGCTTAACAATCGTAGCAATCGCAATCGTCGTATTAGTTGCTGGTTATGCCCTTTACGGACGCTGGTTAGCTAAGACATGGGGAATCGATCCTAAAGCGAAAACCCCAGCTTACACACACGAAGATGGTGAAGATTACATCCCGACACCAAAAGCCGTTGTATTTTCCCATCAATTTTCATCCATCGCAGGTGCAGGTCCTGTTACCGGACCGATCATCGCCGCAATGTTTGGATGGCTGCCAGTTCTTCTCTGGCTGTTGATCGGTGGTATCTTCTTCGGAGCCGTTCAGGATTTTACAGCTCTTTACGCTTCTGTAAAGAACGAAGGAAAATCCATGGGTGTCCTGATCGAGAAATACATTGGTAAAACAGGAAGAAAATTATTTCTTCTGTTCTCCTGGTTATTTACTTTACTTGTAATCGCAGCTTTCACAGATATGGTTGCAGGAACATTTAACGGATTCACAGTAACTGGTGCTAAAAGTTCACCAAACGCTGCCGCTGCTTCTATCTCCATGTTATTTATCTTAGGAGCTGTTGTTTTCGGATTATTCACAAAATATGTAAAACCAAACCAGAAAGTAGAATTTGTTGCAGGACTTGTATTACTGCTCGTTATGTTAGCCGTTGGTATTGCCTTCCCATTATATTTTACAAAAAATACATGGATCGCAGTCGTTATGGTTTACTTATTCCTTGCATCTGTTATGCCAATGTGGCTAATGATGCAGCCTCGTGACTATTTAAGTACCTTCTTATTAGTCGGAATGATCATCGGTGCTGTTCTTGGTGTATTTGTTGCCCATCCAGCAATGAATTTACCAGCATTCAGCGGATTTAATGTTGGTGGAAAAAGCTTATTCCCTACATTATTTATCACGATCGCCTGTGGTGCTGTTTCAGGATTCCACAGTTTGGTATCTTCCGGAACATCATCTAAGACAGTCAGCAATGAAAAAGACATGCTTTGTGTTGGATATGGATCTATGATGGTAGAATCTTTATTAGGTGTTATCGCCTTAGTTGTTGTCGGTGCAGCAGCTGTCGGTGGTAAAATGCCTGAAGGAACACCATTCCAGATCTTCTCAGGAAATGTAGCTGGATTCTTAACATTACTTGGAATCCCTAAACATGTAGCTACTTGCTTTATGACAATGTGTGTTTCTGCACTTGCATTAACATCCCTTGACTCTGTAGCAAGAATCGGACGTATGTCATTCCAGGAATTATTCATGGGAGAAGCTGCTGATGGCTCTGATCTTACAGGGGTAAGAAAATTATTTACAAACAAATATTTCTCAACTGTTATCACATTATTCTTCGGATTCTTATTATGCTTAGGTGGATACAACAACATCTGGCCATTATTCGGAGCCGCAAACCAGTTATTAGCATCTTTGGTATTGATCGCATTATCTGTCTTCTTATTAACAACAGGAAGAAAAGGATGGATGTTATACGCACCTATGTGCATCATGTTAGTTGTAACATTTACAGCCCTTGTACAGGCCGTGATCGGAATCTTTACAAAGATCTTTGTAACAGGTGGATTCGTATTTATGATCGATGGATTACAGTTGATCGTCGCTTTACTTCTGATGGCACTTGGACTTATGGTTGCAGTTTCCTGCTTTAAGAAACTGTTCCAGAAAAGCCATGAAGGAGCAGATAATAGATCTACACATGCAACTGTGTAAATTTTTGTAGTGGTAAACAGATATTTATTATAAATACCAATAACGTTTAACCTACATCTATCACCTTAAGTTTTCCAATCTTGTAATTGTCCACACTTTAGACTTCAGGTATATGATAAAAAATAAATAAACGATCGGAAGAGCAGCATTAGAATTTTGCCACGTTTTTTGCGGATTCGCAGCCGGCTTGGTGCGTTGTTTGAGCCTCAAAGAGTTTCTGTTTTGAATACCCTTGAAGGCGAGTTACGCAAGGAAAGCCGGCGGATCAGCGATCTGTAAAAAACGTGAGGAAAATTCTCTAGCTGCTCTTCCGATCGTTTATTTATTTTTTATCATATACTCGAAATCTAAAGTTGGCCAACTCTACAAATTAAAACTTCTCTATGTACCCCTGCACAAGGATAAACAAAACGATCAATGGTAATATATAAGTAATGTAAATACGTGGCCATTTTGGGAATTTGATTCCTTTTCCTTCGTTGGCTTCTTTCATAAAGTTGTCCCATCCCCATCCGTATTTTGTAACGCAGAATAACAGATAGATCAGAGATCCTATTGGAAGAATATTGTTGCTTACGATGAAGTCCTCTAAATCCTGGATCGTTGTTCCTGCTCCTAGTGGCTGAATAAAACTCCATACGTTAAATCCTAGAGCACATGGTAAGGATAACACAATAATGAGTACTGCATTAAATACGATCGCTTTCTTAAGGCTCCATCCCCATAGGTCTTGTGCAAATGACAGGATGTTCTGAAATACTGCAATGATCGTTGATAGTGCCGCAAAGCTCATAAATAAGAAGAACATCGCTCCCCAGATCCTGCTTCCTGGCATTTCGTTAAATACATTTGGCAGTGTGATAAATACTAAGTTTGGTCCGCTTCCTGGGTTTACTCCGAATGCAAAACATGCTGGAAAGATCACCAGTCCTGCCATTAATGCTACTAACGTATCAAGAATTGCCACACTGATTGCTTCTCCTGTCAGTCTTCGACTCTTGTCAATGTAACTTCCAAAGATTGCGATCGCCCCTATTCCAAGACTTAGTGTAAAGAATGCCTGTCCCATTGCTGCGGATACGACCGTCATCACACCTTGTTTCTTCACTGCTGCAAAATCTGGGATCAGATAAAATTTTAATCCTGCAGAGGCTCCATCTAAAGTTACACTCCTTGCGATCAATACCAGAATTACGATAAACAAACATGACATCATAACTGTTGTGATCTTCTCTACTCCATTTTGAAGACCAAGAGAACATACTAAAAATCCCAATGCAATAACTACTAACATCCAGAAGATCTGTGCCTTTGGATCTGACAGCATTGTTCCAAAAGTATTTTCTACCTGTGCTGGATTTTTCCCAACAAAGTCTCCTTTTAACATCTTAAAAAAATAGCTGATCATCCATCCTGCTACTGTCGTGTAAAACATCATCAACAGATAATTTCCAGCCATGCCAACATAACTGTACCAATGCCATTTCGTTCCTTTTGGTTCTAACACCTGAAAGGATCTTGCAATACTCTTCTGGCTGGCTCTTCCGACTGCATATTCCATAACAAGGATTGGCAGCCCTAAAATGATCAGGAAGAACAGATAGATCAGTACAAATGCAGCTCCACCGTATTGTCCTGTGATAAATGGAAATCTCCACACATTTCCCAAGCCGATCGCACAACCAGCCGAGATCAAAAGAAATCCAATTCTAGATGAAAATTTTTCTCTATTTTCCAAATTACTTTCCTCTTTTCTATATATTTTGACTCACAAAAACTTATTGTACCATAGCTTAGCAATATTAGAAACCCAAAAAACAATTTCACAAAAGACTTCCTATTAAATTTGGTTTTATTACACAAAACGCTGAATCTTCGAATTTTGCTTGACTTGGATTGTATATTGTATTTATAATGTACCCAATTTAAGAAAATGAAGATTAATACTTACAATTACACGAAAGGAACCAAGAATATATATGATAAAAAATATCATGGGTGCTGCCGTCGCTGTTGCTCTCGCAGTTGGTATCGGTACAACCGGAGTAAGATCAAACACAACTTATAAAAAGCCAACACAGATCATAGCAGCTGCCAAAACAACAACTTTAACTGATTATCATTCCAATACAGAATTCACAAAATCCTCTGATGTGAAGAAGATCATTTCCACTTATGGTTTAAAAGATTCTGATAAGACAAGCAAGATCGTATACATTCCAGTCAATAATTATTCTGTGAACGATGCAGATGGTCAGAATAATGAAGTTTCCGTTGATACAAGACTTGCAAGCTATTCTGTAAAAAAAGAAGGATACAAAGATCAGGTTTCTTATGTAAGATCAATCACTGCTGATACTTCTTTAACTCAGTCAATCAAAGAATCTGCAGCAACAACTTATGATTTCTCAAATATTGCATCTGTATCTGGAAAAAATACGACATTAGAATCATGTTTAACATCTGCATATGGTTTTTCTGTCTCAAACAGATCAAATATGAATGAAACTTTTAAACTTTCCTCAGAAAACGGTGCTGATTTAAATATCTATGTTTTGAATCGTACTTATGACTATCAGCTTTGGGAAACTGATCTGTCTCATGATATTTCTTCTGACAGCTATCTTGGTAATGGAACCATAAAACGTCCAGTTGGTCTCATCATTACTGTTAGCAAAAATTCATAAAATGAGTTAATACTTAGTCCCATTTCAGATTGCATTTACAGCGTTTTTTTTGTATAATTATTCTATGATATTAGTGCGTGCAGATACCCATTTGTATCTGGATTTCCTTATATCTTTCATTTTATATTTATATGGACTTAAGGAGGATTTATTTATGGTAACATGGAACAATCTTGATACTTTAACATCTTATGCTAAACTCAAAGATCTTAAAGATCATGTAGACATCAAAGAAGCTATGACAGGTGAAAACGGTGCGAAACGTGTCGCTGAATATTCTGCACCTATGGCTTCTGGTTTAAGCTTTAACTACGCTGCAAAACAGGTAGATGATGAAGTTCTTGATGTATTAGCTGAATTAGCTGATGAACATCAGTTAGTTGACAAATTCGAAGAATTATACAACGGAGCGATCATCAACACAGGAGAACAGAGACTTGTTCTTCATCATTTAGCCCGCAGACAGCTTGGAAAAAACGTTATCGTTGATGGTGTCAACAAACGTGATTTCTACGTTGAACAGCAGAGAAAAGCAGCTGACTTTGCAAACAAAGTACATGCTGGTGAGATCACAAATGAAGCTGGTGAAACATTCACTACAGTTGTTCAGATCGGTATCGGTGGTAGTGATCTAGGACCTCGTGCTTTATATATCGCTCTTGAAAACTGGGCTAAGACAAACGGATGCGCTAAAATGGAAGCAAAATTCATCAGTAACGTAGACCCTGATGATGCAGCTGCTGTTTTAAATTCTATCGATGTTTCCCGTTCTTTATTTATCGTTGTATCTAAATCTGGAACAACATTAGAGACATTAACAAATGAAGCTTTCGTTAAAGATGCTTTAGTAAAAGCTGGATTAAATCCTTCTAAACATATGTTAACTGCAACAAGTGAGACTTCTCCTTTAGCTAAGAGTGATGATTATCTTGCTGCATTCTTCATGGATGACTTTATCGGTGGACGTTATTCTTCTGTATCTTCTGTAGGTGGAGTGATCCTTTCACTTGCATTTGGACCAGACGTCTTTGCAAGAATCCTTGATGGTATGGCTGAAGAAGACAAGCTTGCTACTAACAAAGACATCAAAGCAAACCCTGACTTATTAGATGCCCTGATCGGTGTTTATGAAAGAAATGTACAGGGATATCCTGAAACAGCTGTTTTACCATATTCTCAGGCATTAAGCCGTTTTCCAGCACATTTACAGCAGTGTGACATGGAATCTAATGGTAAATCTGTAAACCGTTTTGGTGAACCTGTAGATTATGTAACAGGACCTATCATCTTTGGAGAACCTGGTACAAATGGACAGCATTCTTTCTATCAGTTATTACATCAGGGAACTGACATCGTTCCTTTACAGTTCGTTGGATTCAAAGACAGCCAGCTTGCTACAGATGTTGTGATCGAAGGAAGCACAAGCCAGAAGAAGTTATGTGCTAACGTTGCAGCTCAGATCGTTGCTTTCGCATGTGGTAAAGATGATGAAAACAACAACAAGAAATTCGAAGGTGGACGTCCATCAAGTATCATCATCGGAGATCAGTTAACACCTGAATCACTTGGATCTCTGTTAGCTCATTTCGAGAACAAGATCATGTTCCAGGGATTCATCTGGAATGTAAACAGCTTTGACCAGGAAGGTGTTCAGCTTGGTAAAGTACTTGCAAAACGTGTACTTGCACATGAAACTGAAGGAGCACTGAAAGCTTATAGTGATTTATTTGAGATTTAGTTTCCTGGATCAGTAGATACTATTTACTGTATCGACACTTGTAAGCTAAAATAGAATATTAAAAACCACAGTATGCATTTTTCATTGATTTTTGCATTACTGTGGTTTTTTTATGTTATAATGAGACCGTATAGAATATATATGAAGAAAGGGGAATATAAATTGAAAAAACAAATTTTTAGGAATCTATGCAGATTTTTGGTATTTATTTTAATGTTTAGCTGTTTTTTTGTCTTTGGTAAGAAGGTTTCTGCCAATGAAAATCAAAATGCTGCACCAATTATTACTTATTATGGATTAAATGGTAATGATATAACCATACAATGGAAGGCACCTGATGGAGTTTCTTATTCTAAAGTAGATATTTATTCAGCAACTTCCCCAAACGGTTCTTATCGCTATGAAAATACCGTATCTGGCAATTCCTATACAAACACCTATGTTGCAAAAGGTGTTCCTTATTATTACAAATTAGAAGCTTCTTATGAAGATAATGAGGGATATAAAACTGTAACCACTTATGCAGGCAAATGTATTATTAATCCATTGCCAGCTCCTTCTTCTTTGGAAGCCAGCACTGGAAATTCACATAGTATTACTGTTAAATGGAAAGCATCCGATGATTGTGATGGTTATCAAATTTATCGAAGTGTTTCTCCTGATGGAAATTATGAGTTAGTCCAAACTGTATCTAATGAAAGTAGAAGTTCTTGGTGGTACGATGATGATGACGAATCTTTCCAAACATATACGCAGAAAAATCTTGAGCTAGGGAAAATATATTATTACAAGATCCGTCCATACACTACATATATTGATGAAACATTTTATGGGGATTTTTCTAATTATATTTCTTGTCAGGTTACGATCAATGGTACGAAAGTAAAAAGTGCTTCTTCCAAGAAAAAAAAGATCAATACGATCACATGGGCAAAAAATGATGAGGCTGATGGGTATATCGTATATTATTCCAAAAAGGAAGATGGAAATTACACAAAATTAAAGACTTTCACAAGTCGAAACAACTTATCTTATACTCATACGAAATTAACAAACGGAACTGCTTATTACTACAAAATTCAGGCATATAAGAACTTTAATGGCGGTAAACTGTATGGTCCAATGACGCCTTATCTAAAATACTGTGATTACTATTCTTATGCAGACGAATCTTATGAAAGTCGCTGCCGCCGTGCTTTTGGGAAGTCTTATTATGCTGACTATAAGAGTGCTAAGCAGGCAAAGAAACATATGAAAACGATTACAGTAAAAGTATGGGATAAGAAAGGTAAGAAAAAATATACAAGAAAATTCCGTATCACTGTAAACAAAGGGCTTGCACCTTCTATCAAAGAAATGTTTAAGGAAATCTACAAGAGCAAAGAACGTTTCCCTATCCATGAGATCGGGTGCTACAGCTGGCGTGGTAAGAATTCCAGTTCTGAACATTGTGAGGGATTAGCTTTTGATATTAACTCCAATGAAAACTATATGATCCAGGGTAAAAAGGTATTGGCTGGTTCCTTCTGGAAACCTAAGAAGAATCGTTATTCAATTCCTTTGAACTGTAAATTGGTTAAAATCCTCGAGAAATATGGTTTTCATCGTGGATTGTGGGGATCCCGCAGAGATTATATGCATTTTTCTTATTTTGGTGGTTAATACAAATCAAACAAAGGATCAGGCATTTGCCTGATCCTTTGTTATGTAAGCCGAAAACCGGACTTGAACCGGCGACCCCTTCATTACGAGTGAAGTGCTCTACCAACTGAGCTATTTCGGCATATATGAAAGCACAGATATGTGTATCTATGCTCCTTTTGTAAGATAATATTCAATCTTGCTGATTGCTTCTTCTTCATCGACTCCGTCAGCTACGACTGTTAAATCCTCTAAACGATCTAAGTCTAATCCAAGACTCATCATTCCCATCATACTCTTTACATTGACTTGCTTATTCCCTGTCTCGAATAAAATCTTGCTCTCAAACTGGCTCGCCATCTGTACAAGAAAAGCTATTGGTCTGTCTTCTTCTCTTAAGGCTACTTCCACTTTGACGTTCTTTGAAATCATTCCTGTCCTCCCAATCTTATCTCTTCCGCAATTCGGCCGATCTTCTTTAACCGGTGGTTCACACCAGACTTGCCTACTGGCGGTTCTAGCATATCTCCAAGTTCTTTCAGTGTAGCTTCCGGGTGTTCCAGACGTAATCTTGCAATATCCTGCAACCCTTGATCTAAAAAACGGAGGCCTTTGTGCTTATCAATATATTCAATGTCTTCCACCTGCTTGACTGCGGCTGAAACCGTCTTATTAATATTCGCTGTCTCGCAATTGACACGACGGTTTACTTTATTACGCATATCTTTCAGGATTCTTACATTCTCCAGCTCCATCAATGCGACGTGTGCTTCCATAATATTCAACACATCTACAATCTTTGATCCTTCTTTCATGTATACCACGTAGTACTTTTTACGCAAAACAATTTTAGCATCTAAATCAAAAAAATTCAAGACCTCTTTTAATTGTTCTGCTGTCTGTACATTAGTAGATACAACTTCAAAATGATAATTCTTCTCTGGATCACTCATGGAACCAGCTGCCTGAAAAGCCCCTCGAATATATGCCCGCTTACAACATGTGTTCTGTAAAACAAGTCCAAATTCTTTGGAATCTAAAAGTTTCACTGCTTTCAATATTAAAACACAATCCTTATGCTTGTCAACACTTATCGTATAATTTCGACTTCTTTTTAAAAATTCGTTTCGTCCAACATCAATCTTCGCATGAATATCAAACACATCTTTGATAAGTTTATAAAAACGTTTCGCAGCAGATACCGTCTCCGTCTGGATCTGAATCTCATAATGTTCTGGCTCTAGACTGATATTCCCTCCAAAACGTAAGAATCCTGCGATCTCCGCAATCTTACAGTGTCTGGCACCGGTTTCATTTCTTGATAATTCCTCTTTAATATTACTTGAAAATGACATTGCCTACCTCATAATATCTCTATGCTCTACTTTGACAGAATATGGCAGTTGTTTTAATCTCTCTGCCAATTTATTCGTGATCGTAACAGATCGATGCTTTCCTCCAGTACATCCGATTCCGATCACAAGATTATACTTGCCTTCTTTAATATAATTTGGGATCAAGAATCTCATCATATCATCTAACTTATCAAGAAATTCCACAGATTCTTCATGCTTCATCACAAAATCCTGAATTGGTTTGTCATTTCCAGTTAATGGTCGCAAATTCAGATCATAGTATGGATTTGGAAGAAATCTGACATCAAATACCAGATCTACATCCGCAGGAATCCCATGTTTAAATCCAAAAGAAACAACTGCAATCTGGAATCGTTCCCCTTCTTCTCCGTCTACAAAAATACGATCGATCTCTTCTTTTAACTCCCTTGTCAGAAGCTGGCTAGTATCGATCACATACGTTGCCTGATCTTGCAGAAATTTCATGATCTCCCGCTCTTTTGCAATTCCATCCTCAACTCTTCCATCTCTTGACAGAGGATGATTTCTTCTTGTCTCTTTATAGCGTTTTAATAAAATACGATTACTTGCATTCAGATAGAGAATCTCATACTTGATCCCCGCTGCCTCGATTTCTTTTAATTTGTGTGCTAACTCGCCAATTCCTCTTCCATTACGGATATCAATCCCAAGAGCAACATTTTCAATCTTGGCAGTTTCATCTAACAACATGTCTGCAAATTTATCAAGTAAAGCCACTGGAAGATTATCAACACAAAAATATCCAGCATCTTCTAATGTCTTTAATGCACTGCTTTTTCCTGCTCCTGACATTCCTGTTACAATTACAAATCTCATCTGTACTGCTCCTTTTTAGAACCTTCCAACACGTTTGACTTCTGGCTCCATCGTAACTCCAAACTGTTCTTTTACTTTATCTTTCACGTCACTGATCAACTGCATAACATCGGATGCTGTAGCATTTCCACGGTTGATCACAAAACCACTGTGTTTTTCAGATACCTGTGCATCTCCCACCTGATATCCCTTTAATCCTGCATCCTGAATCAATTTTCCGGCAAAATATCCTTCTGGACGTTTAAATGTACTTCCGGCACTTGGATATTCTAATGGCTGTTTTGTTTTTCTCGCCAATGCGTACTCATCCATTTTTGCTTTGATTTCTTCTTTATTTCCTTTCTTAAGTGCGATCACACCTTCTAAGACAACGTATTCATTCTTTAAAACGTTACTTGTACGGTAACCAAGCTCTAATTCTTCTGCTTTCAGAGTTTTGATCTCTCCTTCTTTTGTAAGAACTGTCACTTCTTTTAGTACCTGCACCATCTCACCACCGTATGCACCAGCATTCATAACGACAGCTCCGCCAAATGTTCCAGGAATTCCACCTGCAAACTCAAATCCAGTTAATTCTTCATTGAGTGCTGCTCTGGATGTAGAACTTAATAAAGTTCCTGCTTTGACGATAAGTTCATTACCACGGACTTCGATTCCACTGTAGTTTTTGTAAATCTGAAGAACAATTCCGTCCATTCCATCATCTGCGACCAAAAGATTACTCCCATTTCCTAAAACAAATAATGGAATTCCCTCTTCTTTTGCAAAACGACTGACCGCTTTGATCTCTTCCATATTCTCTGGTGCCACAAAAATATCGGCGGGTCCCCCAATACGGAATGTTGTATGATTTTTCATCGGTTCCTGTCTTAAAATATATTTTTCTGGTATGATCTGTTTTAACTGATCAATCTTTGTATCCATAATTTCTCCATTCTTAATATTAATGCAAGATGGAATCCTGTATATCACAGGATTCCAAATCTCTTCATCTTATGAAAGCATCAGACTAGCTGCACCATAAATTCCAGCATCATTTCCAAGAGTCGCAAGTACAAATCCTGTCTCCTGTGCTTTTCCAAATGTATACTTCTTAAAATGTGCATTGACCGCATCTAAAAGGATCTGTCCAGCTCTTGATACGCCTCCACCGATAACAAACACTTCTGGGTCGACCATCAATGCGATATTCCCTGCTGCAAGTGCTAATTTCTGTCCAAGATCATCTACCCGTTCTTTGGCAAATGTATCTCCTTCTTTAGCAGCATCAAAAATGTCTTTTGCAGTTACTTCATCAAGGTCTCTTAGTATAGTCGCTTCTTTATAATCCTTTAATGCTTTCTTTGTCTCATATACAATTCCCGTTGCAGATGCATAAAGTTCCAGACATCCTGTCTTTCCACAATTACATACACGATCATCAAAAGGATCCACAGTCATATGACCGATCTCTCCACCATATCCACGGCTTCCATCAATGATCTTTCCATCAACGATGATACCGCCTCCGACTCCTGTTCCAAGAGTGATCATCACCGCGCTGTTATAATCTGCTGCTGCTCCCATCCAGATCTCTCCTAAGGCTGCTGCATTGGCATCATTTGTTGCCTTTACCTTACACCCTGTAAGCTTTGACAATTCTCCTGCCACATCCACGCTTCCCCATCCAAGGTTCACACATTCATTAACTTTTGAAAACTCAAGAACAGCTCCTGGAACTCCAACTCCGAGTCCGATCACATCTTCCTTATCAAAACCATTTGCTTTGCTGTGATCATTCACTGCCTGTGCAATATCTGGCAGGATGTTCTTTCCATTTTCCTCAGTTCTTGTCTTGATCTCCCATTTCTCTTTTAATGTTCCATCTTCTCCAAACAGACCCATTTTTACTGTTGTTCCACCAATATCAATTCCATATAAATATTTCATATCATTTAATCCTCCATCTGACCTGTAACACGTTTATAAAGTTCTTCGGCTGCATTATATCCCATCTTCTTCTGTCTGTGATTGATCGCTGCTGCTTCTACGATAATCGCCAAGTTACGCCCTGGACGAATTGGCAGTGTATGTGCTGCAACTTTATTGCCAAGATATTCTACGTATTTCTCTTCTAATCCTAAGCGGTCATAATCCGCATCTTTGTTCCAGTCTTCCAACTGAATGACCAGATTGATCTCCTGCTCCATCTTAACGCTTTCAACACCATACAGATTCTTAACGTCAATAATACCGATTCCTCGCAGTTCGATAAAGAACCTTGTAACTTCCGGAGATGTTCCGATCAATGACTTCTTGCTGACCCTCTTGATCTCTACAACGTCATCAGATACCAGACGGTGTCCTCTTCGGATCAACTCTAAAGCTGCTTCACTCTTACCGATCCCACTCTCTCCTGTGATCAGGATTCCTTCACCAAATACATCGACTAAAACTCCATGGATCGTAATGCTTGGAGCCAATACAGTTCCCAGCCAGCGGATTACTTCTGCCATAAATTCAGATGTCGTATCCTGAGATATCAAAACCGGTACCCCATACTCTTTGGCAACTTTTATCATCATCTCACTTGGATGCAGATTCCTGCAAAATACAATAACTGGAATTCCAGCTCCGATAAATCTTTTATAAATATTTTTCGCATTTTCAACATCTTTTTCTACCTCTTCAATAAAAAGGTGTTCTGCTTTTCCGATGATCTGAACTCGATTCTGTGCAAAATTTTCAAAAAAACCTGCCAACTGTAATGCTGGACGGTTGATCTCTGCCTGTTCAATGTAAACTTCTTTTGAATTGATCTCTGGTGTTACTTCTTTTAAATTTAATTCCTTGACCATATCATATACTGATACTCTATGCTCTTTATCCATAATCTTTCTCTCTTTCTGCACCCTTGATTGTCTGTCTCTTTCTCTATTTTAACATATTTCCTTACTGCTTGGAATCGTGAAAAAACCCATAAATAGACTCTGCAGTACTTTGATTCATGCCAGGAACATTTAAAAGTTCCGTAACTGTTGCTGTCTTGATTTGTCCAAGATCTTTAAAATACTTCATTAATTCTTTTCGTCTCTTTGGTCCAACGCCTTTGATGTCATCAAGAACAGAATGTACTTGCCCTTTTGCACGCAATGACCTGTGATATTCGATCGCAAAACGATGGGCTTCATCCTGTATCCTCGTCACAAGTAAAAATGCTTCGCTGTTTGGCGCAAATATGATTTCCTCGTTGTTATAATACAAGCCTCTCGTTCTATGATCATCATCTTTGACCATTCCACATACTGGAATATCAAGTCCCAAATGATCCAGCACACGAAGTGCAACATTGACCTGTCCTTTTCCTCCATCCATCATCAGAATATCCGGAAATTTTGTAAAACTGCCAAGTGTAGTGTCTTTTCCTTGTTCTTTCAGTTCTTCTAGCTCTTTCTTTCCATGAAGAAATCTTCTGGTCAAAACTTCTTCCATACTGGCATAGTCATCCGGACCTTCAATGGTTCTTAAACGGAACTTGCGATAATCTCTTCTTCTTGCTTTTCCTCTTTCAAATACGACCATGGATGCTACGGTCTGAAATCCACTGATATTAGAAATATCAAATGCCTCCATTCGATTCAAACCTTCCATCCCGAGCAATTCTTCAATCTCATGAACTGCCCCGATCGTCCTTCTTTCTTCCCGTTTGATCTTTTCACGATCCATTCTTAATACATTCTGGGCATTTTCCTTTGCCATCTCTACCATCTTGTGTTTTTGCCCACGCACTGGTATCTTAAAATGTACTTTTGCTCCTCGTTTCTTTGACAACCATTCTTCAATGATCTCCTTTTCTGAAATATCCTGTTCCAGAAAGATTTCCCCTGGAAGATAAGGTGTCCCCGCATAAAACTGTTTAACAAAAGCTCCTAAAACTTCTTCCTTTGAACTTTCCTCGTCTGCTTCCATATGAAAATGTTCTCTTCCAAGAAGCTTTCCTTGGCGGATAAAGAAAATAGATACAACAACATCCTTGTCATCCTGTGCCATTGCAATAATGTCACGGTCCTCAAACGCATACGTATTGATTTTCTGACGGTCCATGATCCGCTCAATACTCTTCAGCAGATCCCTGTATTCCATCGCCTGTTCAAATTCCAGTTCATCCGATGCTTTTTGCATTTTCCCCTGAAGCATTTTTGCAACCTGTTTATAATTTCCATTTAGAAACTTGATTGTTTCTTCGATCTGTTTTGCATATTCTTCCTTGGATATATATCCTTGGCATGGTGCATCACACTGCTTGATCTGATAGTACAGACAAGGCCTGTCCTTCCCTGTATCTTTTGGAAGTCTTCGGTTACAAGTACGGATCTTAAAGATCTTGCGAAGCAGCTCGATCGTATCATTTACTGCTCCTGCACTCGTATAAGGTCCGAAATACTTTCCTCCATCTGCTTTCATCTTCCTTGCCAGCATGATTCTTGGAAATTCTTCATTGACCGTTACTTTAATGTAAGGATAGCCTTTGTCATCTTTCAGTTTTGTATTATATTTTGGATGATGCTCTTTGATCAGATTGTTCTCAAGCACTAAAGCTTCCAGTTCTGAATCCGTGATGATATATTCAAAATAAGCAACATTCTTTACCATATGCTGAATCTTCACAGACAGATTCCGGCTGTCTTGAAAATACTGACGCACACGATTACATAACTTGATCGCTTTTCCAACATAAATGATCTCATCTTTGCTATTATGCATCAAATAAACTCCAGGCTTTGCCGGAAGCTTCTTTAATTCCTGCTGAATGTCAAACATGAACTTCCCTCCATCTTTATTCTGTATATTTTATGGCTGCAAAATACACTTATCTTTAATCATAGCATAAATTTATAGGCAAAAAAAGTATCGATTTGAAGTGTAAGCTTGCATGTATGTGACGGAAATAAAAGAAAAACAAATATTTCAAAGAATCCGGGGCAACTCCGCATTTTTAGCAAGTAGTTTGATGAACTGAAGTTATTGGTGGAATATTATAAAAATGGTTATATGTCTGCGACGCACTCTCGCTCGACTCACTACGCAGCTGTACTAAGCTCCTGAATGATCTTACGATCATCCACTCGCTAAGTGCAGGCGTGTTCCTACGGTCGCCGACATATAACTATTTTTATAATATTCAATAATTTCAGTTATCGAAACCACTGGTAGGTGTGTATGTTTTACTGTATTGGTATTTATAATAAACACTGTCAGTCACTACAAAAATTGAAAACCGATAACACTCAACATACACACCCACTCAAATTTTCCAATCTTGTAATTGTCCACTCTATAGACTTCAGGTATATGATAAAAAATAAATAAGCGTCTGAAAAAGCAGCATTAGAATTTTGCCACGTTTTTTACGGATTCGCAGCTGGCTTGGTGCGATGTTTGAGCCTCTAAGAGTTTCTGATTTGAATTCCCTTGAAGGCGAGTTTCGCAAGGAAAGCCAGCGAATCAGCGATCTGTAAAAAACGTGAGCAAAATTCTCTAGCTGCTTTTTCAGGCGATTATTTATTTTTTATCATATACTCGAAATCTACAGTTGGACAACACACAAATTAAAATTCACACAACACTATTTCTTTTCGTCTCAATGTTTCCTGCACATCGATAACTCTCTGATTCTTACTTCCCTTCCAATGAAGTTTTCCATCAAATTCTTCCTGTACAAAAGGTCCATCTACGATCACATCGCAATATTTCACAACATCCAGTGTCTTGATCTCATCCCAGCAGAATCCTGTATACAGCCAGATTGTCTTATTTGGAAATGTTTCTTTGATCTCTTTTGCCAGAACTGCAACTTCTACATGGTTTGCTGGGTGAAGTGGATCTCCTCCGCTGAATGTGACACCTGAGATATAGTCTGGTTTGATCGCTTCAAATAATTCTTCTTTTGCTGCATCATCAAATGGAATTCCCCCTTCGATATCCCATGTGACTGGATTGTGGCAGCCTTTGCATTTGTGGGTGCATCCTGCAACCCATAGGACGGCTCGCAGACCGTCCCCATTTAGCATATCATCTTTCGTAATATTATGGTAACGCATTTTACATGGATTTCCTTTCCGCAATTTCTGCCATTTTGGCATCGTTAAGTCTTGTATCTCCTTTAACTCTGGAATAAGAGAGATATCCGTTCATACGGTCGATCTTTGTGAGATTTTTACTTCCGCATACCGGGCACACATCCATCTCTAATTCTTCGTGTCCACAGTCATCACAGTATGCTAAAGACAGGTTAACTCCTTCATAGAATCCTTTATCCATCGCTCTTCTTACTAATGTTTTCACTGCTTCTTTGTTATAGTTGATCGGATATTTTACATACTGGATCTTTCCACCATTGCATAATTCCCAGAAACGTCCTTCAAGATCTTGTTTCTCGATCGGTGTGATGTCTTCTGTGACATGGCAGTGGAAGGAATTGCTCACGTATTCTCTGTCAGATACATTTTCAATAACACCGTATTTCTTACGGAACTGTTTTACCTGAAGACCGCATAAGTTTTCTGCTGGTGTTCCATAGATCGCATATAGATTTCCGTCTTCTTTCTTAAATTTTTCTACCTGTTCATTAATATAGCGCAATGTTTCTAATGCAAACTCACCATCTTCTGCCAGAGACTTATGGTTGTATAACTGCTGTAATTCATTCAACGCTGTGATCCCAAAGGAAGCTGTTGCACTCTTTAAGATTGGTTTGATCTTATCATGAATTCCCAGATGTCCACCTAAGAATCCCCCTTCACAATATGCCAACGGATTCGTAGAGGCTTTCATTTCTCCTAAATATTCATAAGTCCTGATATGTAATTCACGGATCAGGTTCAGATAATAATCTAATACTTCATGGAAATCTTTACCTTCCTGTTTTGATTTTGCATAGATCATTGGCAAATGAAGGCTGACTGCGCCGATATTAAATCTTCCGACAAAAATCGGCTCATCTTTTTCACCTGCCGGCTTCATACCGCCTTCTTTATACCATGGAGATAAGAAAGCACGGCATCCCATCGGACTGATGATCTTTCCGTATTTCTTATACATGCTTGCGATATATCCCTCTCCTGTTAAAGATAACCAGTCTGGATACATGGTCTGTCTGGAACAGCGGATTCCTGCTTCAAATACATCTTCCAGCTCACATCCCGGTCCATGAAGATTCTTGTCATATAAGAATACAAGTTTTGGGAATAACACAGGCTTCTTGTGTCCTTCTTTTCCCTGTCCTCTTCTTCTAACGTCTAACATGGAGATCGTTGCCATCTTGGCAAATCTTCCAGTTCCTGTTCCTGCTGTCATTGTGATAAATGGATAATCTCCGCGGCTTGAAGACACACTGTTAAATTTGTACTCTAATCCTTGGAATCCTTGTTCAAATTCACGTTTGACATCTTTCATCGCTTCTTCTTCTGCGCGTTCTCTGGATAATCCAAGTCCTTCGTATCGTTCGATTCCTGCTTCATAGGATTTCTCGGCATATGGTTCTAAGATCAGTTCGATATTCGGTACCGTAAATCCACCATACTGCTGGCTTGCAGCGCTTAATACGATATCTCCGATCACGTCAAAAGCAACATCTAATGTCTTTGGTTCGTTGTACCAGAGATTTCCCATCTCAAATCCGCCTTTTAACACTTCCTGTACATTAAACAGACAGCAGTTCATCGTATCACGGCGGGCAGACATATCGTGAATATAAATATATCCGTCACGGCATGCCTGTATTTCTTCCGTTGTCATGAAAAATTTCTGATAGAGTTCTTTATTTAATTCATTAAAGATCAGGCTTCGTTTGGTAGAAACCAGTGCACTGTCTGTGTTGCTGTTTTCCTTATCACCAATATACATGATAGACTGGCTCTTCTTGTATACTTCATCTAACATCTGTACAAAATCCTGCTTATAGTTACGGTAATCTCTGTAGCTCTTTGCTACCAGTGGATTGGTCTGTTCTAATGCACCTTCGACCACATTATGCATATCCGAAATCGTAACTTCCTTCTTGCGCATCTGCTCCACTTTTTCCGTGACAAAGTTGCAGATAAAATCAAGTTCTTCCTCTGTAAATGTTACCAGTGCACGATATGCTGATTTATTCACTGCCACTACGACTTTTTGTACATTAAATTCTTCTTTTGTTCCGTCTTTTTTAATTACCTTGATCATAATTCTCCCTTCTCTATCAGATTCTCTTATCTTTCACTCATTATATTGTATACTAGATGTAGTATTTTATTTTTCTTTTACACACTAGATAGTGTAGCTTTTCAAGTTTAACACCGCTATCTGGTAAAGTCAATGTTAACTTTTTATCTCTTTCCCTTTATCTGTAAATCCTTCCAAGAGTAAGATTCTTACTATCCTTTATTTCCAGTTTTTTTGACAGATATTCTCCGAATGAGATCGACAATTTGTCTTCTTTTTTAAAAATATCAGAAAGATTGCGATCTGTTTTTAATACATAAACAGACTTCGCGATCTGAGGTTCATTTACTAATTCTTTGATAATCTTTTCATCTTTTTTTCCATTTGCAAAAAGCACGACTTTTAGATGTCCAAAATTTAACTGCTGACTTTTATATTGTTTCCATTTCTTATTTGCATCTTTTAAGGACGTTGCCAAAAATGTCACTGACCTTGATGGTATTTTTGTTCCAGAATCACTCTGTGCCTTGTCGAAATCCGCATACGAATAACGAACCAATACTTTCTTTTCATTGAGCCGTTCAAATCCCATCGCCAACACAAACCTATGATCTTCTACATCTTGTTGTTTGCTGCATCCTTGTATGCAAAATGCAATTAGCAGCACCAAAAGATACCCTCTATATTTTTTCATCTTTCTGTTCCTTTCTCCACATCAGAAATAAAATAAGTGGAAAAAACAATCCGATCACCAGATTCCCATAGATAAAAACAAAAAAATACCGTCTGATCCATGTTGCAAATGTTGTCATGATCCATGGACTTATGACGTAAATTCCACCATATGACAAACTCAATCCCACGATCCTTCCTTTTGAAAATGCATGTTTGATACTTTCATTTCCATAAAATAAGTAACCGCTGAATACGCAAAAGACACCTACGATCCAAAATGCGATCAAAAAAAGATCCAGTCTTGCCATGATCCCTCCTGGCATTGCCACTCCCTGTGCCATAGACATCACAGGTTCTGGATCGACCATCGTAAGCTTCTTTCCAAGGGAACCTACAGTACTTGCAAACACCCCAAGAAAAAGGATCATCAAACCTGCAAATGATCGCATCCTGATCGGTCCATCTTTCATATCTCCACGGTAAAACCACACGAACTCGATCGGATGCATCAGCGCAAATACAAGAATACTTCCATTGAGCATCTCTCTGCCACACCAACTCCTGACTGCTAACTCATCCCATGAAAGATTTGCCATACTCAAGATCAGTACGAAGATCAGCGGTAGCAATACAAACCAAAAAATTCCTTCCATTACTCTGCCTCTTTTTGTTAAACCTCCCTGATTTATCAGATAAGCCAGAAGAAGCAATGGAAATCCAATAAAAAATGTTGATTTGTCTGGAAGAAGATATTTTTTTGTAAGAGACAAAATACATAAATAAAAAAAAGCTCCATTCAGCAGAAATCTTACATAATAAATGATGGCTGCAAAACGATATCTTTTTAGTACATTTTCAATAGAAACCCCTCTTGCTGCATGATCTACGATCCACAAATAAATTCCTGCCATCACACTTGCCATGACCACCACAACAATTCCTGAATGATATGATTTTTGTAGTGCGATCTGTGGAAGAAACATTGCAGCTGCCGAAAATATTTCAAGGATCATGATCCGATTCCCCTGTCTTGCCGTGATCATCTGCGAATTATTTTTCATCCTCGTCCTCCTTCTGCCTTACCCTCGCCCCTTCTTTTGTGAATTCTGGACGGTATTTCATCCGCTTTAGTGGATAACGAACCATAAAATCCTGAAATGCTGTAGATAATCTTCCTCTTTCTTCAACCATTGGATGTGCATATGGAATTCCATAATTCTCCAGATAGAATAAATGAATAAATATTGCCAGAAATCCTAAAAAGAATCCATACAATCCCCAAAAGGCACACAGAATGATCAGAAAAAACTTCATCAGACGAAACGCACTGGTGAATAACTCATTCGGAATCGAAAATGTAGCAATCGCAGTCAATGCCACCACGATCACTACGATCGTACTAACAAGATGTGCATCAACTGCTGCCTGTCCAACGATCAGACCGCCAACAACACCCATCGTTCCTCCGAGCTGTCCCGGAAGTCTGATTCCTGCTTCTCTTAATAACTCAAACGATAATTCCATCAGCAGTACCTCCACGATCACCGGAAATGGAACTCCTTCTCTCGCCGAGATCAACGCCAGCAAAAAAGGCGTTGGCAACACCTCCGGATGAAATCCCGCAATTGCCACATAAAATCCAGGAAGTCCTATGGAAATGATCGCTGCTATATACCGTAAGATTCTTACAAATGTCGTAATTTCCCAACGATTATAATAATCATCACTTGCCTGAAAGAACACATTGAATGTTACGGGCAGCAATAAAACCATTGGCGAATTATCAAGAACAACTGCAATCCGGCCCTCCATGATACTACTCGCAACCTTATCCGGCCGCTGCGTCAGCTGATACAGTGGAAATGGAGTTTTACTGTCTTTTTCCAGATATTGCTGTAACATTCCATTATCAAAAATTCCATCGACACAGATCTTATCCATCTGTTTCTGAATTTTATTTAAAATGTCCTTCTGTACCAGATCCTCAATATACATCAATGCATAATCCGTTTTACTTCTCGTTCCAATCTGCTTCTGGATCACTTTTAACCTCGTATCCCGTATCCTTCTACGGATCAATGCCGTATTCATCCTCAGACTCTCCGTAAAACTATCCTTGGGACCAACGATCGCCACTTCCTGATCCGCATTCTGTACCCCTCTTGTCGGAAATAATTTGCTGGAAAATAAGATAGCCCTTGCTTCTCCACCCAGAAATAAAATCGTATTCCCAGATAAAACCGCTGTCATAGCATCTTCCATTGTATCGATCCATTTCCAGTCTGCGGATTCGATCACATATTGGCTGATTGCTGTTCTTTCCTGCGGAAAAGAATCCTGAAGCAACGGTCTGATGACAGATTCCTGAAGCATTTCTGTATTTACTAAGCCGTCCATGTATACAATATATATGCTGATTTCGTGATCGATTCCGATTTTGAATTGTTTTTGTACCAGATCGTTGCAATCCTGCATGATTTGGGTTGTGTATTTTATGTTTTCTTGGATATCTGGGGAGATGTTTCCTTTTAGTTTATGAGTTCTTGTGTGGAAGTGATCCATGGGTTTTTTTCCTCTTTTCTTTTTTGGATAGTATGTGGGATTTTGGCAGGTTATATACTTACGATATTGGTTTGCAATATTTTATATGGAATAAAATGTAAAAAATAGTTATTGTAAATATATGGTTTTTCTGGTAATATAAGAAACATAAGTCGATTTATAAAAACATAGTACATTTCAACAAAAAAACAAATCAAACAAGCAATTCTTAAAATTCAAACACTGTAACTACAGTCATATATAATATTGCAGTTCTACAATTAAGAATTTCAGTTCAGAATTGAAGAATTTATGCACACAGGAGGATAACCTATGGCAGAAAAGCTAAAGAATAAAGTTACCGATGGTTTTCAAAAAGGTCATCCCTACAGAGAACTCCCACCTTGTATCCATGTAGGTATCTTAAATTTCAACCAGATGATAAGCCCAAATTATTACCATAAATTCTGTCTCATGGATGAGAAAACGAAGGAGATATATAGTAGAAAATTTCAATTTCATATGTTAGAATTAAAGAAATTAAAGTATGCAAAAGAGAAACAAAAAAGAAAGCCATTATATCAATGGGCAAAACTGATAGCTGCACAAACATGGGAAGAACTAGAGCAGGAATCAAAAGGTAATAAATACATGGAAAGGGCGCTGGAAGAGATGATAAAAATCAGTCAGGATGAAATGGAAAGATACCTATATTTACGAGAAGAAATGGCAGAAAGCGATAGAGTCAGTCAGATACAAAGTGCAAAAAGGATTGGACGTAAGGAAGGAAAAAAAGAGGGAGAAATACTAAAATTAATCACACAGGTACAAAAGAAAATAGCAAGGGGAGATTCTCTAGAAAAGATAGCTGATGATTTAATCGAAGACGAAACCGTAATTAAGCCCATTTATCAATTAGTACAAGGAAATCCGAATAAAACAGAAGATGACATTTATCAGATGTTGAATTTACTTTAAAGCCTACAGAGCATTATGAAAAAAATTATAAATCTCCGTTCATAAATACAAAAATTAATAGCCAATAACGTATAACATACACACCGTGGTGGTTTGAATAGCCGTCCGTGTATATGAGAAAAACAAAATAATAATATAAAGGATCCAGAACCATTGAAATTTTGCCGTTATTTTGACAGGTTCGCAGCAAGCTTGGTGTGCTGCCTGAGCGAAGCGAGACAAGGAAAGCTTGCGGATAAGCGACCTGTCAAAATGACATGCATAAATTTCCTGGTCTGGATCCTTTATTATTTTGTTTTTCTCATATACACTCCCCACGACTACCATTTCAAACTACAATTTACATCTTCCAATTAGCCGCCTCCACCTGCAATTCCACCATATGTCGATAAATCCCATCACAAGCTTTCAATTCATCCGGCGTTCCGTTTTCAGCAACAACCCCGTCTTTCAACACAACAATCTTATCAGCGCCATCCACAGTTCTCATTCGATGTGCAATAATTAATACAGTCTTATCCTTGATTAATTTTGATAATGCTTCCTGTATCAATGATTCATTATCTACATCCAAAGATGCCGTCGCTTCGTCCATCAGGATGATTGGTGCATCTTTTAAGAATGCTCGTGCTATCGAGATTCTCTGGCGTTCTCCGCCGGATAGTTCTGAGCCGTTTTCTCCGATCATGGTATCCCATTTCTGTGGCATTTTCTCGATAAAGTCTTCACAGTTTGCTAATTTTGCTGCTGCCATAACTTCTTCGTCTGTTGCATCTTTTCTTCCGATTCGGATGTTTTCCATAATCGTGTTGTTAAATAGTGTTACATCCTGAAATACAATGGAATATAGTGATAATAATGTTTCTGGATCGATCTTAGAGATATCCATGCCTCCGACCGTGATCGTTCCTTTGTTGATATCCCAGAATCTTGCAGCTAATCTTGATACGGTTGTTTTTCCACTTCCGGATGGTCCGATCAGTGCGGTTACTTCGCCTTGTTTTGCGGTGAAGCTTACGTCTTTTAAGATCTGTTCATTTCCATCGTAAGAAAATCCTACGTGATCAAAGTTGATGTCATATCCCTGATTGCTTAGTGTTTTATTTCCATCCTGTTCTTCGTGGCTTAAGATTTCATCCATTCGTTTGCACTGTGTGTCTGTAGAGATGATCGCGGATAAATTCTCTAATGCTACCTGGAATGGATCGTACATCCTTGATACGACCAGCAGATACATGAAGAATGTTAATGCATCGATTTCTCCTTTTGCAAATAAGATTCCTCCGACTAAGGTTGTCGTTCCGATTCCTACTTTTAAGATCAGCTGTGACAGGCATACGAACATTGCGTTGATCGCTTCGGATACTACGGCGTGTTTTTCAACGGCCTGAATCTTTTTGTTTAAGCCTTCCATATAGGTATTTGTTGCGTTGTATGATTTTAAATCTCTAACGGTTTCCAGCCCTTCCTGAATTCCATCCTGGCATTCCAGTTTGTATTTCATTGCATTTTCATTTAATCGGTGTGAAATTGGTCTTGCACCGAATACAACAAAAAATGCAACTGGTAATACCCATACAGCTGCCAATGTCATTTTTACATTGAAAAAGAATAAACAGATCGTTACGATCGTTGTGGAACACATGGAACCGAATAACTGTGGGAAAAAGTGAGAACTTGCTGTTTCCAGCCATGCACAGTCTCCCATGATCGTACTTGTAAGGTCTGCAAGGTCCTTTTTACCGAAAAATGATAATGGAATCTTTCTTAATTTCTCTGCCAGTGTACGTCTTCTGACTCCACTTTCCACATAAGTTGCGAGGAATGTTGCGTTGTACTGGAAGTATGTTGTAATAATAATCAACAATATTGAAATAACCATTCCTCCGATATACATTGGCAATTTTGAACTTGGAATTCCACCATTTAAAATATCAGATGCCAGCAGATATAGAAGTCCGACTGGAACCATAAATGCTAAGTTTGCAATTGTTACGATGATGACCGCTTTAATCATATCATTGACACCCTGTTCAGAAAGGGCATATTTATGTTTTAATCTTTCTCTCATAATTATAATACACCCCCTACTTTCCAGTTCACTGATTTGTTATATTCTTCCCACATATGGGCGTAAATGCCGTGACTCTTTAATAATTCGCCGTGGCTTCCTTCTTCTGCGATCGCTCCGTCTTTCAAAACATAGATACGGTCTGCATTTGTAACGGTTGATAATCGGTGGGCGATCATGATGACGGTCTTGTCTTTTGATAAGTTTTCAAACGCTTTCTGTACTTTCTGTTCGTTATCTGGATCTGCAAATGCAGTTGCTTCATCAAGGATCAGAACTGGAGCATTTTTAAGAAATGCTCTGGCAATTGAAAGTCTCTGTGCTTCACCACCGGATACATGAATTCCTTTGGCTCCGATCATTGTATGGACGCCGTCTTTAAATTTGTCGATGATATCCATACACTGCGCATCTTTTAATGCCTGCATAACTTCCTCGTCGGTTGCATCTGGTTTTCCAAGTCTGACATTTTCAAGGATGGACATCTTTAATAATTTGCTGTCCTGAAATACATAAGAAATCTGATTCATAAGTTCACTGCTTGTGATATCTCTCACATCAACGCCGCCGATCTTTACGCTTCCTTCTTTGACATCCCAGAATCTTGCGATCATGGATGCTAAGGTTGTTTTACCGCCGCCAGAAGGTCCAACAAATGCGACATGTTCTCCCGCTTTGATCTCAATGGAAATATGATCGACTGCATTTTTCTTTGCCCCTTCGTATGCAAATGTTACATCCCGAAGAGATACGGAACTGTCTTTTGGAATCTGTCCGTTGGTTGTCTCTTTTAATGACTGTCTGTTCATCACATCACCCATACGTTTTAATCCATCAACGACCTGCATCTGGGCTTCGCCTGCGTATGCAAGTTTCATCAATGTTGTTGTTAAAATTGGTGTGATGATGATATAGAATAATAAGTTTAACCCAAATGCTGCTGTGATCTCATGTCCGCCAAATACATAGGCTGCAATGATGATAAATACAAAAATGGAATTGACCGCTGTTGTAAATCCAACCATTGGTTTTCTCATTTTTTTCGTAAATCCCAGTGTCCATTTTTCATATTCATCAATTGCTTCTTTGAATCTCTTAAATGAAAATACCGTCTGTCCAAATGTTTTGACAACGGGAACTCCACGAATATATTCAACCGCTTCTGCTGACATGACTTCCAAGGAATTCTGATACTGTTTCATACTTTCTGCCAGATCTTTTCCACTCATGGAACTCATGAATACGAATCCAATCGCTGCCGGAATCAGACACATGATTCCTAACCTCCAGTCAAAGACTGCCATTAAGATGATAAGTCCGATCGGTGTTGCCTTGGAAACTGCTTTATCTGGAAGGGTATGTGCCAGATATGTTTCTGTTGCTGCACTGGAATCTGTGACGATCTTTCGAATCTTACCAGTTCCTTCGCTTTCAATATATCCTAATGGTAATGTCATGATGTGGTTCATCATTGCTGTTCTCATCTGTGCCTGTACATGGAATGCTGCGATATGAGAGCACATGAGGCCCGCCATATAGATGATCATTCCAAGAATCGCAAATCCTACCGCACGCCATCCATAAGTGCTGATTCCTGCTGCCTTTGAGAAATCAAATCTGACTCTTAACACTTCCTGCATCACTTTCCAGATATAATAAAATGGAACTAACGCAACAAATGCACTGATCGCTGCAAGAATGGTTGAGAGAATGCTTAAATATTTGTAACTGCCTGCGAAATGGTATAACTGCTTTGTCAGGCTTTCTTCTTTTTCTTTCTTTTCTTCCATTATATTCACCTCCGTAAATTATTTATTGTCGGACAATTCCATCTGTCTGCTGTCCTTATTTAAATTGTGCTTGCGCTTATATTCAAGCGGTGCAGCCCCGTAATAATTCTTAAATGCTTTTGCAAATCTTGATTGTGTCGCAAATCCTACTGCATCACTGATCTCTGATATTTTCATTGAATTTTTCAGAATCAATTCTGCTGCCTTTTTCATTCGGATCTCATTCAATAATTCGCTGTATCCTCTTCCATATACTCCCTGGAAATAATTCTTAAGACTTGTCTCACTGATTCCAAAATGTTTCGCAAGTGTCGCTGCAGAATATCGTTTGCTTAAATCTTCTGTCAGAATATCCATGGTCTTTCTCGCAATCTGAATCTGTGAACCTGAGTAGTACACCCTGTTTGTCTCCACTGCATCCCTTTTGCTGCAAAGAACCTGAAGCCACCGGCTGACATCCACCGCAAGAAGATTCATATCTGCATCTGCTTCAATGTCATCTTGAATCACTCTCACTGCCTGTTCAATTCTTGCATCTGCTTTTGAAATAAATGGTGTCTCTCTTCCCAGAAACCGTTCTTTTAATTCAACGCTCATTTTGGTATTCCTGCCATTTAATGACAGTTCTTTGTCAAGTTCTGGACATGGATACAAGATCAACTCCATTCCATGATACTGTGCTCTTGGATAGTAAAATTCATCCGCTTCTCTTGAAGCAGTCCCATAGTCGATTGAATATTCCCCGGTATCCACATAAGTACCGCCACCATTTTTCAAAAGAACCTCACACTTGCCAAGGAAACTGAAATTCACTGTCATGACCGCTTCCCCTTCGTAGGCCTGAATCTGGACTTCTGGGATTCTTCTTGATCTGATATCAATATACAAAAGCTCCAGATATGAGCTGATCCGATAACAGACGATCTTTCCTTTCTCTCCTGAAAAATCTGATGGCAGGATTACTTCTCGTTTCTCATTCATGAAAAACTCCTTCTCTCTTCCTTTCTTTTATAATTTACGGTTATATGTTAGTATACACTAACTTTTGATTCAAGAACAAAACAGCAAAATAGCTCCTTTTAGCATCTGGTTTGTTCTTGATTTTGTCTTTTTGGTAAAAAGAATCCTGTTTTATGGAATCTCCTGCAAACAAAAAAAGGAAAGGATCTTCACAAAACATGATAATCCTTTCCAATTTGTTTAAAATTTCAAATTCTAAATCTCATTATTTTCTAATAATATCAGTTGCACTGAAGACTTTATCACCTTTGCCTGCTTTCACACCCTTAGCTTCTAACAGCTCGGATACTGTACAAACTTCATATCCTTTCTTCTTAAGGATCGGTAATACTTTCTCTACTGCTGCAACAGTTGGCTTATGAATATCATGCATTAACACGATATCTCCGTCTTTTGCATGTTTTAAGATTGTTTTAACAGTCGCATCTGTGTTCTTTGTCTTCCAGTCTAAGGTGTCAACACTCCAAAGGATCAGTGGTGTATCAATTCCTTTTTTAACATTCTCATTGATCGCTCCATATGGAGGTCTTACGCTGACTGGTTTACTTCCACATGCTTTGTAGATTGCATTCGCTGTCTTGTCTTCCTGTTCTCTTACCTGTGCAGCACTTAACTTTGGAAGGTATGTATGATTCCATGTGTGGCTTGATACTTCATTACCTGACTCTAAGACTTTCTTGACTGTCTCTGGATAATAATTTGCATTCTGTCCTAACATGAAAAATGTTGCTCTTGCATCGTTCTTCTCTAATGCTGCTAATACTCTTTCTGTATTTCCTTTTAATGGACCATCATCAAATGTAAATGCGATCAGTTTCTTTGTCTTATCGATCTTTCTTGGAACGTAGAGTGATTTCTTCAATTCTTTGTCTGTTCCTTTACCGAGCAGATCATCATTTGCCTTTACCATGTATTCTCCCATGGATTTGTTCACTGATGCATAACTTGTTCTTCCAAATCTTGTCGTTACAAAAAATATTCCTGCTGCGATCACCAGGATAATGATCAATAGTGCTGCAACTCTTCCTTTGTTGATGCGTCTTCTTTTTCTTCGTCTTGCCATTGTACCCTTCTTCTTTCCTTATGATTTTAATAATTGAAATGTATCTACATCCACAAGTCCAAGGTCTGTCAGTCTTAATGATGGAATCACTGGAAGTGCCATAAATGATAATGTGATAAATGGATCAATATCTCTGGATATTCCTAGTTTCCATGCCTTCTGTAACAGCTCATCGATACCTTTCTGGATGTCTTTCGCCGATTTCTGGCTTAAAAGCCCCGCAACCGTCAGCGGTAAAGTACCTAAAACTCTGCCTTCAGATACCAGTGCGTATCCTCCCTGAATCTCCTCTATCGTCTGTACAGCTTTGATGATATCTTCGTCATTATCTCCTGCCGCAATGATGTTATGTGAATCATGTGCTACAGATGTTGCGATCGCACCGTTGGTTATCCCATATCCCTTGATCGGTGCCGCAGCTGCATTGCCTGTTCCGCGGTGACGTTCAAATACACATAATTTAGAATATTCACTATCTGGAGTAAATAACCCCTCCTTTGATGGAACCTCTTCCTGTAAAAACTTCGTGACGATCTGCCCTGGGATCATCCCGATCACAGGGATCTTTCCTTCTGCTTTTACCTGAATCTTATCTTTGGAGATATTCTTTAATACAACGGTGTGAAGCATTGATTCATTCACTGGTTTTGCTTCTTTTGTAAAGAATTCTGTGTTCACAATTCTTCCTTGTTTGTATACAGAATGTACTTCGACACTCTCCAAAGAATCAAGGATCACGATATCCGCATCTTTTCCCTCTTCTAATACTCCGATATCATTTAAACCATATGTCTTTGCAGCATTATATGTTGCCATCTTTACCGCTGATATTGGATTCATTCCAAGCTGGATACTCTTCTTTATATTGTAACTAATATGTCCTTCATTTTCAATAGTATCAAGATGTTTATCATCGGTACAGAACATAAAATGTGCAATAAATTCTGGTTCTTTGACAAGTCCCGGAACTATATTTTCTACATTCCTTGCTGCACTTCCTTCACGAACTAAGATTTTCATGCCTGCAAGACATTTTTCTTTGGCTTCTTCAAAAGATGTACATTCATGATCTGTCATAACTCCTGCTTCCACATATGCCTTTAAGTCTTCTCCGCTAAGTCCTGGTGCATGTCCGTCAATGACCATTCCTTTACACAGCTCTAATTTCTTCATGATCTGCTCTTCTTTGCTTAGAACCGCTGGATAACACATCACTTCTCCAAGTCCTAAGACAAGCGGATGGTCCTTCCACTGCTTCATATCTTCCGCCGTAAAATCTGCCCCATTTGTCTCAAATGGTGTCGCTGGAATGGATGAAGGCATCATGACATAGATTCCAAGTGGGGCATCGCCTGCTGCATCCAGAATGTATTCCATCGCTTCATTTCCTTTGACATTGACAAGTTCATGAGGATCTGCGATAACCGTCGTTGTACCATGCGGCATAACTGCTTTGGAAAATTCCATTGGTGTCGCCATACTAGATTCAATATGTACATGTGCATCAATGAATCCAGGTGTGATATATTTTCCTGTACAATCTATTACATTCTCCCCTGAAAAATGACCAATTCCTGCGATTTTTCCATCTTTCACTGCAATATCTGCCTGAAGGATCTGTTCATTTTTCACATCAACGACATTTCCATTTTTAAAGATCACATCATACATCATTCTTCCTCCTTAAATTTTACGATTCCTACATAATATTTCTTATCTGTATCAAATAGCATATTCCAGTCGATTTCTTCGCACTCTCCACAATTCGACCAGATCAATTTCTCTTCTTCCTCATCAAATCCTGTGATCGTCACCCAGTGCCAGTTATCTTCTCTTAATTCATGCGCCGGATGTCTTAAGATCAGAAATGCAACTGGATGGTCTTCCTTTAATGCTGGCAAGATAAAATCCAATGCCTGTTCTCTACTTTTGGGTAAAAATAGCTGTTCTGAACTTAATGTGATTCCATGATCTTTTGCATATCTTTTGAAATCTTTCGCAAATCTCCCAATCAGTGGATATCCCATAAATCCAGGTTTCATATAGCGATACATCGTCTGCATCAAATTTAAATATTGTTCATAGTCTGCTGCTTTCTGACTATCTTTTATCGGATATAAATCTTTAAAATCTTCCCGACTGAGTGCATAAATAGCTGCAATATTGCTGCCTGTCACACTTCCACATCCTGCCAGGCGCTGAAAATCTCCTGGAAACCATTCCTGATTGCCGCCATATCCTATGGTTTTACCGTCCTTTATGATCTGTGGACAGTGAAGTTCTTTCCTCATAGTCTGTCCTTCCTGTTATACTCTTAAATTCATTGAATTCTTTTATTTCTTTATGTTAAGATTGTTATCATTAGCAGATATGATCATTTACAATTTACAGAAAGGATGAGAACATCTATGAAAAATATCCTGATATCCTTATGTCTTGCACTATTTATCATCAGTGCATCCGTAACGATAACATTAAACTTCCGACCTTTATATTATCATGATATTTCCTCTTTGAAAATAGAAGAAACTTCCGGTTTTTCCAAAAAAGTGATTCGTGAAAATTATGATGCTTTGATTGATTATAATCAGTTCTTTTATTCTGGCAAATTAAAACTGACCTTGCCTATGTCAAGAGAGGGCAAGATTCATTTTGAAGAAGTAAAACGAATCTTTGTTGGTATCGAATATCTTTGCGTGATCACACTGATCTTATCTTGTTTCCTCATAAAGAGAAAAATAAGGTCACGAAATATTGATTTTTTGAGATCAGCTTCTATTATAACTGTTTTATTACCCGTAATCGTTGGTATTTTATGTGCGTTCAACTGGGATGCCGCTTTTACTTTGTTTCATGAGGTCATGTTTCGAAATGATTATTGGATTTTTGATGAAGCTACTGACCCTGTGATCATGATCCTTCCAGATGCATTTTTCCTTCACTGCGCCGTTATGATCATCTTACTAATCTTAATTGGCAGCTTACTTTGTATGGGATTTCGTTCTTTTTTTCGACACAGGTTTATGCTATAATGGATAGATATTAATTATTTATTTCAAATGTTACATTTTTATTAAGCTAGGAGTTTAGCAATGAGACTTTCAAAAATAAAAACAAAGGAAATCCGATATGTAGTCTGGAAATATCGATTAAAACGATTTCTTCCACATATCTTAACACTTTGCCTTGCTGTTATTGTTGCTGGCGGAGCTTTTAGTGCTTATTCGGTATATCATAAAAAGCATCAAAAGCAACTGGCAAAACAATCTGAGGTCCAGCGTGAAAAAGATGTTAACACTGCTCGTAAAAAGGCACAAAAAGAAAAAACAACACTGAAACCTTGGTATACTTACCACAGCATTGCCCATGCAATGGGCGGGCTTGATGGCAAAGATTATTTGAATTCCATCGATGGCTTTTACCCTGCTTATCAGAAGGGTTATCGTGTCTTTGAAATGGACATCCTTCTTACTAAGGACAACGTTGCGATTGGTAAGCACCAATGGGGTCGGAAACTTTCTGATCCAACCAGTAAAAAAGGCGACCCAGTCAGTTACCGTAAATTCAAAAATACTAAGATCTATGGGAAATATACACCAACTTCTTTCCTTGATGTATTGAATCTCATGGAAAAATATCCTGATTTCTATCTGATGACAGACTCAAAAAGCACAGAGCCTGCAGATGCAAAAAAGGAATTTAATGTTCTTGTACAGACAGCTAAAAAAGTCGGTAAAGAAGACCTCTTAGACCGTGTGATCGTTCAGGTCTACAATCAGAGAATGTACTGGGCTGTAAAAAGCGTGCATCCATTCAAGCATTTTGTATACACCACTTACAAACAGCCCGATGCAGCATTTTATAAAGTCGTAAAGTTCTGTAAACAAAATGGTATTGAAGCGATCACTTCTCCTAAGAATGATATCAATGATTATCGTATGGAACTGCTTGCAAAACAAGGAATTTATTCATATACACATTCCGTGAATAATGCTTATTTTGCGAAAGAGTTTATGAAACTTGGGGTTTATGGAGTATATTCTGATTTTCTTAGCCCAGCACAGGTGAATAATAGTTATATTAGGGCGAATTGTCCGAAGTTTGCTTCACGGTATGTGAAGACGATATTGCCGGGGATCAATCAGTAAATCCTGTAGGTAGTGTTGGTCCTGTATGAGTCAGAAAGAAGATAAGAAGAACTATTTCTAAGAAAAAAGGATGACACTCCGCATTTTTGAAAGCGTTTTTTACAAATCGCCTATCCGCGCCTGTTCCTTTGAAAACTGATATGTAATGACCTTTGTCAATAGTAAATTAACAGAAATCACAACAAATTTTTATTTTATTGTTTCTGAAGATATCCAGAAAGAGTTCCGATGTATCAGTTCCCGGCATTGGCCACTCTGATATACGTGGATTGGTTACCAACAGGTCAATGGTCCGCCGCGAACTCTAGCTGTCTCCCTCACGTGGATCACAGATATTACTGTGCCAACAGAGTTTCCTCGTAGATAGTTCAAACCTAAACATGTTCGAAACTGATATGTAATGACCTTTGTCAATAGTAAATTAACAGAAATCACAACAAATTTTTATTTTATTGTTTCTGAAGATATCCAGAAAGAGTTCCGATGTATCAGTTCCCGGCATTGGCCACTCTGATATACGTGGATTGGTTACCAACAGGTCAATGGTCCGCCGCGAACTCTAGCTGTCTCCCTCACGTGGATCACAGATATTACTGTGCCAACAGAGTTTCCTCGTAGATAGTTCAAACCTAAACATGTTCGAAACTCTTTCGGGATGCCTTCAGTTGCAACTTTAATTACAGGCTGGATGATGTATGCGGCAGAGACCGGCTTACATCATCTTGATTATCATTTATAGCACATCGATCAGTATGTCAAGACTACACAGTACCGCCTTTGGCGGCTTGGTCTTGATATGGTGATCGATGTGTTATATTTATATTAGTAAATATTATCTGTCATCATTCCCCATATGAAACAAGCAAGCTCTCTCGCAATTGCTGTTTTTGCAATATTATATTTCTTGCCATCTTTCAGAACCATCTTATAATAGCGCCGTCTCAGACGCTCATTTGCCCTGTCTGCATAATTGATTACCTGCGGTGAATTTCCCGCCTGTCGTGATCTTAAGACTCTTGATTTATATCCGATCTTTCCACGGGTATAACTTTGTGCGGATTCTACCAACAGTCTGCGTACATGGGTGTTCCCTGCTTTTGTAATGCCAAGTCCGTTTCTGTCATCGCCACTGGAATGCTGTCCAGGTACCAATCCAAGATACCCTGCAAACTTTCGTGCAGATACAAAACGCTGAAAGTCTCCAACTTCAACAATTACAGATAACGCAGTATGTGTCTTGATTCCTAGAAAACAGGTTAACTTACTGACAGATTCTTTATACTCTTCTTTGGATGCTAGTTCTTCAATCCTCTGATCCAGACGGTTCAGTTTATCTGTCAGAATTGTATAAGTCAGCAGATATTCATCCAGGATCTCTTTGTAAAGCCCTGCTGGTTTTAATGATCTCAGCCATTTCACATGTTTTGCTGTCCAGTTACCACTTCCATCATACTGATAACCCTGACGTAAACAGAAAGAAAGGATCTGTTGTTTGATCTTTTTCAATTCCGCTTTATGATCATCACGCATACGGATGAATTCTTTTGTCTGATTATCTGTTTCCGTTGGAATATGTACCGGACTGTAATTGTGCTGTGCCAAGGATCTGGCAATGATCTCCGCATCTCTTTTGTCTGTTTTGATCCGTCTTTTGCTTCGTTGTTCGAGCATTGTAGTTGGTGCAAGGATCACACATTCCACATTAAAATTTTCCAATTGATGATACAAAGAATACCCAAGGCATCCTGCTTCGTAGCCACACACAAATCTTGTATCCTCTCCATATATAGTGCGAAGAAATGCAAGATATCTTAATACATTCTTGTAACTGGCTGGTGTTCTCTGGTAATGAGATGCCTTTTCATCTTCATATTTGCAAGAACAAAGAGTAAAACTTTCCTTATGAACGTCCATTCCTACGTAAACTGTGTTATAATTCATATAATGACCTCCAATTTGTATGCGGTAATCCCTGTTACCATTGTTAGTTTCCAATTCATAGTATACAGGTAAATCCACGATCCTACAAACTTGGGGGTCATTACATATTGTCTCCCTCGCTGCGAACCAAAATGTCCGCAGCTACGGTCAGACATTCAACCACAGGGCGCTGCGAATTTGTAAAAAACGCATTCAAAAAGTGCTCATGTTGTCATCCTTTTTTCTTAGAAATAGTTCTTCTTATCTTCTTTCTGACTCATACAACAAAACACTATTCAAATCACTACACAGTGTGTATGTTATATGATATTGGTTAATAATTTTTGTATTTATCAACTACTTCGTAGATCTGACCTTGAATTAATTTCTATGAATTATCAATCACATACTCATCAAATAATGGTAATGTAAAGTATACATATCCTCTCATTTCACCTGACAAGATTCCCTTTTTTATCAAACGTTTTCGATATGGATTAAATTCATTCGTCTCCATTCCTAAACGTTCCCGGATATCTTTGATCTTCCCACCATCAAACTCTGCAATTCCTCTTGCTACTATCCTATCTTTCTGTGATAATTCTGACCAAATCTTATCATAAACAAATTCACTCAAATACTGTTCATATTCATCAATGACTGCTTCGTAATCACCCTCATGATTCCATGTTAAATATCCAAGAACCTGAAATGCAAATGGATAACCTTTTGTAAGTTCTGCCATCTTCGCAGCTTGTTCTGATTCAATTTTAAAAATTGTTTTATATTTATTCATGATTGCCCGATTATTTAACGGTTTTAATTGTATCTTTGGTGCTCTATATAAGAATGTAAGATTCTTTTCATTCTGTAACTCATCGATGTTCTCATATAAACCCGTTGCTAATAAAAATACTGGTAGATCCTGCCTTACAAAAATCTGAAAAGATCCAGCAAAAACCTGCATAAATTCATTATTCGTAACTTCATCAATTGTGATCAAGAGCCTCTTCCCATTCTTTTTCATCTTTTCCAGAATTGCTATGATCGCTGTCTCTTCATCTGTAATTGGTGACATTCCTTCAATTGCTACTCCAAAACCGAAAAATGACAGATCAATTTTGGCAGATTTAATGATTCCAGCACATACCTTGTTGCTATTTAACTTTGATAAAAGTCCTTTCAATAAATCTGTTGCTGGATTCAATTCTATTACGATCCATTGATCATTTTCTCTCAATTTCTGTGAAATCTCAGTCATCATTACAGTCTTTCCTGACCCACGCACTCCTGTAATAATAAACATCTGCTGATTGATCTGTTCTGCTGTAAATGTATCAATGATCTCTTTCGTCTGTACTGGACGTTCCACTGGTTCTAACGGACTTTTTCCAAATGTAAGTGTAAAAGGATTTTGCATTTCTTATCACCTCTTATCTCTTTTACTGTTCTTTACTGTTTTTATACTATTTTACTGTTCTTTACTGTTTGTGTCAACATCCCAAATCTTGCAGCATTATGATCAAAATTTAAGCCTCATCTGATTCCACTTCACTCCTCCATGCTCAGACTCAGATACTCCCTCATTCTCAAATCCAAATTTCGCATAATAATGCACCAAATGATCCTTACAAGTAAGCACTAATCCTTTTCTTTCCTGCTTTCTTGCATCTTCGATCGCACATTTGATCAACTCTCCTGCATACCCATGTTTTCTGTATGCAGGTATCGTATTCACCCCAAAGATCATCTGCCACGCTCCACTTTCATTGTGCAACTGAGCTTTTGCATACATCTCATCTGTCAGATCTTCTTCATCTGTTACAAATCCATCTACAAACGCAATTAATTTATCTCCATCAAACATCAGCCAGAAATGATCAGCATAGTATTTTAATCGTTCTGCTAATTCTGCTCTTGTTGCTGCTTCTGCTGGTGGAAAGCATTCTGCCTCTACAGATGTTACTGCTTCTAGATCTTTGATTGTTGCGGTTCTTATATTCATATTTTCCCCTTTTTTGTTCCTTGTAGTTTATTATATGATGTAAGTGTCAAAAGTATAAAAATCTATCTACCACTACATAAAAAATAAATAAACGATCGGAAGAGCAAAATTCTCTAGCTGCTCTTCCGATCGTTTATTTATTTTTTATCATATACTCAAAATCTACAGTTGGCCAACTACAAAAATTAAAATTTAATATTCTTCCTTAATATTACGGATCACTGTCATTTCCTGATTTGTAATATGTTTCTTCATGATCTTGCGTGCTTCTTCTTTCTTACCTGCTCTGATCGCATTCACAAGCTCTTTATGCTCATTCAACAATACAATATGGTAATCTGTATCCTTTACATATTCCAGACGATAACGGTAGAACTGTTCTCTTAAATTTCCAATGATCTGAATCAGTCGTGGATTCCCTGTTGCATCGAAGATGATGTCATGGAATTCCATATCGCTGTCTGCGATGGCTGCATTATCTCCAGATTCGATTGCTGATTCGAATTCTACTAATGCCTGATCTAACTTCTCCTGTCCTTCTTCATCCATACGTTCCGCTGCAAGTTCTGCTGCTAATTCTTCTAAGGAACAACGTACTTCTAAGACATCTCTTAAATCTTTTTCTGTGATCCTTGCAACTTCTGCTCCCTTTCTTGGGATCATGACTACAAGTCCTTCCAGTTCCAGTTTACGGATTGCTTCTCGGACAGGTGTTCTGCTGACTCCTAATCGATTCGCAAGTGCGATCTCCATCAGACGTTCTCCTGGTGCAAATTCTCCTGTGATGATCGCCTGTCTTAATGTATTAAATACCACATCTCTCAATGGCAGATATTCATTCATGTTTACCTTTAATTTATCGCTCATAGTTTCTTCTCCTCCTGCTTTCTCCAATGTATCTTCCATACTGCTTTCTTATTTGTGAAAATACATTATTGTATCGGTCTTACTACGTATGCCTGTTTGATGTCCTCAATACTTCGTAATGATTCCATTGCATCGTCCGCTGTTTTCTTATCCTCAAAGATCGCGAAGATCGTTGGTCCACTTCCACTCATTAAAGCTCCCTTTGCTCCCTGATCCATCAGATGTTTCTTAACTTTCTCAATGATCGGATATTCCTTGATCGTGACTGTCTCCAGTACATTCTCCAGACGATCACAGATTCCTGAAAGATCTTTCTCTTTCAGACACTCCAACATTCCATCGATATCCGGATGCTTCGAAAGTGCTGGAAGATCAAGATTCTTATATACAAATGCTGTTGATACACTGATCCCTGGTTTTGCGATCAGAATATAGCAATCTGGCATCGCATCAACCCTTGAAAGTTTCTCTCCGATTCCTTCTGATAGTGCTGTACCACCCCAGATACAGTATGGAACATCTGCTCCAAGCGTTACTCCTATCTCACATAATTCATCGATCGATAATCCTAGATCAAACAGCTGATTCATTCCTTTTAATGCTGCTGCGCAATTAGAACTTCCGCCAGCCATACCTGCTGCTACCGGAATCCGTTTGCTGAGATTGATCTCAACTCCATCTTTAATATGATACTTATCCTTTATGAGTTTTACAGCCTTATAAACGAGATTACGTTCATCGGTTGGAAGAAACGAAAGATTACAGGTCATCTCAATCTTGTCATCTTTCCTTTTCTTCATTGTAAGCACATCATAAAGTCCAACCGTCTGCATGATCATACGCACTTCATGGTATCCATCTTCGCGTCTTCTTAAAACATCCAGACCAAGGTTGATTTTTCCATATGATTTTAGAACAATACTATGATCCATATGCACTCCTTTATCTTATGTGAAATAGTTTCTATCTCACACCTTGTATACAGAATATTATAGTATTGTTCTGAAAAAAATGCAATCCTTATTTGCTAAAATATTTTCATTTCTTTTACGATTAAAAGCTTATCTCCTGGTTTGATATCGGAAATGTCCTCATTTTGCTCCCGAATGCTCTCAACCGTTGTAAAATACGCCTTGGCAATAGACCATAGAGTGTCTCCTTCTTTGACGATATACCCAACGATCCCTGGGATCTCACGTATTTTGTCGTAGTCTAGCGGTCCTTGCTTCATATCCGTCATAATCCGCTGTCTGACTCTGTGAAAAGCGATAAAATCAAATAAAACAGAAGCTCTGATCTCTATCTCTTCTCCTTCTGTTGGAATCGCTGTCATCTGATCTACCCGCACATCCAGTTGATAGTCCTCATTTCCAGTCAGATTCTTCGTCTCAACAAAAAATGTAAACGGCTCCATATAAGAACTGCTCATCACTGGTGTCATATCTTCTGTGGACAGATACAAGACATCTGCCATCCACACACCTTCTACAGATAATCCTTGTGCTGTCATTTCCACATCGTCTACGGTTGCACTTCCTTTAACGGATAACACTTGCAACAGCTTTCCTGACTCTTGTTCCAGCCGAAAGCGTTTGTCTGCTTTCATCACCGCTTGGTTCTTTCCTACCAGTGTCTCAAAATCGAACATATGATATTCTGGAATTAGCGTTTCTTCCATACTATATCCGTCATCAATATATGAAATCTTATGATCTTCATAAATTTTAATATCACAGTCGATCGTAACATCCAAAGAAATAATTCTTTCTTCTCCATCCTCATCAGGTCTTATCTCCAACTGCTGTCCTCCGAGTGTCATCCCGATCCGTCCGATCATTCCTGGCATACATTCATAACATTCCAGCTGCGTATCTACCGGAATCTCCCATCTCGCATACTGTACCGGCATCTGGGCATCTTCTCCAAGATATAATACAAATATATGCATTGCACCCTGAATCTCGATCATGTGCTCTCCAATTTTTGCCTGCAGATTTTCCATATCTACCTGTGTCCATAAAATCTGATAAATGTTCGCCTTATTTGCAGGAAGTACCAATTCTTCTTTTAATCTCGCGATATCCTTTTTATTTACGATCAGATCTGTGATCTGTACATCTTTCTTTAACACGGATACATTTTCTTCATGAATTTCAATGATCCCTTTTTCTTTCATTTCTTCCGTGATCTGAAAGGAAAACGTCAATAATACACGAATGCTTATTTTCCTTGAATTGATCAAAATCGTATTGATGTCATCGATCGTATATTTTACTTTTACATAATCCGATGGGAGCACTCCTTCTATATGTACATATTCCTCAAACGGAAGTGAATATTCTAGCGATTCAAGGTATGCTGACGTATCATTTGTACCATATAGCCCCTGAAATACAAATTCCCCCTTGATCCTTACCCGGTCAACCATCATTTCCGTTTCCTGTATCTTTACGATTCCTCTGGTCTGGATCATCTTTTCTACATCTGGTTTTGTATCTGCAACATTGCAGTCCTGATCGATCGTGATCTGCATCTGTTTCTTCGCTTTCGCCACGATCCCATAAAATTCTTTCTTATCAAAATCCATAAAAAAATTCCTCCCTGTCTGTATATACAAATATATTCAGACAAGAAGGATTCTATGCATCACCCATTAGTTTTCTAATAACATCATACGGACATCTCTTGTGATCACGTCCTGGTAGCTGAAACTTACAGTTTTATTCTGGTCATTGCCATCTGCATTCTCTAACTCTACCAAAAAGATATTAGGATATGTCTGTGTGATCACTCCCTTAGCTGTTACAAATTTATGTCGTCCTCTGTTTGCACTAATCTTGATTTTGCTGCCAATCTGATTCTTGATGGATTGGCGTACTCTGTTAAGATCTAATTGTGTCATAAATTCACCTCTTCCATATACAGAATATTCTGGAAATTCTATATAATGATTTTAATATTATAACATTTTGCCCAGTTTTTGTCAAATTTATGCATACAATATCCAGTTTTATCACTATTATTACCAAACAAGAAAACTGTACACCGATGAGGCGTACAGTTTTCTTAACATATTATATGGAGTTTATTTTTATATGGAGTGTTTTAACTATTATAGACATCCTTGTCTAATTCATTTTCTTTATAGCTGACGATCACTGTCGTTGCCGCATCACCAACAACGTTCAATGTAATTACAGCCATACCCGGCAGATAACTGATCGCAAGTACTAATGCGTATGCTACCATACACAGATCAGAACTCAATCCTAATCCTGACATGATAACAAAAATCAATGTTGTTCCAGCTACCGGAATCGCAGGTGTTCCCATCGCTACACAAATAGACAGGAATGCTGCTGTGATCAGCTGGGTTGGTGTGATATTGATCCCAGCTGCTGTTGCGATAAATGTGATCGCAACCATATGCATGGCAGTTGTTCCGTTCATATTAATAGTCATTCCCATTGGAAGTACGAAACTACTGATTTCCTTGCTGCATCCAAGTTCTTCCATGCATGTTTTTCTGTTTAAAGGAAGTGTTGCTGCAGATGACTGAGTCGCTGCTGCGAACATTCCAACTTTAAAAATCTTCTTTGCAAACTTAAATGGATTTAAGCCGGTTAAGAGGAAGATACCGATTGGATAAATCGTTACAACCAATGCTAAGCTGATAAAGATCGTTGCGATCATAAATGTTAACGTTGGTCTGATATATTCTGTTCCATAAGTTGCAAATGTTCTGGCTAACATACAGAAGATCGCAATTGGACTGACCTTGTTGATCAAAAAGTCCATATATACCTGTACGATATCATTGAGATTCTGTAATAAACTCTTAATGGTTGCTGCTTTGTCTCCCAGAGCATTCATTGAAAGCCCTAAGATCACAGCTACTACTACAACTGCCAGAATGCTGTTGTTTGAACCAAGTACTTCCACAACATTTGATGGCACCGCATTGATCACTGTTGTCAATGGATTATATGCCTCCAGTGTTGCTACATTAGAAGTTGTTGTTTCTGGAAGATTCACAGAGAACCATCCCATGGATTTGATAAAGTATGCAAACAATCCAGCTAATGTTGCACCGCATACATAAAACCCTACGAATGTTCCAATTGTCTTTCCTGCGATCTTTCCAAGTCTCTTTGGATCTGCCATGCTGCATAATGCAAGGCTTAATGATGATAAAACAAGTGGTACGATTGCCAGCTGCAGACCTCTCATAAATAACTGCTGTATGATATAGAATAATCCAAGGGAATAAAATCCCTTTTCCTGTGTGATGTCCTGAAAGAAGATTCGATTGATCAGCTTCCACGTTCCTTCATTGCCGCCTGCTGTTAGTGATTCACGCAGCCACAAGCAAACAACTCCTAATAGAATTCCTGTTACCATCGCGATCATGATCTTCTTCATGATAGACATGCTTTCTTTCCGTTTTGCGTCCATTGTGCACCTCCGTTTTACCATGTGGTGCGATTGAAACGGTAGCATCACAGACTATCATATCTTCTTAATAAATCAACGTGATTTCTTTTTCTTTACAAAATTCAACCCATTGATCTGACGGTCTTTCATCAGTTACCAGATAGGTTACCTGATCCCAGTCTAAAAATTGTACAAATGCCGTTCTCTCAAATTTTGTATGATCTGCAAGAAGAGCTACTTCTAGTGCCTGTTTTACCATCTCTGTCTTGACATCTGCTTCTCGTTCACTGGAGTCCATGATACCTTTGTCCATATCAAGTCCTTTACAGCTAAGCAGTGCAAGATCCACATGATACCTTCTAATATTTTCTTTTGCTAAGTTCCCTTGCAGAGAGAGGGAGTCCTCATTGAACACGCCGCCTGTTGAAAGAATATGAATCTCTGATCCTGTCATCTCACGGAAAATCTCTGTTGATGAACTCAGTACGGTAATATTACGGTTTGCCTTCAGTAAACGAATGGCTTCCATGACAGTTGTACTGGCATCTGCTGCTATCGTTCTCTTCTGATCTAATACTTCCTTAAAGAGTTGCGCGATCTTAGCCTTTTCCTTTTGATTGATCGATGTTCGCTTGTAAAAATGGATATGTTCCTTCTGACTTGCACTGTTTAATACAGCACCACCAAATGTTCTCGTCAAAAAACCTTCCTTTTCCAGCTTCTCAAGATCTCTTCGGATCGTCTCTTCCGTTACCTTGTAAATCTTACTTAGTTCGGATACTGTGACTTTCTTCTCATTCTTAACTTGTTCTCTTATATGTTCTAAACGGTTCTTCACGGGACACCCCCCCCTTGTAAATTTTTTAATATAGTATATATTCTTATTTGTCACATACTTCTTAAATGTTCTGTGACTTTCTTTTATTCTATCATTGATTTTGTGGAATTCAAAGACTTTTTTCCATGTTTTCCAACATTTTCAATTTTTCTCTCACAAGGGATCTCTTTCTGATTTTTATTTATCGATTGCTTCTGCTGATTCTCTCATGAATGCTACATCTTCAGGATCTAATTCTAATTCTGCAGATTTTACATTTTCTCTGATTTCGTCTACTGTTGTAGATCCACTTAATAAGTTTAAGAAATCTCCCTGTGCAAGAATCCATCCAAGTGCTAAGTTAGCAATTGTGCAGTCATATTTTTCACATAATGGTTTCCAAGATTCCATCATATCCATTGCGTTCTGCATGTTTTCTGGCTGGAACCATTTCTTAGGAATCTGAGCTCCTACTGGTTTGTAGTCTCTTGGGAATGTTCCAGATAATAATCCCATTTCAAGTGGAGAATAGCACTGGATCGTGATGCCATTTTCACGAGCACATGGAATAATTTCATCTTCGATTCCACGGTCTAAGATAGAATATTTGCACTGGATGATATCAAGATCACCATATTTGATGTATTCCTGGATATGGTTGATGTCTACGTTAGCAGCACCGATTGCTTTGATTTTTCCCTGTGCTTTTAAGTCATTTAAAACGTCCATTGTTTTCTGGATAGGAACGAAATATTCTGTTCCTGGTGTAGCTTGCCAATGTGTCATATATACATCAACATAATCTGTTCCAAGACGTTCTAAGGAAGCTTCGATCTCTTTTTTCACAGATTCACTGTTTAAGTTCTTGTATAACTGAATTCCGTTAACTTTGTTGAACAGGTCACCTTTCATTTCCTGATCCCATGTTACACCACATTTTGTGATGATCTTAACATCTTCACGGTTCATTCCTTCTAAGGCTTTACCAAGGATCTTTTCACTGTTACCAAAGTTGTATCCTGGAGCTGTATCGATTAAGTTAACACCAGCTTTTGGAGCTTCTCTGATCGTATCTACCACTGTCTGAAGATCGTGGTCTCCACCCCAGGCAGATCCACCACCGATTGACCATGTTCCAAGACCGATTCTTGAAACGTCCATTCCTGTTTTTCCTAATTTCATTGTTTTCATTTTAAATTTTCCTTTCAGATCTAACAACCAATTAACCAAATTCTATTTATAATCTTCTTTATACTTCTTGAGCATATCTTCTACCATCTGACGATTCTGTACTCCTGATGTTGCTCCTGGATGCTGTACTGCGATCGCCGCTGTACAGTTTGCATATTCAGCACATTCTTTGATGTCTTTTCCCTGAAGCAGGGCTGCGATGAATCCAGATGCGAAGTTATCTCCTGCACCGATCGTATCAACTGCTGTAATTCCTTTACATGCTGGCACGATCATAACACCATCTTTGTTGCGGATGTAGCATCCACGAGTACCGATCTTCATAACTACGTTTTTGATTCCGTAAGAGAACAGTTTATCTGCCACTTTTGCTTCATCTTTTTCACCTGTCATCAGACAAGCTTCATCGTAGTTAGGGAAGAAGTAATCTACATACTGTAATGCACCAGCGATATCATCTAATGTCTCTCCTAATCGAGGCATGATCATATCAGCTGTAATTGTCATTCCGTGTTCTTTTGCGAATGAGAAGATCTTTTCTAATGTTTTTCCATCCAGTAAAGGACAGTTAAAAATACTTGCTAAAGATAAGATTTTTGCTTCTTTGATCTTGTCAAAATTTACATGTTCGATATTCTCTTTCCAAAGACTTCCGTTACGGTTTGTGATAAATGTTCTTTCTCCATCCTCTGTTACAAGTCCGATATTAATGGATGTATTTAAGTTTGGATCAATTGTCACACCTTCTGTATCGATATTGTCTTCATCGCAAGAACGTAAAATGAATGCTCCTGCTGCATCATCACCGATCGCTGCCATCAGACCTGTCTTGCATCCAAGACGGCTGATGATCGTTGACTCATTCATAGCGTCTCCACCGACAGCCATCGCGATGTTATCAACCGGATATGATTCTATATCAAAAACTTCTCTTGATACTGGGCGCAGCGGAATATCTACTACCGCTGCTCCCAGACACAATACGTCTAACTTTTTCTCCACTTTATTCATCAGCCCTTCCGTCATCACCAAATAATTTGATCTTGTACATAGCACGTTCTTTTACTGCCTGGCGAACTGCACGTTCTACAGCTAAGAAAGGTTCGTCTTTATGTTCGTTAATAGCTTCCATAGCAGCCTGGCAAAGTTCTGTATGGATGTTGATCTTAGCAATACCACACTGGATCGCTTTTTTGATGTCTTCATCACCGATACCAGAAGCTCCATGAAGTACAAGTGGTACACTAACTTCTTTGTTAACTTCTTCGATGATATCGAATCTGATCTTTGGTTCAGCAGAGTAAACACCATGTACATTTCCTACTGCTACTGCTAAAGAATCACATCCTGTTCTTTCTACGAAATCTTTTGCCTGAGAAGGATCTGTGTAAGCATACTCAGCTAAAGCTTCTTCGTATACTGTTTCATTTCCTACATGTCCTAATTCAGCTTCTACTGGAATGTTGTATGCATGGAAGTAATCTACACATCTCTTGATCTCTGCAACGTTTTCTTCATATGGTAATGCAGACGCATCACGCATTACAGAGTTCATGCAGTGATCTACAGCGTTCTTTAAGATTGTCCAGTTACGTCCATGATCCCAATGTAAGATCACTGGTACTGTAGCTTTTTTAGCCATGGATTCCATCATATAACAGAAATCTTCAAAAGAAGTATTTCCTGTAAATCCTGTTCCGAAAGAGATGATGATTGGTGCACGAAGTTCTTCTGCTGCATCAATAACTCCCATTAACATTTCTGCGTTCCATACGTTAAAGTGAGGGATTGCATAATGTCCTTCACTAGCTTTCTGTTCCCAAAATCTGATATCTGCGATCATTTTAATTTCTCCTTTTCTTGTTCTAAATGTTGTTGTTTATTCAGCGACTTTGATAACACCTTTTACCATGTCAGTTTTCTTTTCTGGATCGATTGCATCCATGAATGCCTGCTGTACATCTTTGTAATCATATACATGTGTTACCATATCTTTTACATTAAACTTACCGCTTCTGATTGCTTCAATTGTCTGAGGATAATTGTTACAGTAACGGAATGATGTCTGGATCGTTACTTCACGGTTGATCTTTAAGAAGTCGATCGGAACTGGTTTAGACTGTGTTCCTACCATCATGATCTTTCCACCACGAGCTACGATCTGTACTGCCTGATTTGCTGTAAATGTAGATCCTGCACATTCAAATACAAGTTCCACACCATGATCTCCGAATAATTCTTCTGAACGAAGAAGGGCAACTGTGTCTTCTTTTGCACCATTGATCGTTCTGGATGCTCCAAGTTCTTTTGCAAGGTCAAGTCGTTTGTCCATAACATCTACAACTGTGATGTCTGTTGCTCCAAGACTCTTACAAGCCTGAAGTACCATAAGTCCGATCGTTCCTGCTCCAAGGATTACAATGCTTTTTCCTAATCTTGCTTCTCCAAGGATCGCTGCATGCATACCAACTGCTGCTGGCTCTACTAATGCTGCTTCCATTGTTGTCATTCCTTCTGGTACATGGTATGTCCATTCTTCTGGATGTGTCATGTACTCACAAAGAGCACCTTTGTAATTAGGCTGTGTTGCCATGAAATCTACGTCTGGACAAATGTTGTAACGTCCTGTACGACAATATTCACAAGAATCATCTGGTACACCAGGTTCGATCAGTACTTTATCTCCTGGTTTGAATTTTGTTACTTTTGCTCCGACTTTTACAACTTCACCAGCTACTTCATGTCCAAGACCGATTTTCTGGTTAGGATCTTTAGGTGGGATGAATGGTCCAAACTCGAATCCGTGAATATCAGATCCACACATTCCAACATATTCAACTTTCATTAAGATTTCATGATCTTTTGGTTCTGGAACTGCACATTCCTGAATCTCAAATTGTTTTGGTGTTACTAAGATTGCTTCTGAATTTTTCATAGCAAATGCTCCTTTTTTGTTTTGGTGCCCAACCAACAAAGGACGGGCACCAATTACTGATTGTTATATTTTATGTTAAGTTATTTTTAGGATTCCCTAATTTGATTACTCTACGTTACCGATATCTTCGACAGATTCTCCTCTTGTCTCAACACCGAATACGACGATTGATACAGCGATGATCACTGCTACTGCAGAGATCAGTGCGAATACACCGTTAGATCCCATAGATCCTGCTGCTACAGATGTAACTAAGAATGGGAAGAAGATGTTACTTACACGACCCATTGCATTACAGAATCCAGATCCTGATAATTTTGCAGATGTTGGCCACATTTCTGGTACATATACTGCTGATGCGTAACATACATACATATAGATGAATGTATTTAATACGAATGTTGAAGCGATCAGTGCTGTCATTGTTGTCTGTTTAGAAGTAATGATACCCATAACAGCCATGGCGATCAGTAAGATAACACCTGTTGCTTTTCTTGGTACTTTATCCATGTATAAAGATGCAAGGAAGATTCCGAATGGTGCACCGAACAGACCGAACATTGTCATGAACTGAGACTGTGATGTATCATATCCTAATGAACTTAATAATGAAGGCATCCAGTTCATCAGTGTGTACTGAATTGTGTTCATACCGATCAGTACTAAAGAACCACAAATTGTTCTCTTTAATAATTTACCTTTAAATAATGCAGAGTATGGTAAGTTTTTAACTGCTTTTGCTTCAACTGCTTCAACTGGTGGTAATGGTTTACCTGTAGATGCTTCAATTTCTTTTTCGATTGATGTCATAATAGCATCTGCTTCTTCAACTCTACCCTGAGATTCTAACCAACGTGGAGATTCTGGGTATTTGTTGTAAATAATGATACTTGCAATGATAGATAATACAGAAGGGATGATGTACTGGATTCTCCAGTTCATGTTCATGCTGACTCCTGTAGAAACAATCACTAATGCAATACCATTACAGATTGGATGAGCAAAGTTACCGATGAATGAGTTTCTGGAAGACCATACACCACGGTTCTTACCAGGTACATACTCAGTAAATGCTGCGAATAATACGACTAATAATGCTCCTAATCCAAATCCCTGGATCAAACGGAATACATATAATACTGTTACGTTAGGTGCTGCTGCTCCACCGATCATAGCGATGATGTGGATCACTTCATATAATAAGATAGATTTTTTACGACCAATCTTATCACCGATCGGACCACCAACTAATGCTCCGAATAACTGACCTGCTGTGTAAGTTGTTCCCCACATAGCCAGTAATGTTGATCCTGGCTCTAACCAGTGTAACTCATTTAAAAGTACGTTCTGTACTGCTCCACCGATACCATTTGACCAGCATACTAATAATGCGAATGCGGATACTAACCACATTTTGATATGCCAGCCAGAGTTTGGCAGACGGTCGAGTCTTGCTCCGATATTTGCGTTTTTGTTTGACATTTGTTTTTTCCTCTCTTTGTTTAGTTAAGCTCGCTTTCAAGCTCATTTTCCATGATAGCCCATGCTTCTTCGAAGTCATCAGCCTTATTCCACAGTGCTGGTGGTCCTAGGACTACCATATCTGCTCCTGCTTCGTATAATGGACGATAGACATCTCTGTTCATAGATCCATCGGCTTCAATTAAGAAATCAAGTCCCTTTTCTTCACGTATCTTAACCAGTTTACGTATCTTGTCATATGTTTGTTCAATGACTTTCTGTCCAGAAATACCTGCGTCTACGATCATGATCGTTACCTTGTCAAGTAATGGTAAATAATACTCAATCGTCTCTAAAGGTACGGATGGATTTAATGCAATTCCCGCTTTACATCCAAGTTCTTTGATCTTGTTGATCGTTACGAAAGCATCTCCTTCGATGCAGTCTGTGTGGGGCGTAATATAGGCCGCCCCTGCCTTTGCAAACGTTTCAAGGTACTGTTGTGGATGCTTGATCATTAAATGTGCATCCATTGGTGTACTAACTTTGTCCTTTAATGCTGCTAGAAATTCTGGTCCGATTCCAAAGCTTGGTACATATACACCATCTTTGATATCCATATGTAAGAAGTCTGATTTTTCATCGATGATACGGACCTGACGTTCCATATCAAAGAGATCACAGCAACCCATAGATGGTGCGATCATTAATTTTCGTTCCATACTCTGCTCCTTTATAGACTGCTTAATTGTCTTTAAATCTGATAATGATTAATCTTCAAAATCATAGTGGAAGATTACTTTGATAGCTTCTTTTGCTGCCATAGCATCGAAACCTTTTTCATATTCAGATAATCCTAATCTATGTGTGATCAGTGGCTGAACTTTGATCTGTCCAGATTCAAGTAATCTGATCGCATTTCTCCAAGATGTAGAATCATAAGCCATATGACCGATCAGACTCTTATTCCAAGATGTGATATCGTTGATAGAGAATTCTAATGGTTTGAATCCCATACCTACACGAACGATCTCAGCGTTTGGTCTTGTCATTTCGATTGCCTGTTTTAATGCGATGTTAGCTCCAGAACACTCGATCACTAATCCTAAGTTGTCTCTTCCGCAGATTTCTGTACAACGTTTTACAACATCTTCTTTAGATCCATTAACTACGTGTGTAGCTCCAACTTCTAAAGCAACTGGGAAACGAGTATCAACGTCTTCATCAAGGCCTACCATAACGATGTTTACAGCTCCCATTAATCTTGCGATCTGTACTGAGAATAATCCAAGTGGTCCAGTACCGAATACTACAACGTCCTGTCCTGGGATCAGGTGAGACTGCTGAGCTACTGCTTTGTATGCGTTACAGATAGGATCAAGTACTGCTGCTTCTTCATATTTAACACCTTCTGGAATCTCCCAGATCGCATGTTTGTGGATTCTTAAGATTTCTCCAGGAATCTTGCAGTATTTTGAGAATCCTCCACCCCATGTGTTATTATCTAATCCAAGGTTAACTTTTTCTTCACAGCAAAGGAAATCTCCCATTTCGCAAGCTGGGCAGACACCACATACGTGAGCACTGTTATCAGAAACAACTCTCTGTCCTACTTTCCAATCTGTTACTTTTTCTCCAACCTGAACGATCTCTCCTGCAAACTCATGTCCACGGATTGAGTTGAATTCATCAGATCCATTATCAACTCTCCAGTGTTTCATATCAGCTCCACAAATTGCTGCTGCTTTGATCTCTAAGATGATGTCTTCTGGTCCACATGTTGGTTCTGGAACGTCTCTCATTGTATAACCACCAAATGCCTGTCCATATCTTACAATCGCCTTCATATTTTTACCTCCAAAATGTTGATTACATAATTCCTTAAATAACCTTTTATCTTTTAATTACTCTATCAAAAAGCGCTTTCTTTATTTGATGTCTTTATTTTAATACACTGTTATGTTTTAGTCAATCATTTTTTGTTGATTTCAAACATTTTAGTTCTATTTCACAGATTTTGAGCTTTGTTTCCAAAGAAGGCATCTGTTTTTTGTGCAGTTTTACTAATGTTTGAATATTGTATACAGAATTTTGAGTTTTATATCGTAAGATCCCATCTATGAATTTTGTATTATCGATAGTTTTTATTTATTCTTTGTGAATTTTCTGTCAGAAATCGCTCGTTTTCTATTTGTTTTTCTGCGGTTTTCTTTTTATTCCTTTCTTTTTTCTGTAAGATACAGATTTTTTTATGTTGTTCCAAATTTAGTTCATTCCGGATCGGAATCTTTTCGTTAATTAATAAATTAGCATAATTGTCAGATAATTAACGAAATTATTCCTTGATTCCACACAATTTATTTGTTATGATTGTCTCATCACTTAATAATGGAAGGTAAAACTTATGGGATTTTTAAAAGGTAAAACAGCCATCATCACTGGTGGCGGAAGATCTGTATTAAAAGATGGAAGCTGTGGGTCTATTGGTTATGGAATTGCAACTGCATACGCAAAGGAAGGTGCAAACCTCGTTATTACAGGAAGAAATAAACAGAAACTTGCCGATGCCAAAGAGGAACTCGAGAGATTATACAATATCGAAGTTCTACCAGTCCAAGCCGATGTAAGTGCCGGTGCTGACAACGAGACAGTCGTGCAGAATGTCATTGATGAAACAATCGCCAAATTCGGACGGATCGATGTTCTGATCAATAATGCACAGGCATCTGCTTCTGGAGTTGCCGCAAATGAATGGGGTCCTGACGGCATCAATGCTAATATCATTTGTCCACTCGCATGGACAGCACAGCTTGAAAATTTCCAGCAGGCTTATCCTGAAGCCTTTGAAGCTAATGTTAAAATGCCTCCTGCAGGACATTATGGAGATGTTGAGAAAGAAATCGGAAGAGTATGCGTTCAGTTAGCTTCGCCTGATTTCAAATATATGAACGGAGAAACACTTACCTTAGAAGGTGGAATGGGATTAAGGCCGTAACAAGACCTGCTGAGGATAGAATGTATTTTTTACCTTTGGCATCCTTTTATATCAGCTATATGGAAAAATGCGGAGACATTCGTTTGATCGATCGTCTCCGCATTTTTATGCTTTTCGCTATTTTATTTTGTTCACTGACTCTGACAGATTATTCTTCATCGTCATCATCTTCCACCCACTGGGCATATCCAGTATTATATGTCGATGTATTTTCTTCTTCTGTCTTGATCTCAGAATCTGTTTTCACCTCTGCTTCTGAAATTTCTGCATCATTTTCAGCTGTCTCTGATACGTTTTCATCTGTCTCTGATACATTTTTATCAGACTCTTCTACTGGATTCTTGTATTTGTTGAAGATTTCCATGAATTCTTTTCCTGTGATCGTCTCACGCTGGATCAAAAACTCTGCTGCTTCGTCAAGAATGTCCATATTTTCACGAATGTATGTGACTGCTTTGGCGTAAGCTTCTTTTAACATCTTCATGACAACTTCATCGACTTTCGCTGCTGTTGTCTCTGCACAGTTCATAACTGCACGTCCATCTAAGTATCGGTTTGTAATGGACTCTAAACCGATCAATCCAAATTCATCGGACATACCATACTGTGTTACCATCGCTCTTGCGATCGCTGTGGCACGCTCAATATCATTGGATGCTCCTGTTGTGACAGAGTTAAACTTCACTTCTTCTGCCGCACGTCCACCGAAGAATGATACAAGGTCTGCTAACATCTCATCCTTCTTATTTAAATATTTTTCTTCTTCTGGACGCTGCATTGTATATCCAAGTGCTCCCATGGTACGAGGTACGATGGTGATCTTCTGTACTGGTTCTGATTCTTTTTGCAATGCCATAACCAGTGCATGTCCGACTTCATGGTATGCAACGATGTGTTTCTCTTCATCGCCAAGAATTCTGTCCTTCTTCTCCTTACCAGCAATGACAACTTCCACTGCTTCAAATAAGTCTTTCTGTGAAACAGCCTTTCTTCCTGCCTTGACAGCTCCAAGTGCTGCTTCGTTGATCATATTTGCAAGATCAGATCCAACAGCTCCACTGGTTGCCAGTGCGATTTCTTCAAAATCAACGGTCTCATCCATCTTCACATCTTTGGCATGTACTTTTAATGTCTCAATTCTTCCCTTTAAGTCTGGGCGTTCTACAATAACACGGCGGTCAAAACGTCCTGGACGAAGAAGGGCTTTGTCTAAGACTTCTGGACGGTTTGTTGCTGCAAGAATAATGATACCTTTGGATGTATCAAATCCATCCATCTCTGCAAGTAAAGCATTCAATGTCTGTTCACGTTCATCATTTCCTCCACCATGCATTCCATTATCACGACTCTTACCAATAGCGTCGATCTCATCAATAAAAATAATACATGGTGCCATCTGCTGTGCCTGTTTAAATAAGTCACGAACTCTGGATGCTCCGACTCCGACAAACATCTCTACAAAGTCAGAACCAGAAAGTGAAAAGAATGGAACTCCTGCTTCTCCTGCTACTGCTTTGGCAAGCAATGTCTTACCAGTACCCGGAGGTCCTACAAGCAATGCACCTTTTGGCAGCTTCGCACCAATCTCTGTGTATCGTTCTGGGTGATGAAGAAAATCTACCATCTCTGTCAGTGTTTCCTTCGCTTCTCCCTGTCCCGCAACATCTGCAAATGTCACTCCTGTCTTCTTCTCAACATATACCTTCGCATTGGACTTTCCAACCCCCATCATTCCGCTGCTTCTTCGCATCATCATGACAAGGAATCCAAAGATCACGATCGTAGGGATCAAACTGATCAATATCGATAAGAAAGTATCCATCGGATCTTCTGGTTCCTGTTCAAATGCGATCTTACTCTTGATCAGACGATTCACCAGTTCATAATCTCCGCTGATCCTCTGTACCGTATATGTTGTCTTGTAAAAAGGATTTCCCTCGTTCTTTGGTGTCACTTTCAACTGGCTGTCTGTGACCTTTACACTTTTTACCTGATCTTTATCAAGCATTGTGACAAATTTATTGTACGAAATCGTTTTCTCCGTTCCGTTTCTCCATTTTGTTAAAATCGAATTAAAAAAGAAAGTACCAAGAATTGAAACGATCAGGAAGATTGCAAGAATCTTCGCGTTTTTCTTCTTGTTATCTTTATCATTTTTATCATTCTTATTATTCTGTTGATTATTCAAATGTCAGCTCCTCCTTTGATTCATAAGCACCATTATATGTTTTCTGATTTTATAAATCAATAAAACTATTCTAAACTTTTTATAATTTTAGTGAAAAATCACATCTTTTTCGTAAAACTGGCTTTTTAGTACAATATATGGATAAGATTTTCCATGCTTCTGGTGCTCTTTTGTAACCCCTGTCAGTATCGTATCAATATAAATATGTGTCCGGTCTGCACTAAATTCTCTAACCTTGATCTTATAGCCGCTCCCCGGCTGTCTTCCATATCCGATCACATAATAAGTAAAACCACCTGTTGTATATGTAAAATGAAATGCTTCCCTCTTTTGTTCATCGATCAGTTTGCCTAATTGTACTGGGATCACACTTCTTCTACAGACAACATATACAACCTTCTGTTTTTGTCCTCGTTCATCCTTTTTGATACATCCTGTCAAAATCACACATAAAATAATACTAAAAATAAATATCCAGATTCTTTGTTTCATGGATCTCTATCCTTTTTATCATTTTATGCAAATAGATTTAAGATAATACTTCCCGGATCATTATCGGTTTCATTGGTTTTTCTTCTATTATATGGTAGTTTTCTTTAAAATGAAGAACTGCCTGTTTTACTTTTTCTTCATCATTTCCATAAATTGTTGCAAGCACATCGCCTTTCTTCACAGGATCCGCAACCTTCTTTGAGAAAACAAGTCCAACCGTTGGATCGATCACACTTTCCTTCGTTTCTCTTCCTCCACCAAGGATCAAAGAGCAGATTCCCATTTCCTGTGCATCAATACTTCCGACAAATCCATCTTGTTCTGATCGTATTTCTTCTATAGTATCTGCCTGTTCAAATAACTCTGGATGATCGATGTATTTCGTATCACCACCTTGTGCAGCAACAAATTGTTTGAATTTATCCAATGCTTTCCCACTTTGAATAGATTCCCGGACTCTCATAAGTCCTTCATCAAAATCCTTCGCCGCACCGCCAAGGATCAGCATATGCGAAGCCAATGTCTCAATAAGCTCCACAAAATCATCTGGTCCATTGCCTTTTAATGTATCGATCGCTTCTTTGACTTCCAGAATATTTCCAACTGCCATTCCAAGAGGTTCATCCATATTCGTGATCACAGCCGTCATCTTCCTTCCAGCACTCTTTCCAATCTCTACCATCTCTTTGGCAAGTTGCATCGCATCAGATTCTTCCTTCATAAATGCACCGCTTCCGGTCTTTACATCCAACAAGATCGCATCTGCTCCTGCTGCCAGCTTCTTACTCATAATACTGCTTGCGATCAAAGAAATCTGATCCACCGTTGCGGTCACATCCCGCAATGCATACAACAATTTATCTGCTGGTGCAAGATCCTTCGTCTGCCCCATGATTGAAATACCAATTGAATTCACTTGTTCTTCAAACGCATCATCTTCAAGCTGTGTTGAAAAACCTGGAATACTCTCCAGTTTATCGATCGTACCCCCAGTATGACCAAGTCCACGCCCAGACATCTTAGCAACCGGGATTCCAAGCGAAGCAACAATCGGTGTCAACGCCAAAGAAGTCTTATCTCCAACCCCTCCCGTACTATGCTTATCAACCTTGATCCCCTGAATCTGAGACAGATCAAGCATCTCACCACTTCGCGCCATTGCCATCGTAAGCTCATAAGTTTCTTCTTTATCAAGCCCTTGAAAACAGATCGCCATCAACAAAGCTGACATCTGATAATCCGGTATCCTGCCATCTGTGTATTCACGGATCATCCATTGAATCTCATCTTTCGTCAAAGGTTTCCCTTGTCTCTTTTTTAGTATCAGATCATACATTCTCATAGATTCGGCCTCCTTTGCTTTTTGTTGTATATAGTATAACACAAAATTGTGATTTGTAGGTAGTGTTGCATGTATGAGTCAGAAAGAAGATAAAAAGACTTTTAAAGCACCGATTTAGCGAGATATTTTGGAATATAATAAACATCTGTCTACCACTACAAAAATTGAAAACCAATATCGTTTAACATACACACCCTTCCGTTTGAAAATTCTTAATTTTATACGAGAATGTCTTCAGGTATTCATAAAAACATAAAAAAAGATAGATGTACGAAATGATAGAATTCCATAGGATCTTTTGCAAAATCGCAGCCAACACGGGCACTGTTTGAACGCAGTGAGTTGTGCAGGAGTGTTGGCGGATCGGCGTTTTGCAAAAAATCCGTCAATGGAATTCGTTTTTCGTACCTCTATCTTTTTTTATGTTTTTATGAATACTCGATACATTTCCGTTATACAAATTAATTTTTCTTCTTCCGATTCTTAAGCAGCCCAATAACTACCACAATTGCTGCCATATCAATCACAAACATAATCCATTTTCGTGTTTTAAACGTCGTTTTTTCTTCTATATCATCTACCAGACTTGTTTTATGATCCATTTGTTTTAGCTTCTCTGAATTTCTAATCTCTTCAATCGTTAAATATTTCTTCATATTCCACCTCGCATCATAAATCTTTTTGCTTTGGTAATAAACTTTGCTTCCATCTGTGTTACAGGAGAATTTTTTCATCATTCCATCTGTGTTAACGAAGTATTTTAACATAATACTTTGGACATCCGGATTTTTATTATATGCTTTTACGGCTAGTGTCTGATAATCATCACTGTCTGTTTCATATAACCCGTTGGAAATGGTCCATTTCCCTTTTGTCTTCTTTAATGATGCAATCACATGATCTCCTTCTTCAACCGTTGTTTTCTCATGATAGGATGACGTATATTTTATATTTTCATTCTTCATGATGACATATCGATGATCTTCCGTTCTTTTTGCAATTGCTTCTGATGTTGATTCTGTGTTGATATAATCCTTTGCACTTAAAACAAAATAGTTATCTGAAACATAAGTTACAGATCCCACAAACAAAACATCTTGATTTTTATTGTTCATGATCCTGTTGATCTCTGTATCTGCGGATACGAATTTTATATTTCCTAGCATCATGAAGAGGCAGATAAAATAAACTGTTATACGTCTCATCCTGCAATGCACCTCCTTATGTTGTTATTATACATCGAGCGGTGTTGCGAAATATAACGGAAAATGTGAAATATACTTATGATTTTCTTAAATTGTGATTTGTAATAGTGTTTCATGTATGAGATAGAAATAAGATAAGAACAAATATTTATATCTCATACAACGGAACGCTATTCAAATCACTACAGGGTGTGTATGTTAAACGGTATTGGATAATAATTTTTGTATTCGTAAACGGAAATTTAAAGAGATGCATAAGCACCGATTTATCGAGATGTTTATGACACATAATAACATTACCTTCTGTTTAAAAATCCCCTATTTTACAATCAATACTGTTCTCCATACACATCCACTTAAATTTTCCAATCTTGTAATTGTCCACACTTTAGACTTCTGGTATATGATAAAAAATAAATAAACGATTGGAAGCGCAGCATTAGAATTTTGCCACGTTTTTTACGGATTCGCAGCCGGCTTAGTGCGTTGTTTGAGCCTCAAAGAGTTCTGATTTTCAATACCTTTGAAGGCGAGTTACGCAAGGAAAGCCGGCGAATCAGCGATCTGTAAAAACGTGAGGAAAATTCTCTAGCTGCGCTTCCAATCGTTTATTTATTTTTTATCATATACTCGAAATCTACAGTTGGCCAACTTACAAATTAAAATTTTATACTTCTACCATATTCATCTGTTTCTTTCATACACTGAATAAAGCTTTCCTTCGTAACCCCAGCATTCTCAGGTTTGAAGTCCCATTCTGTAGTGGTCATTGCTTTCTCTGCCATTGCATCAAAATCATCTTCTGTGATCTCAATGTCTTCAAAGCATACTGGCAGTCCCATACTTAGGTTGAATTTTGCGATTCGTTCTCTTTCTTCGTATTCTTTTCCGAATGTTAACAAGCATAGCACACCTAATGATACGATTTCTCCATGTAAATGTTTTTCTCCGCCTTTTGTAACGGTTGATCCGTAATATACACAGTGTGCAAGGCTTGAGTTATAGTAATATTTTGGTGCTGCACTTACCATGTTAGATACTAATCCTGTACTGATGATGATGTCTAACGCTACCTGTTCTAATTCATAAGATACTTTATTCGCTCTTAAGTCGTCCAATGCTTTCTTTCCATATTCAACAAGTGGTGTAGTACAGATCTTACTTAGCTGTACTCCCATCATTGGTGTATGGGATAATTCGTCTTCTTTGGATGCAAATACTGCTTCACATTCTTTGCTTAATGCATCTCCGATTCCTGCCCATAATAATTCTTCTGGTGAATCAGCGATGATGGATGATTCGATGAATGTATGGTTTGCATTCTTTGGATAGTAATATTCTCTGAATGATCCATCTGGGTTATAAATTACAGAGATTGCTGTGACAGATGCACAGTTTGATGCTACGGTTGGGAAGCAGAATAATGGTTTATCCATTTCATTTGCCACGTATTTACATGTATCACAGGCACGTCCTCCACCGACTGCGAAGATCATGTCTGCTTTCTTGACAACGTCCATGTCGATCAATGCGTTACCATTTTCATAGGTGGAATCACCACCGTACCAGATAAAATCAAGGATTTCTACATCGGAATCTTTGATTCCTTCTAAGATCTTATCTTTTGCTTTAGACATCGCGATCTTTCCACCGATCACAACAGCTGTTTTTCCATAAAATCTTGTTGTATGCGGAATCTCTTTATAACATCCCTCTCCGATCGTATAACTTGGTAAATTCACACTATAATAACTCATCTTGTTCGTTGCCTTCTTTCTCTTTATTCTTTTGACTCTTTATATTGGCTACATTATAGTCCTCAATTCTCAAAAAATCAAAGAATCTTGTGTTCTTTTTCTTATTCATGAATTTTATTCCACATTGATAAATTTCACTTGATTTCCATGCAACTTTATGACATTCACAAGATCAGCAAGTTTCATCCAGATCGTTGCTGTATTATCATTTGGATGGACTGCAATGTATTCATATTCTTTCAGATCTTCGTCAAAGAATACCGGAATCACACATTCCTGATCGTTCAAAACGCCTAACGGCGAAACAGATCCGGGTTCAATATTTAAATATTTCATTAGACGCTCGGCTGAGGCAAAACTTAATCTGGAACTTCCAATCTCGTCTCTTACTTTCTTAAGGTCTGCCTGCTTGTCTTCCCGAATGATCACAAGAAAATGATGCTTTCCGCTGCCATCTCGTAAAAATAAATTCTTAGCCCCTATTCCATTCTCATGATTCCACAGGTCAGAGTCTTCGATTTCATCGACTGTGTATACCGCTTGATGTTCAAACATTTCATATTCGATGTTCTGCTCATTTAAAGTATCTAACACGATTTTTCTATTTTCATTCATTTTATTCATTATCTTATCTGCTGCTGTCCGCTTGCTGCATAAATCTCGTACCATTCATAATGCTCTAATTTAACATCCATTGCTTTCACTGCAGATTCAATCCTCTCAACCTTTCTGCTTCCAACGATCGGCATTGCCTGTACTGGATGATACATGATCCATGCATACACGATCGTATCTGGTTCACAGTTATGTCTCTCAGCGATTTCTTTGATCTTATCCATTGCTTTCTTACATTGTAGATCATCTTCTTGAAATAATCTTCCTCCTGCAAGTGGTGACCATATCATTGGATGAATTTTATTAACTGTCAGATAATCCATCATTCCAGAATTGAAATGTTCAAAACATACTGGGTTCCATTCAATCTGATTCGTTACAAGTGCTCCGTCAACCGCTTTATTCATTGCATCAAATTTAAATGGATCAAAATTTGACACTCCGATTTCTTTGATCAGCCCTTCTTTCTTCAGATCCAGCATTGCTCTGCCTGCCTCCCATGGATCTAAAAGAGGATCTTCTCTGTGAATTAAATATAGGTCAAGATAATCTGTATGTAATCTCTGAAGACTTTCTTTACAGGATCGTACGATTCTATCATAAGTTGTATTATAATACCCAAATGATTCTCCATTAATTTCTTGTTTGTAAATTCCTGTTTTTGAAATCAGCTCTACTTTTCCCCTTAATGCCGGGTCTTTGGCAAATGCTTCCCCTATCTGAGATTCACATAGAGTATCTGCATAAATCTCTGCTGTATCAAAAGATGTTACACCTAAGTCTATGCTTGATTTCATGTTATCAATAAGTTCGTCTGTTGATAATTCCCAAGTATCTAGTCTCCAAAAACCTCGGATGATCTGAGATAAGGAAAGGTTATCTGTTAATTTAATCTTTGTCATATTAATATCCTTTCTGTTTTTCTTTCATCATAACATATTTTCTTTTAACAACGCATATTTTTTTACCTGCAGGAGCTTGTGATTTCTTAAGGTCCCAGGGACCTTAAGGTTGGCGGAACGTTGACAGACAAAGAAACATGGACGTTGGCACGAATCTGTAAAACATCATATTACAAATACAAAAGAGAACTGCAGCAAGAACTACTTCTGGAAAAGGGGCCAAGACAGAAAAATGATCGCCCTAAACCTGTCAATTTAAGCGATCATTTTTTGATTCATTAAATATCAGGTGACCGTCATATCGGTAGCACCTTTTTCTATTATTAGAATATCATTTCATTTTTTTATGTCAAGACTTACTCCATTAACAACATAACATACTTCTTTCATTGTTATTGTTCAACGGTTAGCTAGACATTAACTAAAAAAGAAAACCTGTGCCATTGAACTTTCTTTTTTATAATATCTTAAGTGTACGTTCTAAGTACTCCCAATAATAAATCAAAAACTCTTCAAATAAGAAATTAAAAATAAGAAAAAGAAACCATACATACTAACCATTATCTCAAAACTAACTCTTACTATCTTGGACACTTTATTTTTTAAATAACAATGCGAAAAAATAAAAATTATTATCATTAATGCTAAGCCAATAACTATAGTATTTCTATTCATGTTTATTTCTGAAAATGCTCCCAAACATATATTAGCTATTAATACACATATAGTCGAAATACTTTTTTTGAATACGGCCCTCCAAATCCATAATGATCTACAGGATTTATCAAAAAACGACTTATAATAATTATTGGTAATATCCAAAATGTCCAAATCATCCATAACTTAACAATTGTTATCATAATAAAGGTATTGTTTTGATTTACTGAAAACAGCCACCAGTTGGGAATTAATGATATTAAAAAAATAATTTCTGGAATTGATCCATATTTAATTTTAGTTATTTCGAATTGTGATTCTTCTGCATTTTTATAGGTATAAAACATCATATATACAAAAAAAATCCCGACCGCAATAGTTACACTTATTAATAACATCCACATTAATTGATTGATATTCTCACACCTTTGTATCTGCTTAATAAGAAGATAATTTTTTTCATCTACTTTTAAAGATAACACCATTTTATTGTTATTTATCAAATATGTTATTTTCTTATTATGTTTTATTTCATTAGGAATTTGTGGATATTTAGGGAATTCTCGCTCTCCTATTAAAAAAACAGGCCCAACATAAATATCCCTTTATCCTCGGCTTTTATTTATGTTGAGTCTGTTATTTCTTTATTCAGATAGATAAAAAACTAAATTATTCAATAGAAAGAATCTCCATATTCGCCTGTCCTTCCACAGCTCCATATGTAAATGTGATCTTAGTTCCTTCGTCCATATCATTTAATTTATTCACAAGTTCTTCATCATTCACCATAAATGTCTGGTAACTTCCGTCAGACATCTCAATCTCTACAGAACTTGTGTCTGCAAATCCATTATAAGTACCTGTTGCACTCTTTGGTTTGGCCTGTTCATCTTTCTTTGTTGCTGTTGTTGTCTTTGTCTGTTCTTTTGTGCTTTCTTCTGATGTTGCTGTTGCAACTGGTTTTTCTTCTTCTGTCGTATCTTTTTCTGTGTTTTCTTCTGTTGTAGGTTCTGCTGTTGTCGTTTCGCTGTTTGTTGATTCAGGGCTGCTTGGGCTCTTCTTTCCGCAAGCTGCAAATGTAAATGCGCTTAGCACGATGATTGTTGAAATTAATAAAAATCTTTTTCTCATAGTTCATGTACTCCTTTCTGAGATAAGTTCAGTATATCCTATTTATACTTTCATGGCAAGTTTCTATCATATTCCTAGTCTTATTTTCATATCATTAGAGGTAGAACATAAAGGAGGATCTATGTTGAACGAAAAATATCAGGCACTACTGGATCAATATGATATTTCTGTCTCTCATACTCGACGGGGCCGAGGCTGTGTTTTGTGTTTTGGGGAAAATGATGTCTATGCTTTATCCCAGACTTCTCTATCAGAAGAACGTCTTTGTGCTGTTTCTGAATGGACTTTGGCAATGCATGACCATCATTTTTATAAAACCGACCAGTACATTTTAAATAAAGACGGATATTTTCTTACTTTTGACCGGTATTACGAAACATTTGCGCTTAGAAAAACTTATTTGGGTACGGAATGTGATATTCATGCTTTAAAAGATATCAGATCTTCTGCAGAAAATCTCGCAAGCTTTCATAATCATTGTCTTGCTATTTCTTTTTCATCTGAAAATCTTAGAAAATATACATCCATTTCCACATATTATGAGCAAAAATATTTGGAATTAAAAAGCATTGCACGTTACATACGCAAACGCAAAAAGAAAGGGATTTTTGAATATTTATTTTTGGAACAGACGAAAGCCTTCTGGGAACAGATGGAGCGTTCCATCCAAATCTTAAATGAAACCACACCTTCTCGCCGTGGATGGTGTCATGGGGCTTATAACCACCATAATATCATCATGACATCCTCTGCCCCTGCTACGATCCATTTTGAACATTTTTACCATGGATATCCAATTCTGGATGTTTATTATTTCCTAAAGAAGGCACTTGAGAAAAATAATTATAATTTTGCCTTTTGTGAAACCTTTTTATCAAACTATGACCGCTTTATGCCTTTGTCAAAAGATGACCTTTTATGCCTGTATGGATTGTTTTTATTTCCGGAAAAATTCTGGAAGATCTCGAATCAGTATATGGCACACAAAAAACATTGGATTTCTCCACGATATATCGAGAAATTAGAGGAGTTTATTCACAATAAAGAAGCTCGCTCGATTTTCCTCGAAAAATATGTACAAATTTATAATGTTTTTTCATGAGTTTTAAGGTATAATTAAACAAAAGGCATTTTTATAACTTAAAGGAGGAGTAATTTATGAACTACAAAGAAACTTATCAGGAATGGCTTTCTAATCCTTATTTTGATGAAGATACAAAAAAAGAATTAACAGCTATCGAGAACGATGAAAATGAAATCAAAGAACGTTTTTACGCAGATCTTGCATTTGGTACTGCTGGACTTCGTGGAATCATCGGTGCTGGTATCAACCGTATGAATATTTATGTTGTAAGAAAGGCTACTCAAGGATTAGCTGATTATATCTTAGAACAGGGAACAGATAAGAAACGTGTTGCTATCGCATTTGATTCAAGACATATGTCTCCTGAATTCGCTGACGAAGCAGCCCGCACTCTTGCTGCTAACGGAATCAAAGCATTTATCTTCGAATCCTTACGTCCAACACCAGAATTATCATTTGCCGTAAGACATTTAGACTGTATCGCTGGTATCAACGTAACAGCCAGCCATAACCCACCTCAGTACAATGGATACAAAGTATACTGGGAAGATGGTGCTCAGTTTACAGATCCTCATGCTTCAGGTGTTACAGCGAAAGTTAATGCGATCACTGACATTTCAACTTGCAAGACAATGTCTAAAGAAGATGCCGTAACTGCAGGTTTATATGAAGTGATCGGTAAAGAAGTTGATGACGCTTATATCGCAGAAGTTGAAAAACAGGTGATCAACCAGGCTTCCATCGATGAGATGGCTTCCAAATTAAAGATCGTTTATACTCCTCTCCATGGAACAGGTAATCTTCCAGTACGTCGCGTACTTGACGATCTTGGATTTAAGAATGTATATGTTGTTCCAGAACAGGAACTTCCAGATGGTGACTTCCCAACAGTCAGCTATCCAAACCCAGAAGCAAAAGAAGCATTTGCATTAGGTCTTGCTCTTGCCAAAGAAAAAGATGCTGATCTTGTTCTTGCTACTGACCCTGATGCTGACCGTTTAGGTGTATATGTAAAAGATGCTAAGAGCGGAGAATATATTCCTTTAACAGGTAATATGTCTGGTTCTTTATTATGCGAATATGTATTAAGCCAGAAGAAAGAAAAAGCTGGATCTCTTCCAGCAGATGGTGCTGTTGTTAAATCTATCGTTACAACAAACCTTGTCGATGAGATCGCGAAGGCTTACAATGTGAAGCTGATCGAAGTATTAACTGGATTCAAATGGATCGGTAAAGAAATCCTTGGATTTGAGCAGTCTGGAAAAGGTACATATCTGTTCGGATTAGAAGAAAGCTACGGATGCCTGATCGGTACATATGCAAGAGATAAAGATGCTGTTTCTGCTACAGTTGCTCTTTGTGAAGCTGCTGCTTACTATGCAACAAAAGGTAAGACATTATGGGATGTTATGATCGACATGTATGAGAAATACGGATACTGCGTAGACAGCATCACAGCAATGGACTTCCCAGGATTAGAAGGTATGGATAAGATGAAAGCTATGCTTGCTAATTTACGTGAAAACCCATTAAAAGATATCGCTGGTTATAAAGTTCTTAAGATCCGTGATTACAGCAAAGATACTGTTCTTGATGTAGAAAGTGGTAACGTAGAACCTACAGGACTTCCTGCTTCTGACGTTCTTTACTATGAACTTGAAGGTGGAGCTTGGGTTTGCGTTCGTCCTTCTGGTACAGAACCTAAGATCAAATTCTACTATGGTGTGAAAGCTTCTAGTATGGATGAAGCTCAGGTTGAAAGTGCTAAATTTGCTGAGTGGGCTAAGGCTCAGGCATAATTTTTGATTTGAAAAGTAGTCTTTAGTATATGTGACAGAAATAAGATAAGAACAAATATTTATAAAAAACCGATGACAACACGCATATTTTAAGAGCGTTTTTTACAAATCGCCTATCCGCGCCTGTTCCTTTGAAAACTCCCTCGCTGCGAGCCGAAATGCCCGCAGCTACGGTCAGACATTCAACCACAGGGCGCTGCGAATTTGTAAAAAACGCACTTAAAATCTGCTAATCGTTGCCATCGGTTTTTTATAAATATTTGTTCTTATCTTATTTCTGTCACATAAAACTGAAGACTATTCAAACCACTACACAGTGTGTATGTTAAACGGTATTGGTCAATAAGTTTTGTATTCGTTGACGGAAGATGAAAGGAACTCTTAGACACCTATTTGGCGAGATGTTTGAAAAAATTTTTAACTTAATTTCTACGAGACCTTAAGAAGATAATTTCTCTGGGTGGAGAAATACGTCATAATTCACTTACTACACCTGGTCAGATTGCCGAATCGAATCTGAATTCATTCCAGCTTGACTGTGCTTTTATTGGAGTTAATGCTGTTGATGAAGAAGGAAATATCTTTTTAGGAAGTATGGCTGAGGCATCAATTGTACGCCTGCTCTGTCACATGGTTCCTGAAATCTATTTTCTCGCAGATGAAACCAAACTTATGAAGAAAGATTTTATCTACATCTGTCAACTTGGAAAAGGTCGCAATCTTATTACGAATCCTTCAATCTCAGAAAAATGCATTCATACATATGAACAACTCGGTGCCTGTGTAATCACGGAATAAGGCAAAAAGACCGGAGATAACTATTCCCGTTATCTCCGGTCTTTTTATTTCTTGTAATTATTTATTCTTCGCAGCTGTTGTTGTGTTCTTAGCTGCTGTTGTAGTAGTTGTTGTTGCTGCTGTAGATGCTGTTGTAGCTTTATATTTAAACTTAACTTCTTTCCACAGATCCTGATCTACAGACTTCTTGTCATCCCACTTCTTGTCAGCATCTTTTGTCCACTTCTTGTAGACTTTCTCGTATGCTGCCTGCTGTTTTTCCTGAAGCAGTGTGGATTTGTTTGATGCAGCTGCTGTTGTGTCGTTTGGATTTAACATCTTGATGATCACGTATGCATCGTCTAATTCTACGACTCCGCTTACCTGGTTCTTCTTAAGTTTTGCTGCTGCTGTTTCGAATTTTGTTCCTAATGCAGCTTTTCCTTTTGTATAGGATTCTTCGTTGTCAGAGTTTACGCTGAACTTCTTAGCTACAGAGCTGATACTCTGACCTTTCTTGATCATCTTTAATGCGGATTTTGCTTTCTTTAGCTGATCTTTCTTCTCAGCGGCTGTCATGTCTTTTTCTTTTCCTGTCTTGCTGTCTGTTGTCTTTGTTGTGAAAACAAGTTTGTAGACTTTGACAGTTTTGGCTTCGTCATCTGTTACTGTAACGTTTGCTTTCTTGATGATCGCCTGCATAACTTTACTTGCGATCGTGCTTTCTTCGTACAGTTTCTGGATCATATCTTTATCTGCTTCTGTCTTCTTCATGACTTTCTTACCTGTTGAGTCTTTTGCGAAGGCAGTTACGCTTTCTTTGATCTGCTTCTTCTCAGATTTTGTTAACTTCACGTTGTAGTCGTCTGCGTGTGCTGCTAAAACTTTGATCTGTTTTAACTGGTTGATAACGCTGTCTTTGACAGACTGCTGCATTGTGATCTTCTTTCCTTTGCTGTCTGTTCCGACCTGCATAGACCACATGCTGTCTCCGAAGTATGCTCCGTACTGAGCTTCTGCCTGATACTGCATGATTCTTGCATATACATGTGCTTCCTGGAATGTTACTTCTTGTCCTGCATATTCAAATAATGTCTTCTCATTCTTGCTTTTACATCCTGTAAATAAAGAAAGAGTTAACGCAAGAACTGCAGTTAAACATAGCAACTTCTTTGCTAATTTCTTCATTTCATTTTCTCCTTCATATTATGATTATATTAGGCTAATGTCTGGCGATATTATAGCACAAACTTATCGGATTATCAATGAATTGAGCGAGTTCACACAATGTTCAATCTTTTCTAACTGCTTCACTTTCTTTGTCTTTGACAGATCCAGTACAAACGTCGGATTCTTGCCTGCCTGGAAGGATAATTCACGTTTGTATTCTTCTAATATCGCTGGGATTTTTTCTACATCCACGGCTGCATCTGGTTTCATTTCAAATGAGACTTTTTCTCCTTTTTGTTTCACATCTGTCATATAAGCGTGGTGAGCTAATGATTTCAAATATGCAACATATAACAGATTGTGGACTGCTTTCGGCATTTCCCCAAAACGGTCGATCAACTCATCTGTCATATCTTCCATTTCATCTTCGGATTCAATGGATGAAATACGTTTGTATAATTCCAGTTTTTGATATTCATTATACACATACGTTGATGGAATAAATGCATTGATGTCGAGATCGAGTGTTGTGTCAAATTCATCCTCGTCTTTTAATTCGCCTTTTAATCTCAAGACTGCTTCATTCAGCATCTTGCAATACAGATCGTATCCAACTGCTTCCATATGACCGGATTGTGCCTGTCCCAAAAGATTTCCTGCTCCGCGGATCTCCAGATCTCGCATTGCGATCTTATAACCGGATCCAAGATCTGTAAATTCCCGGATCGCCTGTAATCGTTTTTCTGCGGTTTCTTTTAACAGTGTGTTCTTTTTGTACATCAAAAATGCAAATGCATTTCGATTCGATCTTCCGACACGTCCTCTTAACTGATACAACTGGGACAGTCCAAGCTGGTTGGCATCGTGAATGATCATTGTATTTACATTCGGAATATCTAGTCCTGTCTCGATGATTGTTGTAGATACCAATACATCGATCTCATGGTTCATAAATCCCATCATGATCTCTTCCAGTTCGCGTTCTTTCATCTGTCCATGTGCAAATGCAACTTTCGCATCTGGAAGCAATCTCTGTAATTCGGCTGTCACCTCTGCAATATTATTGACGCGGTTATACACATAATATACCTGCCCGCCACGTGTCATTTCGCGGTAGACCGCTTCTTTGACCAGTTCTTCATTATATTCCATAACATATGTCTGGATCGCTCTTCGGTCATGCGGTGGTTCTTCTAATACACTCATGTCACGGATTCCGATCAGACTCATATGCAGGGTTCTTGGAATTGGTGTAGCAGATAAGGATAAGACATCGACATCTTTTTTCATTGTCTTGATCTTTTCTTTATGTGTCACTCCAAAACGCTGTTCTTCATCAATTACGAGCAGTCCCAGATTCTTATACTGCATGTCTTTGGACAATAAGCGATGCGTTCCGATCACGACATCTACCGTTCCATTTTTGAGTCCTTCAATCGTCTCTTTCTGCTCTTTTGCTGTGCAGAATCTGGACATCATGCGTACGGTGATCGGGTAATCATGAAATCTCTGTGCAAATGTATTGTAATGCTGCTGTGCAAGGATCGTGGTTGGTACGAGATACGCCACCTGTTTTCCATTGTCTACTGCCTTAAATGCTGCACGGATCGCTACTTCTGTCTTGCCATACCCGACATCTCCACAGATCAGTCGGTCCATGATCTTCTTGCTTTCCATATCCCTTTTCGTATCATCGATCGCATTTAACTGATCCTGCGTTTCATCGTATGGAAATAATTCTTCAAACTCTTTCTGCCATACAGAGTCCTTATCATAAACATATCCTTCTTTTGCCTGTCTTAGTGCATATAACTGCACGAGTTCTTCCGCAATATCTTTGACTTGACCTTTGACACGTGTTTTCGTCTTCTTCCATTCATTTCCACCTAATTTATGAAGTTTCGGCTTTCTTGCATTTGCACTTGCGTATTTTGCAATCTGGTCTAGGGCTGATGCTAAAATAAATAAATTATCACCGCCCTGATATTCAATACTGATGTAGTCTTTTTCAACCCCATCTGTTGTGATCTTTTCGATTCCGCGGTAAATACCGACTCCATGTTTTTCATGAACAACGTAATCACCGATATTGATATCTGCAAAACTTCGGATCTTTTCTCCTTGTTTTTTCTTCTCTTTCTTTCGGCGCTTTTTTTCTTCTCTTCCTTTGAAAATGTCTCCTTCTGAGATCAATACCCATTTGGCTGCCGGATATTCAATTCCTGTCAGAAGCTTTCCTGCTGTGACAACAATCTGCCCTGCTTCCACTCCATATTTCAAGTCCTTATCATATGTCACAACCAAACCATTTTCTCTCAGATCACTGCTTAGACGTTTCGCTCTTGTAACAGATGGAGAAGCAACAACGATCCTGTAGTCCTTACTCTGATATTTGGTAAGATCTTTGACTAACTGCTCAAAACTGTTGTTATAAGACTGAATGGATTTTGTATCCATAAATAAGGTTCTAGCAACTCTAAAATCATTAATCTCAGCAGATAAGATCGAATAACATAGCATCTTATGTTTCTCGATCTGATATAAAATACTCTCATAATCTGTCACCGTATTTGCCTGTTTAGGCAAAAGATACCCACCTTCCAGACGGCTTTTCATACTCTCTGAGAATTCCAGATAAAATGCATCTGCACGTTCTCTGATATGTTTTGGTTCATCCATATAGATCATGCTTTCTTCTGGAAAATAATCTAAGATGCATTCTGTATTTTCATAAAAATATGGGAGATAACCTTCTACTCCGATCAACATATGAAGTTCCCTTAATTCCTCACGAACACGGTCCATTTCTTTTCTTAGGCGGGCTTCCTGATCATATTTTTTTTCTTTTTTAAACTTCTGTGATAACTTCTCATAATCTTCTTCCATATTTCGAAGACCATGTTCAATCCTTGGCTGATTTAAAATGATCTCTGATGCCGGATAAATGGTCAGAGCATCGACTTCTTCGATGGATCTTTGGCTTTCTTTATCAAAACTTCGGATCGAATCAATTTCATCTCCCCATAGTTCGATACGATATGGGCTTTCCTGCGTGTATGGGAAAATATCAATGATTCCTCCTCGCACAGCAAACTCGCCTGGAGCCTCAACAAATGGTGCTTTTTCGTAGCCTCTGGCAACAAATTCTTCTGCGATCGTTGCCTCTTCCAGTGTCTCTCCCATTTTAAACGTCATCTTATGATTCTTAATATCACTTAATGGAACAACCTGATCCATCACAGCATCGATCGTCATCACAAAGGTTCCACATTTGTCATCCACGATCTTCTTGATTGCCAGCATACGGTCTCTTGCGATTGCATTTCCATGAACATCGGCTGTATAGAATAATGGATCTTTTGCTGGAATATACTGAACCTTTTCTCCAAAGAAATGACTTGCCTCAACCCATTGTCTTGCTTTGTTCTCGTCTGGTACGATGATGATCTTAAATTGCTTTTTCTTATGATTTCCGATCAGACTGGTCAGATGCCATTTGGCTGTATCGGTGCATCCTGATACAAGAACCGGGCCACAGTAATCTTCGACCTCATCCTTTAATTGTCTGTATACCGGATCGTCTTTTAATATATGTTCTAACACTTTCTATCCCTACTTTTTCTTATTGTGGCGGTTCATCGCTTCTGTGATGTCGCCCATAACGATCAGCTGTACTGCATCGTACACTTCATCAAAACGTTCCGCAAAGATTGCCTGTTCTTCTTTCGTAAAATGTCCTAATACATAATCTGCCAGATCATATCCTTTTGGTTTCTCTCCAACACCGATCTTCACCCTTGGGAAATCCATACTTCCTAAATGACTGATGATACTTTTCAGTCCATTATGTCCCCCTGCACTTCCCTTTCTTCGGATACGCAGTCTTCCAACATCAAGGTCGATATCATCATGAATAATGATAAAATCTTCTGGCTCTAATTTATAGAAATCCATGATTGGGCGAAGACTTTCCCCGCTTAAGTTCATAAATGTCTGTGGTTTCACAAGAAGGACTTTTTCTCCTCCCATATAACCAGTTCCGATCAATGCTTTGTGTTTCCCTGTATTTATACTTATGCCTTCTTTGTCTGCAATATAATCAAGGGCTTCAAATCCAATATTGTGTCTTGTGTTGTCATATTTCTTTCCCGGATTCCCCAGTCCGACGATTACTTTCATAAGATATCTCTCCTTTTTCCCTAGAATCTATAAAACTGACAAACACCCGGAAATCAATGGATTCCCGGGTTGTCTTTTTCTTTCTTTAGTTATAGTATATCCCAATTTACAATTCTCAGCAAGATTTTTTCTAGTTATAATGCCTGAAAGAATTCTCTTGTCTTATTTACCTTCTTCATCAATGTATCAAACTGTTCTGGTGTCAGTGACTGTGGTCCATCACATAATGCTTTGGCTGGATCATTATGAACTTCTACCATTAATCCATCGGCCCCAGCTGCGATCGCTGCTAATGCCATTGGCTCTACCATATCTCTGATTCCTGTTGCGTGAGATGGATCTACCATGACTGGAAGATGGGATTTCTTCTTGATCATAGGGATTGCAGAAAGATCTAATGTATTTCTCATGGCTGTTTCGTATGTTCGGATTCCTCTCTCACAAAGGATTACATTTTCATTTCCACCTGCCATAATGTATTCTGCACTCATTAACCATTCTTCGATCGTTGCTGCAAGTCCTCGTTTTAATAAGATTGGTTTGTTGATCTTTCCTAATTCTTTTAATAATTCAAAGTTCTGCATATTTCTTGCTCCAACCTGAATCAGGTCCACATCTTCGAATAATGGAAGATGACTTGCATCCATGATCTCCGTAACAACTGGAAGTCCTGTTGCTTTCTTAGCTTCTAATAATAATTCTAATCCTTCTCCATGAAGTCCCTGGAAAGAGTATGGGGAAGTTCTTGGCTTGAAAGCTCCTCCTCTTAATAATCCTGCACCAGAATTCTTCACATCGTTTGCGACTTCTGTGATCTGTTCTTTTGTCTCAATAGAACATGGTCCTGCGATCACCTGGAAGTTTCCACCACCGATCTTTACTCCGTTTACATCAACAACTGTATCGTTTGGATGAAATTTTCTGTTGGCCTTCTTGTATGGCTCCTGAATACGCTGTACATTTTCAACGATGCTGTTTGCCATGATATGACGCATATCTACAACAGATGTATCTCCCACTAATCCAAGGATCCTTGTGTTAACACCTTCGGATTCGTGGATTCCCAGTCCCTGCTCTTCCATCTCTTTCTTTAATGCGTTGATCTTTGCTTCTTCTGCCTGTTTCTTTAAAATAATAATCATGATGTTCGTCCTTTCCTGGCAAGTCGTTTCTATCTTGCTTCTCTGGTGCGGCCTTTGTTTCTTTGAGTAAAAAGAAAAGGCATGCACTCTGTTGCAAGAATGCATGCCTTAAATGTTTTACTCTGTCGGTTTAAAGTGACATAAGTTTTGGCGATGATTCATTGCAACAAAAATAGTCAGGATAAAAATAATAACCCTGAAAGCTAAAGTAATAAAATGTGCAATTATTCATCTTACTTGTTGTCATCTTAGTTTCTCCTTGTTTTGATGTTTTTACGATACATGAAATTTTTTTCTGTGTCAATAGATTTATAGATGTTTTTTATAAAATCCATAGACCGTATTTATGATTTATTTTATGAATTATAAAATTTATTTTTTGCGCACTGCAAGAAATGATGCGATCAATGCTGTGATCGGTACTGTTAATACAACACCAAGACTTCCAGATAGTCCTTGCATGATCTCAATTCCGATCACATAAGAGTTCGCTAACTGTCTGTAGCTTAGATCATATGCGTAATTGATCACTAATGTTGTCATTGCACCTCCCACATAAGCAAAGATCAGTGTATTCGTCATCGTTCCCATCATATCTCTTCCAACATTGATTCCTGATACAAAAAGTCGTTTCATGGACAGTGTTTTGTCTGTTTCATAAATTTCCTGAATCGTAGATGCAATGGACATACCAACGTCCATGACGGCTCCTAATGCTGAAATGATGATTCCGGCAAAAAGCAATTCTCCGATCTTTATCTTTGTATTTTGTCCGACATAGTTCAATGCTTCGATATCCGATACATTATACCCCGTGATCCCTGCTGCTTTTCCAAATGCCATCGCTGCCACTGCTGCGATCACGACTCCGATCGCTGTTCCAAGGATCGCGGACACTGTTTTGCCCGAATATCCACCAAGAAGTCCTAATGTTACGATCGTTGTCAACACTGCCACAATGATCGTCAACACGATCGGTGAAATTCCCCGATACATCATTGGGAACATAATACCGATAATACATGCAAACGCAAATACAAGGCTCAAAATAGCATAAACGCCTTTCTTCCCGCCGATCGCACATACCACTGCCGCAAAGATCAACGCAAATCCATAGATTGCCATGGTACGGTCCTGACTATATACGGTAAATCCTGCATTTGTTCCACTTTTATTTACGATCACGATGATCCTTGCTCCTACTTTACAGTCCGCTCCAAATAAAGTTCCGCTCGGATTGATCGCCTGTTTTTCTTTTCCTTTGTAGGTTCCCGTTGTTATTTTGACCAGAACTTTCTGCGTTCCATAACGACTTCCGTCTTCTGCAAGATTATCTTTTATGATCTTTGTTACAACTGCTTTTTCATATTTTTGTCCTTTATAAGATGCCAATGGCGTTTTCTGAAACTGATTGCATTTGACTATGATCCCTGCAAATAAACACACTGCTATTGCGAGAATCAAGATTTTTTTCCATGATACTGCTTTTTCCATAAGTTGTCTTCTTTCTATAAATCGTAGCCTTTTATTTATAAAGAAAAATCAGAGAATGCCTGTGTCCGGATCTATCATTCCGGGCGCAGGCTTTTGCTCTGTCTGATAAATTAAATTACGACACTAATTCTTTATCATCTCTATTTGATTGTTGCTTTTTTGGCTGTGCTGTAGGCTCCATAAATACGTTTTCCATTTACTGTTTTGTAAGAACGGACTTTGACGTAATATTTTTTCCCTTTTTTCAGACCTTTGATCTTGTAAGATGTTGTTGTTTTCGCTTTTCTTACTGTCTTTTTACCTGTAAATTTCTTGTTTGTAGAATATACAACTTGATATCCTGATGCTTTCGTATTCTTTTTCCATTTGATCGTTAGCTGTTTTTTGATCTTATTTACTAAAGAGATACCCTGTTTCTTTGGTGCTACAGTCACTGTAACTGTTTTGGAAGTTGCTTTGTAGTCCGTAGTTGCTGCTGCTTTGACTGTGATCTTGGCAACTCCTGGTCCTTTGACTGTTACTTTTCCTGCGGCATCAACTGTTGCAACTGCTTTGTTTGATGTTGTGTAAGTGAGTTTTCCATTTCCATTTGTTTTTGCATTTAATTTGAATGCTTTGGATGTTTCACTCTTCTTATAAGATGCTGTTGCTGTAATCGTCTGGTTTTTTGCCTGTACTGCTGTTGTATCATCTTTCTTTGTTGTATTTGAGTTCGCATCATCTTTTTTGGTATCTTCTGCTTTCTTCACGATCTTATATGAAGATGATCCGTCTAATACTTTTCCTGTGTCCGCATCGTATGTTGTAACTTCAAAAGAGTCATCTGTTACATTGACTACAGAATAACTTGGTGTCCATGTCTGGCTTCTCTCAGAAATGAAATCCTGTTTTGCCGTGATCAGATTGTAGAATTTAGATCCTGTTGCTGAGTTTGCTTCTAAATATACAGTTCCTTTTGGATTTACAACCGTTCCACCTTTTGTTGTATCAACGATTTCGTAGCAGTTGTTTTCTTTTGCGTAATTTGCTGTATTTTCTGTTTTTGTGAATTTATCATGTGCCTGTCCATCACTCTGTAACTGATATGTTCTGGAGTATGTATGGTCATGTCCCTGAAGTACAACATCAATATCATATTTATCCATTAATGGTGTTAACTGTGTTCTTAAAACCATTCCGTCAGAATCTGAATGATCATATCCTGATCCATAAATGTCCTGGTGGAACATTACAACTTTCCATTTTACATTTGGATTTTCTTTGATCGCTTTACGCATAACATTTTCGTGAGTTGCACAGTTGTAATTGTTTGTGTCTAATACGATAAACAATGTATTTCCATATGTGTAATAATAGTCTGTTCCTGCTGCTGTCTTTCCTTCTGTATACTTTGCTGTGTTTCTATATCCACCTGTATCAAATGCATTTGGATTGTTGTAATGCATCTCATACTGTGCTGATCCAGAATCGTGGTTTCCGATCGTTGTTGCTACTGGAAGAGATCTTAAAGCATCTGCTCCAAGGTAACCTGCATACTGTTTTTCATTGTTATTGTTATTTACCTGATCTCCTGCGGATGCAACAAAACTTAGATTTGGATTCTGTTTTACCGCGTTATTTAATACGTTGTTCCAGTTATAACTATCATTTCTTGCTGCATAGTTATTATCTTTCATCGCATCTCCTTCAGTACTTGTCTGTCCTGAAGATGCTCCGATCTGAGGATCTCCTACATATAAGAAAGAATAGTTTTTAAATGATTTTGTAGAATATTTCTGTACATCCTGATATTTTCCGTTCTGGAATACCTGATAGTAGTAAGTTGTATTTTCTTTCAGGTCATTTACAGATGCTTTGTTAGAATAGTACTGAACACCTTCGATCGCTACTGCCTGTGTCTGTTTTCCTTCGACTTCTTTTGCATCAGACATATCTGCTTTTGTTGCGATCTTAACTTTTGGTGTTTCTTTTGTCTTGCTGTAGTATGCAAAATTAAGCTGTGATTCTGTCGCTCCTGGTGTTAGGGATACATTTTCATAGTTTGTGCTGTATTTATCCCAGTTTGCTTTCCATGTGGACCAGCTTTCTGTTTTAGAAGCAGATGCATCATTCCAATGTTCTGTCGCTGCGCTGACTGTTGATGAAAGGATTGGAGATGCCATCATAACTCCGCCTGCTAACATCATGGCTGATACAGTTGCTTTTGCTGCATATTTTTTTGCATTTCTTGCTATGTTTCTGCGAATTGTTCTCACAATAAGATCCTCCTTTGATATAGTCAATCATTCTCTGTTGAGTTTAACTATACACTTGGGAGATTAAGGAAAGGTACATGGGAATGATAAGTTTTTGTAAAATTTTTTAATTGTATGATGGGAATATATTGAGTATTCATAAAAAGATAAAGAAAGATAGCGGTACGAAAAACGAATTCCATTAACGGATTTTTTGCAAAACGCTGATCCGCCAACACTCCTGCACAACTCACTACGTTCAAACAGTGCCCGTGTTGGCTGCGATTTTGCAAAAAATCCTATGGAATTCTACCATTTCGTACCGCTATCTTTCTTTATCTTTTTATGAATACCTGAAGACATTCTTGTATAAAATTAATAAAATTCAAGCTGATGGGTGTATGTTAAACGTTATCGTTTTTTAATTTTTATAGAGGTGGACAGATATTATTAATGCTAATACAGTAAAACATACACACTGTGTAGTGGTTTGAATAGACTTCATGTGTATGTGACAGAAATAAAAGAAAAACAAATATTTAAAAGCATCAAGGTGGCAAAAATGCGGAGTTGCCACCTTGATGCTTTTAAATATTTGTTTTTCTTTTATTTCTGTCACATACATGCAAGACTACCTACAAAAATGTCAAAGACATTATTCACGGAATGTGATTTCTCCTGTTTTCTCGTCCATAGCGTCTACGATCGCAAGGGATTCTAAGTGTGTCTGTTTTCTTAAGAAATCTCCTCCTGGCTGGAATCCTTTCTCGATCACAACTCCTGCTCCGACCAGTTCTGCTCCGGAATCTTTGACTAATTTCGCTAATCCTTCTAAGGCTTTACCGTTAGCAAGGAAATCGTCGATCAGCAATACATGATCTCCTTCTCCTAAGAATTCTTTGGATACAATGATGTCGTAGACTCTTCCATGTGTGAATGATTCTACCTTTGTTGTATATACATCTCCCGCGATGTTCTTTGTCTGTGTTTTCTTTGCAAATACGACTGGTACATCAAAAATCTCTGCCACAACACAGGCGATTCCGATTCCTGATGCCTCGATCGTAAGGATCTTATTGATATCTTCGCCTTCAAAACGTTTCTTAAATTCTTTACCGATCTCACGGAATAATTTTACATCCATCTGATGATTCAAAAAGCGGTCTACTTTGAGGACATTTCCTTCTTTCACGACTCCATCTTTTCGAATTCTCTCTTTTAATAATTCCATCACTTGGCCTCCACGCTCTTTTGTATTTTAAATAATATTTTAACTACTTTTTCCTCGCTTTGCAAGCATTGCTTGCATTTCTTTTGGATAATCTATATCGCAAAGTTCAGTTTCTTCCAATACCTTGAAAAATCTGGCATTTTCTATGTGTTTTTTGAGGATTTTCTTGCCACCTTGATCTTTTGTAAGCGATAACAATTCTCGTTTATATTTCTTTGAGAACCATACGGGATTTCCAAGGTTTTCTTCTGTTCTGACACAGCCAAGTTCACAAGATTCATCTGCCATAAAAGAGAGAAATCTTTCGATTGTCTCTCTTTTCATATTGGGCTGGTCTGCTACGAAAAATGTATAGAATTCTGCATCTTTCGCTGCTTTGATCCCTGCTTTGATCGACCATGAAATCCCATATTTACTTTCTGGACAAAACACTGTTGTTATTGGGTCGTATTGCGTTTGCTTCATAATTTCCTGATACTGTGTGACAACAATGATCTCAAACCCTTCATGATCTTTGCATAGATCGATCAATCGGTCCAATCCATAACGATACATTGGCTTGGTTCCGATCATTTGCAATAATTTATTCTCCTGACCGAAACGTTTGCTGTTTCCTGATGCAAGATAAATGACCGCTGCTTTTATTTTATCCATGTTATATTATTCTTTCTCCAATAATCCCATAACGATCTTTTCACTGGTGATCGGCAATTCTCTGATCCATAATCCGGTTGCATTAAATACGGCATGGGCTAATGCTGGAGATGGTGTGTTGATAACGATCTCTCCAATGGATTTTGCTCCAAATGGTCCTGTTGGCTCATAACTGCTCTCAAATTCTACACGAAGCTTTCCAACATCGACTCTTGCTGGAACTTTATACTGCATGAAAGAATTTTGTTTTACATATCCATTTGGTGTGTAATCAACTCCCTCATACAATGCCATTCCGATTCCCTGACCGAGTCCGCCTTCTACCTGAACTCTTGCAAGATTTGGATTGACTGGTGTTCCACAATCTACAACCGCAACATAATCTAAGATTTCAATATGTCCTGTCTCTTTATCAAGCTCAATCTCAACCATTCCTACCATAAATGGTGGTGGGGATACTGGAGAACTGTTTGTCTCTGTCACCTGGAAAGTTTCATTATTGTTGCACATAGATGCTGTTGCGATGTCCACTAATGAAACTTCTTTGCCGCTCTCTGCATCTCTGACTTTCTTTCCGTCAAATTCCAGAGTATCTGTATCTGCAACTTCCATCATCTCAGCTGCTTTATTGAAAATATGTCCCTTTAATTTTTCGCAGGCACGTTCCACTGCTTTTCCTGTGACGTAGGTAGAACTTGATGCGTAAGATCCAGAATCGTATGGTGATGTATCTGTATCTGCTCCGCTGACCATGATATCATCAATAGAACATTCCAGACATTCTGCCGCCATCTGGGCCAAGATCGTATCACATCCAGTTCCCATATCCGCTGCTGCAATAGAAAGTGTATACAATCCATCGTCATTTAATTTGATCGTTGCAGAACCAACGTCAACGCCAGAAATACCGGAACCCTGCATCGCCATTGACAGTCCGACACTTCGAACTTTTCCATTTCCCATATCTTTGCATGGATATTTTTCATCCCATTTGATCATCTCTTTTGCACGGGCAAGGCATCGATCCAAAGCACAGCTGTTTGCTGTTTCTCCATAATATGCTGGCATCACATCGCCTTCACGGACCATGTTCATCTCACGGATCTTCGTTGGATCCATTCCTATCTTAGCTGCAAGTTCACTGACTGCTGATTCCAGCGCAAACACACCCTGTGTCGCACCATATCCACGATAAGCCCCAGCTGACATACGATTTGTATACACAACATCATATGCAAAACGATGTGCTTCCAGATCTCGATATAACGGAATTGATTTATGCCCAGATAACCCTACCGTTGTTGGACCATGTTCTCCATAGGCTCCTGTATTGGATAATGTATAAACATCGATCGCACGGATCTTTCCATTCTTGTTTGCTCCGACACGAACTGTTACCTGCATCTCATGTCTTGGTGAAGATGCGATCTGAGACTCTTCTCTTGAAAAAATAATCTTGGATGGTTTCTTTGTCATCCATGTGACAAATGCTGGATATACTTCGGAGATAGAACTCTGTTTTGCTCCAAATCCTCCACCAATTCTTGGTTTTGATACACGAATCTTTGATTTTGGAATGCATAATGCATTGGATAAGATCCTTCGTACATGGAATACGATCTGTGTGGAACTAACAACGTTCAATCTTCCATATTCGTCAATAAAACAATAAGTTCTGAATGTCTCCATCATTGCCTGCTGATTTGCTTTTGTATGATATGTATGTTCTACAACCACGTCGCAATCTGCTAATACCGCATCGACATCTCCTTCGTGTGTTTCTTCTGTTGCACACAGGTTTTTCTTATTATCTGCACCAATATTACATAATGCTTTCCAGTTATCTTCTGGATGCACTAGCGGTGTATCTTTATCCATTGCCTTACGTGGATCTAAGTTTGCTGGCAATACTTCGTATTCCACACGTAACATCTTGATCGCCTGATCAACGCACTTTTCATTCTCCCCAGCAACGATTGCAACGGGATCTCCAACATAACGGACATGCTGATCCAGAATCTGTCTGTCATATGGGCTTAATTCCGGATATGTCTGTCCTGCCATCGTAAAACGTTCCTGTGGCACATCTTCCCATGTATAAATCGCCTCAATCCCTGGCACTTTCATAGCAAACTGAGTGTTGATCGATTTGATCATTGCGTTCGCATATGGACTTCGAAGTAATTTCACGATCAGACATTCTTTTGGTGCCTTATCGTTTGTAAATACAGGTTTCCCTGTCACAAGTGCCATAGCGTCTTTTTTCATGATCGGCTGGTTAACTACTTTCATTCGGCACCTCCATCTTTATTTTTCTTATATTCCAAAAAGTCTAAGATTCCTCGAAGCTGTCCTTCATATCCAGAACATCTGCAAAGATTCCCCGCAAGGTATTCTTTGATCTCTTCTTCACTCGGATCTGGAATCTCTCTAAATAATGCAATCGCATTCATGATCATTCCTGGGTTACAAAATCCGCACTGTTCAGCCCCTTGGTTCGCAATAAAAGCTCCAAACTCAGCTGCTTCTTCCTGCAATCCTTCTAATGTATCGATCTTGTGTCCATCAACTCTTGCTGCAAGAATGGAACATGATAAGATTGGCTGGTCATCCATAAATACCGTACATAATCCGCAATTTGATGTCTCGCATCCACGTTTCACACTGTAACAACCAAGATCTCTGACGAGATCGATCAGGAGAGTGTCTGCATCAATCTGTGGGGTTACTTTCTTTCCATTTAATGTAAATGTAATCTCCATGTTTATTTTTCTCTCCTTTCTTCTAACTGTTCAAAGCCTCTTCTTAATAAGACTTTTGATAACTGTTCACGGTAAGCAGCACTTCCTCTCATGTTGCTTCCAAAATTCATCTGACCTGTCACTTCATCTGCGAGTTTTTTTCTTCCTTCATCATCTTTGATCTGTTCCATCCACTGATCTGATAATCTGACTCTGCAAGCTCTGGATGGTCTTGCACCGACAACCGCATATGCCTCTTTCTCACCTAATGAAACAGCGCAGGTCAAAACTGGAAAATCTGTCTTTGTATTTCTATGAGAAAGATAAACACTTTCCTGCGGATGCTTCTTAATGATCAGACGCACTAAAATATCATTTGGATATTTATTTGCTGCAAATTGATCTAATGGAATGATTCCTTCATGATGTAACTCCACATAACTGTCAAACGCCAGAAAACAGCTTAATACATCAGAAAAACCGAACTTTCCAAAAATACTTCCACCTACTGTCGCAAGATTACGGAACTGCACTCCGACAATGTGTGTCACACTTTCTTTTACCGCTCCCTGACTCCATGTATTTAATCCTTCATGAAGTTCGATCTGTCTTAGTGTTACCATTGCTCCGATTGAAAATTCCTCATCATTTTCTTCGATCTGATCAAGTCCAAGACCCGACAGATCAATTGCTTTTTGTACATTTCTTGTGACCATCTTAAGCCACAACATGCCACCGATCACGCAGTTGGTCTTCTTCTGATTCAGCTCATAAGCTTGCTCAAGACTTTCTGCTTTGACGTATTCCTTGATCTTTAACATCTTATTTCTCCTTTAATTTTTTAAAATATCCCTTGTTTATACATTCTTTCACATTCTACAGAGCAACACAGGCAATTGGCAAAAAAAAGAGTACTTTCTGAGAAAGTACTCCTTCAGGTATCGTCCTATAATCCCCAGTATTCTCCATAGGTATCTTTGATGTTCTGTACATCGCTGTCTGTAATTCCATCAATCGTACTCTTAACAAACTGGTAAGTTCTTGGTCTCTTTGATCTTAATGCGGATGGATGCTCCTTATAATCCTTGTAAGATTCTGCAAAATACTCAGATGCTGATTTGATCGCATATGCTTTGTTATATCCATCATATTTATTCTTCTCAGCATTGTAAATTGACTTCCATTCACTCGTTCCAACTTTATCTCCTGCAAGGAAATTAGCAAAATGTCCTAATTCGTGAAGCAATACAGAAGATCTCGCACTCTGAAGTGCGATCTTATGGCTCTTAACGCTAAATACACCTGTCGCTTCCGCATTTTTATCAATCACCATCTTAAACTTCAGATCTTCAAATGCATTCAAGATCTTACCATCTGCCTGAGAACCAAGTGTTCTTAATGTTGTTCCAGAAACACCAGACATCTGACTCAATTCAACCGTTGTTGTCTTGATCGTTGTCTGAACGACTGTCTTGATCGTTCTCTTCTTAGAACCCTTCTTGTCATAATCCTTCTGTGTTTTGACAACTTTTGTATTCACAACCTTACGTCTGGAATGATTCTGAGATGTTGTTGTTCTTCTCTTTGTTGTTTTCTTCGTCGTTACCTTCGGTTTCTTGCCAAGCGGTACTTGAATCCCATCAATTGATGTTGTTGCTTCGCTTGGATGCTGCATAGTATCAACGCTTTCATAGGAAGCCATCTGCTTCTCAAACTTCTCCTGCTAACAGTTATTGTAAAATGTGACTCCACCAAAAACCAATGCAACAGCTACTACTACGGACACCAATCCGACCATGACTTTCTTCTTCATAACTCTCGCCCCTTCTTAATATTAATATCTATACTCTTTGCTTTTATCTCTCAATCCCCATGTGAGAGACACTCACCCTATAATATATTTTTATCGTACAATATTCGCACTTTTTTGTCAATAAATTCCGATGGATTTCAGCCTGTTTCTGACCATATTCCTTAGCGGATCCTTTTTATTATCATTTCTGGATTGGATGCATATAAAATCGCAGTTTCTTTGCTGATCTGTCCTTCTTTATATAGATTGATCAATGACTGGTCCATAGATATCATTCCGCTCCCTGTAGAGGAATAGATCAAACCATCTATTTGATGCACTTTATTTTCACGGATCATATTGCGGATCGCCGGAGTCACTTCCATGATCTCAAACACAGGGATCAATGTTCCATCCATCGTTGGTATCAGCTGCTGGGAAATCACTGCCTGTAATACAGAAGCCAGCTGAATCATGATCTGACGTTGCTGATTTGGTGGAAATACATCTATGATACGTTCGATCGTATTCGCTGCCCCGATAGTATGAAGTGTTGAAAATACCAGATGCCCTGTTTCTGCAGCTGTCATAACTACCTGAATCGTTTCATAATCTCTCATTTCCCCAAGCAATATCACATCCGGACTTTGTCTTAATGCGGCTCTTAAGGAAGTAACATAATTTACAGTATCCATGTTTACTTCTCTCTGACTGACGATACTTTTCTTATGTTGATGTAAAAATTCCAAAGGATCTTCCAATGTGATGATGTGATCTTCTTTTGTTTCATTGATTTCTTCTATCATGCATGCAAGTGTCGTGGATTTTCCACTTCCCGCTGGTCCTGTTACAAGCACAAGTCCTTTGTTTAATTCACTTAATTTCATTACCTGCTCTGGTATTCTTAATTGCTTATAGTCTGGCAGGCGGAATGCGATCACACGGATCACTGCCGCTAAGGATCCTCTCTGTTTATACGCACTGACACGAAATCTTGACAACCCAGGAATTGCAAATGAGAAATCATCATCTCCTGTCTTCAACAGTTGATCTATGTCTCTGTCTAACGCTTTCTCATAAATCTCCCGGATCATTTTTTCCGTATCTTGCGGCATCATTTTTTCTTCATTGATACGACGCATCACTCCATTTACTTTCATCGTCAATGGAAGCCCTGCTACAATAAACAGATCTGAGGCTTCCTCTTTTGCTGCTAATGTTAAAAATTCTTCAATATTCATACTGACCCCTTTTACTTATTTCGATAAACCGGAAGGAAATCATCCTTCTTCCATGCCCCAACAGCTTCTTTCTTCCATTTGATCACTTCATAACACGGATCATTCTTTTTCTCCGGATAATAAATCTGCAATTTCACAGATAACTGCTGTTTGTCTGTGATACTTTCCTGAAATGCAATTGTTTTCTCTTTTTTATTATATGAAATCCCCTTGCTTTTTGTAAACGATCGACTAACCCTTTTCATATAATCTTTTTTATCCTTAGATCTGCGATACAACTTCCATAGTTTCTCATCGATCGCTCCAACTTGTTCATTCGCCGCATTGGATGCCTGATAAAAAGCCGACGTACGTTCCAAATTCTTTTTACTTAACGTATGATCTGCCTTGGCACTTGAAAATGTCAAAGCCGCAAAAACTGCTAAACAGACCATAGCTAACACGAGCACGATCGAAGCTGCTCCAATCCCTAAAAATGGCATTTTACGATCTTTCATTATCTTTCCTTTCCTGCCTGTATCTTAAAATATCAAGCCGATAAATCTGTTGGTTTCCCCTCCACATCGTAATCTTTCCCAGAACTTTCGCTGGCTGCCTTTCAAGCTTTATCGTCATATGATAACGGGCTTTTGTTTTCTTTATCTCATTCCAATCCTGATCATAATAACACTGATAATCTCCGGCTTTACCATCTATTTGTGTAAAATATTCTTGAAAATCTTTGATGTCATAAGCACCCGCTTCTATCAGTTCTGCAGCTTGTGTTACATAATTTTTTGTTTCTGTCATTTCTCTTGCTTTTGCACTGATGTTATGAGCTTTTACAAATACCTGAAGCAGGATTGATCCACAGATTGCAAAAAAGAATAATACCATCATTAATTCCATCAGGATCAGGTGTGTTCCATTGCTTTTTTGTCTCATACTTCCTCCTAATTCCTGCTGTGTCTGTATACACAGTTCTGATATATCTTGCCATCACTTCCCTGAATCTTTATATGATACAGCTGTTTTGTTTCTATTACAGAAAAATCTTTTGCTGCCACGATCTTTTCTCCCTGCATCGTTGTTGTATCCAGACCTTCTCTTACCATTAATTCTCTCAACGCACCCTTCTCTTGATAGAGATATGTATTGTATTTTTTCCCATTGATCTTTTCTGTATGGATCAGGGCTGTGCGTCCATGAAAGCTGCCGATCTCGATGCTGTCCTTTTCATCCCACTGTCTTATCTTTTCTGTTACATAAGAAATATCGATCCGTTCCTCATAATCCTCATTCATCACAGAAGCTGTATGACTATATATATTCGCCCCGATCATACTCAAGGAAAACGCACAAACTGCAAACACTGCAAATAAGATCACAAGAAACATCTGATCTGTCATATGTCTTTGTCTCTCCAAAAACCTCACCTCTCATTCAATGGGATCACCGTAACTTGTGGCATGCGGTTAGACCCAATGATCTCATATGAGATCACAAACTCGTCTTTGTCATACTCCAATCCATAATGTTTCTCCATATAAGAAAGACTTTCTGGATATCGCCCTTCTACACTGTAACATTGTACCGCCCCTTTGATCACGGCTTCTTTCAGACTTTCTTCCTGTCTTTTCTTTGTTTCCCGAAAAATCTGGCTGCTGCTATTCCATAACACAGCCACCATAATGCCACAGATCATAACTGGCAGGAAAATTCGAATTTTATTGTCAATTTTTCTTTGTTTTTGAAAACGATTTCTCAAAATCTGCCTCCCTTATCCAATTCCAGCCATAATACCAACTAGTGGCAACATGACAGATAATAAAATGATCCCTACGATCACACATAAGATTCCTACCAGCGTCGGTTCTAACACAGCGATCATCTTCTGAATCTGATCCTGCAGTTGTTTCTGATACAGATCTGCTGCCTGTTCCATTACCTCATCTACGGCACCCGTTTCATAACCAATGATCATCAATCTTTCCTGCATTCCATCAAAAATATGTGCTTCTTTCAATGCTTTCGGAAATGTTTCTCCTTCTTTGATCTGTTCCTGACATTGCTGAATCTTCATTTTCAATGGTTCATAATCTGTCAGTTTCTCAGAAAGTGACAAACTTTCATCCATGTCAAGTCCACTCTTTAAAGCCATCGCCATTCCACTTGCGAATCTTGTTCTTGCACGTTTCCATGCGATTTTCTTCATAAATCCGATGGTTTGTATCTTCGAGATAAATTCAATTCTTGCCTTTTTATAAAAAATAACGAAAAATACTATGATCAAGATCACCACTGCCAAAACTACCAGAACAATTGCTGACTGCCTCATCCAACCTCCAATATTCAATAACTGACGTGCAACTCCTGTCATCTCTTGCCCTAATTGCATATATACCTGTTCAAATACTGGCATAACTTTTATAAATAATACTGCAACGATCACTAACAACATCCCGAGCATCGCAACCGGATAAGTCACTGCACTCTTGACCTCATCTAATATTTCTTCTTCCCTCTGGTAATATGCCGCCAATGCTTCCATCGTCTCATCCAGTCTTCCTGTCTGTTCTCCGATCTCCGTCATATGAAGTGCATATTCTGGGAAAACCCCTGTTTTCTTCATTGCAGGATAAAGCATTCCACACATTTCAAGTTCTTCGCGGATCTCTTTTAATATCTCCCCGCCTTCTGTCTGGACATCTCCATCTTCCATAATGTAAATCCCCTCAAGCGATGAAATCCCAGATTTCAAGATCAGCGCCATCTGACCACAAAATGTGATCAGTTCTTCGTTGCTAAGTTTCTTCTTCATATCTATCCCTTCTTAATAACTATACTGAAGTACATAATGTTCTCCATTCCCAATATATTCTTTCACATCTTCCTTGTTATCACTATTCGCTGCCAGTGTCGGATCCATTAACTCCCAGCTTTTCCCATCGAACTGAATGATATTATCTACCCATCCCTTTTCATTCAGCCAGGTACTGATCCAGGCATGATAGATATCCCCTGAATACCCGATCTCAAGCTTGGTCGGAATTCCCTGCGAACGCAGCATCGCCGTCATCAGAGCAGCATAATCAAAGCAGATTCCCTTCTTTGTCTTCAATGTCTCATCTACCGATGGCAGATATCCACTCTGAACATTCTGCGCTTTCTCATCATCATATTTTACATTTTTGACCACATAATTATAAACAGCTTTGACGATTGCCAGATCATCTTTGGAATCTTTTGCCAGTTTCTTCGCTTCCTTTACTGCTTTCGTCTTACTTGTAAATTCTACATACTGGTTAGGATATAAAAATGGCAGAAATTTATTTTTTAATTTCACCTCAAAACTATCCATCATCAAAACACTGTATTCATCGTCCTGCACATTTTCATATACAGAGATCTGATATGTACCATTTCCACTGGTCAATGGAAAATATGTCGGCTCTTCTGTCCGTTCAATAAAATATTTATATACTTTATTATTCTTTCCGATCACTTCAACACTGATCTTCTTTGCACTTCCCTTATATCGCAGTGCTACATAGCCTTGAGCCACATTCGATATATCAACCACAGCCTCCCCATGATCCAAAACTTCCTTCCCCGGTGCTTCTGGCTTTAATACTCCTGCTTTCTGAGCTGTTACCTGCTTCTTCCGGCCACATCCGCCAAATGGTAACATAATGATCAGGCATGTCACGATCAGTATTATTTTTATGACATACTTCATAAGAATTCTCCTTGTATTTACTTCCTCTAGTATAACAGATTCACAATATGCCTTCTAATTTTTTTACGTATACAAATGCTCTCTTACATAATTTAAAAACTGCTTCTTTGCATAATCCAATGGCTTATTTTTTCTATAAAATAGTGATATCACAGAATGTAATTCATCTTCTAATGGTATCATTTTAACTCCAGCACATTTAGCTTCTCTATAAACCGTTGAAAATGTGATCGTAACCCCAACCCCTTCACTTACAAAACTCATGATTGTATTTGCTTGTGGAAATTCAAAAGCTATTTTCGGTTCAAATCCTGCTTTCTCACAACTCTTATAAAACACTTCGTAACTTCCGCTGCCTCTCTCTGGGAAGATAAAAACATCATCTTTCAATTCTTTCAGTTGAAGTCGATCTCTTCCATAAAGCGGATGTTTTTCATATAACACTGCACACAATTTATCATCATACAGTGGGGAAAAACGGAATTTTTTCTGATCTTCCATCATATTTTCTCTCAAGATCAAGAAATCATAACGATCGGAGTTTTCCTGAATATCACTTGCGATTCTTTCATCAATCACAAGTTTGATATCTGGATATTCTTTTCTGAAATCCGCCACCAATCTTGCAAAATGATATGGTGCAAGAACCGGCATACAACCAATCTTAATTTCCTGATTTTTCTGAACATTTTTCAACATCTCTTCATAGGTTCCCGTCATTTTCTTTGCATAAGACAAAAAGATCTCTCCTTCTTTGGACAACTCAAATTTCCTTGTATTCCTGCGGATCAGTGTAATTCCTAACTCATTTTCCAACTTACGGATCTGTTTTGATAATGCACCTTGTGTCATGTTACAGGCATATCCAGCTTCTGTGAAATTTTTCTGTTTACATAATTCCATATAATAATATAATTGCTGTATTTCCATTTTTCCATACCTTTTTCAAATATCTTCGTATATTCCTATTTGGAATATATCAAATCTCAACTGGAATTGCAATACTTCGCTCTCTATATATATAATAAGAAACACAAAGGGAATACGATTGATAAAATATGAAATTTTGATGAAAGGAATCGTTGATATTATGAAAAACAAAAAAAGATTTTTTTACCATAGATTGTTATTTTATATTTTAGGACTGTTGATCATGTCTGTTGGTTCTAATTTATTTTTGAAAGCAGCTCTTGGAGTTGCACCTAGCTGTACGATGGCTTTGACATTAAGTTATCTTTCCCCAGTTCACAGCTATGCCTTATTTAACTTCCTGATCAACTCTACTTTCTTAGTTTGCGAAGCTCTGATCCTTCATGAATTCGGGAAAATGCAGTTGACTCAGCTTGGTTTGACTTTTGTTTATTCTTTATTTATCGAATTTACTTCTTATGGTTTATTCTTTATTGAACCTCATGGACTTGCCGCTAAGATTTTACTATCTGTCATCGCATGTGCCGTTCTATCAATAGGTGTCGGATTCACGATCAGTTCCGGGTTCGCTGTTATGCCAATGGAAGGACTTGTGAAAACTATCTCTGATAAGAAAAATATAAGCTTTGGCGCTGTCAGAGTTTGTCTGGAAGTTTTATTTACTGTATGTTCTGCGATCTCTTCTTTTGTATTGCTTCCAGAATTACCATCCGTTGGAATCGGAACCGTGATCGCCGCTTTCTTAAGTGGTAATATTACAAATATATTTTCTTCTCTATTTCATAAGAGAATCAATGCCTACCTTGGATTTCAGGCATAATCCTATAGAAAAAAAACGTAATCTCAAATGAACCTCTTGAGATTACGTTTTTTTATTCTATCCTGCTTCTTTAGTTTTTGCCTATTCCCATGGATCGATTTGCTGATTCGTCGGTACAACTTTGATCTTCTTTGAAATCGTTATCTTTGTCCCTGTTTTTAATTTTGCAGAAATCGTCACTGTTCCAGCTTTATTTCCTGTGATTCTTCCATTCGAGTCAACAGATGCCACGGATGGATTACTACTCTTCCATGATGTGAAAGATGATGTATTGATCACTGTTGGATACACACCGTACTCTTTCATCATTTTGCCTTGATATGTTGGCTTCATCTGCATTTTTTCTGTTTCCCATATTGTACCGTATCTGCTGTCTAGTTTTAAATAACTCTTCTTTAAATATGAATTCTTTGTCACGATATTTTTTGTAAATTGCTTTCTTGCCTTGGATTTTTCTACTTTCTTTGCTTTGGAACTGCTAAAGTCTAATACCCAGGTATTGGCTTCGTATCCGTCTCTTGACACAACCGTAACTGCTGCAACCCCTACACTTTTTGCATTCGAAAGTAACAGACCTTTTCTATGTGTGGAAGAATTGATCCAACCCTTTACGATCTGCTTCGGTGTAGTTTCTGCGGATTGTGCGCAGTTTTCATAGATGATCTTCTTGTTGATACTTTTTGAAAGCTTTCCATTTGGTCTTCTATGCGGACTTGTTTCTGGAATATAGATCGTTGTTTCAAATCCACGCATAATTGCTGAATTTGTCAATCCTCGATCCATCTTCAATGCTTTGCGTCCATTTTTCTTACGGTATTTGTTCACTTCTTTTAAGATTTTCTGTGCATCGTTATAATCCTGATATCCTGTAACAGATAATTTCCCTGTAGAAGCAGCCTCTACCTTCTTCTGGCTGACTCCTGCAGTTGTAAATAGCATTGCCGCTGCTAATGCAATACTGGCAGCTCTTCTTAATAGTTTCCTCATAAACTTTCTCCTTTCATACTTTTGATCATGGTACCTTTATATAATTTGTGCACAGATATCATTCAAACAACATCTCTCACAATGAGGCTTTGTTCTTGCCGTACAGACATCTCTTCCATGCCATACCAGCCTGTGGCAGAAATCACTTCCTTCTTCTGGTGGAACGATCTCCCATAATGCCATCTCAACTTTTTTAGGGTCTTTTATCCCATCAACCAATCCAATCCGGTTGACCAAACGGATACAATGTGTATCCGTAACGATCGCAGGTTTGCCAAAAACATCTCCCATGATCAGGTTGGCACTTTTTCTTCCGACCCCAGGAAGACTTAGAATCGATTTAAAATCGGTTGGGATCTTACCGTTATATTCATCTCTTAAAACTTTCATACATTTGCTGATATCTCTTGCCTTGCTCTTTCCAAGACCACAGGGTCGTACGATTTCTTCAATATCTGCAACGTCTGCTGCTGCCAGTGCTTCTACTGTTGGATATTTTTCAAATAATCCTTTTACCACGACATTTACTCGTGCATCCGTACACTGAGCCGCCAGTCTTACGCTAACTAATAATTTCCACGCCTGATCATATTCCAGTGTGCAGTCTGCATCTGGATATTCATTCTTCAGACGCTCAATGACTTCTAGTGCTAGTTCTTTTTTATTCATAAATTAAATCCTTTCGTTTGCCATAGGTACTATGTTGTTTTATATGTACTTTTAGGCTGTATTTTCGTCTGTTATGACGATTATATCTATTGTCCATAGTTTACCTCTGATAATGATTGACTCTCACTAACTAATATTATATAATATTTTTAGTGAAATATCAATGAAAGGAGTACATCTATGCAACAGATGACTATAACAGCAAAAGTTCAAATAGTCGCTACTGATACAGATAAAGTTTTGCTTGATAAAACTATGTCTGTTTATCGTGATGCCTGTAATTATGTTTCAGACTATGTATTCCAAACTCATGATTTAAAGCAGTTTTCACTTAATAAGGTTTTGTATTCTACTCTAAGAGAAAAATTTGGTCTTAAATCGCAAATGGCTCAGTCCGTTTTGAAAACGGTCATTGCAAGATATAGAACCATTCTCGAAAATCAAAATGAGTGGATACGACCAACCTTCAAGAAACTTCAGTATGATCTAGTTTGGAACAGAGATTATTCTTTAACGCAAAACTGTTTTTCTGTGAATACACTTAATGGTCGTGTTAAACTGCCATATTTCGCTGAAGGTATGTCTAAATATTTTGACCACACAATCTACAAGTTTGGTACAGCTAAGCTTACAAACAAACATGGTAAATATTATCTTCACATACCAGCAACTTATGATGTCGAAGAAAGTAATATTTCTGACATTTGTAATGTCGTAGGTATTGACAGAGGTATTAACTTTGTCGTTGCCACTTATGACAGTAAGCACAAATCAGGTTTTGTCAGCGGCAAGACTATTAAACAAAAACGTGCTAACTATTCCAAACTCCGTAAAAAACTCCAAATGCGACAAACTCCATCTTCAAGGCGAAGATTAAAAGCGATCGGTCAGCGAGAAAACCGTTGGATGCAAGATGTTAACCATTGTGTATCAAAGGCACTCGTTGAGAACAACCCAAAGCATACACTCTTTGTATTAGAAGATTTGTCGGGTATTCGTAATGTTACAGAGCGTGTCAGGATTAAAGACCGTTATGTTTCTGTATCGTGGTCGTTTTATGATTTAGAACAGAAACTGATTTACAAGGCTAAGCAGAATCAGTCTTCTGTAATTAAGGCAGCCCCTCATTATACAAGCCAGTGTTGTCCTGTTTGTGGACATACTGAAAAGTCCAACCGTAACAAGAAGATACATTTGTTTACTTGTAAAAACTGTGGCTATAAGTCTAATGATGACCGTATAGGAGCTATGAATCTGTATCGTATGGGAATAAACTATCTTGTTGATAGCCAAGTACCTAATACAGTTGTAACAGAGTAAACTTTGTTACAAAGGGTGTTGTCAACCACCCTATGATGTAACGCCACTTTAGATAGCAATATCTATTGGTGTTAAAGGTCGGAGACGTAAGTCGTTAGTACGACTGGGCAGTTACAAGCCCACCACCTTTAGGTGGTGGGTAGTTGACGTAACAGTATCCTCCTTGAATGTTGTTTTATCATTATTATACCTTGTATTTTTGCATATTTCTATGCTATAATGATTTTGTATTTTTTGTTCATCGAAAGGAGAATTTTATGAAGAAAAGTATTTTAAAATGTGCTTCTATTTTTCTGGCATCTGTATTAACAGTAGGTATGTGTTCTGCTTATAGTGTAAATGCGAAAGCAAAATTTTCTCTACCTAAAAAGACAACCTTAAGTTATGACAAAAAAAATAATGGCGAGAATGGTTTTTACACAAATGTGATCTATATCAAGGGAACAAATCGCTCTAATTCAGAATCCATCCTGCGTAATGGTATGAAGGTTAAATCTTCAAATAAAAAGGTTATTTCTACAAAAACTTTTGGAAAAGATTATTATCTTATTGCAGATAACAATCAGGTAGGAATCGGTGTAAAACTTAAGAAAACAGGATCAACAAAAATCACTGCAAAATTTAAATACAGAGGTAAAACTTACTCTGTAAAAACAACAGTCAAAGTTATAAAATACTCAAATCCTTTTAAGAAGATTATAGTGGATGGAAGAGACTGTACTTCTGATTTTAAGAATAAAAACGGATCTGGGATTTCCTTTATGGGACGTAATATCAAGATCACTCCTAATAAGAACTGGAGAGTAAAATCTATTTATACTTACAAGCCAGGAGCTACTAAAATGAAAAGAGTAAAAGGTTCTTCCGTTACAATTCCAACAAATTACCGTGCTTTTATTACAATGGAAAATAAAAAGAATAAATTAATAGAAAAAGTTACTTTTGATGAAATGGATACTACTGAAGATCCTGGATTTACATTCTAGACACAATTTTAAAACAACCCAGAATTGTCTTTTTATACCTGACGATTCTGGGCTGTTCTTATCTTCTACAATTTCTTTATTTGAGCTGTTTCATTTAAATCAATTCCATTCTCTGCCATTTCCCTTGTATGTATCGTTTGACAAACAGGATTCCTCTGAATACCCAGTCTAATGTCATTGCTACCCAGACTCCGAAGACTCCAAGTCCCATCCATTTTCCAAGAACAACGCTGCAGAAGATTCTAAATATCCACATCGTGGCTGATGCTACAACCATACAGTATTTGACATCATTTGCGGCTCTTAATGTGTTCGGGATCGTGAATGCTGGCGGCCAGATCGTTACACAGCATAAAGTATGATATAATAAGATCTTTCTTGTGATCGCTGCTGTTTCTGGTGATAAATGATATACCTGAATGATCAGTGGTAAGATCATAACTACGATGATATTTAATGCGATCAATGCTGCATAGGCTACTTTTAACAGCTTCTTTGTATAGTATCTTGCAGCTTCATAATCCCCAGCTCCGATGCATCTTGATACAACGGTCAGCACTGCAAATCCTACTCCGATTCCTGGGATCAACTCAAATGATGCTACCACATTTCCGATGGCATTGGCTGTGATAGATGATGTCCCAAATCCTGCAACGATACTTAATACCATGATTCTTCCTAACTGGAACATACTATTTTCGATTCCGTTTGGTACTCCGATATGTAAGATCTTCTGTATTAAATATCCCTTAAAATGAAAATGGATATGTTTGCTTAAATGCACATCCTGATTTTGTTTTGCGAGCAGTCTTACCATAACAACTGCTGCAACAATTCTTGATACTAATGTTGGGATCGCAACTCCTTCAACTCCAAATTTAAACCCATAGATCAAAATCGCATTTCCTGCGATGTTGATACCGTTCATCAACATAGACATATTCATAGAAATCTTTGAATTCCCCATGATACGGAATAATGCGGCACATCCATTATATATTGCAATAAATGGAATAGATGCCGTGACGATCATCAGATATATTTCTGCGTTATGCATAACTCCTGGTTCAATATTTCCAAACACTACATTTAAAATAAAGTTTTTACATGCATAAATTCCTGCCATGATCACTACAGATAATGAAACAATAAATAAGATCAACTGGTCTGCTGTCTTACATGCCATGATATTTTTTCTCTGTCCGAGAAACTGCCCTGCAACGACGGCTCCTCCAGTTGCCAATGCCGAGAACAGATTGATCATCAATACCATAACACTGTCTACCAATGAAACTCCTGATACAGCTTCTTCTCCAACATTCGCTGTCATGATAGAGTCCGCAAGTCCTACCGTTACAGTTAACATCTGCTCAATGATCAACGGTATGATCAATCGTACGAGATCTTTATTTGAAAACATCCTGTTCCTTGCACTGTCTGTAATTTCCATATTATTTCCTTTCTTTTTCTGTGTTTTAAAGATTATTTCTGTGTTTTGTCTTTTGTTTTACAGTTTTTATCTTATCACACTTTTGATTTTGTTCAAGGTCTGATTAAAAATATTTACATTTTCTCATTTTTATACAAAAAATATACAAGGTATCTTTTGATACCTTGTATACATTGCATATCATCGTTTTTTATTTCACATAATCCATGATAATTTCAACTGCTTTCTGGATTCCTGTCCTTGCTGAATTGATCATGAGATCATAATTACCGGGGTCTCCCCATTTTTGTTTTGTATAATAATTATGATAAGAAGATCTCTCCCAATCGGTTTGCTTGATCATCTTCTTCGCTTGTCGTTCTGTCACATGTTCTGTCTCTACGATCCGTTTGATCCGTTCTTCTAGAGGACTGTGGATAAAGAAACTGTAGCAGTTTTCGTGATCCTTAAGCACCACATCTGCACATCTTCCCACGAAAATGCAGGATTCATTCTCTGCTGCCAGTTCATGGATCACATGTGCCTGGATCATAAATAATTTCTCTGGTGTCATGATCTCTTCTGTGTCAACGCCTGGAAATCTGTGTCCGATCGGGACATTGATAATGTGGCTGTAGACTGCATTCTCCTCGTGATTCTTTACAAACTCTTCCGACATATCACTTTCTTCGGCAACTCTTGCCAAAATCTCTTTGTCGTAGAAAGGAATTCCAAGCTTCTTGGATAACTGCTGTCCGACCTCTCTTCCTCCACTGCCGAATTCTCTGGAAATGCATATGATCGTATTTTTCTTCATATTGCAACACCCCTTTTCTTGAATTACTTTATGTATTCCTTTGGTAATTGTATTAACCATCCTGTGACTGGTTTTATTCTTATATCAAAAAATTACAAATTTCTTTTTCATCTTTATCAGGATATTTTCTTATTAAATTATATATTTTCTCAATAATTTCTTGATCTTCTAACAGATCATCTGCTATTTTATCTACCGTATCTCCTTTTTCAATTTTTCTCTGTACTAGTGTCACTAATTTTAAAAGTTCACCTTTCCTTATTCCTATATTCTCTGCACTTCTTAATTGACTCGCTTTATCGCGGATTGCCATTTGTTCCCTTAAATAAAGATATCTCTCACTCTCATCTTGGCTCATCTTAATCATTTCATCCCTCACCTTTTCCATGTAATGATTTCCTTCAGATTCTTCTCTGATTTCTTCCCAAGTACTTGCTGAAATTAATTTAGCCCATTTATAAAGATCTTGTTTTCTTGCTTTTCCTTTTGTCGTTGCTATTTTACTTAATTCTATCACATGAAATTGAAATTTACTACTATACAATTCACCTGTTGTATCATCTTTTAATAAAATTCTATGATAAAATCCAGGACTTTTTAAATAATTAAAATCAAGAATTCCTACATGAATACATGGAGGTAATTCATAATAAGATTCTCCCTTTTTTAATCCCTCTGTAAACATCCGACAATTATAAAATAAACTTCTCTCTGCCCAATCTTCCTGATACGTATTTTGCATCTCGATATTAATCTTTTTGCCACCATTTAAGATTAATTTGACATCTAGTATTCCCTCTTTTTCTTCTTTTACTTCACCTTCCACAAAAGGATCCGTAACCTCCAACTCTTCAATATCTGTTTCCTTTAAATGCAACAATGCTATTAAAAATCCTTTTACTATCTCTTCATTCTTAAATATCTTTTGAAATGCATAATTATTGGTCAAACAAATATTTAATTCTTCCTTACTTGCTGCTCTCTTTCTTAATTGCGCTTCATTGAAATCTGTAATGTCTTTATTCCCCATATTTTCTCCTTATATTACAAATTATGTAAATTGTTTCATTTATATTTTAACAGATTTCCATTTATTGTCAATTATTTCTTACCTTTTAATTTTGCTTCCTTACGATTGCATATTCATCGTCCATCTGGAAATAAGGGCAATCCCAATCGCTATAGCTCATAAATCTTGCCATCTCATCTTCATCTAAATTAATATCACATACATAATATTCATAATCTTCATCATACACATAATTACTACAATATTCGCACCCTGCGCTTTTCTTCTTTGCCATATATTCTCTCCTTATTTTTGTGTTTCTTCTATATCTAATGTTACGCCCTGTAAAATCTCTGCAAATTCCAGCAAAGATTCACATTTTCCAAATAATATATCATCGACTTTACTTGTATCCTGCACGATATCTGGGATCATCACTGGATTCATGCCTGCTCCATGTGCGGAACGGATTCCATTGATCGCATCTTCTAATGCGATCGCTTTTGATGGATCGACTTTTAATTGTCTGCATGCTTCGATATAAATATCTGGCTCTGGCTTTCCGTGTTCGATCATATTTCCTGTGATCACGGAGTCAAAGTAGTCAAAAATCCCTTCTCGTTTCAGATTACTTACGGCGTGTTCTTCACTGGAAGATGTTGCAACTCCGATCTTTAGTCCTTTTTCTCTGAGGACTTTCAAAATCTCATGAAGACCTTTCTTGGCTGGCACCCCGTCTTCAACCAATTCATAATATGCATCTCTGTATCCATCCAAAAATTTATCAAATGGAAAATCATTTCCGTAATGTTCTAAGAAATATTTCTTACGATTTGTAAGGTTTGTTCCCAATGTATTGACAATATTATGCCCCAGAGGTCCATATCCCAGACGTTCTCCTGCAATATCCCATGACTTCTGTACATAGCGTTCACTGTCAAACATCAGCCCGTCCATATCAAAAACAACGGCCTGTATCTCTTTTAATTTATTAAGATCCATCGTCTCTATTCCGCCTTCCTTGTTGATCATCTTTCTATGATACCACGGATTTCCTTTGATTTCATCTGGTTTACAAAAATCGCACTGACTGTTATCATGGATTTTAAGATTAGGAGGAACTATTTATGAAATCGTCATCGAATTTAAAATCACTATTAAAAAATATTGACCGTAAAGGATATCCTGCATATAAAAATACGCAAGGTACTTATGATTTTGGAACTTATTTTCTTTCCATTGATCATGTACAAGGCGATCCTTTTGCATCTCCATCAAAATTAAGTATCCATGTGAAAGGAAGATCAGCTGGATTTCCTGCTTCTTTTTATGATACAAAATATAAACAGGTTGCACTCTGTGATCATTTGACACGATTATTTTATCAAACTTTATCTAAGATCTCTTTTCGTGCCAAAGGTTCTGGAAAAAGCGGTTTATTTTCTGTCAGTAAATGTGGACAACAGGTACTAGAACGAACTGCATGTACGATCAATCCTTCCAACGGTGACATCTCTGTTCATTTTGAAGCTGGTTTCCCTGCAAATGGACGAACTGTAAATGCGAGAGAATTGGATAAAATGTTGTTTGGACTGTTGCCAGATTGTGTTTCATCTTCTTTGTTTTATAAAAATATTGATCAAAAAATGTTGGAATCAGTAATTTATTTATCCGAAGATCAACATACAATCCGTAAAAAACTGTCTTCTATGGGACTTGTCGCATTTATTGCAGATGGCTCTGTTTTGCCTAGAGAAAGTGGTATCTCACAGAAACCTTTAAGAAACTGTGTGAAATTCCAGTCACCAGATACTTACCGTGTATCTTTTGAACTTCCACATCAAGGAATGATCACGGGTATGGGAATTCCGAAAGGAATCACCCTGATCGTTGGTGGTGGATATCATGGAAAATCGACGTTATTAAAAGCATTGGAACTTGGTGTTTACGATCATGTCAAAGGGGATGGTCGTGAATTTGTCATTACTGATCCAACTGCCATGAAGATTCGTGCAGAAGATGGAAGAAGTATTACAAATACAGATATTTCTATGTTCATTAATAACCTGCCAAATGGGAAAAATACGGTTTCTTTTGACACAGAAGGTGCCAGTGGAAGCACCTCACAGGCTGCAAATGTAGTTGAAGCCATGGAAACGGATTCTTCTTTATTCTTAATTGACGAGGATACGAGTGCCACCAACTTTATGATCCGTGATGAACTGATGCAGCGTGTAGTTCTTCGTGATCAGGAACCGATCACTCCTTTTATCGAACGGATTCGTGAATTGTACGAAAGATATGATATTTCTTCGATCATCGTTGCTGGAAGCTGTGGATCTTATTTCCATCCGGCAGATCATATCATTCAGATGGATCAGTATATACCAAAAGATATCACTACAGCCGCCAAAGACGCAGCAAAAGATTTCCCTATGGTTTCACTGCCTGAAAAGAAACATCCAGATCCTTGTTTTGACCGTTGTTTCAACGCTGGAAATCATTTGAAGAAAGAACGCAAGATCAAGATGAAAACACTTGGAAAAGATGCTTTTTCGATTAACAAGGATACAGTTGATCTAAGATATGTGGAGCAGATTGCTGATACTGAACAGACAACAGCTCTTGGTTATGCTTTGTTGTATGCGAAACTTCATTTGATGGATGGGAAGAAAGATCTTTGTGCAGTTGCAGATGAATTAATGCAGATGATTGAAACAAAAGGACTTTCTGCACTCTTGGATAGTAAGTATGTGAAAAGTAATCTGGCGATGCCTCGGAAGCAGGAAGTTATGGCAGCGATGAATCGTTATCGAAATCTCTGATTTGTGGATAGTGTTGCATGTATGAGTCAGAAAGAAAATAAGAAAAAATATTTAGAAAAATACAGGGTGACACTCCGCATTTTTGAAAGCGTTTTTTACAAATCGCTGATCCGCGCCTGTTCCTTTGATAACTTCCTGGCTGCGAGCCAAAATGCCCGCAGCTACGGTCAGACAATCAACCACAGGGCGCTGCGAATTTGTAAAAAACGCATTCAAAAAGTGCTCATGTTGTCACCCTGTATTCTTCTAAATATTTTTTCTTATTTTCTTTCTGACTCATACAACGGAACGCTATTCAAATCACTACACAGTGTGTATGTTAAACGGTATTGACTGATAAGTTTTGAATTCGTTGACGGAAGATAAAAGAAACTTACGAAAACCAATAACGTTTAACATACACCCCACCTAAGTTTTCCAATCTTGTAATTGTCCACACTTTAGCCTTCAGGTATATGATAAAAAATAAATAAACGATCGGAAGAGTAGCATTAGAATTTTGCCACGTTTTTTGCGGATTCGCAGCCGGCTTGGTGTGCTGTCTGAGCCTCAAAGAGTTCTGATTTAAACACCCTTGAAGGCGAGTTGCACAAGGAAAGCCGGCGGATCAGCGATCTGCAAAAAACGTGAGCAAAATTCTCTAGCTGCTCTTCCAATCGTTTATTTATTTTTTATCATATACTGAAAGACTACAGTTGGCCAACACACAAATTACAACTTATCAGAAATCTGTGCATGTAATCCCTGTAATGAATTCACTTCTTCATTCTGATCCTGATGTGCTTTTACATAAGCGATTCCTTCAGCTGCTGCTTTGGCTGCTGCGATCGTTGTATAATATGGAATCTTCGCTTTGATCGCACCTTTTCTTAGGTAACTATCATCGTTCACGCTGTCTTTTCCGACTGGAGAGTTTACAATAATATCGATATTACCATTTGTGATAAGGTCAAGGATGTTTGGTCTTCCTTCGCTTAATTTATTGACTTTCTCAGCTTCAATTCCAGCTTCTTTGATCAGTTTACATGTGTTTTCTGTTGCAAGGATCTTGAATCCGTCGTCTGCGAATGCTTTTGCTACTTCTACAACTTCTTCTTTATCCTTGCGATTTACAGAAATCAGTACCGTTCCTCCTAATGGAAGTTTCGCTCCAACACCTTCCTGTGCTTTGTAGAAAGCTTCTCCATAGGATTTGGATAATCCAAGAACTTCTCCTGTAGAACGCATTTCTGGTCCTAGAACTGGGTCTACTTCTTGGAACATATTGAATGGGAAGGCTGCTTCTTTGACTCCATAATATGGAATTGCCTGTTCTTTTAATTCTGGTACTGGTGATGGTTTTCCTGTTAATTCAGATGTGATGATCTGTGTTGCCAGTGGAACCATTCTCACGTTACATACTTTGGATACCAAAGGTACTGTACGAGATGCACGTGGGTTTGCTTCTAATACATAAACTTTATCATCCTCGATCGCATACTGCATATTCATTAGTCCTTTGACATGCATTTCTTCTGCGATCTTTCTTGTGTATTCTTTGATCGTTTCCAGGTTTTCTTCTGAAATATGAACAGATGGAAGAATACAAGCGGAGTCTCCTGAATGAACTCCTGCAAGTTCGATATGTTCCATCACTGCTGGTACAAATGCGTGTGTTCCGTCACTGATCGCATCTGCTTCACATTCCATCGCATGATTTAAGAAACGGTCGATCAGGATTGGGCGGTCTGGTGTTACACCAACGGCTGCTTTCATATATCCTGCCATGCTTTCGTCATCATAGACAACTTCCATTCCACGTCCACCAAGAACGTAGGAAGGTCTTACCATCACTGGATATCCGATCTTTCCTGCGATCTCTAATGCTTCTTCTACTGTTGTTGCCATTCCTGATTCCGGCATTGGAATCTCTAATTTATCCATCATTTCACGGAACAGATCACGGTCTTCTGCAAGGTCAATGACAGATGGAGATGTTCCAAGAATCTTCACACCATTTTTCTCAAGTTCGGCAGCAATATTCAGTGGTGTCTGTCCACCAAACTGAGCGATCACTCCTAATGGTTTTTCTTTATTATAAATACTTAATACATCTTCCACTGTTAATGGTTCGAAATATAATTTATCGGATGTATCGTAATCTGTAGATACTGTCTCTGGGTTGCAGTTTACGATGATCGTCTCGAATCCCATTTTCTTCAGTGCCTGAGATGCATGTACACAGCAGTAGTCAAATTCAATACCCTGTCCGATACGGTTTGGGCCTCCACCTAAGATCATGATCTTTTGTTTATCTGTGGATACTGGGTTCTTGTCTTCTGCATTATATGTTGAATAATAATATGCACTGTCTGGCGTTCCGCTTACATGAACCCCTTCCCATGCTTCTTCGACACCGATTGAAATACGTTTATTTCTGATATCTTCTTCTGGAATCTCTAATAACTGACTTAAATATTTGTCAGAGAAACCATCTTTCTTCGCTGATGTTAACATTTCATCAGATGGCATGTTTCCTTTGCATGCAAGAAGCTTTTCTTCTTCTTCAACTAACTCTTTCATCTGCTCGATAAAGTATGTTTTTACTTTTGTCAGTTCAAAGATCTCATCGACAGTTGCACCTTTTCTTAATGCTTCGTACATGATGAAATGACGTTCGCTTGATGGTGACACTAATTTCTTTAACAATTCTTCTTTTGTTAAAGTATCAAAGTTGTTCGCATGTCCAAGTCCGTAGCGTCCTGTCTCTAAGCTTCGGATCGCTTTCTGGAATGCTTCTTTGTATGTCTTACCGATACTCATAACTTCACCAACAGCACGCATCTGTGTTCCAAGTTTGTCTTCGACACCTTTGAATTTCTCAAATGCCCAACGTGCAAACTTGATAACGACATAGTCACCGTCTGGTACATATTTATCTAATGTTCCGTATTTTCCACATGGAATATCTTTTAATGTTAAACCTGCTGCAAGCATTGCAGAAACTAAAGCGATCGGGAATCCTGTCGCTTTGGATGCTAATGCTGAGGATCTTGATGTTCTTGGATTGATCTCGATAACAATAATACGGTCTGTCACTGGATCATGAGCAAACTGTACGTTTGTTCCACCGATCACCTGTACAGAATCTACAATCTTGTATGCCTGTTCCTGTAATCTCTGCTGACATTCTTCAGAGATCGTGAGCATCGGTGCGGAACAGAAGGAGTCTCCTGTATGCACTCCTAATGGATCGATATTCTCAATGAAGCAGACTGTGATCATATTTCCTTCTGCATCACGGACAACTTCTAATTCTAATTCTTCCCATCCAAGAATGGATTCTTCTACAAGTACCTGTCCAACTAAACTTGCCTGAAGTCCTCTTGCCATAACGGTCTTCAATTCTTCTTTGTTATATACCAGTCCTCCACCGGCTCCACCCATTGTGTAAGCTGGACGAAGTACCACTGGATAACCAAGCTTATCAGCGATCTTCAACCCATCTTCTACGCTGTAAGCAACCTCGCTTCGAGCCATCTCGATTCCAAGTTCGTCCATTGTCTTCTTAAACTCGATACGGTCTTCTCCACGTTCAATACTATCTACCTGTACACCAATTACTTTGACATTATACTTATCTAAAATACCCTTTTTATATAACTCTTCGCATAAATTTAATCCGGACTGCCCACCTAAGTTTGGAAGTAAAGCATCTGGACGTTCCTTTGCAATGATTTCCTCTAAACGTTCTGCGTTCAGCGGTTCAATGTAAGTTTCGTCAGCTGTCTCTGGATCTGTCATGATCGTTGCTGGATTGGAGTTGACCAATACGATCTCATATCCAAGTTTACGAAGCGCCTTACACGCCTGTGTCCCCGAATAGTCGAATTCGCATGCCTGACCGATGATGATCGGACCAGAGCCAATGATCAACACTTTGTTAATATCTGTTCTTTTTGGCATAAAAATAATTCCTCCTTTAGACTTTATTATTATTATATAAGAAAATCAGTGAAATCGGAATCATTTTGTGAAGTTTTTTTAACTATGTTAACTTTGGATTTTCTTACCAATTCATAAGAATTTCTTAATGACAATTTATAAATCGTTTATATTTGTTTATATTCTGTATATTGAATCTCGAAATGGAAATGATTATACTATAACCATACCTCAAGGAAAGACCTAAAAGATAAGACAATAAAAGAATTTCAGGAAACATCCTACAGGTATAGTTTTTTCATATATATTTTTAATCCTCTCTTTTCAAAAAGGAAACCATCACACCCCAGATGGTTTCCTTTTATTTTTGTCAGATTTTCCCGCCTTGCTTTTCATTTTTGCCTATAATATAATGATGTTTGTTACTTTTTTATAGATTTTCAATAAAGAAAGAGAGGAACGTATGTTTTTACATACGGAAAAAAACTATGTTGGAAAACTTATTTAAATTAAAGGAGAATCATACCTCCGTAAAAACTGAAGTCATTGCTGGTATTACTACATTTATGACAATGGCTTACATCCTTGCGGTAAACCCAAGTGTGCTTTCTGCAGCTGGCATGGACCCTACTGCTGTATTATTAGCTACATGTATCGCTTCCTTTATCGGAACTATATGCATGGGACTTACTGCGAACCTTCCATTCGTACTTTCCGCTGGTATGGGATTAAATGCTTATCTTGCCTATACCGTTGTTGGTGTGATGGGTTATCACTGGCAGGTTGCTTTACTTGCTGTATTCGTTGAAGGTATCATCTTCATCGTATTATCTTTGACCAATGTTCGTGAAGCGATCTTTGATGCGATCCCTTTGAATCTTAAGAAGGGAGTTTCTGTCGGAATCGGTATCTTTATTGCCTTTATCGGTCTTCAGAACGCAAAACTTGTTATTGGAAATAAATCTACATTGGTATCTATCACAAACTTTACAAAAGATTTCCATACTGCTGGAATCTGTTCTTTACTTGCAGTTATTGGATTATTGATCACAGTCATTCTTTATATTAAAAAAGTACCTGGATCTATCCTGATCGGAATCCTTGCTACATGGGTGATCGGAATGCTCTGCCAGATAACAGGAATCTATGTTCCTGATTTCAAAACAGGTTATTACAGCCTGTTCCCTACATTTGCAATGACAGATTTTTCAAAATTAGGAGAGACTTTCGGTAAATGTTTCCAGTATGACTTGGGCAAAGTCGGAATCTTTAATTTTATCGCCGTTGTATTATCTTTCTTATTTGTCGATCTGTTTGATACACTCGGAACTTTAGTCGGTGTCAGCACAAAAGCCGGAATGCTTAACGAGGAAGGTAAACTTCCTGGAATCAAACCTGCATTAATGGCAGACGCCGTTGCTACAACAGCTGGTGCGGTTCTTGGTACTTCTACTGTTACAACATTCGTTGAATCTTCTTCTGGTGTTGCTGCAGGTGGACGTACTGGTTTAACAGCTGTTGTTTCAGGATTCTTATTCCTGATCTCAACATTATTTGCACCGCTCTTTACAGCAATCCCATCATTTGCGACAGCCCCTGCGCTGATCATGGTTGGGTTCTTAATGTTTGGAGCAATCTCTGATATCAAATTTACAGATGACAATATGACAGAAGCCGTACCTGCTTACCTTTGCATCATTGCAATGCCATTATTCTATAGTATCTCTGAGGGAATCTCTATCGGGATCATCTCTTATGTGATCTTGAATGTAGTTTGTGGTAAAGCAAAGAAGATCACTCCTTTAATGTACGTACTTGCAGTATTATTCATCCTGAAATATGCCGTTTTATAAGTATAGAAAAACAGCCGTATCATGATCGATACGGCTGTTTTATTCTTATCTCATATTAAATTAAAATGCTTGTCCTACTGAACGATTCTTCTGACACCCCATACAGCTCTGTAATCAGCATTCCGCACATTGATTCCTGTGTCTTTGCTTCCTGCATGAATGATCTGGTTATCTCCAATGTAGATCGCTACATGTCCTACACCGTTCACTACCTGATAGCAGATCAGATCTCCTGGCTGCTTCTCATTCCATGATACTGCTGTTCCTTCATATCTCTGTGCTGTTGAACTGTGTGGCAGTGAATATCCAAAATGTTTATATACCTGCATCGTGAATCCAGAACAGTCAACTCCATTCGTAAGGCTTTCTCCACCCCATACATAAGGATTGCCTCTAAACTGCATTGCGTAGTCTACAACACTTTGTCCTGTTGCCGTTCCATAAACTTCCCATGTATCTTCTTCCGGTTTTGACTCAGATAGATACTGTGAACTTACATAACAATAAACTCCACTATATCTTACCGTTGTCCATCCAGACCGTTCTCCATAACAGGTGATCTGCGTACCTTTCTTGTATGATCCTGCCTTTGCTGCACTTGTCGACGCTTTCTTACGGATCGTCAAAGAACTTGCCGTTACATATCTTGTATATGTATCTGTTGTTATATTCGCTGCTTTCTGTGCTGTTACAACAACTGGTTTCTTCTTTGACAGATATCTTGTTGCGATATATCGATAATATCTTCCATATTTGATCTTCGTATAAGATCTTTTCTTCTTGTAGCAGCGAACCTTTGCTGCTTTCTTGTATGATCCAACGATCTTTCCCTTATTTGATGCTTTTTTACGAACCACTACGTTATTGGCTGTTACATATCTTGAATAGGAAGCATATACATCATGTGTATGTGAACTCATGGATAAGACCACCATACAACATATACTTACTACACAGGAAATGAGGATTCCAGTAGTCTTTCTCTTCATATTTCCTCCCTTTAGTTCCATTTTTTACCGACTACTTCTAGTTTACTACCTCATTTTTCATATGTAAACCATTTCGTAATATTTTTTTCATAAATTCTTATGAAAAATGTACCTATTTGCAACATTTTTCATCGTTTTGAATCAAATCTTTGATTGTCTGCATGAACAAGTCAATCGATGCGATCTCGTCCGCACATCGTTTTAATTCGGAGCGGATTATTATTTCGTCCTTAATATTTTTCTTATACTTCATCTGGTGTTCAAGATTTGCCCAGAAATCCAGCGCGATCGTGCGGATCTGAATCTCTGCATTTAAGCTCAGGTCATTCAGATGAATGATCATATGATAGCTTCGATATCCATTTGGCTTTGGATATGCAATGTAATCTTTGATGTTAACCACTTCTATATCATTCTGTAAAGTAATCCAATCTGATACTTTGTAAATATCATCTACAAATGATGTGATCACACGGATTCCTACTGCATCATTTACTTTTGAAACCGCATTTTCAGCATTTGGTTCTTCCCCCTTTTTCAAGAGTTTCTGCTTCATGCTTTCCGGACTTTTGATTCTAGAGCTGCAGTATGCGATCTTTTTCTTATTTTCGTTTGTTTCAAACTGGGTGATCAGATTCTTCAATTGTTCTTCTGCTTTTAATAAAACCGGATACTGTTCTTTATAAAACTCTTCGTATGTCATAAATCCTCCTGTTTTTCATATCTTTAAGATAACCGTGATCAAAAGAGAGTTCCCATCTTCACTTGATGCCACGATCTTCCCATGATGTGCTTCAACCACAGCTTTTGCGACCGATAAGCCAATGCCATAACCGCCGGTCTTGGAATTTCTTGATTCATCCGTTCTGTAAAACCGGTCAAATAAATGATCAATATTTTCTTTTGTCAGTGGCTGTGAGGTATTGTATATAGATAAAATAATATTTTTCCCTTTATGTGCAGCTGTCAGTCTGATCTGTCCCTGCTCGGTACAATATTTGACCGCGTTGTCCAGCAAAATGGAGATTAGCTGCCGGATTGTTTTTTCATCTCCTTTAAGTGACAACATCGGTTCAATATCTACCATAAAATTTTTTCCTTTGACCTTGGCAAGTCCTTGAAATGACTGAGCTTCTTCTGATATTACTTCCGAAAATGGGAATTCGATCATCGTTGTTTTTGTCTGTTTTTCTTCCATCCGTGACAAATAGATCAGATCATTTGTAAGACCTGCAAGCCGCTTTGTCTGTACCTGAATATCATCAAGCCATTCATTCTCTCCGTATTCCATCTCTAAGATCGATGTATCTGCATCAATGATCGTAAGCGGTGTCTTGATCTCATGTCCTGCATCTGTGATAAAGCGTTTTTGTTTTTCATAGCTTTCTGCCACTGGCTCAATTGCCCGTTTTGAAAGCAACACCACCAAAATAAAAACGGTGCTAACACCAAAAATAGAAACAAAAAAGCTAGTGACAAGAAAAGTCTGAAATGACATCATGGATTTTGTACAATCCAGAAAATATATTTTTACTCCGTTTGAAGTATTTTCTTTCATATATCTGTATTTTGAAATGAATCCACAGTTCTTGTTACTTCTATTGATTTTTTGTGCATATTTAATCGCTGTTTCTTCATCGATCGCTGAGATATTATCGGTATCCGCTTCACATATCTGTCTGTTATTGCTCAAAAATACAGAAAAATAGCGGGACTCAAAGGAAGTTTCTGGTGATATTCCATTTGTCTTTTTATGTTGAGATTTATAGAGATTTTTCTGGCAATTCTCCATCATTCTCTTTCAGGAAATCTAAGATCGTATCTGCATTATGACTCATCTCCCGATAATTCAGCAAATTGATCGATCCAAGAATCAGAAATAATACAATGATCGTTGATGTCATGGAAATCGCTATAAATTTTATTCGAAGTTTTCGGATCATCCTCCCACCTCCAAAATATATTCTGCGTGACTTGCCTCTGTAATCTGAAGATTTGCGTGGAGTGCTTCTAATTTCTTTCTAAGATAAGAAATGTACATCCATACAACGTTCGTCTGTACCTGTTTTTCATCTCCCCAGATTTTTTCCAACAGACGTTTGTGCGTGATACTGTGGCCCTGATTACATAAAAACATCTCCATCATCTGAAATTCCTTATTCGCAAGACGAAAACTTCCTGTTGGTGATGTCAGTTCAAAAGTCGCTCTGTTTAATGTGATATTTCCGACATACAAAATTGATTCTGTTTGTGTTGTCTGCGTTCTGATCATGGTACGGATTCTTGCCAACAATTCTTTTGCCGCAAATGGTTTTGTGAGATAATCATTCGCTCCAAGATCCAGTCCTTCTACTTTATCGTCAATCTCTGCTTTCGCTGTCAGCATCAGAATTGGAATCAGATTTTTCTTATCTCTGATGGTTTTTAATACTTCCTCGTAACTAACGCTCTTGATAATGATCTTTCATCTTCTGCAAGTAATAACCGCATTGTGGAATTCCTCCTTTTTTGCATACTTCTCTGATTTTTGATTTATTATAGATGGAAAATGTTATGAATTTGTGAGAAATGGAATTGTTCACAGAACTTTGACATTTTTATGTATCTATCACCGGAAAAAGGCATCCAAACTTAGAATTTATATGCTAAGCCTGAATGCCTTCTTCCTTATTATTTTACTTTTATTACTTTTCATGTCCGTTCTGGATAATATTTACTTTTCAAGATTCATCCGACCAATGCATCTTAGTCGGAAGGCTCATGATTCTGAGAGCCTATAAAAATATAAAGGGCAGAATTCTATCTTCTACCCCTTATATTTTTATATCATTATTTCATATCCTTACTAACAATAAAGACAATCCCTATTGGTATTTTCACTTTTCCTGTTGTAATTTTATCATCAAAAAATAAGTCTTTTTCATAAAGTTGAATACTATAGCTTTGATAAAAAATACATGCTTTGATATTTTTCTTATATCCATTTTTCACATTGACATATTGTGAGGCAGAAATAAGTACTTTATTTTTTGGATGAATATTTTCTTCAACAACTTTTTTTAAAATCCTCAGATTTTTATTATTATAATCTTTATTTACTTGGTATTCTATTGATAATTTTTCACGAAATTGCATGCCACCTTTCGGTGCCTCATACCAAGATGAATAACTTGGTTCTTGTAGTTCCTTTTTTTCATCTTTAACTTTAATATAATATTCTCCAAATCCAATATCTACAACATTTGATTTATCCGTTATTCTTTTATTTCCTATGATTTTTTTATCCAATGGAATATATCTAATGCTTTCAACGTTTGATACATCTTTTATATAGAAAGATAATAAGCTATTTTCCATATCTTTTGATTTTTTATCATTCGCAAATACATTTTCTGTCTTTCCACTTAATATCAACATACCTAATAAACATATAATTACAACTACATATTTTTTTATCTTGTTTTCTTTTATCATGATTTTTTCATATCCAATCGTATGTTATCAAGCAGAAAATATCTCAAATAAATTCTCTGCTTGATTAAAATCCTTTTATTATCTATTTTTTATAAACCTTCTAATATTTTCCTCACATCTATATCCTAAAACACAAAATAATAATGCTTGTATTCCTCTTCCTACTGCATTATTAATGTCTGGAGTTAGAACAATAAAAAATAAAATAAGATAACCAATTCCTATAATTAAATATCTATTATTTTTTTTATTTTTCAATTCATTTCACCTACCTAAAACAAAACAAATACAATTAATCTTGCTCCTATTCCAGCAAATGTTTTTGGAATTCCTACTTTTTGTAATGCATGCTGAATTGCGTCTGTAATTGTCCCTCTTCCATAACCATTACTCACATTGATATTATCTTCCTTTAATGAAAAAGTCCCGAAACCCACATAAATGCGTGGTTTCGAGACTTTTAACCGAAAGCGATAGACGGGGCTCGAACCCGCGGTCTCGACCTTGGCAAGGTCGCGCGTTACCAACTACGCCACTATCGCATATAATGACTGTCCCTTTTCAGAACAGTCATTATTTTACCTTATTCACAGTTTGTTGTCAATCATTTTTTACTAAAATTCCGCAACAACTGTTTTTCCTGCAACTGTTTTTTCTCCAGTTTTATAAGCTACTTTTGGCAGATTAGAATCTTCTAAGACAACAACCATAATATCTGGGCTATATCCTTCTTTCTTGATCAGATCGATATCAAACTCTACCAACTTATCTCCTGCCTTTACTTCTTGTCCACTCTTGACAAAAGCCTCAAATCCTTTTCCATCTAATTTGACTGTGTCAATTCCAATATGAATTAAAAGATTTAATCCTTCTTTTGTCTCGATTCCAATCGCATGTAAAGATGGTTTCATTAATGCTGTGATCTTTCCATCTGCTGGTGCAACAACGACACCTTTTTCTGGTTCGATTACAACACCATCTCCCATAGCACAAGTTGCAAATGCCTCATCTTTTGCCTGTGTCATTGCAAGAACTTTTCCTGTTGCTACCGCAACTAATTTACCATGTCTGATTTCTTTTTTCTCTTCTTCTTTGGAGGAAACTATGGGTGTTACCTCTTCTTCTTTGGAAGGATCTGTTCCATGCTGTGCATAATATTCCACATATTCTTCAAAATTACTCTTGATCACAGATACCTGTGGTCCATAAATAATCTGAATTCCTGTTCCTTTTTTGATGATTCCTTTGGAACCAGATTGTTTTAAGTACTGATCTGTCACCTTAGTTTCATCTGTTACTGTGATACGAAGTCTTGTAGCACAGCAGTCAATATCTTCAATATTTTTGATTCCACCAAGTCCTTTTAAGATCATAAAGGAAATTGGATCCTCTGGTGCGTCTGTATCTTCATTTGCTGCACCTTTTTTTGCCTGGTAATCAGCTTTTGTATATAATTTTACCTCTTCTTCGTCATCATCTCTACCTGGTGTTGGAAGATCAAATTTCTCAATGACAAATTTGAACACAAAGTAATATAATACTGCATAAACTGCAAATACTGGAAGGATCATCATCCAGTTACTCTTTGTCTGTCCCTGTAATACACCGTATAACATAAAGTCGATCAATCCACAAGAGAATGTTGTTCCGATACAGATCTTTAAGATATGCATTAATGCAAATGACAAACCTGCTAATCCACAATGTAAAATAAATAATCCTGGTGCAATAAATAAGAATGTAAATTCAATCGGTTCTGTAATTCCTGTAAGGAATGATGTTAATGCTGCTGAGAATAGTAATCCTCCAACAATTTTTCTTTTTTCTGGTTTTGCACAACGATACATTGCATAAGCTGCTCCAGGAAGTCCCGCCATCATGAAAGAATATTTTCCTGTCATGAATCTACATGCTTCTACTGCAAAATGTTTTGTATTTGGGTCTGCCAGCTGTGCAAAGAAGATATTCTGTGCACCTTCTACCATCTTTCCAGCAACTTCCATTGTTCCTCCAAGAGATGTCTGCCAGAATGGTAAATAAAATACATGATGTAATCCGAATGGAATTAATGCTCTCTCTAAGAATCCAAAGATTGCTGTTCCAAAATATCCAGAATGCATAACCAGATTACCAAGTGCAAAGATTCCACTCTGAATCGTTGGCCATACAAAGAAGCAGATAATACCTACACCGATATGTGCGATTACACTAATAATTGGCACAAAACGTACTCCTGAGAAAAATGCTAATGCTGCTGGTAATTGCTGTTTATAAAAGCGATTATGTAATGCTGCTGTTACAAGTCCTACGATAACTCCAGCAAATACTCCCATCTGAAGAGAATCAATACCACAGACACTCGTGATCTGTCCGTTTAAGACACTCTTTGCATATGTTCCGTCCGCTAAAATCTTTCCTGATAATTTTAACATCGCATTAATTGTTGAATTCATTACAAAGAATGAAATACCTGCAGAAAGTACTGCGACTGCTTTTTCATTTTTTGCCATTCCTAATGCTACTGCTAATGCAAAGATCAATGGTAAATTTCCAAAGATTGTATTACCGACCTGTGACATGATCGTTAAAAGCGCATTCAGGATAGTTCCCTCTCCCATGATTCCTTGTAAATGATACGCTGCGATCGTATCAGCATTAGTAAATGAAGATCCCAGTCCTAGTAAGATACCTGCAATTGGTAACACAGATACTGGAAGAAAAAATGATTTTCCGATCTGTTGTACTACCGCAAATGCTGAACTTTTCTTTTTCTTTGCCATTTTAATCCTCCTTTGTGACAAATTGATACATGGTTACTGTCTGATACACTTCTCCTGCGTCAAATACTGGTGCATCAAACTCTTTTGTGTTAATACTGTTTGGGAAATAATGTGGTTCCATGCAAAATCCACATCCTTTTCCATAGATCACTCCCCCTTTCCCTTTTGTTGATTTCATTGTATTTCCAGTGTAAAACTGTAATCCTGGAAGATCTGAATAAACTTCCATTTTAATACCCTGTTCTTCGTCCAATGCTTCCGCCATTTTTCGGAAACCACAATCTTTATTCCGAATTACAAAATTATGATCATATCCTTTGCCTTTTTCTAGTTGTTCATCTTCGGCATATAGATCATTCTTGATCTTTTTCCATTCACGAAAATCCATCGGTGTATGTTCTACTTTTCTGATTTCTCCTGTTGGGATCGTATCTTCATTGATCGGTGTAAATTCATCTGCATAAATCCTTACTTTTGTATTTTCGATCGTTCCGCTTTTATGTCCACCCAAGTTAAAGTAATTATGATTTGTCAGATTGATCAGCGTTTTCTTATCGCTGACTGCATGATAGGAAACGATCAATCCATTTGTTTCCGTTACCGTATAAATGATATTTGTTACCAATGTTCCCGGAAATCCTTGTTCCCCATCTGGACTTACATAAGTAAACTTCACTGCATGATCATCAATGATCTCACTATCCCATAAGACTTTGTGAAATCCATGTTCTTTGTCACTGTGAATGTTATGTTTTCCACGATTTTTTGCTACATGATACTCTTTCCCATCAATTTCGAATCTGGCATTTGAGATACGGTTTACATTCCGTCCGACAGTCGCTCCAAACATAATTCCATTCTCAAAATATTCTTCCAAGGTGTCATATCCAAGAGCTACATCTTTGATGTTTCCCTCCTTGTTTTTTACAAGGAGAGAAACAATATTTACACCAAAATCAGTAACTTTGACTGCAAATCCATTTTGATTTTCAATCGTGTATAGAAATGCTTCTCTTTTATCTTCTAAAAAGCCAAAACTTTCTTTTGTTACACCCATATCAGCCTCCTGCTTAGTGTCCATGTTCCATTAAGTCCATAACAACAGGATCTGTAGAATGAACTCCTTTTGCTTTAAGTTCTTCAATCTTTTCTTTAAACTGTGGCAGATATTTTGCATGTGCAACTAACAGTTCATCTAAAACTTTTGTTGTATTTTCATTATTTTCTACTAATGGATTTAATACGAATGCTTCTAATGCTTTTCCGTAATCTCCTGTCAATGCCGCTTCAATTGTACATTCTTCCATTGCTTTCATCATCTGAAGCCATCCTTTTTCTGCTGATGGAAGCTTTCCAAATGCCATTGGCTGTGCTCCTGTCGCTGAAATGATACTTGATACTTCCACGATAGAGTCATCATCTAAGCATGAAATTGCTCCATTGTTTTGTGTACTTACTACCATATGGATCTTCTTATTTGCATAAATTGCACGGATACATTCGCAAGCTGCATCACTGTAATATGCTCCTCCACGTTTTCCAAGTTGTTCTGGTTTTTCATGAAGTTCTGCATTTTTATAAATTTCAAACAACTCATGTTCTACCTGTTTCATTTGCTCTGCTCTAGTACCACCTTCATTGAATTCTTCAATCGCATGCTCAAGCATTGCTTGTTTCATGTAGTAATATCTGTGGTATCCACAAGGCACCATATTCATGCTGTGAAGTAATTCCAATGGAAATTCAGCTTGATAGATATTGGCTGGTGTTCCACCACCTTTTTCATTGATATGATCGATCAAAATTGGTGTCATATCATTTCCATTTTCATCAAATACTTTGTGCCAATGGAAATGGTTGATTCCTGCATATCTGTAATTTAACTGGTTGATATTTTTTCCAAGAATCTCTGGTTCTGCCATCATTGCAATCGTTGGCACATTGCAGAGTCCGATACATTTTTTCCATCCAAAGTGTTTGATCACTGCTTCTGTTACCATTCCGCTTGGATTTGTGAAATTGATCAACCATGCATCTGGACATAACTCTTTCATATCTTCTACAATCTGTCCGATCACTGGAATTGTTCGAAATGCTTTAAACATTCCTCCTGCTCCGTTTGTTTCCTGTCCAAGCATTCCATATAGTGAAGGAATTCTTTCGTCCTTAATTCTGGCATCCAAAAGTCCTACTCGAAATTGTGTTGTAACAAAGTCGGCATCTTTTAATGCTTCTCTTCTGTTTAATGTTGTATAAACTTTTACATCATATGGAGATGCATCCCACATTCTCTGTGCCAGCGCCCCCACGATCTCTACTTTTTCTTTTCCATCTTCAATATCGACTAGCCAGATTTCTTTGATTGGAAGTTCCTCGTATCGCTTGATAAAACCTTCCATCAGTTCCGGTGTATAACTGCTTCCTCCACCAATCGTTACGATTTTTACTGCACCTTTCATCGTTCTATGCCTCCTCAAAATATCTTTGTTTCCTTTGTTCTATTCACATGATACAGAGCTGGCTTCTTTTGTACAATGGATTTTCCTGATGTGGATATTTTTTCCCTGAAAAAGTTTCAGGATTATGAAACCCTCTGAAACTTTTTGAAACTTTATTTCAATTCCGGCCAGTATTCTTTGTTTTCTTCGATCATTTCATCTAAAATTTCTTTTGCCACATTGGCAGATGGAATTGTGCGGTTTAAAGTAAATGCCTGCAATGCTTTTTTATATGATCCTTCGATCACCGCTTCTACTACCAATCCTTCACAAGCATCCTGTTGTTCAATTAACCCTTTATAAAATCTAGGAATTTCTCCAACTCTTACTGGTTCTGGCCCGTCTTTTGTAATATATGCAGGGATTTCAACCATGGCATCGTCTGGGAGATTCTTGACTGCTCCGTCATTTTTTACGATGACAAGCTGTCTGCTTCTCGTGTCATATGCAAGTGCTTTTACTACTTCCACAATAAATTTTCCATGAACTCCTACATAAAACTGTGTCAGGTCGATCTTCTCTCCCTGTTCTAGTTTTTTGACTGCTTCACGGATCTTTGTTTCTCTTCCATGAATAACCTGCATTCCTCTTGTATTATTGATATCCATATAATCTACAATGTCATCTCCAAGAAGGTAATATTGCCAGTATGTATTAGGCAGATAATCTGGAAAATAATTGACGATCTTCTTTGCGTTCGTAAACGTATGCAGCCAGTCTGGATCCTTTACCAGTGCATCTTCATAACTAGCCTTTGATACATAGCCATATTCTGCTACATGTTTCTTCAATTTTTCTGTGACATCTTCACCATTACACTGTACTTTTGTAAACCATCCATAATGATTCAATCCAAAATAATCCACTTCCAGATTGCTAAGATCTGTGTCTAGGATTTCTGCCATTCTTGCTTCTACCTCAACTGGCATATCACAGATATTTAAAATTCTTGCATTTGGACGTAATGTCTGTGTTGCCTTAGCAACAATCGCAGCTGGATTTGAATAATTAACGATCCAATAAGTTTTTGATGCATATTTCTCACAAACATCGATCAGATGTACCATTGGTCCGATCGTTCTCATTCCATATGCCATTCCCCCGGCTCCACATGTTTCCTGTCCAATGCATCCATGTTTTAATGAAATCTGTTCATCTTTTACTCGCATTTTTAGTCCACCGACTCGCATCTGTGCCATAATAAAGTCTGCATCTGTAAATGCCTCTTCTTCATCCGTACTAATTTTCAATTCCAAAGAAGGTCTTAAATCTTTTACAACTTCTTTTACGATCAGTGACACTTTTTCTTGTCGTTCCTGATCAATATCATATAACCATAATTCTTTGATTTTTAATTCTTCCTCTTCCAAAAGATTTTTTACAATCCCTGCGGTATAAGTACTTCCACCACCACATATCACAATCTTAAATTCTTTTTTCATTGATTTTTTCCTCCATATCCGTCATATTATTTCATGTGCCCTGATTATATTTCTTGAAAATTTCAGGCTCAATAGTTCACGCTATTTTTGGAACATCACAACTATTTCATGGACAATCTGCATAAATTTATTCCGGTTATTTGTGCAAATTCACAATAAAAAAAGAAATATTTGAAAACTATACTTTTTTAGGAGAATGATTGATATGATACTAGAACAAATTAAAAATCCTGATTTTTTTAATAATTCTGAACAGAATATGATTTATTTTTTACAAAACAATTTAAACTCTTTTGATCAAGTCACTTTAAACAAAATGGCAAAAGAATCCTTTTCTTCGACTTCTTCTGTTTTACGTTTTTGTAAAAAATTAGGATTTGATGGATTTAAAGATTTCAAATTACAACTGATCCGAGAAGCATCTATTTCTGGTCAGGATCTTAATTTTAATCTACCTTTTTCTCCAGATGATTCTGTTGAAGATATCGGTCTTCATTTATCTGAAATTCTTGCAAATGGAATTAAAAAAACACGGAATCTGTTAGATCCCGTGCAATTAGAAATGACTGCTTATAATATAAAAAAGAGCCACCGTGTATTCCTGTTTGGAAAAGGTGACTCCAGAATTTCTCTTGAGAATTTTAAAAATAAAATGATCAAATTAAATGAATATTTTATTATTGGTGATGAATATCAGAATAATTTTTATACAGTCGGCAATATTACCTCTAATGACCTTGTGATCTTCTGTACTTATAGTGCTATGCATCATGATTACAATTCTTATCTTCCAGTTTTAAAAGATCATAACGTTCCGATCATTACGGTTACAAGTAATATTCATTCCAAACTGGCTGTGAATTCTGATATTGTATTACAACTTCCTGATGATGAATCCTTTGATGAAAAAGTTGCCAGTTTTGCCTCTCAAACAAATATGGATTTTATTTTTGATTACATCTATTCTATCATTTTCCAGAAAAATTATATGGAGAATTATCATTCGAAACATGCTAAAGATGTATATACAAATTCCATGATCTATAACAAACTATAATTTAGTATCATTCATCCTGAATATCTCGATCATCCATAAATCCTATGGATTCTTTGAGATATTCAATATTCTTTTCACGGTCCATATTGTAAATACAGCCAAAAACAACATCCATCATATACTGCATCGCAATATGAGATGAGAACTGAGAGATACGATCTCGTAAGTTTTCTCTGCTGCTGATCGTTAATGCACCGGCAACATACTGTGGATATAAATTCCCACCTGCTTTCCCAACATACACAACAGGCACCTTCTTTTGATGCAGCACCTTTAAAATTGGCTTTACAAAGGTTGCTTTTCCAGAATATGAGAGAATGATCGCTGCATGTTTCGGATTACTTGCTAATGCTGTCAGTCTTTGTTTATAAAATCCATGTGGACATTCTACACTACTTTTGCCTGCTGTTAACATCTTATCCTGAAAATTTTCTGCAACATTCATGTTATGTGAATGGGTATAAATGTCTATAACTTCCGCTTTATGTAATAATTGTGCCACTTTATGCAATTCTATAAAATCCATATAATCATAGGTATCATAGATTGCTGTTTCATATAACTTACTCAGTTTCTTTGCGATCATCTGTGGTCCATCTTTTCGTTCAAATGGATAATTTACATCGATCATCTCAATATCTGATTTCATTTCTGAGATATCTTTTGCCAATATGACTTTCAATTCATTGAATCCTTTTAACCCAATCTTTTTGCAAAATCGATGAATGGCTGATTTTGACACAAATGTTTTTTCTGCTAATTCAATAACCGACATATCTAAGATATCTTCTTGATTTTTTAATATATAATATCCGATTTCTGTCTCAATTGGTGTTAATCCGTTTGATAATTCAATCATATTTTTTAATGTCATACATGACCTCTCTTTATCTTTTATTTTACAGGACAAGCGACCCCGACATATTCCATCCGATTTTCTTTCACACTTTTAATATCCGCATGCTCACCACAAACACGACAATTCTTATTCTTTGATGGGAATTTAACAACTCTTGTATTCATCGTTAATCCATCCATCACAAGCATCTTGCCTGTCAGCAATTCCCCGATTCCTAACAGATACTTGATCGCTTCTAATGCCTGAATACATCCAATGATTCCTGCGACTGCACCAATGATCCCTGCCTGACTGCAGTTTGGCACAGAACCGCTTTCTGGTATCTCCTCAAAAATACATCTGTAACATGGCTGGTCTTCTTCTGGAACATAGGTCATAACCTGACCCTGAAACTGCAAGATTCCTGCATGACAAAATGGTTTCTTTAACAACACACATGTATCATTGATCAGGAACTTTGTCTCAAAGTTATCCACAGCATCAATGATAAAATCGTATTCTTTGAACAATTCTTCTGCGTTATCCGCATATAAATATTCTGGATAGGTGTTTACCTTGATATGCTCATTTAATTCAAGCATTGATTTCTTTGCTGATTCTGCCTTATTTGTTCCTTCTCTTTTGCTTGTGTGAATGATCTGTCTCTGTAAGTTTGACACGCTGACATCATCTGCATCCACAATTCCGATCGTTCCAACACCTGCTCCTGCAAGATATAAAGCCGCTGGTGCACCTAAGCCGCCAGCTCCGATGATCAGAACTTTTGATTTCTTTAATTTCTTTTGTCCGTCACTTCCTACCTGTGGCAGGATGATCTGACGATCATATCGTTTAACCTCGTCTGGTGTTAATTCTTCTGTAGACGAAAACAGATGCAGTCCGTCCTTTGAAACGTCCTGCATCTGTTCTTTTTGGGATGTCACATGTAATAACCATTCTCGGTAACCGCCGGATAAGTTCAAAGCTTCATACCCTTCTTGTCTTAACTGTTCGGCAATTGGGGCGCTTTTCTCTCCATAGTTGCAATATACGATCAGCCTCTTATCCTTTGGAAGTTCCTCGATGTGAGAGAAATCACCAGCCCATTCGTAAGCCTTCGGTATATGTCCATGCTGGTATGCGATCTCACCTCTTACATCTAGGTAGATATAATCATCATCGGACAGTAATTCTACTTGCTGTACCGTGATTTCCATATTCTTTCCTCTTATTCTAGTCTTCAGCGAATAATGCTGTAGATAAGTATCTGTCTCCTGAATCTGGAAGTAATGCTACAATTGTCTTTCCTTTGTTCTCTGGTCTCTCTGCAAGGATCGTAGCTGCTTTTAATGCTGCTCCTGAAGAAATACCAACTAAGATTCCTTCGCTGTGTGCGAATGCTCTTCCTTCTGTAAATGCATCTTCATTCTCGATTGTGATAACTTCATCATAAATCTTTGTATTCAGTGTGTCAGGTACGAATCCAGCACCGATTCCCTGAATCTTATGTGCTCCAGCTGTTCCTTTTGATAATACTGGAGATGTTGCAGGTTCAACTGCTACTATTTTAACATCTGGGTTCTGTTCTTTCAAGTATTCACCAACACCTGTTAATGTTCCTCCTGTACCAACACCTGCTACGAAGATGTCTACTTTACCGTCTGTCTGATTCCAGATCTCTGGTCCTGTTGTTGCTTTGTGTACAGCTGGGTTTGCTGGGTTTACGAACTGTCCTAAGATGACTGCTCCGTCAATCTCTTTTGCAAGTTCATCGGCTTTGGCGATAGCACCTTTCATTCCTTTGGCACCTTCTGTTAATACTAATTCAGCACCATAGGCTTTTAATAAGTTTCTTCTTTCAACACTCATTGTGTCAGGCAGTGTAAGGATCGCTCTGTATCCTTTTGCTGTTGCAACTGCTGCAAGACCGATTCCTGTGTTACCACTTGTTGGTTCGATGATCGTTGATCCTGGTTTTAACTGACCTTTCTTCTCTGCATCTTCGATCATTGCCAATGCGATACGGTCTTTGACAGATCCTGCTGGATTTAAGTACTCAAGTTTTGTAAGGATCGTTGCGTCTTTCACTCCTGCTTTGTCTGCATATCTATCTGCTTTAAGAAGTGGTGTTCCTCCGATTAATTCTAATGCGCTTGCTGTAATCTTACTCATAATTCTAAACCTCCATAAAAAGTTGTTGTTTTTATTCCGTTTTATTTCCTATTTTTCTACTAGGTTTTCTATGTTTTAGATTATACAACCACATATCTTTATTGTCAACATCTTTTGCATTATTTCTGTTATAGGTTTTTCTTTTGATTTGCTATAAGTTCTCTTTATATTTTTAATCCACAGATTCTTATGATCTGGAGATCAAATGTTCTTGCAGAAACACTCCAATTCCATCGTGATCATTGTCTTTGGTAATATGATCTGCAACACTTTTTGTTTTTTCACTTCCATTTGCCATGACGACTCCGACTCCTGCATGCAAGGTCATATCATAATCATTATCTGCATCTCCAAATGTGCAGAGATTTTCCATCGTAAATCCATGCATCTCCATCAGTTTTTGTAATCCAAAGGATTTTGAGATTCTAGGATCCATAAATTCAAACAGGTGTTGCGTCGTTTGAAGACTTGCACATTTGAAACGTTCATTTTTAAAGGTTTTTGCTCTCTCAATAACTGCCGGCATAGTTTCTGGTTTGCAAACAATAAGAAGTTTTAAACGATCTTCTTTTAAATACTCGTCAAAATCAATGACTTCATATGGAAGCTGATCACCTTTAGATAAAATTTTAATAAGTTCATCTTCTTTCGGAGTATACAAAACTCCATCCCCATGAATTGCAAAATTCACATCCATATCTTTATAGTGCTCCATGATATTTGCGATCAGGTTTCCTGGAAGGGCAAAATTTTCTTCATAATAATCGGTTTTGTAATCATAAATCTCACCTCCGTTGCTTCCAACGACCATATCAACAAGCCCGCCAATTCCCCATTTTCCAAACAACCTTTTTACACTTGGAACATCTCTTCCTGTTGATATTCCAAACAAGATTCCTTGTTCTCGAACTTTCTTTATCGCATCAATTGTTTTGGTGGTAACGATTCCCTTGCTATTTAACAGTGTTCCATCAATATCACACATTATAACTTTTATATTCTTCATAACGTTTCTCCCTTGATTTTGTTCATAAATATTATTTTCTACCAATTTAACATATTCTTTCAAACTAAATAAGTCCCAGAACAAAACTTTGTACTTTTTCTGGGACTTATGAATTTTATATATTTAGAAATCAGATAACAATTATTTTAATTGTAACATCGCACCTCCAAATTTTTGAATCTTCTGCATCATTTTTCAAATCACTCCTTTTCAAAAGTTTATTCACCTCGTACTTCTGCAAATACCTCTTCCAGTTCATTTAATAAATCTTTGACATTCTCAATTCCGACAGACATTCTTAACACACAATCCGTGATCCCGTTTTGTTTGCGGATATGTTCTGGAACGTCTGCATGTGTCTGTGTCATTGGATATGTGATCAGTGTTTCCACCCCACCAAGACTTTCTGCATATTTGATCATTCTTACTTTTTCAAGGATATTGATCGCATATTCTTTCTTCGTAAGTTCAAATGTAAGCATTGCTCCAAATCCTCTTGCCTGTTTTTTCATGATCTCGTATCCTGGATGTTCTTTGAATCCTGGATAAACAACTTTCTTTACGATATCCTGTTCTTTTAACCATTTTGCGATCTCGATCGCATTTTCCTGTGCACGGTCCATACGGACTCCTAAAGTTTTGATCCCTCTCTGGATCAGGAAACAGTCAAATGGTGCTAATCCGGCTCCTGTTGTCTTGATCAGGAAGCGAAATCTTTCGCTGATATCTTCTCTGTTTGTAACTAAGAATCCAGCCAGTGTATCGTTATGACCTCCAAGGTATTTTGTTCCGCTGTGTACAACAATATCTGCTCCGAGATCTAATGGATTCTGGAAATATGGAGATAAAAATGTATTGTCAACAATTAGAAGGATGTTATGTTTCTTTGTGATCTCAGCTAATGCTTTGATATCTGTGACATTCATCATTGGGTTGGTTGGTGTCTCGATATAAACTGCTTTTGTGTTTTCTCTGATATATGCTGCAACATTTTCCTTGTGACAGTCCACACTGGAAAATTCGATTCCGTTTTTCTCAGATACGTGATTAAATAGACGGATGCTGCCACCATACAAATCTGCATCCACGATCAGATGATCGCCCGGTTTGAATAATTCCATCATCAACGTGATCGCTGCCATTCCTGAGGAAAATGCCAATGCATCGATTCCATTTTCCAGAGAAGCCACTGTTTTCTCCAGATGTTCTCTCGTTGGATTCTGCAGACGGCTGTAATCATAACCTGTGCTTTGTCCGACTCCTGGATGTGCGTATGTTGCTGACTGATAGATTGGGTAACTGATCGCACCATAGTGGTTGATCGAATTTTCTTCCTCTTCTAAATGAATACATTTTGTCTCTATTTCTCTTGCCATATATATCTCCTGTTTCATCCTATGTTTTATTCTATCTCAAATCTGTTCTATCCAAAAAAAATGTAAGAACAGCATATAACTCACTGTTCCAAGTAAAATGCTGATCAGCGTATTATGTTTCCATTTGTAACTGACTGCAGTAATTGCTGCTGCGATCAGTTTCCATAAGCCATCTGCCATAAAGTCATCTCCGACATCTTTCAGGCAATACACGATCAGTACTGCCATGATCGAAGATGGCAACACCATTCCTAATCGTTTGATCTGATCTGGAAGCTCTTTTCCTTCCTGAAATACAAGAAAAGGGAGGGCTCGAAGTGCAAATGTAATCACGGCGGAAACGAAAATCGCGATCAATGCCATTTTTGTGTTCATTATTTTCCCCTTTCTGTCTAAACTTCCTGTTGTTCACTATTCCAAAAGATTAAAACTCCTGAAACGATCACCAATGCTGGCAGCATAAATGCGGTCTGTCCAAAGATCAGTAATGCGATAATTGCGATCAGAATTCCTGTGACCGCTGGAAAATGCTTGTCCGCTTTCTCCCATTGATCGATAAAAATGATGATAAACAATGCAGTCATACAAAAATCGATTCCTTTAAGTTCAAACGGAATCAACTGCCCGATCAGACCGCCCATCACTGCTCCAAACATCCAGTAACATCTGCTGAAGAATGCAACGAGAAACATCTCTTTTCTGCTGTTTTCATCTTTGTCTTCGATTGTGCAGTTTACTGCATATGTCTCATCTGTCATCGTATGGATCATATAAAGTTTCTTTCTTCCCATCTTGCGGAATGTCTCCAAAAATGAAAGGCTGTAGAAACTCTGTCTGCTGTTCATCAACAAAGCTGTCACTGCGATCGTGACGATGGATGCCCCACTGCTTAAAAATGTAATCAGGACAAACTGAAAAGCTCCTGTATACACGGTAAGGCTTGTAAGAAGCGAATAATACCACGCAAATCCTGCATTCTCCATCATCATTCCATATGCCATACTGACAAATATATAGCTGCACATGATCGGTATGGATTTCATAAATGCTTGTTTTGTTACACTTTTTACGCCTTGCATAAATCCTTCACTACTTCCCCTGCGATGATCAGTCCTGCGACAGATGGTACAAATGCTGTACTGCCTGGAATCGCTCTTTTTTCTGTACATTTGTGCTGTGCTCCTGGAGGGCAGATACAGTTTGTTCTGCAGCTGTTTGCCATATCATCTTTTGGTTTGATCGGCATTTCTTCTGAATATACAACTTTTAATTTCTTAACTCTTCTCTTCTTTAACTCTCTTCGCATAACCTTTGCAAGAGGACATACTTTTGTCTTATAGATATCTGCCACTTTAAACTGGCTTGGATCTAATTTATTTCCAGCTCCCATACTGCTGATGATCGGTACATTCTTTTCCTTTGCTGCCATAACTAATGAGATCTTTGCTGTCACTGTGTCAACGGCATCAACGATGTAGTCATATTCCTCAAATGGAAATTCATCGGCATTCTCTGGTAAGAAGAAACATTTATGAACGTTGACTTTCGCATCTGGGTTGATCTCTAAAATACGGTCTCTCATCACTTCTACTTTGTATTTTCCGATTGTTTTTCTTGTTGCGATGATCTGGCGGTTTAGGTTTGTTAAGCAGACTTTATCATCGTCAACAAGGTCGAATTCACCGACACCGCTTCGTACTAAGGCTTCGCATACATATCCACCAACACCACCGATTCCAAAGACAGCAACTCTGCTGCCAGCTAATTTATCGAGTGCTTCTTTTCCAAGTAATAGTTCTGTTCTTGAAAACTGATTTAACATTTCTTTCTCCTTTTATTTAGAATAAAAAAGCGGATGCTTAGCATTTCTATTCTTGTTATGCTGCGCTTCCGCTGGTATTTTTGTATTTCCTACTATTTCTATTGGTTTTATTATATGCAAACGATGATTGGATGTCAAGACTGGTGTTGTTATTTTTATGTGTCAACAAACGATTGTTAAACTCCTTACAAATTCAACATTTTGTAGATTTCTTCTTTCTCTGCCTCTGGATTCTCTTTTATTAATGTATAAATAGGTTCAATTACTATCGTATCTTCTTCTGATTCTTCTGCAATCTGTGGCAAAGTTTTATTTTTCAAAATTTTCTTTTGAACTAATGAAATTAATTTTAATATTTCTCCTTCCTTACGTCCAATCCTCTGTGCACTTTGTATCTGACTTGCTCTGTCACTCTCTGCCATCTCTTCTCTCAGATACAAATATCTTTCCCTCTCATCCTGACTGATCTTTATCATCTCTTCCAGCGCCCTTTCCATATACTTATTACCTTTTGATTCCTGTTCCAATTCTTCCCATGTCTGTGCAGCTATCAACTTTGCCCATCGATATAATGGTTTTTTCTTTTGTTTCTCTTTTACGTACTTTAGTTTCTTCAATTCTATCATATGAAATTGAAATTTTCTACTATATATCTCTTTGGTTTTTTCATCCATCAGACTAAATTTATGGTAATAATTCGGACTTATCATTTGATTAAAATTTAAAATACCAACATGAATACATGGTGGAATTTCTCCATAAGGATGTCCTTTTTTTAATCCATCTGTAAACATTCGACAATTATAAAAAAGGCTTCTCTCTGTCCAATCATCTTGATAGGTGTTTTGCATTTCAATGTTAATCTTTCTGTTTTGATTTAAAATCAATTTGATGTCCAGAATTCCTTCTTTTTCTTCATCATTTTCTCCCAGTGTAAATGGATCTGTAATTTCAATTTTTTTGATTTCATATTCTTTTAAATCCAGCAATGCCATTGGAAATCCTTTTACAATTTTAGTATTTTTAAATATTTTTTGAAATGCATAATTGTTTGTTAGTTTTACTGTTATTTTTTCATCACTAATCGCTCTGATCTTTAATTGTTCATCATTGATTTTATTTTTTAGCTTTTCTGTCATATGTATCTCCTTATGTTTCTTTTATTTACATGGATTTATTTTACATTATTATACATTTATTTACAATATGTTTTTACATTTTATTCCATATATTTTAAATTCTTATTTGTAAAACAAAAATAAGGATATGAGTGTGAATTCACTTTCACGCTCATATCCTCATTTCTCGTAATCATTTCAAAAAATTCAATCATCTATGATAACATACTATCTCAGAAAAAAGCTACTGATATATCCATCCTTCCAAGATCCTTTGAAAGAGATTTTACTGCTTGCTTCTAAATGCATTTTTTCTCCATCAAATTTATATTTATAGATACTATCATTACTTAGTATATACAAATAGCCCTCTTTTGTTTGACATTGAATTACATTATGCTTGAATTTATAAACTTTGCTTTCTCCTGTTTGTGGGTTTAACAATGAAATTGCTTTTCCCATTCCACTGGTTAGATCACAGTGTGTAACAAACAATTTATTTTTATACGGTAAAATTTGCTGTGGATTTATTTCTTTTAATTTGAGCTTGCTGATCTTGTCTTTTTTTAAATCCATCTGATACAAGATTTTATCTGTATTTCCTGAAGAAAAATAGAGATTTTTATCATCTGAATAGAAAAACACGGATTCATCTTCGCTGTGATTTACCTTTATTTCTTTTACCTTCTTTAATGTTTTGCGATCAATCTTCATTAAATAATTAATCGTTCCTTCTTCCTGATCGACCTGTTTTTCTACATAAATATAATTCCCTGCACAATGTAAATATCCAAACATTCCAACAGGTTCCTCATATCGCTGTATCTTCCCCGTCTCTTCGTTATATTTTGTCAGAGTCGATACACCGTTTAGCCAGTTTGTTGTATAGATATCACCATCCTTCTCATCAAAAGCAAAAAGTCCCGGCCGTCCTATTTTATATAACTTTATTTTTTGTGTATTATGATCAAGCTCCATTACTTCTTCCCGCTCATTTACATATGGAACTCCTTTTGGGATCATATACACTTTATCATTCACTGTCTTTGGAATATCATACTGACTCGCAATGTTTCCGATCTTCAACTTCTTTTGTCCTGTTTTTTGAAGTTGATCATTATAATATAAAATATTGCTTTTATCTTTATTCCCTATTGAGATAATGACTCCAAGTTGATAGGAATTATTTTGTTGTGGTTTGTAAAAATATATGACAGCCGATACAATGATTAGAATACTTATTAGAATTATGCTTCGTTTTTTCTTCATATCAAATTGCTCCTATTTTTCATATTCTTAAATCAACTAGCCTTGTTTTTTCTCATTGATTATATCAATTACAATACTCAAAACCAAATACAATAAAAATAGAACTATATCCTGCACTATAATTTCTTGTCTTGTATACGGAATATATTTTTGTGAGCTACTTAAAACGGTAACAATTCCTAGAAATATTACCAATTGAATTATATTTTTACGAAATGTTTTTAATCGCAATTTTTTTTTCATCCTTTTGCTCCTTTCTCTTAACCAACAACATATCTTACTTTATTCATACTCATTACTGATTTATGAATTTTATAATATACTTTTATTCCTTTCTTTTTATAATAAGCTTTATGAACCGCCTTCTCTAAAGCTGAATATCCTCCATAGGATGATGCCAAGGAAACTGCTGAAAGCCCCCATCCACATCCAGGTACTGCTGATATCATTAGAGAAATTGCTGTTGTTGCAACTTTTGTCTTTTTTAACCCCTCTTTATACAAATACTTTACTCCTGAATATTTTATATATCCACATTCAACTTCTGGATAGTAAGCGCTATTAGCTTTTCTAACTTTACTTCCCGTATTATCATTAGAATTACAAACCCTGCAAATTATTGCTATCGCTGCGGTTATTCTTTTAAACTTCTCATGACTATACCTCCTATATCATACAAATCATTAGTTACCGTTTCTAGTTACCATTTGCAATAATATAAAAATTCATATGATACGATGCTCTTTTATGAACACTGGCTCCACCCAATATATTACATGAACTCTTGCTATTATTTTTCTCCTCCTTTCCTTTATTATTTTGTATAACTTCCAACTGCATATATTGCATTGTCGGATTTATTTGTAACAAAAACACTATATTCCCCTGTTTTTTTTATATTAAATGTCCTTTTTACTGTATTGGTTGTATCTACGTACATCCTACCTATATCTTTTGCCACTATCCCTATACGTACTTTTTGCTTTGGAATAACTTTTATATCTACTGTAATTTTACTACCTGCTTTTTTATAAAATGTTTTGGTTTTCTTTTCTGTCTTCGCACCAACCTTCCAATTCATATTAACTATTGTAGAAAATGGTAATATTTCTTCTACTATTTCTTCTATATATCCATCTTCTATCATCCAATTTTGTGAAAAAATAACATCTTGTTCATTTTCCATAGCAGTTACTGAAGTATTTAAATTACATATACATATTACACAACCCAAAATTATCACTAACAATTTCTTCATAATCACATTCTCCCCTCTACTATTTCTCCGTTTCTACCCAATAATATCCCCCTGCTATTGCTTTTTTCGTTCCTTGATTTTCTATAAACACTCGATATCGTCCATCTTTTTTTACCTTTAAGACACTTACCAGATTTACCCCATTCTCTATATAAGTTTCCTCCCCATCCTCATCAACAATTCCAATTGCTATATGTGTCTCTGGATGTTCTTCTTCAAATCCCATGCAGGCAGCTATGTCAACATAAGTTCCTTTGTTTAAATATCCCTCTTTTGTTTCTATTCTCTCTTTCGGCTTGATCTTCCATGTAAATGGTTTTCCATCATTCTCTTTTAATCTTTCATTTTTTATCATGCACTTTTTGATTCTGGTTTTATCATACATTCTATACTTTGCTTTCTTTTCCTTTATATCACCTTCCGTTCCAACATTGATTTCCTCTCTTGTTTCATCTGCAATCTTATCGTATGCCTTTACAAATCCTATCCCTGAAGCAAATACCGTAGTTGCACTGAGTATGATCATTCCAAATAAGACACTTACAGAAATTCCTCTTCGCAACCTTCTTTGTTGTCGATAAGATTTCATTCGTTCCATTCGTAACTTTAATACTTCCTTACTCTCATATAACCCCGCTGTTGTATATCTTCCATATCTGATCTCTTCCATAGAAATATCTATGATCGTAGAAAAATATCCCTTTACATCTGGCAGATATTCACATACTGTCCTGTCACAGTATGTTTCTCCCCATTGATCTAATTGATAAAAAACATCCTTTAACGCAGGTTGAAACCAGTATATACAACAGATAATGTTCGCCAAGTGTTTCCAAATAAGATCATGATGTTTATAATGAATCAATTCATGTGTAAATATCATATTTAGCTGTTGCGGAGCATAAATTCTTGGCAGAATGATTCTTGGTTTCAAAATTCCATATAACATTGGTCCGCCTGCTTTTTCTAAGATCACTACTTGAATTTCTTTATGAACCCCTAACTTTTTTGATATGCTTTTTACCATACTTTGAATTTCATCGCCACATGGATCTGCATTTAAAATATCCTTCCTTATTGCTCTGTATTTCTCTAGAAATCTGATCGTAAAAATGATCGTTCCAACCAGCCAGATGATCATCAAAATTCCAATGACCCACTTGATCGGACCTGTAACTTCAAATACATAAGTACTCTTCTCAAATCCATTTGCATAGATCAACGTGATTGGTATGGCAAACATCAATAATACCATCTTCCATATCAGATAATTGATATCAATATATCCCTTGTGTTCTATCAAACGTCCTACAGCCTTCCAAAAAAGATATAAGATCGTTCCAAGCAGTGTACATAAGAATATTCCGCTAAATATTTTTATTATGATTATCATCAAAATCAAAGTCATCTAAGATCCCTCTTAACTCTTCCCCGTCTTCTTTTGTCAGTTTCTCTCCTAATGCACTTACTAATCGTTTTGCAGATCCGTCAAACCAACGATCTAAAACTTTCTCAGCTTGATATTTCCCATATGACTCTTCATTGATCAATGGCTGCACATATGCTTTTCTTCCTTTCTTGGTAACTTTGATATATCCCTTCTCTTCTAGCCGGAACAGATATCCGCGGATACTTGTTCTTTTATAATCTTTATTGAGCTTTTCTTTGACTGTCTCTATCAGATCAAGAAAAGGAACTTCTCCTTGATAATCCCAAATGCATTGCATGATTCGTTCTTCTAGTCTGGTTAATTCTTCCATTTTCGTATTCCTCCTTTCTTTTATGTTCTATTTTTAGGTTACTTCTATTTTAACATTGTTTTGTATTTAACACAATATATTTACAGGTTATTTTTTTCAATAAAATAATCATTCTATGAAAAAATCACTGAATCCATATAATTCATATGAACTCAGCGATTTATCTACTATTCTCCGATCAAAACCTTCTTACCTTCAAAGGCAAATCCATAATGTCTGATTACGCATCCACGACCGTCAATGCCGTCACCGCTCCAACAATACATAAGATTCCCACAACATCGATCATTCCAAAGGCCTGTCCAAGCACGGTTGCGGAAAGAATCGTTGCAACCAGCGGTTCCACGCATCCAAGCATACTTCCCTGAACTGGTCCTAACATGGAAATCCCATGGAGATAACAGGAAAACGCCACGATCGTTCCTAAGAATACAACTCCAATTGTCATTGCAACCGTCATGATATCCCAATGTCCTGGGATACTCCACACTTTTGTAAATGGAGTTACCAAAACTCCACCGACAAACATTCCCCATCCTGTTGTCTCTAAAGTACCAAATTCGTCTAGTAGTTTCTTTGGCTGCACGTTATAAACTGCAAAAGCAAAAGCGGATAACAATCCCCAGAATAATGCTGCATTGGTGATCACTAAGTTTTTTATACTTCCATGTGTTGCAAGCAAAAAAATTCCTACGATCACAGCTGCCAGAACAAGCACTTCTTCTTTCTTTGGAAATCTTTTTTCCACTAATACAAAGAACACCATAATTAAGATTGGTGCAGAATACTGAAGAACTGTCGCAGTTCCCGGATTTGACTCCTGAATGGCAAGGAAGTACGTCATCTGACACATAGCCATTCCAATCATCCCGAAGATCAGCTGATTGACCGCTGAATCTTCTCTTTTCCATACACGAAAAATTGAATTCCCTTTTCTCTGATACATAAGCAACAGCAGGCAGATTCCTGCCCCTAATAATCTGACTGTCACAAGCCACGTAGCCGTCAGATCTTTTGCATCAAATAAATATTTCCCCATCACACCAGACATGCCCCAGCAGCATCCTCCTGCAACTGTGAAGCAGATTCCTTTTAAACTTCGATTCATAAATACATTTCTCCTCGTATCTGTATTTTTATCTATTCTTCTGTGAGTAAATTATCAAATTCACATTTTTCGAATTCCTGAATGGAAATATTTTTCTTGTTTGGATTGGCGTATACAAAAGTCTTATCTACATTTTCTAGGTAATTTTGAATCTTATCATTTGTCGCACTGATGATTGCCTGGAATCCTAGATTCCTGATCAGGTCAATACAACTTGCAACTTTCTCTGCATCCATCTTAGAGAACGCTTCATCTAAGACAACCAGACGGATGCTTGGATTTCTTCGTACTTTTGGTGAAAGATGAATTCCATAGGCCTGTGCAAAACTTGCGAGTAATGCAACATATAATGGGTTCTGTCCTTCTCCACCAGAGTTTTTCTTGATCATCTTACTTAATCCGATCGTCAGTTTTTCATCACCATCCACAATCTGTTCCATATCAAAGGACAGATACGTACGATAATCAGAATATTTCTGCATATCACGTTTCGCATTCTCAAGTTCTTCACCGGTTGCACCTTCTGGCGGGATAAAGATCTCGATCAATTCATTCATCAGTTCCCCGTATTTATTCTCATGTTCCATAGAGAAGAGATTCATCTGGTCATCCATCGTTGTATTTAAGACAGATGGATCGATATTCAGAGAATCATCCATAAACATTGGATAATATTTTCCATCGGCTCCTGTATTTCTTGTGATCTTAAATTGATATTTGTCTTTCCCAAAGTCGAGTCCACTGATCATGCGGTTTAATTCATCCCTGCGCTGATAAGCTTCCCTGATCGCGCTTCGAATCTTGTATACAAAGTCATCTTTGAAATGTTCCATTGCTGTTTTGGCCTGTTTTGCAGCTTTTTCACGATACATTTCCATGTGATCAGATGATAATTCCTTATAAAGCTTGTCATACACATCATTATTCTCATCTACTGCTGAGAATGTGCGGTTCGGATATTCCCTTAAATATGCAGTTCTGACTTCCACAAGCTTTCTATATTCTTCTTCCTTCTTCGTTCCGGCATCATAGTATTTCCTTGCTGCACGTTTTTTGAGACGTTCATAGTCTTCTGTGTCTGTCTTCTCGATCTCTTGTGCAAACTGCTGCTCGTACTCTCCATTTTCCGGTAATTCATTCTGTGCACGGATCAATGCTTCATTCTGGTCAATGATCTGCTGTCTGCATTCTTTTAATGCATTCTGTGTTGCCCAGATTGCTTCTTTCATTGCATTGATCTCTTGTTTGCAATCTTCCTGTTTTAACCTGTTCTGGTCTCTTTCCTCTTCCAGACCTTTTAAGGCACCTTCTCTTAATTTTGTCAGCTGATTTTCTAAATCTTCGTATTCTTCCTGACGTTCTTTCGCACGTTCCAGTGTTTCTTGCTGTTTTAAATATTCTTCGGCTGACTGTGGAAGATATTCATAGTCTAAAATAACAACAGCACTTAAAACTTCTTTTTCTAATGGATCTTTTTTATCAAAGATCTTATCCTTTTCTTTCTCTAATTCTTTGATCCTGTGGCGTAAACTGTTGTCTCCAATGTAGGAATTTCTTGTGTACTGTTTTGGATCTAATCGTTTTAACTGGAAATTTTTATAAAGCATTCCATCTGGTGTGATACCAGTACGGCAATTTCTTAATTCATCGATCGTCTCACATTTGATCACACGCCCGATCAAGGATTCTATCAGCTTTTTCACATAAGACTGTTCTGCAAGAACTTCTTCTGACAATGCATTTCCCTCAACCTTCATGTCCTGCTTATCAATCTTTTGTGTGTCTGCGATCGAAATTCTCCAGTATTTCTTCTGATCCATATCACGGTAGATTTCCATGGCATCCTTGACGTATTTTGGTTCCACGATCAGTGTTAATTTATTCGATCCTAAATATCCTTCGACCGCTTTATGCCATTTCTCATCTTTCATGTCTAACAGATCGGCAAGCACATTTACTTTTACAAAATCACCACATTTTTCGCTTAATTTCGTCTGTAATTCATATCTTGCATCCAGAACTTCTTTTGGATATGCTTTGTTACCCTTTTTCAGTTCTTTCAACTCATCAGAAATAGATTTCTCCTGTTTCTTTAAGGCTCTTAGTGCAGACGCATTATCTTGTCGTTCTTCCTCAGTTTCTTTTCTTAAGATATCCAATGTATGTTTTAATCGATTCAGATCATCTTCTGTGATATCTCCCTGTTCAAATTTCTCGATATCCCAGATTGCCTGATTTGGCGTAATATCGAGATCACACCATTTTTTTAAATCTTTTGATGTCTGTTCCCAACGCTGTACGGAATGATTTAACTGTCCTAACAACTCCTGAACATCCTTTTTCCTTGTTGCGATCTGGTCGTATCCACTTCCTGCGATCTGTGCTACTAATGCATCGTATTCTTTGGCGAGTTTCTCTAGTTTCTTCTCAAGAACTGTTTCATTCTCTTCCTGCGTCTTTAGATCTTTTTCTCCATCTTCAATCTTTTGTTGTAACAAATGAATATCTGATTTTAGTTTCAGGACATCCAGTTTGTTCATGCGGTACTGGCAATAATCCTGTTCCTCTTTTTTGGTCTTGAATTTAACGAAACTTTCTTTGATCTCTTCTAAGCTCTTTGCTTCCTTTAATGTATCTTCGATTCTCTGACGCATTCTTCCATACTGCATCACGCTTTCCTGCATATCTTCAATATGAATGTCCTGCTCCATACAGATGTATTCTTTCACAAAATCTTCGAGCTTGATATTCATTTTAAATGGGATCGCGCGTTTAAACAGTCTTGGGAATTTCTCCATATCAAGACCGCCAAGATAGATGTCATACATCTGTTTTCTAAATCTCTCGTTGCTTGTTCCAAAATAGAAATCTTCTTTTTTGAAGTTTTTCTGCATATATTTGCGGAGTTCCGAAATTGTCATCGCATGCTCTTCCGTACGGTAAGCATTCTCTAAAATGCCGCCTTTGTGCCAGAAAAATAATCTGGATGTATCATTTCTTGCTGTATCTACATCAAATACAACTCCCAGACATTCTTTTTCGTCAGATTCTGTCTGTGTAAATTCCAGAACGATCGTTGTGGAGAAGTTTTTATTTCTCAAATAAGTAACTTCATCTTTCTCTCCGACCGCAACCATTCCTCGCAGGTATTCGATCAGATTTCGATCGGAATCGTCTGCTGCCGCCTTATTAAAGAATCCACGACCATCTGTATTCGCATATAAAACGATCTGCATCGCATCGATCACTGTTGACTTTCCACTTCCAGAATGTCCGGTAAAAAAGTTGATTCCATCGTTGAAACTTAATACTTTCTGATCTATATAATGCCAGTTATTCAGGCATATCTTCGATAATGCCAGAAATGGCTGCTTCGTCTTCGTCAAACTCACTGTCTACTTCCTCCTTGCTGAAACTTTCGATCAATCTGCGGATGTCATCTCCTAGTAACACGACATTCACGCATGGATAGATCATCATTCTTGTCTCGTCATTTAACTCTTCTAATACATCGAGTGGTTCGATGATCTGATATTTCTTTAATAATGCGATGGAACGACGCATCTCAGTGATGGATGGCAAGGTTCTCATCAGATGGAAATCATTGATCTTTTCATGGATTTCTCCTAATGATGTATACACACTTGTATTTGATGAAGCCTCTGCCATATGTTCATCGTACAATAATTTTAAGATCAGAAGATAAATGGTTGATAATCTGGAAATCTTCTCTCCGATCAAAGTTTCTCCTTCAATATAAAAGACTCCCAGATGCAGATTTTCTCTTAATTCGATTCCTGAAATCTTAAAATATTCTCTTAAAAATTCCTGATGCAGGTCAATGGTTCTAAATTCTTTATTGTATACAAGTCTTCCGCTCTTTTTATCATATTTTCTTTCTAATACAAATGTCTGTTTTAACAACGTACGGATCACTTTCGTGACCGCATTTTTTTCTTCGTCATTCAATTCTTCATAATACGGTATCATGATTTCGGTTTCCTCCTTACAAAAGTTAATGCCGGATAGCGGTAACTTCCATTATCAATCAATTTATCGTCTCTCTCGATCACTTTATATTTACTGTTTCTTCTCGTACTGTAATCGTAGGCAAGGATTAATTTCTCAAAGGACTCTTCATCCCTGATATCAATATCCTTAACTTCCATATGGTCATCCTGCATATAAGATTCAATGAAATCTTCAATCTCAGCCTGTTGGTATCTTGTATGAATCTTATTTAATCTTAGGACATCTTCTCTTGATAATTCTTCCTGCTGCTTTTCTTCTTCCACCTGACTTGCAAAATCTCTTCGTTTTCTCTTCTTATACAAAGACTTCTCTGAAAGCACTTCAAAATGAGAGAGATTCATACTCTGTCCGACCTTCTCGATCTTTTCCTCGCTGTCCTTAGAATCCCCGATCGTCTTTAACAGCTGGATCATCAGACCTCTTGTGTCGGATTCTCCATTCAGCATGTAATTCATACGCGTTACTGTTGCCCTGATATATTTAGAATGTTCTTTATCCATGTTGGAAATTCGATGTTCAATATCATCAAATCCACGTTCGATCGCATTGATGATGCTTAGCACATCTTCGCCTTTTTCTTTATCTGCTTTCTTCTGTACCTGTTCCATCCATGGAATATCTTCTCTCATTTCTCTTAAACATCGTTTGATATCATTTTTATATAAATAGAAGTTATCATTTGTCTTTAAGATATGATATTTCTTCTCAACGATTTCCTCAACGTAACCTTCCAAATGTTCTGCCAACACTTCTTCATATGATTTCTGTTTTAGCAGTCGGCTAAAGAAATGGTCCATGTTGTGTAACATATCCTGCAAGGCTTTATTTAATTTCTTTGTATTAACAAGCGCTGTTTTTAACATGGCTAAGTTCATCTTCTTATCATGCCAGAATGAAAACAGTGTTGCGTATACATTCTGGATATAGATCTCTGTGTCATCTGTTGATGGGTTGACTAACTCTTCAAATGCTGTTAAAAATACGGCTGCGTAATCAGGAATGATGATATTGGTAGTTAATGTTGAGAAATCTTCGATCCTCTTTAACCAGCCTGTCTTGATCAGCCAGTTTAAAATCCTGTTTGGCGGTGTCTGGCTTGCATCATTTTCTGATTCAAATTCTTCAGGAGATAACCAGATCCGCTGGCTTTCGTTCCAGTCTTCTAATACCTGAAGGCATACTTCTTTACTTAAATAATAATTGTTATATTCATATTCTTCGTTGATCTTCAGCAAAGCTTCCATATAAAGTTCTCTGTTCATCGAACGAAATAAACTCCAGAATGAATCTGGGATATCATAGGCAAATTTCATAGGTAACTTCCTTCTTTGGTTGTACTTTATTCTCTGACTCTTTATTTTAACTGATTCGAATGACCTCGTAAAGTGATTTCCTATGAAATAATAATTGACACAAGTCCGATTTCGGACTATAATTATCATAATCTCATAGTCCGATTTCGGACTTAATCTAATTGTTATAAGAAAGGAAGTCACTATGGAATCGAAACAAAATCGTACCTTAAAGGAATTTGATTCTCTCTATAAGATGATCGATGATGTCTATCATGAGATCGCTCTTTCCATGCATCTTACGGATTCCGCATTTCTCATTTTATATTGTCTGTTAGAACTTGGAGATGGTTGCTCTCAGAAAGATATCTGCAAACTTTACTCCATCTCAAAACAAACGGTGAATTCTTCCGTAAAATCATTAGAAGATAAAGGAGTTTTGATCCGTAAAGCCGGCGTCGGAAGGGATATCCACTTATTTTTTACAGAGTTTGGACGAGAATTTTCTGAAAAACATATCTGTCCTGTCTTTGATATGGAAAATGCTACATTTGAATCTATGGAGCCTTCGGAGTGTGAACAGCTGCTTTCTCTTACGAGAAAATATGTTCAGATTTTAAAGAAAAATATGAAACAATATGTCTTAGAGGAAAAGGAGTTTTAGTTTATCATGAAGATTCAATTATCAGATCATTTCACTTACAAACGTCTGATCCGTTTTGTATTTCCATCGATCATTATGATGATCTGTACTTCGATGTACAGTATTATTGATGGATTGTTTATTTCCAATTTTGCAGGAAAAACAGCATTTGCTGCGGTCAATCTTATCCTTCCTGTTGCGATGGGTGTTGGAGCGATCGGATTTATGATCGGTTCTGGTGGAAGTGCGATCGTTGCAAAAACGCTTGGTGAGGGCAAAAAAGAAAAAGCAAATGAATATTTTTCTATGCTGATCTTTACTGCTTTGATCGGAGCTACGATCCTGTCTGTCTTTGGATTTATTTTTATAAGGCAGATCTGTATGGCACTTGGGGCGCGTGGACAGCTGCTTGAATATGCGTCTACTTATGGACGTATTATGTTTGTATCACAGCCAATGTTTATGATGCAGACGATCTTTTATAACTTCTTTATTACAGCAGAGAAACCTTCTTATAGTCTTCGTATGTCTTTGATTTCTGGCGTGATCAATATTGTGTTTGACTATCTCTTTATCGGAGTTATGCATTATGGTGTTGCCGGGGCTGCGGTTGCAACTGCCATGGGTGAGTATGTTGGCGGGCTTGTACCGTTGATCTATTTTGCGCGGAAAAATAACAGCAGCCGTCTTCGTCTTGTGAAACCTGTCTGGAGAAAAGATATTTTATTAAAGACCTGTTTAAATGGTTCTTCGGAATTTATGACAAATGCTTCTTCTTCCGTTGTAAATATGCTTTATAATACACAGTTAATGCGCCTTGCTGGTGCAGATGGTGTTGCTGCTTATGGTGTGATCATGTATGCGAACTTTATCTTTGCTGCAATCTATCTTGGATATTCTATGGGAAGCGCTCCGATCACCAGTTATAATTATGGGGCTGGAAATCATTCGGAATTGAAGAATATGTTGAAGAAGAGTTTGTCTTTAATTGCTGTAACTGGGGTTTGTCTGACTTTGATCTCTGAGTTTTTTTCCCATCCGCTGATCAATATCTTTGTTGGATATGATGCTGATCTGTTTGCTATGACGTTACATGGATTCCGGTTGTATGCATTTGTGTTTTTGATCAATGGATTTAATATCTGGGCTTCTTCGTTCTTTACAGCTTTGAATAATGGGGTTGTTTCTGGAATGATTGCATTCCTTCGAACTTTGTTGTTCCAGATTGGGTGTATTATGCTGCTGCCACTTGTGCTTGGATTGAATGGAATCTGGATGGGAGTTGTTGTAGCGGAGATGTTGACTTTAATTGTTACGATTTATTTTTTACGGAGTAGAAGGAAAGTTTATCACTACTAAATTATGATTGTAGGTAGTGTTGCATGTATGAGTCAGAACGCTGTTCAAATCACTACACAATGTGTATGTTAAACTGTATTAGTTGATGATTCTTGTACTTATTAACAGAAGTTTAGATAAAATCTACAACACCGATTTGTTGGGATGTTTGAAAATTATCTTATCTTAATTTCTACGAAACCTTAAATTGCGAGAATTTTCAGCTATCGATTACCTAAATATATAAACCAATACAGTAAAACATACACATCACCTTAAATTTTCCAATCTTGTGAATTGTCCACTCTATATACTCGAAATCTACAGTTGGCCAACTACAAAATCAAAATTTCTCTTCAATTGTAGTAATATCCGCATTTTTTTCGTTATATGTCACCGTGCCCAAAACCACTAGAAGCATATTAATAACAATCACAGCTAACAATATAACTCCAATAACTTTCCATATCCTCTTATGCCGTCTATTCTTAAGCGCCAATTGTTCACTGATCTTCGCAAGTTGTTCTGCTACTTCATTCTTATTGGCTTCTTCTTTTATTTCACTACCCAATAATTCACTCACATTAATCTCTAATACATCCGCTAATTTGGATAATGTATCTGCATCTGGTACGGATAGTCCTTTTTCCCATTTGCTGATAGTTTGTCTTACTACATGAATTTTGATTGCAAGTTCTTCTTGTGTGTAACCTTTTGCTTTTCTTATTGTTTTTAGATTCTCATTAAACATAATTATTGTCTCTCCTTATATTTTGATGTATTGAATTTACACCAAAATATGTCGTTGCGGCAAGCAACGTGGGTTAACATTATCCTTTTATCATCTCTAACAATTCTGGTATATCATTTTTTAATGTTTCAAAGACAATATTTAAATCAACATTTCCATAATCGTGTACAATACGATTTCTCAATCCATACATAGCATTCCATGGAATATATCCTCTTTTCTCTTTATACTCATCCGACAATTTCTTTGCATTTTCAGATAACTGAATCATTCGAAACAACATTGAATCCAGTAGTATTTCATTTGCATTCAATTCTTCTATATCTACATCTTTCATATGTTGTACTATAAATTGCAAATCGTTTCGTATTTTTTGAATGTAATAACGATCATTCTTTACATTATCCATATATTTTTATCCCATCTTTTAATATTTCTTGTGTTAATTCTAAATTATCTTTTAATTGATTAATTTCTAAAACATCTACTTTTTTGTGTAGTGCTTCTCTAATTTCTTCGACTAATCCATAAAATTTTAGTCCTTTTACATTTGCTGAAATTAACAGATCCACATCACTGGTTGGCTTTGCTTTCGATTTAGCGTAAGATCCAAAAAGATAACAAAAATTTACATCATATTTTTGAAATACATTTCCGCATTTTTCAGTTATATATTCTATATCAATAATTCCATGTTCTTCGTCTATTGGATTTATTTCTGAAAGTTTTTCTAATATATATTTGTATTTCAAACTTCCTTGTTTTTTCTCATCATTCTCATATGATTTATAAGAACGTAAAGATATTCCTACCAAATCAGCAACTTGTTGTTGTGTCATCTTTTTTTCAGTTCTCATTTTTTTTAACTCACCCATCATAATTGCACCTCTTAATTTATAATAGTGCAATTTTTGCACTTCGTCAATTCGAAGGTGCAAAAATTGCACCATTATTTAAATTCTATAATAGGTATTTTTTTCTTAATAAATTTTTTTATTCTATGATCATGGCTGGCTTATCTGCATATTCATCGAGAAAAATCAATACTTTCTTGCCGTATAAAAGATTTAGATCACTGGATAACTTCCTTGTAACCTTTGATATCTCTGATCTGCCCAGATGGAAAGGCCTTTAAATAAATCTCCTCGATTCTCATATTGTCTGGAAAATAGCGTTCCTTATAAATCTACTTTTGAAATTCCTTCCGCAAAACCTCTTTCGGTGCCTCAATCTCATTTGCCAATGTATGTTCCGTTAATTCTGACAAAATTTTTAATTTCTTATTGATCATCGGGCGCATGCAGTTTGGAACGTGTTCCTGATGGGCTCTGTGAATTGCCACACATTCTTTGCAATTTCCATGATATCTACAGGCTTTTTGACATGGGCAGTGGTCTTTGTCTGCATATTCTTTTCGAAATTCTGATGCGAATTCTTCTTGTAATCTTAAACCTTCTGCTCTGTTTCCTTTGTGGAATTCTGCCATTGCTGCGATTTCTTTTTCATTATATTCGATTTTCATATACTATACCTACTCCTTTATCCATATAGATTTTCTTTCAATTTGTATTATAATAGAATAAATGAAACGATGCTATGATAAATAAAAATATAATGAAACTGGAAAGAGATAATCTTAAAAATGAAACGAATTGATTTTGAAAATGGGTCTGTAACCCAAAATATCTTTGCAGCAGCACTTCCTATGCTTGTTGCTCAGATCTTAAACTTATTATATAACATTGTTGACCGTATTTATATCGCACGAATCCCACATATTGGAACAGCTGCACTTGGTGCTGTTGGACTGTGCTTTCCGCTGGTTGTGATCATTACTGCATTTGCTAACTTATTTGGAAGTGGCGGAGCTCCTTTATTTTCGATCAGCCGAGGGCAAAAGAAAAATAAACAGGCTGTCCATATCATGAATACATCATTTACTATGGTTTGTTTTAGTGCTGTCGTATTGATGCTCATTGGGCTTTTATTTGCACGCCCGCTTTTGATATTATTCGGGGCTTCCAAGGATGTTCTCGTTTATGCTTTTCCATATATGATGCTCTATCTAATTGGTACACTGCCATCTATGATCGCCATTGGAATGAATCCATTTATTAATGCACAAGGATATTCAACCATCGGAATGTTTTCTGTTGCGATCGGTGCCGTTGCCAACTTACTGCTTGACCCATTCTTTATTTTTGCATTAGGGTTTGGCGTTCGGGGTGCTGCGATTGCAACTGTGATTTCACAATGTCTTTCTGCTTCTTTTGTGTTATTTTTCCTTACAAAAAAAGCAGAATTAAAGGTACGTTTTCTTCATAAAAATGAGCTGTCAGAAAGTTTAGGATATGCAAAGAATATCATCAGCCTTGGAACTGCCGGATTTATCATGCAGTTAACTAACGGTCTGGTAAGTATTGTTTGCAACAATGTACTTTCTGTGACTGGCGGAGATATTTATATCTCTGTCATGACAATCGTATCAAGTGTACGACAACTTGTGGAAACCCCGATTTATGCCATGAATGAAGGCGGTTCTCCAATCTTAAGTTATAACTATGGTGCCAGACGTCCAGCTCGTGTAAGAAAGGCTATGATCGTTATGTCTGCTATGATCCTATGCTATACAGCCGTTATGTGGAGTGTTATCATTTTTGCTCCTGGTACATTGATCCGTGTATTCAGTTCTGATCCTTCACTTGTAAAAGATTCCATTCCTGCATTGAATCAGTATTTTGCTGCTTTTATCTTTATGGATCTGCAGTATATTGGACAGACAGTATTTAAATCTCTAAACAAAAAGAAACATGCGATCTTTTTCTCATTGCTTCGTAAGGTATTTATTGTTATTCCATTAACTTATTTTATGCCTTATGTATTGCACATGGGAACTTCCGGGGTATTCCTTGCGGAACCTGTTTCTAATGTGATCGGTGGAGGCTTTTGCTTCATTACGATGCTTTGTACTGTGCTACCTGAACTTAGAAGAATGGATAACTGTGATTGATCTTTTTATGTTAAAATTTTCTCTCCAGTTCATCCATCTCTGCCATGATCTCCGCTTGCTGTTCATCAAACAAAAGTCCTTTATTATATTGATAATACTTATCACATCCATTTTCCTTGATAAACCAGACACTGTAATAATTAACATTCAGTTCTGTCACAAATACAACCATTTCCTGACTTTGTCCAAAGGCTTCTTCCATGAAGTCAAATGCATTGTCTAGTGCTTTGGTTGTATTCTCTATCTGCTGTTCTAATTTTGCTGGTTCTTTCTTGAATTCTTCTCTCACACGTTCAAATTCTGCTTCTGCTTCTAAATGTTCAGCTTTGCTGATCTGTTCGTATGACTCCAGAGTCTTGATCACATCAAGCAACATATGTTCCTGTGCTTTTCCGAGTTTCTCTGTCTTTTTCTTTTCGTCGAAGTCCTCATGGATTTCTTTGACTACCTGACTTAATGTCTTGCCTGTTTTAAGTTGTTTTAGCCAGCCAAATAATTCCGTAACATAAGCATCCTGTCGATAAGATTCAGCAAACATTTCGGATAATTTTCCATTTAACAATCCGACAACACTTAATTTCTCATCAAATGCTGCGAATTTTAATCTGCCGATCGTTTCCTGATTCCACTGTCCTTTTAAAATACGCTCGATTCCATAGTCTTCTTTGTATTTCTTATATAATTCATAATAGTTAGCAAAGTCTTTGGCGATCTTCAGGTGCTGTAAGTACTGAAATACCACTTCTCTGTCAATATCTTTTCCAAGTTCTTCGTAAACTTTTAATAACTGAGACAGATCTTCCCATCCTCTGGCTGTAACAAACGCCTTTCCATCAACTGTTGTTTCCATACGATAGAAATATTCTTTACGGATTTCAAGATATGCAAGGATTGCTGGGTGGATTCCTGCCTGATATGCGTATTCTTTCCACACTTCATAGTCTGCTTCCACATCAATTTTCTTCATACGGTCCAAGGTAACTACGTCAAAATCTCTGACAGATTTATTGTATTCTGGTGGATTTCCTGCCGCTACGATGATCCAGCCATCTGGTACTTTCTGATTTCCGAACATCTTACACTGCAAAAACTGAAGCATTGTTGGTGCCAATGTCTCAGATACACAGTTAATCTCATCGATAAATAAAATACCTTCTTTATTTCCAGTCTGTTCAATCTTTTCATAAACAGATGCAATGATCTCACTCATCGTATATTCCGTAACAGAATATGTTTGTCCACTATATTCTTTTTCTCTGATAAATGGCAAACCGATCGCACTCTGTCTTGTGTGGTGCGTGATCGTATAAGCTACCAATCCAATCTCACATTCTCTTGCGATCTGTTCCATGATCTGTGTTTTTCCAATTCCTGGAGGGCCCATCAAAAGGATCGGACGCTGTCTGATGGATGGTATTTTATATTCTCCATAATTATCCTTTGTAAGATAAGCTTCAATGGAATCTTTGATTTCCTGTTTTGCTCTTTTAATATTCATGTTCTTCTTCTCCTTCATCAAGATCTTCGGCATCGACGATCAATTTAACTGCCCATGGCGGTACATCCACATCTTCGTATTCTTCCTGCATAAAAATAAATGCTGTCTGATATGGTGGTTTCTTCTTTGGATAGGTTCCTTTTCCATCTGTGAAATAGATCAATCCCTTCAGATGATAAAATTCACCCTGTTCGATCAGATGATTCACATATTCAAATGCTGGGCGGAAATCTGTCCCACCTTCTCCGATCAGTTCCAAATGTTCCATATATTCTTTTAATTCTTTTTCGTCTGTGATCTTCTGGTCGTTTTGTACCATCTCATCACACTGAATGATATGAATATTTACCTTATGAAAAAAGCTCTCTGCTTCCGTTAACACACCATATGTTTCTTCCAGAAATTTCTTTACCAGATCACCAGAACATGACATTGATGTATCGATCACGATGGCAAAGTCTTCAACTTTCTTTACTTCCTTCCACTCCTGCGGCTCGATCAATGGCATATTTCCATACATAGAAAGCCCATAACTGTAAAATATATAGTCAAACGAATCTGGATCCACACTGACTTCTTCTCTTAAAACCGAAAATTTTCTTAAAAATTCACGATAATCATAACGGTCTCTGTTTTCTACCTGTACCTGTCCGATCAGATCCCCTGCTTGTTGTGACTCTTCACTGGAAAATGTCTCCATATCTGTTTCCGTTTTTTCACTGATATTCTTCCATTTATTTTCTACTTCCTGATGAAGATCTTGCTTGGGATCTTCGGGCCAATACTGGTGGTCATCTACCCGAAATTCCATCTGCAGTTCTTTTATTTTCTTCTCTTCTAATCCAAAAGAAACTAACTGTCGATAAATCCCCTCAGCTGTCAATACTTTGAGGTTCCTCTCAAGCTGTCCGTAAATGTCTTTGCGCAGCCTTGTTTGCACCATATGGATACATTTTAAATGCCAGTGATCAATAATTGATTCGACTGCGATATCACAAGAAATATTCCATAGAGTCTTATCTCTTCCTTTTCTTCTTGTCACATGATGTAAAATGCAGTGAAGCACCATATGAAGATATGCACGATTCATCCGGACTCTGTTTTGCCTGTACATGCCTCCTAAAGCTCCTGGATGATAAAATATACATATTCCATCCGTTCCAACACCATTTACAGAAGGATCGATCACATAAGCAAAACTGCTTAATGCCACATCTAAAAAACGCATATGGATATATAATTCATTTCTTGTCGTCGCAAGGATCTTTGTTCCAAGTTCACTGAGACGCTCATTGATATTTTCTTCCATTATTCATTTCCCTTTATCTTATCTATAATTCAAATGTTTTCTTTTTCTTTGGAAATCTCTTATGTTGTTCGTTCATCAAAATACTTAAAAGTTCTGTTTTCTGCTTTCTAGATGCCCAGTCGATCGCTGCTTCGATTCCTTCTTTACTGAAATAATTCTTCTCTGCCATCAAATTGATAAATAGCATCTGATCTTCTTCTTTTAAATAATTCATCATCTCACATTGGTTCTGCTTTACATAGCCCTCGTATTGCATCCATGCAAAATCTGATACCCCGTATGGCATTAACATACGCCCAGCTAATATCTCCCATACAATATCCAGATCTTCCTGAACTGCTGCCACTGGAAAAATATCATCATATTTACGATAGTCGATCTCTCCTCGCAAAAAACTTTGGCGATATTGATATCCTGTTCCATGAAAATGTGTCTCCACAATTCTTGCTGGTGTATTTTCCACAGCCTCTTCATAATACTCTGGATAAAATAAACGACTTTGTTTTTTTTCTTCTTTATAACGGATATTTACCTGCAATGGAAAACGAGTATCTCTTACAACGTCTCTTAAAGCACTTTTTTTATCCTCATAAACATCATAGTAGATCTTTTGCAGCTTGCATCCTGTAAAAATTCCTGCTCCTGTTCTTAAAAGAGAATCTGAAAACCCAAGTGTTGTCAGATTTACACATCCATAAAATGCATATTTCCCTATTTCCACAGTATCCGGTGGCAGATAAACTTCTTTTACTGCCTCCCCACAAAACATCGGTTCATCTTCACTGCCCAAAAAGTCTTCGCCAATCATAATCTCTTTTGCTTCATCTTCTTTTCGTTTATGCGCAGAAAATGCATAATCACCAATCTTCGTAACTCTTTTTCCTTCAATTTCCGAAGGAATCTCTACTTGATCTTCTTTGCTGAAACAACGAAGAACTTCGATTCCTCCATCTTTTGCATCTCTGTATTGTATCTTAAGCATCGTCTTTTCCTTCGCCTTTCTCCATGTATACACTATCCTTATTATAGCTGACTGACAGGAAATATCAAGAATCGTAAAAAGGAATTTCCCATCTTCATAAAAATGTAATATAATGCAGAAAGATACGATGATTTTATACACTTATGATGATATATAAAGGAGATTTTTATGGAACGACTGATCGTTTTAGGAACTGGAAATGCACAGGCAATTCATTGCTATAACACTTGTTATGCCATGCAAAAAGGTGAAGAATACTTCCTTGTCGATGCCGGCGGCGGAAATGGAATTCTATCTCAGCTTGACAAAGCTGGAATCACTCTTGAAAGCATTCATAATATTTTTGTGACACATGCTCATAATGATCATATTTTAGGAATGGTCTGGATGATCCGTATGATCGCTACTTCTATGAACAAGGGAACTTATGATGGCACTCTGACGATCTACTGTCATGAAGAACTGGTTCATACGATCAAAACACTGACAAAACTTACCGTTGGTAAGAAATTTTATAAGCATTTTGATGAACGTATTGTATTTCATGTCATTGCACATGGAGATACGATTCAGATTCTTGGAGATTCTTTTACATTCTTTGATATCGGCTCTACAAAAGAAAAACAGTTTGGTTTCACATCGGTTATGGAAAATGGATTAAGGGTATCCTTTCCTGGAGATGAACCTTATCGTGAATCTCTTTATGATTTTGTGAAAGATTCTGACTGGCTGCTTCATGAAGCATTTTGTGTGTATGGTGAGAGGGATATTTTTAAACCTTATGAAAAACACCATAGTACGGTAAAAGATGCCTGTGAATTAGCAGAACATCTAAAGATTCCAAATCTGGTTCTATGGCATACAGAAGATAAAAATATGCTGCATCGTCAAGAAAAATATATGAAGGAAGGCAAGCAGTATTATACTGGAACACTTTATATACCTGAAGATCTGGATGTATTGAAATTGTAATTTGGAAGGTTAATGATCAACCTTCCATCAAATGATAAATGATCGCAGCTACAACATCATAGGCATTTTCCTGCAAATGTATTCCGTCCACGGTATACTCTCTTGACAACTGCCCATCTTCTCCGATCAATTTATCAAATACATCAACATATTCAAAGTTATCTTCTTTACACAATCTTTGTATTTCTGTATTGATCTTTTGAATCTCTTCATTGGATTTTCCTTCTGCCCAGGACGGCATCAATCCAATCCTTTTGGTATATGCCGGATACATAGATTCAATATAAATCTTTGTATCTGGCAATTGCTGCCGAATCCTTCGTGCAAGTCTGATCAATCGTTCCGCTAAAGCTCTTGCTCCTGGATACAATGACATCAGGAAATCATTTGCACCACCTTGCATGATAATGATATCTGGTTTATATGGAAATACGTCATAAGCCAGTCTTGCACCCATCTCTGCGATCGTATCCCCTGCAACTCCGCTGTTAATGAACTGCGCATCTATACCTTTTAATTTTTCCATTGGGAAATAGTCGGTCAGGGAATCCCCAAACATAACAATTGTCCTCTTCTTCTCTTCCATTGTCTACTCCAATACTTTTTGTTTAAAATCCTCTTTTTGCTGCATGGAAATATTTAATCCCTTGATCATAAACTGATTAATAGAACCATATTCTTCTTTCATGGTTTTAAGTGCTGCATTTAAAAATTCTTCTTTTGCCACAAAATAGCCCTCTATTTTTTCGATTTTTTCGCGATGCAATCCTGCTAAATGAAGTTTCTTTTTTAATTTTTCTACTCTTGTGATCGCAGCTTTATTGGTCTTTAGATAATCTTCCATCACGTCATCTTCAGACACATCAAGCAAAAATAAAATGGTTGCTGATAACAATCCACAACGGTCTTTTCCTTCTGTACAATGCCATAAAACCGCACCATTTTTTGTATTCATAATCTCTCTGACTGCTTGTGAGATCTGCTTTCTGCAAAATTCTTCTTTGATCATCATCTTATAAATATCTGACATCTCTGGAAATTCTTCCATATGTAACATCTGTTTTCTTGTTTCCTGCTCCCGGCTGACTCCCACCATGCTTTCCATAAAAAACGGAATATTCTCATAAACAGCTCCCGCCACTTCCAGATCCGGCTCTTGTTCTACTTCCATTGGTGTTCTTAAATCCAGAATTTTCTGTAAATGATATTCTGTTTCCAGTAACATCTTATCTTTCTGCGTAATCCTTGATAAACGGTTGCTGCGGATCAGCTGTTTATCTTTGATCACTGCACCTTCTGTCGTTTTTAATCCGCCAAGGTCTCTCGTATTATCTGCACCTTCCAGATAAATCTTCCCCATGTTACCGCCTCCATTTTTGTATGATCAGTTTTCCTTCTCTGGCTGTTCTTTCTCCAAGGATATTCCATCCATCATATAAGTTTTCTCATTTTTCTGATTCTCCAGATATTCTGTTCTGATCTGTGCTTTTGCTTCTTCATAGTCTCTCTTTAATTCTCTTGCAGAAAGCAGACGGCAGCCTTGTCCGCGGATAATGATCTGTTCCAATCCATCGGATGTTGCAACTGTTACATCGTATTTTCGTCCATGGGTATGGGCAAATTTTTCAATATACTGATCTGCTGTTTCTGCTTCTTTTGTGTAGACTACATGAATATTCATGTAATCTGTGATCTCTGTTTCATGACCTTTCACACGATATGCATCAAACACAACGATCAGCTCCATGCCCTTCATTCCCTGATAATTACTCATCTCATCAAGTAATTTTCCTCTGGCTGCATCTACATTCGTATCTAATAATTCCTTCAGATCATCCCATGCGTAAATGATATTATATCCATCAACCAGCAGGTATTTCTTGGACATATCTCTTTTTACCGATGATTTTTCTGCAGATGTATGATAATCCTGTACAAGCCTTGCTGTTTTCTTCTTCTTCCATTTACTTTTATTATGCTGGTTTGCATAAAATGTTTGTTCAAGAATCCGATCGATTTCCTCTGTATCAATTGATTCTTCTTCAATATAAGCCCTTCGCTGTGTCAGTTCATCAAATTCCTCTTCCTCGATTTCTTTCGCAAGAACGCTCTCTAAATGCATATGTTCTGGTACCTCATTCCATGCGACATTATACCCGGCTCCACGGGAACAGAAAACAGATCCACATGGATTTTCAAAATCTCTATCTGGATCATATCCACTGGCTTCTATGATTTCTTCTTCATTATGGCAGATATCATATCCATTTAAGGTTGTAAATAATCTTCCCATACCTTTGGAATATGCTAATACTTCTTTTTGGTATCCTTGCATCGTAGAAACTGGTGCTATTCCTTGAAGCACTGACATCTCTCCTGCAGTATCTGGTGTATCAAACGTACCTTGCATCTTTTCAATATCTGTCATAGCTCTTCCGATCATCTGCTGTGGAACTTCCAGCCGGAACTTATAATATGGCTCTAATAAAACACTCTGTGCCATACGAAGCCCCTGTCTTACTGCACGGTATGTCGCCTGACGGAAGTCTCCACCTTCTGTATGCTTCTGATGTGCCCGTCCTGCTGCCAGCGTGATCTTGATATCTGTGATCGGTGCTCCTGTTAAAACCCCTCTATGATCTCTTTCTAATAAATGTGTTATGATCAGTCTCTGCCAATTCTTATCCAATACATCTTCGCTGCACTGTGTGTCGATAACAACTCCACTTCCCCTCTCCAGCGGTTCCATCAACAAATGTACTTCTGCATAATGTCTTAACGGTTCAAAATGCCCAACACCTTCTACAACATCTGCTATCGTCTCTTTGTATACAATATTGCCCTGTCCAAATTCCACATCTACATCAAAGCGTTCTTTGATCAGACTCTTTAGGATCTCCAATTGAACCTCTCCCATGATCTGCACCTGAATCTCTTGTAATTCTTCATTCCAGATGATGTGAAGTTCTGGTTCTTCTTCTTCCAGCTGACGAAGTTTTGGAAGTATCACGCTTGCACTTGTCTCTTCTGGCAATATCATCTGGTAAGTAAGTACTGGCTCCAACACAGGTTCATATCCGCCCTGCTCTGCTCCAAGACACTGCCCAGGGATCGTATCTGAAAGTCCTGTAACCGCACAGATTCTTCCTGCCTGCAGTTCATTTACTGTCTCATACTTTTCTCCCGAATAGATACGGATCTGATTAATCTTTTCATCACTTTCTGTAATAACTGTTTTTACCTTTAAATTTCCACCTGTTACTTTCAAATGTGTCAGACGATTTCCATTTTCATCTCTTGTGATCTTAAATATACGTGCACCAAATTCCTCTGGATATTCTCTTTCTTCTGTATAAAATGCAAAATCACCCAGAAATTCATTGACTCCTTGAAGTTTTAACGCTGATCCAAAAAAGCATGGGAAAATCTTACGTTCTGCGATCATTTCCCGGATCTTGGATTCCGTGATCTCACCTGATTCCAGATAATGATCCAGTAACGCCTCATCTTCCATAGCGATCATCTCATAAAACTCATCACTACCCTTTTCTCCAAAATCAATACATCCGCTGCTTAAACGTTCCTGTAATTCTTTCAATAATTGATCTTTTTGTGTTCCGTCCTGATCCATCTTGTTAATAAATAAAAATGTTGGGATCTTATATCTCTCAAGCAGACTCCATAATGTCAAAGTATGGCCCTGCACACCATCTGCTCCGCTGATCACAAGAACCGCATAATCAAGCACTTGCAGGGTTCTTTCCATCTCCGCAGAAAAATCCACATGTCCTGGTGTGTCAAGCAAAGTAAGATCCATCTCATTCATTGAAACCTCTGCCTGCTTGGAAAAAATGGTAATTCCTCTGGACCGTTCTAGTTCATAAGTATCTAAAAATGCATCTCCATTATCCACACGTCCGATTTTTCTCAAATTCCCTGCAGTATATAAAATTGCCTCTGATAGTGTTGTCTTCCCGGCATCTACATGAGCCAGAATACCAGTTACTATGTGCTTTTTATTCTTCATAAATTTCTTTTTCCTTTTTTCGTATTCACTGTAAATAAGTATAACACATATCCTGTTTTCATGTTAACCGAATACATCCATAAGATTATTTGACAAATTTTTCTTCTATGTTATAATCAAAAATTAGTGCTCTTCTTTCCATGTATACCAGAATCTGGTATAATGAAAGTTAATAAAGAGACGGCATACAAACCACAAGGCATACGAAAGGAGTTTCTTATGAGAGATGCTTTACGGGATGAAATGATCAAGAAAATATGCGTCAGAGATACAGATAATATATTAGATGTCGGTTGCGGTGATGGTACTTTTTTACATGAACTGACACGCTGGAAGGATGTTGAAGGATATGGTATCGATGAATCTGAGGATAAGATTCTTATCGCAAAGCAAACTTGGCCAGAACTTCATTTTGAGACAGGTTACAGTGATTTTCTTTCTTTTGATGATAACAGCTTTCGTGTGATCACTGTATGTGACGATTTCCACACCTTTAAAGATCCACAGAAGTTTGTTAATGAAGCATTTCGTGTCTTAGTTCCTGGCGGAAGACTTTATATTGGAGAATCTGCACTTCCTGAGGCATTGCGAATTGTTTCTAATATTCCTTCCTATCTGACTTCTGGTGATGATCGCAGACATTCTACTTATGAGACTTTAGAATATTTTAAAAATGCAGGGCTTACCAAATTCCGTGTATATAAAAAGAAACGTTTACTTCTTATCTCTGCAAAGAAACCATTAGAATAAATTCCAGAACTTAAAATGGAGCTGATACGATCTGTATCAGCTCCGTTTTTCTTATACTTTAAACAACCATCCAAGATATTTATCTTTTGTTATTTTTCTGATCGTTTTTTTCCCTAAAAGTTTCTCCATCTTTTTTCTTGCTGTATTGTTGATCCTTACCTTGTCATCTTTTGTTACGCATAGATCTGGGAACATGACACACCACCAGTTGTGCCCTTTTGCTGCCCCCAGATCGATTCTTACTGCATCGTAAATACCTTCTGGAAATGTATATTGGCCATAGTTTTTCTCTGGAAATTTTTCTTGTACAAAATGTACGTTTACCTTTTGTTTCACTCCCTCTTTCTTTAATATTTCCTGTGCTGTATTTTTTATTCTGTTTTTTTGCATTTTTAAGATTTTAAATGCTTCTTCCTTCGTTTTTGCTTCACTCAATTCTGGACTGATCTGATCAATCACGGCATCTCTTACTTTCAATTTATATGTCTGATCCATCCTGCTGTTACTATTAGCTCTCACATGAAATCGAATCAGATTGCTTTTCAGATTTTGCTGTATTATGTTATTGGATTTTCTTTGTCCTGCCACACAAATCATACATGCTATGGCCAGAAACAGAATCCCTTTGATCATGTTTTTTCTACTCATATTCAGAGGATGTCCTGTTTTTTTCTTTTTATACACAACCTCTTTTGAATTGTCTGAAAATTTATACAATAGCAATAACATTTTCTTAAAATTCAGGGTTGACGAATCTGACCAGTTATAGTAACCTAATATCCATGAGGTCATATGACTGACGGAGCACGTGGAATCAACCACATGGGAGTATGATCATTAATCGCCGGCCGTCTGGGCAATCTTGTCTGGACGTGCGGCGTTTTTTAGTTTGTTACTACATTTTTGACAGAAAAAATATCTGTCAGCCCTAAAAAATCACTCAATTTTTCTCTTTTTAAATTTTTCACTTGGCACGCTCCACTGTCCAGATTTTTACTAAAGATAAAAAAGAATCCTGATCGTTCAGGATTCTTTTTTGATCTACATCTCATAAATAACACATTCATACGGTTTCATTTTTAACGTATTTCCAATGACAGTTGTCTGTTCATAATTCACAAATACAACATTTTCATAGTCTTCTGATAATTCAATATCTTTTTCCTTAGAACTGAAGTTACAGATCAATACCAGTTTCCGACATCTATAAGACCTGCTGTATGCAAAAATATGATCTTCTTTTTCATACATTGGTCTGAAATCACCATATGTTAGTATCTCATTATATTCTTCTGATTTATAAAATGCGATCAATCGCTTGTAAAAATTCAGGATCGATCCATATTCTTTTTCTTCTTCTGCGACATTCACCACTTTATAGTTCTCATTAACTGGCATCCACGGTTTTCCTTTTGAAAATCCTGCATTTTCTTCCGAACTCCATTGCATTGGTGTTCTCGCATTGTCTCTGCTGTGATGTCTTGCAATCTCCAATGCCTGTTCTTTGGACATTCCTGCCTTCAATGCGATCTGATACTGATTGATTGTTTCCAGATCATTAAATTCATCATATTTCCATTGACGATTGCTCATCCCGATCTCTTGCCCCTGATATAGGAAAGGCAGACCTCTCTCACAGAAAATGATCGTTGCAAGTGCTGATAAGCTGTAAAATCCATAATCTTCTTCTGGGATAAACAGACTTGCCCCTCTTGGCTGATCATGGTTCTCAATGATATTCGCTTCAAACCCTGCCTTGGCAACAATCTCTTGATTATGAAAAGTTTCCTCTCTCCATTCATCAAATGGCTGTGGCCAGTCATAGTTCATATAATTTTTGCCTTTCCGATAGGCATGACATGGTTCAAATGCAAAAATCGTAGAAAAATATCCATCTTCACCGATAAATCGTGGAAGAATATCTTCTTTTACAAACATAGCCTCCCCAACGGTCAGTGCATCATATGGTTCAAAGCAACGATGCTTCATCTCCATCAAGAAATCTCCGATTCCTTCGACTTTTCCTGTGATCTTATATACATCTGCGAGTCCATCTGGACCGTCTGGTTTCAGATCACTCCATGTCAGATCTTTCTTTATATTCATGATCGCATCAATCCGAAAGCCTGAAAGTCCTTGGTCCATCCACCAACAGATCATCTCATAAATCTTCTCACGAACAGTCGCATTCTCCCAGTTCAGATCTGGTTGTTCTTTTGCAAAAGAATGCAAATAAAACTTATTGTCATACCCTGGGATCTTCTCCCAGACACTGCCTCCAAAATAAGATCTCCAGTTGGTCGGTGGCTGCCCATCTTTCCCGTCTTTGATATAAAAATATGATCCATATTCCCCTTCTGGATCTGCCATTGCCTTCTGGAACCATTCATGTTCACTGGAACAATGATTCACAACGAGATCCAGCAGAATATACATATTTCTTTTCTTTGCTTCCTTGATCAATTGTTTCATCTCATCCATTGATCCAAACATCGGATCGATCGCATAATAATCGGAAATATCATAACCGTTATCCACCATCGGAGACTGATACATCGGAGATATCCACAAAATATCAACCCCTAGGTCTTTTAAATAATCTAACTTGCTGATAATTCCAGGAATGTCACCGATTCCATCACCATTTGTATCCTTAAAACTCTTTGGGTAAATTTGATATGCAACTTTGTTATGCCACCATTTTTTATTCATCATAATTCTTCTAAACTCCCATTTGCGGTTTCTACTAACATCTTCATGGCTTCTACCGGATATCTGCCGTGAGCGGTTTCCCCCGTCAGCATCAATGCATTCGCTCCTTGATGAACTGCATGATAAATATCATTTACTTCAGCTCTTGTTGGATAAGGGTTTCGGATCATAGAGTCTAGCATTTGTGTAACTACCATGAAATTTTTATTATGTTCTTTGCATACCTTTGCAATATATGCCTGCACTTTGGGGAGTTTGGATAATGGCATGACATTTCCTAAATCTCCTCTTGCTATAACAATATAATCACAGTATGGAAGTAATTCTTCCAAATGCTCTACTCCTGTCATATTTTCTATTTTGGCAAAGATTCGAATATCTTCACAGTTGTTTTGTTTTAGTGCTTCTCTTAGTATGATCAGATCTTCTTTATTCCGTACAAATGGCAGCATAACATCAGTTACTTGATATTGTTTTACCAAAGATAGATTCTTCAGATCAGCCTCAGTTAACGTCGGATTGTTGATATTACATCCTGGCAAAGCTATGCTTTTACGTGCCGTCAATACTCCTCCACAGACAATGCGGCATCTCCAGGATCGTGGTGATATTTTCCGTTCTGCGATCAGTTTTATTTTCCCGTCATCTAATAAAATTTCCTGATCTCTTCTGATATGCGGCATGATTTCTTCTGGTACTAAAATTCCACCATGTCCTATAACCACATGTGCTCCTGTTGAAAGGCCCATATCTCCTTCCAGATATCCAATTCGAAGTTCTGGTCCGATCAAGTCGATCATTAACTTCTTCTCGCCATTTGTCTGCTTCGCTGCCTCAAAATAATGGTAAATCCATGCATGGCTTCCTTCTAATGAACTATGTGATAAATTCAACCGGATCCCTGTCATTCCGGCATCAAACATCTTCTTTAAAATCGTTGGTTCGCAACAGGTTGGTCCCAAGGTTCCGTAATATTCCATTGTGCATCACTTCCTTTGTGGTTATTTTAACATTTTGAGTAGTGGTTTCCAATGGATTTGATGGAATTATTTATCTGGAATTTGAATTAATATCTCAATTTCTCCATTTTCTATTTCTATATCTGTTATTCCCTCATAATTTTCTATGATTTCTTTTATGATCTTCATTCCAACTCCATGAGATTTCGGATCTTTTTTTGTCTTAAATGTTGAAGAATCGATGACTTCTTTCTCTGTTGTATTTTTTACTTCTAAAAATAAATTATTGCGGATTCTCCAGCCATGTATGTAAATTTTCTTATCTAATTTATCCTGAATTCTTTCGCATTCTTCAATCGCATTATCTAAAAGATTTGACAATAATGCCACCAGATCAATTTCTTTCATCTTCTTTGTCTCAAAACCCATCATATCAATGGTAAATTTAATATGCTTTTCTTCACATTGATGCGCTTTATTAACCAATACCGCATTCACAATTGGATTGGAACAATAAATAACTGGTTTCATCTCTTGATATACTTCTTCTAATTGCTCAGAATATAATTTAACCTCTGGGTTTTCCATTTTGCCTAGCATCTCATTCAATACATCCATATGCTTATTGATATCATGATGAAATTTCCTTACAACCTCTACTTGATTTTCCAATGTATCATAGTATTCTTTCATAACGGAATTTTCATATCTTAGATTCTTATTTTCCTGTTCTGTTTTCTGATTCTTTCGCCATCTCCAAAACCATAAAGTTTCATATAAAAACAGAGCTGAAATCACAGAGACCACTATAATATAACGACTTACCTCAAACGAATGATCTTTTGTCCAGACACTTCCATATGTAATCAAGACCATAACAATGATAAATCCCCAATACATCCCCTTTTGTTTTAACTCCCATTTTGCATAATTACCGAATATAATCTCTACAAAATATTTATAAATATAGATTGCAACCAATGTAAGCGCCGATCCAATGACTACATACCATCCAAGTGGTGCATACATATCATTTAATCCATGCCATTCTCCCGTATAAATACGATAGACACATAAATATAAAAATAATGGTGGAAAACTAAGTAATTCTTGTATCACGGAACCTAAAAATACTTTTAACCAGTCAAAGCCTGAAAATATTTTGATTACGATCAAAAAAGAAATCAAAATTGGAAGATTTAAAACCACCTGAATTCTTCCATCTGGCACAATTTTCTGTGTCAATAACGCCATATCCACAACATTCCATAAACTACATTTACATAAAGATAAGACGAGAAAAACTTTCTTTCCTCGTCTTGTAAATTGAAACAAAATGCTTCCTACCATGTATATATTAATTGCCATCAATGTTTCCAATATCAAGTTATGTAACACATTATTATCAACCGTCATTCCTTATATTTCCTTCTGCTGCCCTCCTCCAAAAATTTCTTAGACCAATGAATAAAATGCCTTCTGACATATGGCTGATATTTGCGGCTAATGGAAATATTCTCGCCGTCATCCATTGTTGCACATTCTCTTTTATAATTATCCAGATGTTTCATTGAAATAATAAAACTATTATGGCATCTTACAAAATAGCTGCCAAGAAGTGTTTCCAGCTCATCTAATCGGAGGGATGTTTCTACAATATCATCATCTACTACATGGATATATGTTTTCCGTCCTTTTCTCTCCATATAACGAATACTTTCTTTGTGAAGCATCTTCTGCTGCTTGTTCTTTATTGGAATTATAATTGTGTCATTATGTTCCTGCTCCATCCTCCAGATCTTCTCTTTGATCTGTGGAAAATGCTCTTTTAATTCTTTCTTCAACACATAATACTGATGCTCTGTACTATATACATCCGTAAAATAATCCACATGATTCGTCACATATACAATATAACAATACGGCACTAAATAATTGATCTCTTTCGCCACTTCAATACCTGTCATATCAGGAAGTTCAATATCCATAAAAACAAGATCTGGGGTTAGTTTGCCAGATTTACAATCATCAATTAACTTCTTTCCTGTTGTATATAGAAATATCTCTACTTCTTCCTCAAAAATCCCCTGATCATCTTGCAGCATTTTTTGTATTTTCTTTGCTTCTCTTTCTCCATCCTCACATACTACAATCTTTCTCATTACTATTTTTCAATCCTCTTTGTCTTTATTTTAGCACATTATTAATAATTTTGTACATAAACTATATTTATTTTATCATTTTTAGATGGAAGGATTTTGTCTATTTATTACATGTTTTTGTCTAATTGTGTAGAGGTTTTGGGGCGTTGAGAATGTTTATCGGTTATTTGTGTTTTAATTGCTGATATTTATCTTTTAACTGACTTAGATATTTTTCCAGCTCCTCATTTCCTTGATTTTCTTGAATTAGATGCTCAATTTCTTTCATCTGTTTTGATACATCTTCCTGTTTATTTTTGTCAACTTCTATTTTACTCTGCCACATACCAAAAAGACCAACTGCAAAATTATCACAGTTGATCTTTTTACTATTAATTCCTTATTTAATCTTAATTATTTTTGTTGCTTTCTTTCCACTTCCATCTGTTGCCATTGCTGTAATTTTTACGGTTTTCTTTTTACCAGCTTTTAATGCTTTTACTTTTCCTGAAGAAGAAACTGTAGCATACTTTGTATTACTACTAGTCCATTTTATTTTTTTATTAGCACCTCTAGTTGCAGTAATTTTTGTTTTTAGACTAATTGTTTTACCTACTTTTACCGTTTTAGCTCCAGAAATAACAATTTTCTTTACTTTTCCTTTCATAATCTTTATCTTATACGTTGCTTTTTTTCCACTTCCATCCTTAGCTGTTGCAGTAATTATTACAGTCTTTCCACCAGCTTTCTTATTAATCGTTATAATTCCATTGCTACTGACTGTGGCATATTTTGTATTACTTGTTTTCCATATTAATTTCTTATTTGACGCATTTTCTGGAAGTATGAATGATGTTAATTTTATTTTCTTCCCTGCTGCAATTTTTGTCGAAATACCAGATAATACAATTCTGGTTAATTTAATTTCTTTTTGCTCTGTTGATTCTGGTTTGTGTGTTGTTGTAGACGGCTTTGGTTCTTCAGTTACTGACGGTGTTGGTTTCGATTCTTCGGTTGTTGGTGGTGTTGGCTTTGGTTCCTCGGTTGTTGGTGGTGTTGGCTTTGGTTCCTCAGTCGTTGGCGGCCGCACCGTATTATCTTGTTTTGCCTTAATTTCAGCTACCTTAAATCCATACGCATTTCCACCATTATCTGTTTGCAATTGAATTCTAAGCGTATTTCCAGGGACTTCTATCGTTTTCCCTGCAAGTTCCGTTCCCGTATATTTACCAACTTGTTTTTTATCTTTATCATAAATATACAAATAATCGAACTTATTTTCAAATTCCGTCTTGCTGTCAAATGTTACTTCCAAGGATTTAGCATCTTTTTCAGTATAAATCCATTCGTCTGTACAATTATTCTCATATGGATGAGAGCTTTCCATTTTGCTGATATCGGTAATATTATATATATTATTCCTAACTGTGACTATACAGCTTCTTGAAACATTGCTGCCATCTTTTGCTGTCGCTGTAATTGTTGCAGTTCCTTTAGATACTGCTTTGACCATACCTTTCTGATCGACTGTTGCTATTTTTGTATCAGAGGATGTCCATGTAACTTCTTTATTATTTGCATTATCTGGTCCCACTTCTGCAGTCAATTGATATTGTCCATCTCCATCTAATTTTAGAGCATATTCATTTAACCAGATTTTTTCTATTGGCTGTTCTACCGTTACTTCACAGCTTAAACTAAGTTCTCCTACTGTAACTTTAATTATTGCTGTTCCTCCTGCTTTTGCAGTGATCAATCCATTTTCATCAACTGTTGCTACATCCGTGTTACTTGATTTCCAATTTACATCGTCTGTAAAATCTTCTGGTGTCACATTAATAGATAACTGCTTTTTATCATTTTTCTTTAATGTAACATTTGTATCACTTAATGTTGCCTTTGTTGCTTTTACTGTTCGTCCTGTAAATTTGATATCATGGTCTTTTGCAAATGTTTCGGCATAACTTCCTGCGATTCCTGTAATTGTTATTTTTTCAGGGTAACTGAATGCATTTTCTGAAATCTCTTTGGTTGCTTTTGGAATTATAATATCTGTTAATGCCACGCAATTTGCAAATGCATTATCCCCTATTTTTATTACGTTTCTTGGTATTATAATCTTAGTTAGTTTATCACAATGTTCAAATGTATTACTTGGTACTTCTTTTATTCCCGTTCCAAGTTTAACATCCGTCAACATATCACTATCCTGAAATACTTTCACTCCAAAATCAGTTACTGAATCTGGTATTTGTATTTTCTCTAAGTAATCGCAGTTTGCAAATGCCTCATCTCCTATAATCGTTTCTTGCCAAGAGAATTTTATATTTTTCAAACTGCTTCCTTTAAATGCTCTTGCTTTTATCTCTGTTAATTTTGAAGGCATTGTAATTGTTTCCATACCACTGTTCTCAAATGCTCCTCTATTAATTTTCAAAATAGATTCTGGTATAACGATTTCTTTCAGGCCTTTACATCCACTAAAGATATCTTCACTTATTTCCTCTAAACCATCTGAAAGTGTTACTTTCGATAAGTTTTTGCAGTTTAAAAATGCTCCTATTCCTATTGTCTTAATTGATCGTGGCAGTTCTATTTCCTTCAATGCTGAATCTTTAAATGCATATTTTTTTAACTGTTCTGTCCCGTTCGCAAGCTTTACTTCTTCTAGATTTTCACATCCCGCAAATGCGTATTCACCTACGTTTTTAATAGTATCTGGTAATTCAATTTTTTCCAATCCAGTATTTCTAAGCAAGGATCTTGAAATATCTGTTGTTCCCTTTGCAAATTGTATTGTTTTTAATTCACTGCATCCTGTAAATGGTGCTGGATTCCATGCATCATCTCCTGCAAAATTGCTTGTTTTTATATTTTTAGGAATATAGATTGATGTCAGTTTAATACATTCTTGAAATGCTCCATTTCCAAGTTCTGTTACACTGTCTGACAACGTTACATCCTTTAATTGATTACATCTCTTAAATACATTATTTTCTATTTTAGTTACGGTGTCTGGAATCTTTATCTGCTCAATACCACTTGCATGGAACAATCCATTGTGAATCACTGTTGTTCCTTTTGCAAATTGTATATTTTTTAATGATGTACAACCATAAAACGGACCTACATCTCCACCTAACATTCCTGTCATTGATCCAGTTTCCACATCCTTTGGAATACATACCGATCTTAAACTTGTACATTCACCAAATGCTTCATCCCCTAATTTCTTAATATTATCTGTTAGTCCTGCATCTGTTAATTTTGTACACTCTTTAAACGCTCTGTTTCCTATTACCGTTACTGTATCTGGAAGTTCTAATTTTTCTATTCCACATCCATGAAATAATCCAGTGTTAATAATCGTTGTTCCTTTTGCAAATGTTATATTCTTTAAGGAATCACATCCATAAAATGGTCCCCTATAAGTAAGATCAGATAAATACCCTGCATCCGCATCTGTGTTTACATCTTTAGGAATGGATACTGATTGTAAATTTGAACAATACATAAATGCGCTGTTAGACAATTTTTCTACACTATCTGGAATTGTAACTTGTAAAATTTCTTTATGATCACTGAATGCTCCATATCCAATTCCTACAACTTTATATCCATCAATTTCTTCAGGAATTTCCAAATTACGTGCATTTCCATAATATTCTGTAATAGTTGCTACTTTATTCCCATCTTCGTCATTAGACAATGAATACTTATAGATTTGATACTCTTTTCCTTCATCATCTAAGCCTGCTGATCCATTATATCCAGACCATCCGCTTGATCCATAAGCAGAATAATATTTTGTAAAGTAATCAAATATCAGCCCTCTGCTACATTTAGATATCAACCGTCCATCTTCATAATGATGATATACTCTCATCGGACTATTTTGCAATGTATAAATGTCTGTGTTTTTGCTGTATAAATCTTTCTTAAACATACAACTTGCCTCTGCACCATACGATGCATACATATAAGCCAAAAATGTTCTACAATTTCCTGGTGTCCCTGTTGCCCATACAGTGTCGTTAAACTGTGCTGTGACTCCTGCTTTTCCATATACATATCCGGTAATCAGTTTTAAATCTGTAATTCCAAATTTCAATGTAGCACCAATTGATGCACTGGCTTCTACCGCAGTATTGGAACCTCCATTTTCTTTAAATGATTTAATTGTCCTAAATCCACCTACCTTTGAATATGAAATTCCCGTTAACATATGAGATGTTACCGTTGATGAAAATTTTCCTTCTGCATCTACATTCGCTGTTAATGTTAATCCCCCAATACCTGGAATTTTTACCGCCATAATATCTATTGAAGTATTGGCCGCAGCTTTGATCGTTCCTGTCATGTTCAGATCTCCTTCTACCTGAACCATAACTTCTCCTGTAGATGTCAGAATATTATACTTTACTTGTACATTTTTAAGTGTTCCTTTTACACTGGAAGATAAATTCCCTGTAACTTTAAAAGTTTTATTAAAACTTACTGTTTTAACTTTTTTAACTGCTCGATTTACTCCCGTTCCTTTTTGCCTATTTTCCGTTGTAACATCCAACTGTGTTCCATCCAATGGTTCAAAGGTTAATTCATCGGATTCAATGATTCCTTCTGCATCAACCTTTGAAAATGCATTATCATAATCTTTGACATCTGTGGTTGTTATAATTGTTTTATTTCCTGTTACTGAGATATTTTCTGCTTTTAAAGGCACTCCGACCTCTCCCTGATAGACTACAAAAATATCTCCCGTATTAATCTTTTGTGTTAAATCCGTAATAATTACTTTATTATCTTCAATCACCGCTTCTGTTGTTGCTGGAATCGTTTTGACTCCCGAAACAACATTCCAAGTACTGTCATAATCTTCTTTTACTTCTTGTTTTGACAATATTTCTTTTACATTTTTTGATATACTCTGTATGTCCGTTTCAGTCACTTCACCATTTGGCACAAACTTTCCTGATTCCAATGACAACCATCCTTGATTTATAGCAATCTGGTCATCTTCTTTATATGTACAATCGTTATCATCTGAAAATGTATATTTTTTCTCGTCTAATTGAAATCCCATACAAAAATTTAATGTATGTGCAACAAACTCTCTTGATACCTTTTCCTCTGGTTTAAAATCTTTTCCTGCTGCTGTATCAATCACACCATAAGCCGTTGCTTTCATAATGTCATTATAATATTCTGTTTTTTTATTTACATCATTATAATAATTATCCGGTAGTTGATTATCTTCAACTTTCATTCCTGTCATGTCTACTAGACTGTGAATCCACTGTGCTCTTGTAACTGTAGTTGTTGCTGCTTTAATTTCAATCACATTAAGAATATTAAAATTACTATTTAATCCACCCGCAGCAAAAATAAACAACAACAATACAACTATTATTTTTTTGCATACTTTTTTCCTCATATTCTATTCTCTCCTTCCCATATTACAGCATTTTATAATCCAATTTTATCATTGATACCTCTAAATATTTTGTCCTCTTATGTCTTATTCTTGTCTATTTATGTATCTTTTCCATCCATACAAAAAAGGCACAATCTCCAAGCTTCTCATACCTTTTAAACGCTCTAAATCACATTATTTAATTTCATTTTAACTGCTGATGAATTGCTTCATACGTCTTCTTTAATTCTTCCGCATACTGTTTGATTTCTTCATCATCTTCTGCTTCTTTCGCAATCTCTTCTACTTCTTCCATCTGCTTCACAATATCATTCTGAAACTGTTCCATTGTCTCCATTTGTTTTTCTAATGTTTCACAATATTCTTTCATGACTTTATTTTCATAGTTTAACTGTTCATTCTCCATCCGAATTCTCCGATCTTTTCTCCAACGGTAAAACCATGATGTAATATACAATAATCCTAGTGCCAAAATTATTTGAACTGCCACATACAGCCATGTAATAGATGATCTTTCCTGAACAGAATAAGTATACATTACCCATACAAATCCAATAATACATATAATTCTAAACAAATTTTGAAATGGAATCTTACAAATCGCAAAATTTCGTAAAAACCTTCTTACAATACACCGATCCATCAGATATCCAACACAAATAATTAAGAGAATTGCTACTATTGTATAAATTCCTAAATCTGCTTCAAAATTACGATCAAAACTAAAATCTTTATTGGCAACTGAATATATAAATGTATATGGTACAACAATCGTAATTCCACAAAACGTATCGATTAACATCGTACCTATAATAATTCTTATATAATCTAATCCTGTGATCAATTTATATATTGCAAATATCACCACAATACAAAAAATGTTCAGCAACCCATATCTGTATGTATTCTCTATAACTCCTATATAACATAGATATAGCGTTATAACATTGTACAGACATGACTTTGTAATTACTGTCATTGCGAGATATTTTTTATTTTTTTGTGGCACATGAAATACGGTACTTCCAAATAGATAGCAGTAAATTGCCATAAATATTTCTATGATTATACAGTGTAAAAGATAGTTCATGGTGTTTTTCCTTTTGTTCGTGTTCCTACATATTATTATAAATTCTTTTTACTCTTAATTTAATCTTTGATAAATATCCTTCTCTGTATCTTCTGGATATTCTTTTACCATTTTATATATTGGCGAAATCACGATTTCATCTTCTACAAGATCATCGACTATTTTTGTTATTGAATCTCCTTTTTTCATTTTCTTTTGAACTTGCATAATTAGTTTAGGGTTTTCTCCCTGTGTAATTCCACGCTCAATTCCTTTGTTAATTGCATTACCTAATATTGTACACATTGTAACTTCTCCTTTCCCATCTTTCTTTACATCCCATACACATCCAGATCAACCTTCCCATCAACAACCACAACTCCATCTTCTTCTAACAATTTCGCCTGATTTCCTTCTCCTCCAAACGCAAAGGCCCCTGCTAGTTCTCCCTTTGCATTGACGACTCGAAAACATGGTATATTCTCTGGATCTGGATTCTTATGCAGGGCATTTCCTACTGCTCGTGACATCTTTGGATTTCCTGCCATGGCTGCTACTTGTCCATAGGTTGCCACATGCCCTTTTGGAATTTGTTTGACTGCTTCGTAGATTCTTTTTGTCGGACTGTCCGTGATGATATCGTAGCTTTCTTTGATCATTTTTTTGATGTCTTTTTCTGGAATAGTCCCATCTAAGATGATCGTATTCCAATATTTTTTATTCTGATGATATCCTGGGATGACGGCATCGTAGGCTTCTCTCCAGAATTCTCTCCATTCTGGATCTACTTTGATATTCAGATTGATATAACCATCTTTTTCATAGACCCATAAAAAGGCTTTTTTACTTCCTTTTACCCTTACTAATTCCCAATTGGGATCTTTGAATGGAGATTCCACATATGTGTGTGGGAAAGTCAGACCGTAAGTGATTGCCTGTTGTCTTGTTTTCATGTAAATCTCTTCTTTCTATATTTAGTTCCTGTTTTATCTGAGTTATTTTATCACTTTAATTTAATCTCTGATAAATATCTCTCTCCGTATCTTCTGGATATTCTTTTACCCTTTTATATATTGGTGAAATCACGATTTCATCTTCTGCAAAAATCTCCATAAACTTCAGCATCTCATCTACATGCTTAATTGGTTTATAATTTTCAATGGTTTTATACCCTTTCCTTCTCTTCACAAAATAATCCTCAATAATTCCGAAATCACTTTGAAACATCTTAATCTGTTCTTCCGTCAAATATGCTATCTCAAATACATTTAAGTATTTCCCAGTTTATTCCACATATTTTATTTATTTTTAATATACTATATCTATTTCATGTTTTCAATACTCATTTTGTTTAATTGCACAACAATCACACATCATACAATCCTACTATCTTCAATCCATCTTTTCTCCACGATCAACCTATGTTAAACTAATTATATAACAATTATTCAACGACATATTACATAAACCAAAAGGAATCCTAACACATGACTTTAGAAGAAGAATATCGTCTATCCTGCTATGAGGAACTGACGACTCTTGGAAATCACAATCATATATATTTAATCAAACACAAGTTGTCTGGTGAAATTTTCGTTAAGAAAGTTTTATCCAGATTTTCTTTGGATGTTTATAAACAGTTGAAGGACTTACAAATCTCCGGAATTCCAAAAATTCATGACCTGATCCTTGAAAATGATTCTTTGATCCTGATTGAAGATTATATTCATGGACAAACTTTGGAACAGTTGCTTGAGGAACAGACAACGCTGGTCTATTCGGATGCTCTTGCAATCATGCGTAAACTTTGTGATGTGTTAAAATCACTTCATACTCTGACTCCTCCGATCATTCATCGTGATCTGAAATTGTCGAATATTATTTTGACCAGTGAAAATCTTGTCTATATCGTGGATTTCGATACTGCCAGATATTATGAATCTGGGCAAGAGCAGGACACGGAATTACTTGGAACGAAAGAATATGCCCCTCCAGAACAGTATGGATTTGGGCAATCTGATGCCCGATCTGATATTTATGCATTGGGGATTATTTTTAACCGCTTATTGACAGGAGAATATCCAAAACATCAATTGGCTGATGACAGATATCGTTCCGTCATTTCAAAATGTATTCGATGGAATCCTGAGGAACGTTTCCAGACGGTCGAAGAACTTGAGACAGCTTTACATGATAATATTTCCTCTGATATTGGAAAACCTGGATTTACGCTTTCTTCGATACATTCTGATATTCCAGGATTTCGAACTGGAAAGCTGTGGAAAATAATCTTGGCATTCTTCGGATATCTCTCTTTTCTTTACTGTAGTATGACTTCAGATTTCACAAATGCAAAAACCGGACTTCCTCTAACTGGACTACAACTATGGCATGAGCGTTTTTTTGTATTTCTGATGCTGCTCAGCCTTATTTTTTATAATTTTAACTACAAAAATATCCGAACCAGATCTTTTCTGGGTCATTCTCTCCCTTTTGTACTTCGAATTGTTCTACAGTGTCTGATTTCTTTGGGAATTTTGGTCATTCTTATGATCTTTATGCTGTTAGTCGAAGAAATCATATGGTAGGTTCTTTATCGCTGGCAGTAAAATTTTACGCTGTCAGCGAAACATTTCTATATGAATATTTGCTACTCTTATTATTGTTCATATAGAAGGGAGGAATTAAATATGAAAACTTGGAAATTAGTTTCTGGAATCATCTCAATTGTACTTTTTGCTTTTGTTATGTTTCAGTCTTGTGCAGCTGGAATTTCAAATTCTTTAGCAGAAAATGGGGAAAGTGGCAGTTCTGCCGGATTGATCGTTGCGATCATTTTATTGGCTGGTGGAATTGTTTCTATTGCTACAAGAAATGGTTCAAAGGGCGGTAATATCGCACTGATCGTTTTATTTGCACTTGGTGCACTTTGCGGATTTACTATGGCAGGAAGTTATGCAGATTTAAATGTATGGGCTGCCTGGTGTCTGATTTGTGCGGTATTTGCAGCAGTTTCCTTAAAGAAGGGGCAATGATCGTTTATTATAAGCACAAAGAGAGAAAGGATATTTACATATGCAGGATCAATTAACTGATCATTTAGATCAACAATTAAAATCTACTTCTTTGGAGAATTTTTCGAATTATCTTAAGAATCTTCAGCAGTTACCAAGCCTGCAGGATTTTTTCTCTGTTTATATTGCAAAGCATGACCTGAAAATTTCGCAGATCATCAAAAACAGTGGGATATCACAAAGCTATGCCCATGAAATCTTAAATGGAACGAAACCTCATCCTTCCAGAGATTATCTGCTGGCTTTGTGTCTTGGGGCTCATATGGATCTAAAAACCACGCAACATGCTCTGCGAATCGCACAACTCGGTGAACTTTATGCAAAAGTTCCAAGAGATGCAGCGATCATGATGCATATCAATAATGAAAAATGGAATCTCATTGATATTAATATCTTTCTGGAAGAACATGGTCTTAATGTGATTTCACTTTCAAAGAAAATTTCATAAATAATAGCAAAAAGATCAGCTGTAAAACTTTCTACAGCTGATCTTTTTTATATTTTCTTCGTTATATGATGTAAGTGTCAAAAGTATAAATTGCGTTTGTGCTTGCACAAATAAGCAATTTATACTTATTGACACTCTCATCATTATATGAAATTATCTTTTTTCAACACCTAAAGTAACTTTCTCACCATTGATGTTCCATTCTTTTTCATATCCAGCAACTTCTCCAGCTTTCACTTCATCTGCTAAAACATCTCCAGCAATCGCTGCTTCGTTTCTTCCGATGATGTCTGCGGCTTTGTCTGATCCTTTGTAAGAGAATGTGATATGATCTGTTACTTCGAATCCTGCTTCTTTTCTCATAGACTGGATCTTGCTGACTACTTCACGGACGAATCCTTCTTCTAACAGTTCTTCGGATAAGTTTGTATCAAGTACAACTGTCACTCCGTTGTCTGCTTCTGTTACGAATCCTTCCTGTTTTACCATTTCGATCAACAGATCTTCTTCTGCTAATTCTACTGGTGTTCCATCAACTTCAAATGTTAATAGTCCCTTAGAGTCTAACTGAGCTTTCGCTTCATTTCCATCAACTGCTGCTAAGTAGTTTCTGATTCCTCCAACTAATTTACCGTATTTTGGTCCTACAGTCTTTAACTGTGGTTTGAAGTTGTATGTTGTGAAGTTTGATACGTCATCTGTAAATGTGATGTTCTTTACATTTAACTCGTCTAAGATGATCGCTTCGTCATAATCTGGAAGAGATGCTTCTGCTTTAACATACATCTGTCCGATTGGCTGACGGTTCTTGATTGCTGCTCCATTACGGCATGCACGTCCTAATACGACGATCTTTAATACGAGATCCATATCTGCTTCTAATTTCTCATCGACCTGTTCTGCATTGTATACAGGGAAGTCGCATAAGTGGATACTTTCTTTTGCAGATGCATCAACACTTCTTACGATGTTCTGGTAAATCTCTTCTGTCATGAATGGGATCATTGGAGCTGCTGCTTTACATACAGTAACTAATGCTGTGTATAAAGTCATATATGCATTTACCTTATCCTGTTCCATTCCTTTTGCCCAGAAACGGTCACGGCAGCGTCTTACATACCAGTTACTCATATCATCTACAAATTCCTGTAATGCTCTTGCAGCTTCTGGAATTCTGTAGTTTCCTAAGTTATCATCCACAGATTTGACCATTGTGTTCATCTTAGATAACAGCCATTTATCCATTACAGATAATTTATCATATTCTAACGCATGTTTTGTTGGGTCGAACTGGTCGATCTCGGCATATAATGTGTAGAATGCATAAGTATTCCATAATGTTCCCATGAATTTACGCTGTCCTTCTGTAACGGCTTTTGCATGGAAACGGTTTGGCAGCCATGGGGCACTATTTGTATAGAAATACCAACGGATCGCATCTGCTCCATGCTCTTCTAATGCATCGAATGGATCAACTGCATTTCCTTTGGACTTACTCATCTTCTGTCCGTTTTCATCCTGAACGTGTCCTAATACGACAACGTTTTTATATGGTGCTTTATTAAATAATAAAGTTGAAATTGCCATTAAGGAGTAGAACCATCCACGAGTCTGGTCTACAGCTTCTGAGATAAAGTTTGCTGGGAAGTTATCTTCGAAGATTTCTTTATTCTCAAATGGGTAATGCCACTGTGCGAAAGGCATAGATCCTGAATCGAACCAGCAGTCGATTACTTCTTCTACACGATGCATTGGTTTTCCACAATGTGGACACTTAATTGTTACCTGGTCGATATATGGACGGTGAAGTTCAATATCGTCTGGACAGTTATCAGACATACTCTTTAATTCTTCGATAGAACCGATAGAATGCTGATGTCCACATTCACATTCCCAGATATTTAACGGAGTTCCCCAATAACGGTTTCTTGAGATTCCCCAATCCTGTACGTTCTCTAACCAGTCTCCAAAACGTCCTTTACCGATGCTCTTTGGTACCCAGTTAACTGTATTATTGTTTGCGATCAGCTGATCTTTTACATCTGTCATCTTGATGAACCAAGATTCTCTTGCATAGTAGATCAGTGGTGTGTCACAACGCCAGCAGTGTGGATAGCTATGCTCGAATTTTGGAGCATCATATAATAATCCACGGCTCTCTAAATCTTTTAAGACTTCTGGATCTGCTTTCTTAACAAATAATCCAGCAAATGGTGTTTCTTCTGACATATTACCGCGTTCGTCTACTAACTGTACAAAAGGCATCTCATATTTGCGTCCGACTTTCGCATCGTCTTCACCAAATGCTGGTGCGATATGAACGATACCTGTACCATCTGTTAATGTTACATATCCATCACATGTTACATAGAATGCTTTCTTGTGCTGTTTCTCTGCAACTTTTGCTGCACAGTCATATAATGGTTCGTATTCTTTGTATTCTAAGTCTTTTCCTTTGTATGTTTCTAAGACTTCATATGCAGGTGTTCCTGCTTCTTCGTCTGCTAATCTTCCAAGAACTGTATCAAGCAGTGCTTCTGCCATATAGTATACATATCCATCTGCGGCTTTTACTTTTGCGTATGTTTCTTCTGGGTTTACGCAAAGACCGATATTAGATGGAAGTGTCCATGGTGTTGTTGTCCATGCAAGGAAATATGCATCTTCATCTACTAATTTAAAGCGAACGATCGCTGAACGTTCTTTGACATCTTTGTATCCCTGTGCCACTTCCTGTGCGGATAATGGTGTTCCACAACGTGGGCAGTAAGGTACGATCTTAAATCCTTTGTAAAGTAATCCTTTATCCCAGATCTGTTTTAATGCCCACCATACAGATTCGATAAAGTTATTATCGTATGTGATGTATGGGTTCTCCATATCAGCCCAGAAACCTACTGTATCTGAGAAATCTTCCCACATACCTTTGTATTTCCAAACGCTTTCTTTACATTTCTTGATGAATGGTTCCATACCGTATTCTTCGATCTGTTCTTTTCCATCAAGACCTAACATCTTCTCAACTTCAAGTTCGACTGGAAGTCCGTGTGTATCCCATCCAGCTTTACGAATGATCTTATGACCTTTCATTGTCTGGTAACGAGGGATCATATCTTTGATAACACGAGTTAAAACGTGTCCGATATGTGGTTTACCATTAGCTGTTGGTGGTCCGTCATAGAATGTATATGTCGGATCGTCTTTTCTTTCTTCGATACTCTTTTCAAAAATTTCGTTTTCTTTCCAGAACTTTACGGTCTCTTTCTCTCGATCGACAAAGTTCATGTCAGATGATACTTTCTTGTACATCTTCATCTCTCCTTTTACTTCTTAGAAAATCTAATGAAATAGGAAAAAATAAGAAAAAGCGCTGTCCAAAATAGGACAACGCTGTTGCTTCTAAACCACCTATTTCACATACTATCATATGTTATCCCGTTAACGGAGGATACCGGCACAGCTTACTTCATTCAGCCTGCAGCTTCGGAGTGATCTTCCTTCTTATCTTACTAACACCCGGCTTCCACCGCCCCGGACTCGCTCATGCGTTCATGATAGAAGTACTGTCTCCTTCTTCGCTTTTATCATACTAAGTTATCTTAACACTTAAAATGGCGATTCGTCAATATTGAATTGTATGTTTTCGCATTTCTTTTTGTTTATTTTGTATGGAATACTTCGTAATAATGTTTCAGGCAATCTTTAAATCCATCTTTTGCAAGTGTTACACTATCATAGTAACTTCTTTCGGCATATCCATCTTTTGTATTATCTCTTGCTGCATTTAATAAGTCTGTACAGATATTTACTTTCGCAATTCCAAGTTCTACTGCTTTGGATAAGTTTTCATCTCCAGAACCAGATCCTCCATGAAGTACTAGTGGAATAGAAACCTCGGTTGCAATTTCTTGTAATCTTTCAAAATTCAGATGTGGAATTCCTTTGTATTCTCCATGAGCTGTTCCAATAGATACTGCAAGGGAATCAACTCCTGTCTGTTCTACAAATTTCTTTGCTTCTTCTGGTGTTGTTAACATTGTATTTCCTTCAACATGATAGCTGTCTCCTTCTCCTACGTGTCCGATTTCAGCTTCTACCGTAACATTTCTTTCATGTGCATATGCTACGATTTCTTTTGTCTTTGCCACATTTTCTTCAAATGGAAGGCTTGATCCATCAATCATAACGGAGGTAAATCCGACATCAATAGCTTTCTTAACCAACTCGATCGTAAATCCATGATCATAATGAAGCGCGATATCTTGGTTACTTTTTTCTGCGTAATATTTTACGATCGCTGCTGCTTCTTCAATACCTAATGTCGGTGTATGTACCTCCGCCAGACACACCATCAATGGGTGTTTTGTTTCTTCTGCCGCCTCGATCACTCCTTTGATATTCTCAAGGTTTACAATGTTGGCTGCTGGGACTGCGTAATGTCCTGCTTTGGCTTCTTCTAACATCTTTTTACTGTTTACTAACATCTGTTTCATCCTCCCGAAAATTCATTCTAAAATTTTACTTTATAAGTTCCACTTGTATCATTTTTAAAAATTAGCTAACAGATAATCTTCTGCTTCTTTGGACCATAATCCATTATGTTCTTTTGTAATCTTAGCTAATTCTTTAAATCTATCATCTGTTTTTCCTTTTTCTTCAAAATCTTCAATTGCTGTTAGTTCAAGATTCTTTCCAAGATACATCAGTTTCTTTCCTCCTGGAATCTTTGGAAGATTCAATATCGTATTGATCTGTGCATCAATTCCCCCGATATGCGTGATCATAACAGCTGGATCTAATCTTCCTTCTCCTGCAAGTTTTAAACATTCTTTCATATCATCGGTATTCCCACCGCTTGATCCTACCAGATGGTGCATCTTATAATGTACGTCAAAGAAATTAAACATCGCAGATAATTTTGGATCCACTGGTCCTGCGAAGAAGTTTAAGCATCCATCAAATCCTAAAATCTCATCTGCCATCTCGATCACTGGTCTGACTGGTGCATATACAGATACATCATCAAATCCTGTTCCACCAGTTAAATCTCTTAATGTCTTCACTGGGTCATCGACTTTCGCAGTATTGACAAAATGGATTTCAACACCTCGTTCTTTGGCATATTCTTCTGTAAATAATTCACTAGCTCTTTTTAATCTTACTTCATCAATGTCTGTGATCACCAGTAAAGAAGGTTTACGATCACAATTTAACATATAACTGATCGCTCCTAATCCCATTGGACCACAGCTTGCAAGAAGTGCACTCTTTCCACCTTCTACAATTCCCATCTTATGTTCATAAACACCACGTTCACTGTGGTACATAGAATGGAATGCTCCAATGATACAGCTCATAGGCTCCGCCAGTGATGCCTCAAAAAATGCACTGTTTTCATCAAAAGGTAATAAGCAGTCTTTTTCCATTACAATTGGCGGAACTTTGATAAAGGTTGCTGCTCCTCCGCAGTATTCATAAGAATATCCGATGGCTGCCATAGAACCTTTGATATTGATCGCTGGCTGCATGGTATATTTTGTTCCAACTTGATATTTATCTTTCCACTTCGCCCCAACTTCACGAATGATTCCTGCAAATTCATGTCCTACGATGATCGGATGTTCGCTGATATCATCGTTGACTCTCTGATGTTTTGCTCCCTGAATAGATTCTTTGTAAGTAGACATGCAGACACTGTCAGTGATCAGTTCCATTAAGATCTCATCGTCTTTCAGTTCTCCCATATCAAATTCTTCTAATCTTAAATCTGATTCCCCATAAAGTCTGACTGCTCTTGTCTTCATAGCTTATCCCTTTTCCTTTCTGTTTGTGTTGTGTGGTCATATGACCATGTACATTGTCATTTGATATTTTTTATTATAGATTCAACGTTTTTATTTGTCAATACAATTTTTTATTTTTCCATCACACAAAAAGTGCTGATTTACAAGATTTTTACAATAAAAAAGAAGCTGATATGCTTACTTTTATTTGCATATCAGCTTCATATTCTTATCTCTATATTATTTTAATAATAACTCTGCCGTCGGCACATCTGTTACCAACACATTCACTAATCCACCTGCGATCGCACCTTTGATTGCTTCGATCTTATCTTTTCCATAAGACATTCCGACTCTGACTGGTATCTTTGCGATCTTATCCAATGAAATTCCAACCATTTTTCTTTTCAGATCCTCATCAACCGTCTGGCCATTCTTGTCATAAATCCTTCCAACGATTTCTCCAACAGCACCTTTTCTCACTAGTTCCTTGTATTCTTCCTTTGTCCGTATTTCTGCCTTGATAATCGAAGAATCGTCCTGCATCGATCCGATTCCGATCAATGCAATGTCCGCTGTTTCTGCCATATGAAGAACTTTAGCGATTTCATCAATACTTTCGATCAACTCTTTTTCTTTTGTACCTTCCACATACATTGGTGCAGACAAGTTATAACTTGCACAGTGTAATAAATTTCCGACTTTCGTTGCAAGTGTATTGGAATATGTTGTTGTATTCCATGAATCTGACTGTATCGCTCCCGGTGTTCCAAGAAATGGAACAACTTTTACATTCTGAAATGAAAGAGATCTAAGACGTTCATCTTTCGCCAACTGCTCCACAAATTCATGCATGGCTCTTCCCCATGTCATTCCAAATACCATGTTTTTTTTCAAAACTCTTAGAATATAGTCTACCGCTTGAAACGCTACTTCTTGATCCGATGACTGTTCATATGCCGGAACAGCGATCAATGCTTCTGTCAATCCATATTTTTCTTCTAATTTCCGTTCCAATGCAAGATCACTTTGTTCAGGATATTGAATCCTGATCTGAACATACCCTTCATTTCTCGCCTGAATCAATGCTCTGGAAATACTGGTTCTTGATGTATGTAATTTTTTCGCAATCTCTTGTTGCGATAATCCATCACGGTAATAAAGTTCTGCTGCTTTTATTAAAAAACGATCACTTTTCATCTGGCTTCCTCCATCGTGAATATGCCACATTTCATATGTGACTTTCTATATTTATATTATCTGGTTTTTTATTTATTTTCAATGCACATTTTTATATTTTCTTAATCTGTTTTATCGGATATTTTGATTGTACGAAAACAAAGATCATGATCTTATCTTTTTATCAGATTTTACGCTTTCTTAACGTTTTATTTACTAAATTTTATAATTTTTGTATATAATTATATGTTAAAATAGTAGTTAACTAATGTTAGATGGTTTAAATACAAATATAAAACCAGAAGGGAGATAAATTCATGTTAAGAATTGGAATTTTAACCAGTGGCGGCGACTGTCAGGCATTGAATGCTGCCATGCGTGGTGTAATAAAAGGTTTAAGTGTAAAGAGAAATGATCTGGAGATCTATGGTTTCCGCGATGGATATAAAGGTCTGATCTACGATATTGCTGACCGTATGACACCAGATGATTTTTCTGGAATCTTAAACCGTGGAGGTACAATTCTTGGAACTTCCAGACAGCCATTCAAAAAGATGCGCATCCCTGATGAAAACGGTCTTGATAAAGTCGAGGCAATGAAAAGTAATTACCGCAAATATAAATTAGACTGTCTTGTAGTTCTTGGCGGTAACGGAACTCACAAAACTGCAAATATGCTTCGTGAAGAAGGTTTAAATGTTGTAACACTTCCAAAGACAATTGACAATGATCTTTGGGGAACTGAAATGACATTCGGATTCCAGAGTGCCGTTGATATTGCAACTGATACGATCGACCGAATCCATACAACAGCTTCTTCTCACAGCCGTGTATTTATCATCGAGGTTATGGGGCATAAAGTCGGACATGTTACCCTGCAATCAGGAATTGCTGGTGGAGCTGACGTAATCCTGCTGCCTGAAATTCCTTATGATATTGATAAAGTAGCCGAAGTTGTAGAAAACCGCTTTGCAGCTGGAAAGAAATTCTCGATTATCGCAGTTGCTGAAGGTGCTATTTCAAAAGAAGATGCGAAGTTAAAGAAGAAACAGTATAAGGCAAAACTTGCAGAAAGAAGATATCCTTCTGTTGCTTATGAGATTGCAGCTGCACTAGAAGAAAAAACAAATCGTGAGATCAGAGTCACCGTTCCAGGACATACACAGCGTGGTGGTGCTCCTTGTGCTTACGACCGTGTACTTGCTACAAGAGTTGGAGCATATGCCGCTGAATTGATCCTTAATAAAGAGTATGGCTATATGGTTGGTATCGTTGATGGAGATACAAAAAAGGTTCCATTATCTGAAGTTGCTGGAAAATTAAAATATGTTGATCCGAAGTGCCAGATGATTAAGGACGCTAAGACGATTGGAATAAGTTTTGGTGAGTAAATTGTAGTTTGATGACGGAAATTATTGGTGGAATATTATAAAAATGGTTATATGTCTGCGACGCGCTCTCGCTCGACTCACTACGCAGCTGTACTAAGCTCCTGAATGATCTTACGATCATCCACTCGCTAAGTACAGGCGTGTTCCTACGGTCGCCGACATATAACCATTTTTATAATATTCAAATAATTTACGTAATTCAAATCACTATACAGTGTGTATGGTATTGATTGATAATTTTTGTATTCGTTAACAGAAGTTTAGCTAAAATCTACAAGCACCGATTTGTAGGGTAGTTTGATGAACTGAAGTTATTGGTGGGGGTGAATATTTTACTATATTAGCATTTATAATAAACATCTGTCTACCACTACAAAAATTGAAAAACAATAATGTTTAACATACATCCATCAGCCTGAATTTTCTTATTTTTATGATTGAAAGTCTTCAGGTATTTAGAGAAAAAATGAAAGATAGCATGTGAGCAACGATCGAATCCCATAGGAGTTTTGACGGAATCGCAGCTGGATCGGGCAATTGTTTGAGCGTCAAAGACTACTGGTTTCAGTAACTTTCAACGCGAGTTATTGCAGGAGATCCAGCGAATAGGCGTTCTGTCAAAACTCCGTCAATGGAATTCGTGTTGCTCATATGCTATCTTTCATTTTTTCTCTAAATACTCGATGACCTTCAACTCATACAAATTAAAATTTAAGATCCCCCACAATCTGCTGAACCGTCAAATGATTCTTCTTAAGAAGTTCTTCAATATCATATCGATCTAATAATTCTTTCTTCACTCCATAATTAAATACCTTCATATCAGAATCCCCATAGAATCGTGCAATCTTCTCTCCGAATCCTCCTTCTAAAAATCCATCTTCTAATGTAATAACTACATCATGATCTTTCTTTAGATCTTCTAATAATACTTCATCAATTCCAGTAATATAATATGGATTTATCACAGTTGCTTTTGTTCCTGTCTTTTCTTCTACTGCTTTTGCAACTTCACATCCCATATTGTAGAATGTTCCAAGTCCAATGACTGCAACTTTGCTTCCTTTTTCTGTGACTTCATATTTGTTTAACTGACTGAAATCTTTTGTTATTTTTTTACCGTCAGAGATCATTTCTCCACCTGGAAGTTTGATCGCGACTGGATATTGATCCTGATCGATACTCCAGTCCAACATTGCCAGATATTCTTCTTTTGTTGTTGGTGCGAGGTATACTAAGTTTGGAATATTGCTCATCATTGGAATATCCTGTAATCCAAGATGTGTTACATCATTCATTCCATATACAGATCCCCAGAATGTAACGATCGTTGCTGCATTGCTATCGATGCACAGATCCTGTGTAATCTGATCGTAAGTTCTCTGTACAAATGTTGAATATACTCCATAAACCGGTTTTCCACCACCTGCTGCGATTCCTGCCGCCATTGCCATTGCTGTTTCTTCCGCGATCCCAACATCGATAAACTGTTTTCCAGCTTCCTTACGTTTATCTTCTGTAAATCCCATAACTGTTGGTGTTGCAGAAGTGATCGCTACAACCTTCTTGTCTTCTTTCATTTTCTTTAACAGGTATTGTGCTGTTACACTTGAGAAATCCTCACCATCAAAAGAATCTAAAGGCTTTCCTGTTTCCACATCAAATGGCGCACAGTAATGCCAGTCTTCTTTATGTTCCTCAGCTAATTTATATCCTTTTCCTTTTTGCGTATTAATATGAACGACAACTGCTTTTTTTGTATCTTTGACCTGTTTGAATGCTTCGATCAGATCAGCGACTTTATTTCCTTCTTTGACATAAATGTAATCTAATCCCATGGCTTTGAATAGATTACATTTAGATTCTCCGTTTGTTTCACGAAGCGCTTTTAGATTCTCATATAATCCACCGTGGTTTTCTGCGATCGACATATCGTTATCATTAACTACAATGATCAGATTTCCACCTAATTCTGCGGCATAATCAAGACCTTCTAATGCTTCCCCTCCACTTAAAGATCCATCTCCGATCACTGCGATCACATTTCCATTTTCTTCTTTTAGGTCTCTTGCTTTGGCAAGTCCAAGTGCAAGACTTATAGAAGTTGATGTATGCCCAATTGTGAAATGATCATGCTCACTTTCTCCTGGATTACTGTATCCTGATACATCATCATAATGTTCTTCATATAGGAATGCATCCTTACGTCCAGTCAACATTTTGTGTGGATAAGATTGATGGGAAACATCATATACGATCTTGTCTTTTGGCGATTCAAATACATAATGCATGGCGATCGTTGCTTCTACCATACCGAAATTCGGTCCAAAATGACCTCCATGCTTACTTAATTTTTTTAATAATGCATCACGAATTTCTTCTGCAAGTACATTTAACTGATCCTCGGATAATTTCTTGACATCTTCTGGACCATTGATATTTTCAATATACATCTATTTTTCTCCTTGTCTGGTTTCTTGTAAATACACTAGCAATAGTGTATGATATTTATATCATATAACCTAAAGTTAACTTTAGGTCAAGAATATTTTTGAAAGAAGGTTTTTTTATGTACACAATCGGTCAAGTCTCTACAATGTTTGATCTTCCTGTTTCTACCTTAAGGTATTATGACAAGGAAGGATTTTTCCCTAATCTGGAACGTAAAGGAAACATCCGTTATTTTAGTGATAATGAATTGGAAGCGCTTCGTATTATTGAATGTCTGAAGAAATCCGGTCTTGAGATCAAAGATATAAAGCAATTTTTTCTCTGGGTATCTGAAGGCAGCGCAAGCTATGAAAAAAGGAAAGAATTATTTGAAACCAGAAAATCAGCTGTTGAAACTGAAATCCAAGAACTTCAAAAAACTCTTTCCCTCTTAAAATTCAAGTGCTGGTATTATGAAACAGCAATGAAAGATGGTAATGAAGATGCTATAAATGCCATGTTGCCTGATAAACTTCCTGAAAACATACAAAAACTATATAACGAAGGTCATGAATAATTTTTTTGCCCTAAAACTATTCGAAATAACAATTTAATGTTAAAATAAAGATAAGGAAAGGTAAAAAATGAGAGGTGATATTTTGAAAAAGAAACTTATGGTACTTTGTGCTGTCGCAATTATGATCAGTACATGCTTGACTGGGTGTAAGATGAATTCTGGAAAAATCCGCTTTGGTTCTGCTGGAATCGGTGGTACTTACCAGATTTTTGGTGATACTTTTGCCAACCTTATCTCATCTAAGAGTAAAAAATATAACATTGAAGTAAAAACAACTGCAGGTTCTGCTGCAAATCTTCGTCTGTTATCTAAAGATTACATTCAGATGGCTGTTGCCCAAATGGATTTGATCAATGATGCTTATAACCGCACTGGTATTTTTGAAAATGATAAGAAATATCAGGGATATCGTGCTGTTGCTTCCCTTTATACAGAAGCCTGTCAGATTGTGGTTCCTGCGGATTCAGACATTCAGTCTATGGATGATCTAGAAGGGAAAAAGGTCTGCATTGGTGAAGAAGAATCTGGAACTGAACAGAATGCGTTGCAGATTTTAAATGCTTATGGATTAAACGAAAGACTTGTTGATACTGTAAATCTGAATTATACAGATGCCGCCAAGAAATTAAAATCTGGCGATATTGATGCATTTTTCTGTACCGCAGGTGTTCAGACGACTGTGATCAATGAGCTGTCAAAACAGTGTAAGATTCGTCTGGTCAGTCTTGATCAAAAAGGGGTTTCTCGTCTGAAGAAATCTTATAAATTTTACACAGAATATACAATACCTGCAGGTACATATGTAAATCAGACTAAAGAAATTAAAACTGTTGGTGTCAAAGCTGTTCTTCTTGCAAGTGATAAACTTTCCGAAGATACTGTCAAAGACATTACACAGATTCTGTTTAAGAATCAACAGCAGATTCAGTATGCACTACCTGTAGATATTTCTCTTGATGAGACAACTGCCGTTGATGGTATCACGATTCCATTCCATGACGGTGCTGCTGCCTATTATAAACAACATGGAATCACAGTAAATACAGAGAAAGGAAGCAATTAACCGCTGCGGTGTAAATAAATGACAATACAACTAGATATGTATCAGACGATTGCGGTTGCCGTAGTCGTTTTGATGTTAGGAAACTTTTTAAAACATAGGATTGCGATCTTAGAACGATTTTGTATTCCTGCACCTGTGATCGGCGGTGTAATCTTTGCAATCTTTACCTGTGTATGTTATGTAACTGGATTTGCCGAATTTTCCTTTGATGATATTCTAAAAGAAGTCTGTATGGTATTCTTCTTTACATCTGTTGGATTTCAGGCAAACTTAAAAGTCTTAAAAAGTGGTGGAAAATCTTTGATCATTTTCCTGATCCTTGTGATCATGTTGATCATATGCCAGAACTTTCTTGCAGTCGGTCTGTCCAAAGCACTACAGATCAGTCCTTTGGTTGGACTCTGTACAGGTTCTATCCCTATGATCGGTGGTCATGGTACCGCTGGTGCATTTGGACCTGTTCTTGAAGACTTTGGTGTTAAAGGTGCCAGCACTTTATGTACAGCTGCTGCTACATTTGGATTGATCGCTGGAAGTATCATGGGCGGTCCCGTTGGAAAACGTCTGATTGAGAAGAAAAATCTTTTAAAGACTGCAATTCCTGAAGATAACAGCCTGTTAATTGAAGAAGAGAAAAAGCATGAACGTCACACAAGTATGTATCCAGCTGCCGTGTTCCAGCTGATCATCGCCATGGGGATCGGAACGATCATTTCCAAATTGCTTTCCATGACAGGTATGACATTCCCAATCTATATCGGTGCCATGATTGCTGCTGCATTTATGCGTAACATCGGCGAATATTCTGGACAATTTACAATTTATATGGGTGAGATCAATGATATTGGTGGTATCAGCCTATCTTTATTCTTAGGAATCGCCATGATCACTTTAAAATTATGGCAGCTTGCAGACCTTGCACTTCCACTGATCACATTACTTGCAGGACAAACTATTTTGATGTTCTTATTTACTTATTTTGTAATATTTAATATCATGGGAAGAGACTATGATGCCGCTGTATTATCTTCTGGCGTATGTGGTTTCGGAATGGGTGCCACGCCAAACGCCATGGCGAATATGCAGGCAATCTGTGAACGTTATGTCCCATCCGTCAAAGCTTACCTTCTGGTACCTTTGATCGGTAGTTTATTTGCAGACTTCTTAAATAGTCTGGTGATCACGTTCTTTATCAATTTTCTATAATCTAGAGGGAGACGATGAAAAATGTTTGGAAAAAGAAAAAAAAGACGCGAAGCAATCCGAAATAAGCTCCGTGAGAAATCAGAATATAAAATGAAAAGCGAAAATGTTGCAATACCCGAGATCCATACAAAAGATTTTGATGAGATTGAGGAACATATTGATGAAATAGAACAGGAAAAAGAAGAAAAACACTCTATTCTCTATGATAATGTAGCAATTCCTGAGGTTCATATTCATAAAAAGGAAAAATAGAATTCCGATATACAGGATTCCAACAAAAAATGGCAGTACATTCTTCCAGTTCTGGTTAATGTACTGCCTGTTTGTTATTATGCTTCTGCTCTCATTTTTGCATATAATTGTTTTCTCACAAAGTAATAACAGATCACCTGTAATACGATTGTTATGATCCAGGATGCTGGATATGATATAAATAAAATATCCAAAGATCTATGATTCGGGAAGATCCAGAAAATCCATACGATTCTTGTTCCTACTGTCCCAATGATCGAAAGGATCATTGGCACACCAGAACGCCCCATTCCACGAAGTGCTCCAGGAAACAGATCCATAAATCCACAGAGGAAATACGTAACCGTTGTATATAACAAGATTTCCATTCCACATTGAATTACTTTTGAATTACTTGTATAGATCGTCAAGAGTTTAGGACCAAAGAAATAAGCGCTGTTTCCCAAGATCATCATTGCAACAAATGATAAGATCAGACAGTCGATCAAGACACGATCCATTCGTTTCCATTTTCCAACACCATAGTTCTGACTGGTAAAACTCATGCAAGCCTGTGTCACTGCATTCACTGTAACATACAAAAATCCAAAAATATTATTTGCTGCCGTATATCCTGCCATTGCGATCGATCCAAAAGAATTCACTGATGACTGCAATAATACATTAGAAAAATTAATAACAGTGCTTTGAATTCCTGCTGGAATTCCCACCTGAAAAATCTGTTTTAAATATTCCTTTTGAATCTTTAATTTTGAAAAACGCAGTTGGTAACTTGTTTCTGATCGATACAGACATCGAAGCACAAGTATACTTGAAATCAGCTGTGAAATTACCGTTCCGATCGCAACTCCTGCAACGCCAAGATGAAAAATGATAACCAGACACATGTTAAGACCTGCATTTGCAATTCCAGCAACGATCAAATAAAACAGCGGACGTTTTGTATCTCCGACCGCTCTTAAAATGGATGCTCCATAATTATAAAGCATAAAAAACGGCATCCCCATAAAATAAATTCTCATGTAAAGAGTGGAAAGATTGATCACATCATCTGGTGTATCCATTAATTCTAATACTGGTTTTGCAAAGATCAATCCTACAAAGACCATAATAATTCCGCTGATCAGCGCCAGTGTGATTGCCGTATGAACGGTTTCAGACATTTCTTTATCTTTGCCCGCCGCATAAAATCTTGCGGATAAAACATTCGCTCCAAGGGATATTCCAATAAATAAATTGGTAAACATATTGATCAGGGCAGTGGTTGATCCAACCGCTGCAAGCGACTGGCTCCCACTAAATCTTCCAATAACTATAATATCCACTGCATTAAACATCAGCTGCAAAATTCCGGATAACATCAATGGTAACGAAAATGAGATCAGTTTATCCATAATCGTTCCATTGCACATATCAATTTCATATTTATTACGTTTTATTGTTGAACTCATTGCCTTACTCAAATACCTTTTTTATACTGTCATAGTGCAGGAAAATTCCTTCCTGTGCAAATACTTTGATCTCATCTATTGAGGCAAACATATAGCCGTCAATCTCTGCTTCCTGAAAGTTTACATCACTGTCATCGATATCTAATGTAAAACGATAAACATCTACAAAATAGTTATCTCCTTCTCCTGGATTCTCTCTCTTGTATGTAAACATATATCCGCCTTCAGCATCTTTAACATCCAGTCCTGTTTCTTCTTTCACTTCACGAAGAACCGCATCATAAGATGCTTCTCCTGCCTGTGCAGCACCACCAGACACTTCCCACCATCCTGGTGCCCATGCCTTTGTCATAACTCTCTTTGTGATCAAAAATTTGCCATCTGATCTTCTAATGACTCCAAGAACTGTCAGATGATATTCATCATCTTTTAATGTCCAGTCATTTCTCTTCATTGTACGGCCTGTCAGTTGTTTATTCTTATCGTAAATGTCCCATCTTTCTTCCATTTTTGCATTTCTCCTTGGGTGTGTTTCTTTATTAATCTTAACATTTTACGAAATTTATTGCAAATTGTGATTTGTAGTTTGAAGACGGAAATTATTGGTGGAATATTATAAAAAGAAATCATGTGTCTGCAACCCACTCGCGTTCGGACTCCCACGTAGCTGTACTAAGCTCCTGAATGGTCTAACGACCATCCACTCGCTAAGTGCAGACGTGTCCGTACGGTTGCCGACACATGATCTCTTTTTATAATATTCAAATAATTTACGTAATTCAAACCACTATACAGTGTGTATGTTAAACGGTATTGACTGATAAGTTTTGGATTCGTTGACAGAAGATGAAAGAGCTTAAACAGCACCGATTTGTTGGGATGTTTATGAAGCATAATAACATTACTTTCTGTCTGAAAGTTCCCTATTTTACAACCAATGCTGTCCTCCATACACACCCACTTAAATTTTTCAATCTTGTAATTGTCCACACTTTAGACTTTAGGTATATGATAAAAAATAAATAAACGATCGGAAGAGCAGCATTAGAATTTTGCCACGTTTTTTACGGATTCGCAGCCGGCTTGGTGCGTTGTTTGAGCCTCAAAGAGTACTGTTTTCAATACCTTTGAAGGCGAGTTACGCAAGGAAAGCCGGCGGATCAGCGATCTGTAAAAAACGTGAGGAAAATTCTCTAGCTGCTCTTCCGATCGTTTATTTATTTTTTATCATATACTCAAAATCTACAGTTGGCCAACTTACAAAATTAAAATTTTTCTTGTGCATAAATAGATATATTCCCATTCACCCCATAAGCAATCACACAGACAATAACAAACAGCACCATATCAGCTCCTCCAAACACTTCTAATCCAATCATGATCGGTGCGATCAGTGTATTTGTTGCGCTTCCAAAGACTGCTGCATATCCTAGTGCTGCACATAACATTGGTGGTAATCCAAGTAGACCTCCAAGGATCACTCCAAGAGATGTTCCAATCGAAAACAGTGGTGTAACTTCTCCACCCTGAAATCCAATTGCCAGTGTAAAAATCGTAAATAATAACTTTAGGAGCCAATCATAACTATAGATTGTCTGTCCTGCGAATCCTGCTGAGATTATATTTGTTCCAAGTCCACTATATCTTGATCCGTGAATAATAAACAATAATGCTGCTAATGGAATTGCCATAACTCCGATTCTTAAATACTGATTCATGATCGTTTCTCCCATGAATACTTTTAACTTACTTAATGAAAAAGAAAACAATCTTCCAGTCAGTCCAAATAAAATTCCAAGTATGATTACTGATATGATCGTTTTTGTACCAGTTAAATTTATGGTATTTTTAATCGCAACTGAAAATTTTTCTAACCCCAGGCTATGAGATGTAAATGCTGCTATATATGCAGACGCCAATGCTGGCAGTAGTGCTTCATAATCCATTTTCCCGATTACGATTACCTCGATTGCAAAGAATGTTGCACTTAATGGTGTCTGAAATAACCCTCCAAATCCTGCTGCCATACCGATGACTAACATTATTCTTCCATTCTCTGGGAAGTTTAATTTTCTTCCGAGTGCATGAGACAGGGTTGCTCCGATCTGAACTGCAACTCCTTCTCTGCCAGCACTTCCTCCGAATAGATGCGTTAACCATGTTCCGATCATTACTAATGGAATTAGTAGTAATGGGATGGCATCTGTTTTTTGCTGGCCAACTTCGAAAATGAGTTTCATTCCTTTTAGACTTAGTTTACTGAATACGTAATACATTGCTGTGATCACCAGCCCAGCAATTGGCAGGAATGGCAGTAAATATTGATAATGTATGGTCCTGAACTCTGAAATTGCGATCAGCACTCTTCCAAACAAGGCATCGATCGTACCTACAATAATTCCTACAACGATTGCCATGATGATATATTTTAGCAGTTGTATAATATAGTCTTTCTTTTGCATTTTCCTAAAATCCTTTCTTTTTTATATAATCCAAACATCAAAAAAGCTGATAACCCCTGTGTTCATTACACAGAAGTCATCAGCTTAATAAGCGGTTTCGAATCTCTTCGAGGGAGAACTTCATTCCCTTTCTCTTTTGTTAAGATAGCATATTTTTTATTTTGTGTCAATTTTGTAATTTATTCTAATATTTCTTTTACTTCTGATTCTTCAATATTGCATTTTTCTGCTATTTGTGCTATTGTACAACCTTTTTGTGATAATTGAAAAACTTTTTTAGTCAATTTAATTCCTCTTTTTTCTCCTTCCTTTATTCCTTCCTTTATTGCTGTCCTCATTCGACTCACTTCATCACTAACTGCCATTTCTTCCCTCAGATACAGATAGCGTTCTTTCTCATCCCGACTCATCTTATACATCTCTTGCTTCACCGCTTCTCTATACGGATTCCCACGAATTATCTCTTCAACTTGCTGCCAGTCTTTTGCTGTCTGTTTTTCTTCTTCTGTTGCTGATTCTATTTGTTTTAATTGTACCACATGAAATTGAAACTTACTACAATACTCTTCTTGATATCGATTTTGTATTTCGATATTAATTTTCTTTTTATTATTTAAACACCAGTTTACAACTTTATAAATGACAGACTTGTTGACAAATCAACTGTTTTAAAGCCTTTATCATAGTCTCTGATTTTATATGTGTTTCGATATTTTTCACGAAAGTGGCAAAAAATATCTGTTTACGGATTTCCTGACTTAATTCAAAACGAAACTCCTGTACACTTTTTGTACGGTATTTAGAAAAATATTTATCCTGATAAGGCAGGATCTTCATAGCACAGTAACTGATATTAATCAGGGTTACCAGCATTTCTATTCCCTTGCGACTCCGTACCATATAGTCGCAAAAAGACCAGAACGTTTTCTGTTCATAGTAGCCGATTTCGATCTTCCATCGAAAGGCATATAGTAACAGCGGATATAGTTTACTGGATCATGATCTGTCTGGTCAGAAGATGAGTGTTCCTCCTCCGTACAAAAGACCTTCAGATCTTCTGAAAAGATTGTGCTGAAAAATAGACGTTTTGTGCCGTTTCCTTTTTCAGTATCCGTGACATAAGCAAGAACTTCCCGGTCGCCAAAGATCTTTGTGAAAACCCGGCGGACACCTGTATAATAATCACCGATCTTTTCCTTGGAAAAAGTAAAATCTGTTTCAACGCAAAGCCGTTTTCCATGCTTGGCAGGACGTCCTCTGCGCCCAGTCCGTTCAGGAGCGAGATCATACATGACAGAATCAATCCTTGCATTGCCAATGAGATCAAGGTTTGGATATTCATCAATAATAGAGACCAGATTTTTCTTTGTATACCAGCTGTCACAGAGAATAATGACATGTTCTTTGCTGAGAAATTCAGGCATGACCTGACGGATCATGGAAGCTGCCAGTTCCAGTTTAGATTCTTTTTTCTGCCACATACGATAGCCATAGCCAAGAGGAACAGACAGGTAAGATATCTTATCATGATCCAAAACAGGCACGCATAGCATGATACTTACAAAACAGTGTCCATTGAGATAGTTGGAACCATTGTGTGCAGCATGATTGAACAGTTTTGAAACATTTTCAAATTTTTTGCCAGACTTGGATACCATGGTATCATCAACACATAGAAAAACCGGATGTGTTTTCAATGGATCGGGTATCAGCTTTAAAGCAGTACGGGCTGTAATATTCATAAAGTTTGAATAATCAACCTTTGCATAGGAACAGGCATAATAAAAAACATTCAATGATTTTTTTGTAATGCCAGATAAAAAATGGTGATACAAAAAGCGAATGGAATGTGCGGATTCCAATGCAAGTATTGAAAATATCAGTAGAAAAAGAGAATCTGCTGTAGATACAGAAAAAGTTTCAAAATAAATCAAAAAATATCGGCGAAGTCTACCCATCAGAGTTTTTTCGTTGTATGTGGTGTTATTTAAATAATACATACAAAAAAATGGAACTGTCTTATTACAATTCCATTTTTCAATAAATTTATTCTATTATGCCTGTTCCAGCTTATCTCTTAAGAAATCATTTGCATCTATAATTACCTGTTTCCAGTCATCATTTCCGACATACCAGAATTCTCCTACAAACATTCTGACTCCCAGTCTTTTTAAAGTCTTTATATTTCTTACAAACTCAGTATGTCCTGTTCCAAATGGGATTTCTCTATATTTTCCTGGAACTGTCTCTTTTAAATGTGTTGCAAAAATATGACCTTTTCCTGTCATTATGTCTTCATTCACATCTACATTATATAGAAGAGAAGCATTTTTCAGATTACCGATGTCTGGATATACTCCAAGATATGCCTGATCCACATCTTTTACATATGCCATAGCCTTTTCTACTGTATCCATAAAAGGTGTTTCCATTGTTTCAAATCCTAGCAATACCCCCTGCTTTGCTGCCATGATCGCAGCCTCTTTCAGATTCATCTTAAAATAATCTCTTGTTTGAAAATCGCCTTCTTCATAATATACATCATACCCGGCAAGCTGTATGACTCGTACTCCTAATCTTGCTGCCAGACAAATGGCTTTCTCCATGATTTCCATTCCTCGTTCCCTAATCTTTGGATCATGTGAGCCTAATGGATATTTTCGATGACCACTTAAGCAAATAGATTTTATAGGAACTCCTGTTTTTTCGATTGCCTTTTCTATTTCATCCACTGACTGGTCAAGTCTTGCAAGCTTTTCTTCTGTCTCATCAATGCTCATTTCCAGATAATCAAAACCTGCTTCTTTTACCACTTTCAGTTTTTCTTCCCATGAAAGTGTGTTAGGCATACTTTTCTCATAAAGTCCCAGATAATATTCTTTATTTTGATTGACCATAATACGCCCCCGGACCATGTTTACGGTTAAAATGTTTCTCTAATAATGTCTGCTGCATTGACCCAATTTCTGGATTTTTGACCAGCATCGCAATTGCGTTCATTTTTGCACATTCCTCTAAAACAACCGCATTATGAACTGCATTAAATCCATCACTTCCCCATGTAAATGGTCCATGACTATGTACTAAAGCTCCTGGTACTCTCTCTGGATCAATTTCTCTTTTTTGGAATTCCTCTACAATCACTTTTCCTGTCTCTAATTCATAGCTTCCCTTTATTTCTTCATCTGTCATGAATCTGGTACATGGAATTGCTCCATCAAAATAGTCTGCCTGCGTCGTCCCTAACGCAATAATATCTTTTCCTGCCTGTGCAAAACCAGTTGCCCATGTGGAATGTGTATGTACAACACCGCCAATTCCTGGCCAGTTTCGATAAAATTCCAAATGTGTATCTACATCAGAACTTGGTCTTAATTCTCCCTCAAGAATATTTCCTTCAAGATCTACAAGAACAATATCTTCCGCTGTCATCTTGCTGTATTCTACTCCACTTGGTTTAATTGCAACAATTTCTTTTTCCCGGTCAATCTCTGATACATTTCCCCATGTAAATGTAACTAATCCATGCTGTGGTAATAATAAATTTGCCTCTAATACTTTCTGTTTTAATTCTTCTAACATAAAATCCCTCGCTTATTAAATGTATTCAGGTTTTATTCTGTTACAAAGTATACAGCTGCTTCATTTGCTGTGTGATTTGCTGCTACAATGATATCTCTGTCTTTTTCGTTAACTACACACAGATTTGCAGGACCTACTCCTTTTTCTATCATTGTGACTTTATATTCTCCATCTTCATAAGTAACAGCAAATAATTCACAATCTTTTCTTCTTACGCCACATACAAATGCATTCTGTCCAGCTAATTTTGTTCCAACAAGGGCATGTGCAAAATCGATTTCATTATCGTACTTCCAGACTTTTGTATATTTTCCATCAATCTTTTTATAAATCTGAATCGTATCTCCATGAAATTCTTCGATTGTCATGATCTCATCTTCACCGTCATTATCAATATCAATCGTTGCTATTTCTCCGATATGCCCTTCCATGATCAGTTCTGTCTTCCACTGGCCTCCTCGTTTCTCTGGTGCACTGACACGAAGGATTCCCTGATCACTTCCAAAATATCCGACATCTTTTCCACCTTTTTTTGTCTGCCAAAATCCATGATTTCTATATAATCCATCTACTAAAATTTCAAGTTCTACACCTTTTGATGGATCTTCTGGTAATTCTGCAACGTAAATACGTCCCGGTACACTCCAGTCATTCTTTTCTTTTTTGGATGTTGCAACCGTTGCTGCGATCAGATAATTAATTCCGTTCGCATGAAAAATACCAAAACGATGCACATATGGAATAGATACTACATCTTTAAATTTCCATTCTCCATCCTCATATTTTCCCCATACGATCTTAGCTAAAGATGGTGTTACTTTTAAATAAAATTCCTGTACTGCAAGAAATTCCTTCTCTTTTCCTGGAATTGGAACGATTGACATACATCCACCTGGTATTGTCCAGACATTTTGTTTCTTTTCGAAATCTTTTCCATAATACATGTTGCAGGCAACTTCTGGATCTTCACTTGCAAGTAGTACATGATTTTCTCCATCAAAGGAAATATTGCTTGCACAGTAGCATCTTTTCATCTCATCTAAATATTTTTTCTCAATTTTCATGGTTTTTTCTCCTTTTTTGGGTATAAGAAAAGCTGCATAATGCAGCTTCTCTATTCTTCTATAAAATACGTTTTACTGCGAATTGTCTGATTATCCAATTTCAATATCAAAATCATCTTTCAATTCTTCATCTTCATGTACTGTTTCAACTGGACGCGCTGGTTTTGTTACAGAAACAATTACCGCTGTAACCATAGCTCCGATCAACCATGCTGCAATCCATAACATTGGATTACTTGCCAGTGGAACCGAGAAGATTCCACCATGCAGTACAGGAACTGTTACTCCCCAAGTTAAGATTAATCCATGAGCAACACCTGAACCAATTGTTACCGCCGGAATGACTCGTTTCGGATCATTAAAGGCAAATGGTAATGCACCCTCTGTTACCTGACACAATGACATTGCGATCGCAACTTTTGCATCTTCTCTTTCTTGTTCTGTATATTTTTTAGGAGTTAATACCAGTGCTGAAATTGCCATACCCATTGGAGGTGCCATAGCCGCCGCATTTTTTCCGGCTGCAGGTCCCCAGATTCCAGAGGCTGCGAATGCACTGACAACAGAGAAACAAATTTTATTCACAGGACCTCCCATATCAAATCCGGTCATACATCCTAAGATAAATCCTAATAAGAATTTTGATCCCGTGTTCATATTCATAAAGAAGTCAATAGCTGCCTGTGTTAATGCTGCAAGAGGCGGTCCAAAGACAAACATGATCAACAGCGTCGCTATAATTCCGGATATTACCGGATAAATAACGATCGGATACATTGATTTCAAAGCTTTTGAATCTGGGAAATGTTCCTGCATCCATAAGATCATAATACCAATTAAGATTCCACAAATTAATGCTCCAAGGAAACTGGCTTTTACCTGTGTTGACAAATATCCTGCTACTACACCTGGTGCAATTCCTGGTTTACCACAGATAGAGTAAGCAATTCCTGCACAAAGTACGGACATCATTAATGCAAATGCTGCATTTCCTGCCTGTAAGAATGCATATCCAATAGTTCCTGCTGTATCAACATTTCCTGCCAGACGAGCAAGTGCTGTACAAAATCCACCGATAACGATAACAGGGATCATATAAGAGATACCACTCATACAATGCTGCTTTAAGTTTTTTAATACGTCTTTTAACATATCTTCTCTCCTTTTAGCACTTTTATTTCTTCATTGCACCTAATTTTTCTTCAATCTTACGAAGAAGATGTTCTGGTGATTTGATTGCTGTTGCAACAGGTACTTTAACCATTGGTTTTCCTTTGAATCTTTCTGTTCCAGATACAGCAACATCAGATGCGATCAATACACAATCTGCAGCATTGATATCTTCATCTGTTAACGCAAATTCAACACCACCGCTTCCCTGTGTTTCGATTTTTACACTCCATCCAAATTTTTCTCCAGTTTCTAACAGTTTTTCTCTAGCCATATAAGTATGTGCGATTCCACAAGTGCAAGATGTAATTCCAACAATATTCATAATTAAGCTTCCTTTCTCTTTGTAAATTCATTAAAATAAGTTTCAAATAGTTCAAAAAATTCTTCTTTTGTTTCACATTTCATTAACGCGTCGACATGTGCTTTATGTGCTACAACGCTAGCAAGCTGTGATAGATTCTGAAGATGTGTCTTCTGAAGATCTCCAGTTGGTGCTGCTAATAAGAAAATCAGACTTACTGGCTGATCATCAAGGCTTTCCCATTCTACTGGCTGTTTTACTTTTCCGATTGCAACACTTGCATTGATTACCTGATCTGTTAAACCATGAGGAATCGCAATCCCTCCAAGACCTGTTTCTCCAATGCTTTCTCTTTCATAAACTGCTTCCAGGAATTTATCCAGATCTTTAATATTTCCTTTTTTATAAAGCATGGAACTTAACTGTTTTAAAACTCCATCTTTATCTGTTGCGTCCATATCCAGATCTATTAAATCAAGATCCAGAATGTCTAATAAATTCATAATATGTACCCTCCTTTAAAGTTTTTTACTTGCTTCTATTAATGTTTCATATATTTCTCTGTCTTTCTTGCATTCTCTTATCTTGTTGACTATCTCCATATTGCTTAACATTTTATACAACCAGTTCATTTGCATTACATTTTTTGCATCTGTTTTTGCAACTGCTAACATTACGATAAAATCAACTTCCTGTGTCTTCCAGACAATCGGATGATCCAGCTTGCAAAATGCAATCTGTGTTCGCTTTACATCCTCATGGAATCCATGTGTCAGAATAATACCATCTCCTACTTCCGTAGATCCCATATTTTCTCTTTTTAAAACACCTTCAAAAAATCTTGGTGTCACTGCGCCGCACATGCGAAGATAATTTGACATCTCTTGCAAGATCTGAATCTTATCAATTTGCTCATGAAAGACTTTTACTGTCTGCATGGAGAAATTTGTTTTATTAATACTTGGATTTTTTCTTAATAGTGTTCGTATTTTCTGTACATCTACTTCCATCAGCAGCGGATTTACTTGTACATAAGGTTTGTCTGTGTTAAGTTCCACTGTTGAAATGATATATTTACATTTTTCTAACTGTTCCTCATCATTCATGGAACAATGAATAAATGTTACATCTGGGAAGTTTTCCTGAAGCTTTACAGAAAGTAATCTTGATACTCCTACTCCAAGAGAACAGACAACCGCTACCTGCACATGATCTTTTGCCTGCTGTACAGCTACTGACAAATGCAATGCCACATAAGCAATTTCTCCTTCACTTGCATTTACTCCGATATATTTTTTGAAACTTGAATTGATGATCAGAGCCAGATAATAATAGCTGGCATAATTAGTCTTAATCTCATTCAATAATGGGTTATATAGATTTAATCCATATTTCAAACGATATACTGTTGGAAGCAAATGAAGCATCAGTGATCTTTTAAACTGGTCATTTGATTCTAAATCTAATGACATGATCTTATCGGATTTCAAAATAAAATCTTCTGCTATATTTTCAGCAATCTTTCTCAGATCATTTAAAAAATCATTTTCTAAAAATGAGCTTTCATTCAAATACATACCTAAAAGATGCATAAGAAGATAATCTGCTTCATCTTTTGGAATCTCACAATTTCCATATGTTGAAAGTTCATTTATTAGGATGTCGAACTCTTCTTTATAAGAAAATGTCTCACTATCCAAGGCTTTTGAATTTTCTATTAATAATGCTTTATTTTTACCTATTCTCATTAACATAACCGATGCATGAAAAGCCAGATTGTTTATATTCACTTCATTTAAGTGCATATTATAATTGTCATTCCAGTTATGTATAATGTCTTCGATTTCCTTAACATCTATATCCAAATATGTTTCCATCAAGCTTTCAATGGACTGATTTTTTTCACTCAGTTCACCTGCTAGTGCAGCAACTGCATTTCGAATATTTTCTTCATCTCCACTGACATAAAGACCTATACTTGGTTTCTTCATTAAACTAAGATCATATTTCTCCAGCCATTTTGAGATCTCCTGAAGATCTTTTTCAATTGTTGACTTGCTTACATAAAGATTATTCTGTAATTTATATGGATATATTTTATTTTTTGACAGCAATATCTGTACTAAAATGCAGCCTCTTCGGTATTCTTTCGAATAAGACTCTACTAAGTCATGTTCTCCTTTTACATCAAGAAACAATGCATCTTTTTCATCTTGTGTACCTTCAATCCAAATACCAACTCTTGGTTTCTTTTCAAGTTTCATGGAATGAACCAGGATTTCTGATTCTATTTTTTCAAGATCAGATCGGATTGTCCGGCTGCTGACATTTAACTGCTCTGCTAATTCTTGTGTTGTAAGTGGTTTTTCTGCTTTTAAAAGAATCTGAATTAAATTTTCTTGTCTGTTCATATATTTCTCACCTGCGGAATTGTTACGATCAATGGATCTTTAAATGAATATTGGCTACCTGTATATTCTAATCCCTTTTTTTGTTCATGGCTATGAAGTATTCGAACTAGATTTCCATATCGATATAAATAATATGTCAGTGCCACAGCTAAAATCGTTAAGCATATTGCTGCAAGCCATACAAGATTAAACAAACATGCTCCTACACCGACAACTCCTAGAATACTTTTGATGTATGTCATTGTCGTATTCCATGTGATATTGATATATTTATTTTTTTCATCTCTTTCAATCTTGTAAAACCACATATAATTTCTCCTTTATTTTGACTGAGCTTTGTGTCCTCCAACCTCATCTCTTAAAGATGCGATCACTTTCGCTGAAAATGAATCATCCTGTTTTGATCTTAAACGCATCATCAGTGAAGTAGAAATAATTGGGATTGGAACTCCAAGTTCACAAGCAGACTCGATTGTCCATCCTGTTGTTTTACTTGCTCCAACAACTCCTTTGATCTTTTCTAGATCTGGATCTTTTCTAAATGCATTTGCTGCAAGTTCTAACAGCCATCCTCTAATAACACTTGATTTACTAAGTGAATCTGCAACATGTTCCAGATCGTAATCAAATTCACTTTTTTCAAGAAGTTCAAATCCTTCTCCTAATGTCTGCATGTATCCATATAACATTGCATTGTGAATCATTTTAAGATAATGACCACTTCCTGTTTTTCCTGTGTAAAGACATCCGTTTGTTGTTGCAATGCTTTCTAACATTTCCTGAAGATCATTTTTAAATACTTCCGGATCTCCTCCACACATAAAACTTGCTCCGTGTCTTGCTCCGTAAACCCCTCCACTTGTTCCAATATCAAAGAAATAAATTCCTTTCTCTTCCATCTTCTTTGCTGTCTTTAAGCTGTCTCGATGATCTGAATTTCCACCATCGATCACGATGTCTCCTTTTTTACATAAACCACTTAATTCATCTAATACTGAATTTGTGATCTTTCCAGCTGGTAACATAACCCAGATCACATCTTTCTGATCCGCAGATACCAGATCTTTTAGAGTTTCATATGATTTAATTCCAGATTCTTCAGCCTTCTTTCTGGCTTCTTCATTTACATCGAATCCTTCTACATCAACCTCGTGGTCTTTCATATTCAGGGCTAAATTAAATCCCATTTTCCCAAGACCTACCATTTTTAATTTCATGACTTGGCTCCTTTCTTTTGTCACTTTTGTCTTTCGATGGGTTTATTATATGATTTCTTTTGTGACATTTCTATAGTTTTTAGTCTATTCCAAACCAAAGGTACTTCCGCTTTTATATTTCCACATTTTCCTCCATTTCCGCATTTGAATTTCCACATTTCCACTTTTCGCATTTCCACTTTTTGAAAGATATCAAATTGACACACTTTATAATTCGTGTTAACTTTCTTAGTATCAGAAAGGAGCTGTCCATGCAAATTATAAAAACATCAGTCATCGAAAATATTAAACATAACTTTGAAGAACTCTTTCCTGCAGAGAAAAAAACTGCACAATATATCCTTGATCATCTTGAAGAAGTAACCCTTCTTAATATCTCACAGCTTGCTAAAAAAGCTCATGCAAGTGAAGCTTCCATTGTCAGAATGGCAAAACATCTAGGGTATAATGGTTTCTTCCAAATGCGGCTTCTTCTTTCAAATGATGTCGCATAAAAAGACAATGATATGTTAAACAATGCCCCCTTACTTACAAGTGAAAAAATATTTTCTGCTTGTGCAAACCGCATTCGTTCACTCTCAAGTTTCATCTCTACAAATGATCTGCTCTGTGCTGCAAAATTGATCTGTGAAGCCAGAATGTGTCATATTATAGGGGCTGGAAATACAATCCCGATTGCTTCTGATCTTGTAATTGCGATCAGTCGTTCTGGTGCTTCAACACAGGTTTTAAAAGCGCTTTCCCTTGCTAAGAAAAAAGAAATGAAGATTCTTGTGATCACTGCTGATCCAAACTCTCAGATCATGGATTTTTCAGATGCTATTTTACAGATTAACGACACGAATGAAATGCATGATCAAAATGTTCGTGCTGATTCTCATTTATTAGAACTCGCTGTCAATGATGCTCTCATTTATGTTATTAAAAATTATCCTCTCTTTAATTTTGATGATAAATTGCCAACTCAGATAAACGATGTAGAATTATTGCTTAGCGAAACTAAATTTTAGATATGAATTTTTATGTAGATGAAATATATTTTTATTTCATCTATTTTTTATTGACTTTTGCGAAAATATTTTTTACGAAGGAGGTATTTATGTTAGTTACAATGAAGGAAATTCTTGATCGAGCAAAAAAAGATAATTATGGTGTTACTTCCATTATGGTCGATCGTTCTTCTTTAAGCTATGAAGATAATATCGCACAGACAAAAGAGACTGTGAAAATGTGCCGTCCTCTTAATATCAGTGTAGAAGCTGAATTAGGCCATGTCGGTCAGAGTGAAGATTATTCTTCCGATGTTTCTGATCATTTTACAAAGCCTGAAGAGGTGAAAAAATTTGTTGAAGAGACAGGAATTGACTGTCTTGCTGTAGCAATCGGAACTGCTCATGGACGTTATCACGGCACTCCTCACATCGATTTTGATCTGTTAAAACAGATTACCGATGTTGTAGATATACCACTTGTATTACATGGTGGAAGTGGAACTGGTGATGAAAATTTAAGAAAAGCTGTAAAAAATGGTATTCAGAAAGTCAACCTTGCAACAGAACTTGTCGTTGCCGGGAAAGAAGAATTAGAAACTTTTATTCAAGATAAAAACTTTGATAAATGGCAGTTGATTCCGTCTTTTATCAAGGGATATTCTGACCGTCTGGAACATTATGTGAATTTATTTGATCAGGAAAATAGAGCTTGGTAAGGAGGATTTTATTATGATACGTTTTCATGATGCCTGCGGAACTACAGGTAAAACAGTTGCTGCAAGATTACTGCCCGACACAGATTTGATCGAAGGTATTGAAGAAGTATGTAAAAAAATGATATTAAACATGCTTACGTTACCTGTTTGGGAAGTTTCAAAAAATGTGGTTATATGAATCTTGTTCCAAAAGAAGATGCGAAAGTTGGTGCTGGATATGGCGATGTTCTTCAAAAAGACGGTCCAGTAGAATTTCTAAATGGAACAGGTGTTGTTTGTCAAAATAACAATGACTATGACACACATTTTCATGCGACAATGTGTGATGCTTCTGGTCAGGTCTTTGGTGGCCACATTGTAAAAGGATATACTCCAACACTGACTACGGTTGATCTTCTTATTTTTGAGATCAAAAATATTGAAATGCTGCGTGTTTACGATGAAGAAACTGATCTTACACAATTTCTTCCTAAGTAATATCGTTTATTAGAATCATATCGTTTGTTGATGGAAGGGGTGTACTTATGAATCGTATTAAACTTGCTGTGATTGCAGATGATTTCACAGGCGGAGCCGATGCTGCAAGTTTTCTGAAACGGAAGCACGCAAATGTTGTCTTATTAACAGGAATTCCTCTAATGCTTCCTGATTGTGACTGTGTAATTTTTGCTTTGAAAATACGCAGTGTTCCTGTATCTGATGCAATCAAGAAAGTTCATGATGTCCTGCTGTTTTTAGAACAGTATCAGGTAGAACATTTATATTATAAATATTGCTCTACTTTTGATTCTACCCCAAAAGGAAATATTGGGCCTGTTATGGATTTCCTTCTCGACTACTATGATCTAACTTACATTACATCACTTATTGATGCGCAGAAAAGTCCATTGTTAATATATAGTGATGCTGTGTTGAAAGATTTTAAAACAGAAAAAAAATCCCCTGCATTTTATACAGCAGCTAAGAAAATAGAATCTATTCTGTCTTTTATTGCTGTTTATGCAAAGGATCATAACTATCATAAGATCATTGTTGCTGGTGGAGAAACCTCTGGAGCTGTTACTACAGGATTAGGGTATTCCTCTTTTTATATTGGACAGGAAATCTGCCCTGGGGTTCCTGTTTTAATTCCTGAAGAAAATAGGTATTTGCAGCTTATATTGAAATCTGGAAATTTTGGTAGTGAGGATTTCTTTTTGAAAGCTATGGAGATGTGATTTCATGGAAATGTCATAAAGGACAGAAGATTGATGATTGAGGGCAATCTTCTGTCCTTTTGTTTGGATTAAATTCATCCTTTCTGCTTCATCCGCTTAATCACTTTAAGCCGTGTAAATTCCTCTCTTTCCTTCTCTTCCAACTCATTCGAAATCTTATAAACCAACCCGGTATAAGTCGGAATCGTAATATTCTTCAACGCATTTGCCCTCTTCTGCGTTTTCTTAATACTAGTTGCTAAACGATACGCCGCGTTTTCAACCATTGACAATTTAATTGTCAGATCCTTCACCTGCCGAAACGCTTCCCTGGCAACATCAATTGATTCAAATGTCCCATCCATCGCATATGTCAACTGATTCTCATGTGCATCATATTTCACATGTGGAATCTCTGTTCCCATGATACTTCTTGTCTGAATCTGTATCGAGTCCTCGATCGGAACTGTATAGGCAAGTTCTTCTACCTTACTGATCCCATGCTGGATATTCGCCCTCTGAAGGCATGCATACGCTCTTGTAAATGTTGTATCAATCTCTTCCTGAATATCTTTCGCCTCATCGATTAGATCCATCAGCTCACGAATCAGGATATTTCTTTTTTTATCCATCAGATCGTAACCCTGTTTTGCCAATGTAAGAGAGTTCTTGGCTGCGATCAGATTTCCTTTGGTCGGGAATTCTCGTGGGTCCATAATCTCACCACCTTTAGCTTTCCTGCTCTTTTGGCAGGTATTTATCGATGATCTTCGTGTCGATTCGATCCAATTCTTCTCTTGGCAGGATCTTTAATAATTCCCATCCAAGATCCAATGTTTCGATCATGGAACGGTTTTCTTCCGGCCCCTGACCGATATATCGTTCCTCAAATGCCTTTCCAAATTCCAGATATTTTTTATCAATTGGGGATAACTCATCTTCTCCGATAACAGATGCTAAGTTTCTTGCTTCTCCCACTTTCGCATAAGCGGAAAATAACTGGTTTGCAAGATCCTGATGATCTTCTCTTGTGTATCCTTCTCCGATTCCATCTTTCATCAGACGAGAAAGCGATGGCAAAACACTGATTGGTGGATAAATGGTCTGTCCGTTTAAGTTACGATCCAGTACGATCTGCCCTTCTGTAATATAACCGGTTAAGTCAGGAATTGGATGAGTGATATCATCATTTGGCATAGTTAAGATTGGTAACTGTGTGACCGAACCTTCTGCTCCTTCGATGATTCCTGCACGTTCGTATAATGTTGCAAGTTCACTGTACAAATATCCTGGATATCCTTTTCTGGATGGAATTTCTCCTTTCGATGAAGATACCTCACGCATCGCTTCCGCAAACGATGTCATATCTGTCAGGATAACTAAGATATGCATATTACAGTCAAATGCAAGATATTCTGCTGCAGTTAAGGCTACTTTTGGTGTGATCAATCGTTCTACAACTGGGTCATTTGCAAGATTTAAGAACATACATACATGATCTGCAACACCACTTTCCTCAAATGTCTTCTGAAAGAAATCCGCAACATCATGTTTGACACCCATTGCTCCAAAGACTACCGCAAATGGCTCATCTGAACCATCACCAAGAGATGCCTGTTTTACGATCTGGGCTGCCAGCTGATCGTGTGGAAGTCCGTTTCCTGAGAAGATGGGAAGTTTCTGTCCACGGATCAGTGTTGTTAATCCGTCAATTGCTGAAATACCTGTACGGATATAGTTTCTTGGATATTTTCTGCGGACCGGATTTAATGGAAGACCGTTGACATCTCGTTTGACATCGGTGATCAGTGGTCCTAATCCATCGATTGGTTTTCCGATTCCGTTAAATGTTCTCCCTAGCATATCTGGTGCAAGAGAGACTTCCATCGGGTGTCCAGTTAATTTTGTTCTTGTATTATCAAGGGACATATTTTCCGTTCCCTCAAATACCTGAATCACCGCTTTATCTTCGTATAATTCAATGATCCTTCCGATTTTTTTCGTTTTTCCATCAACCGTAAATTCGACGATCTCATCAAAAAATGCGTCCTGTACTCCTTCCAGAATGACAAGCGGACCATTGATGCTGCTTAGTCCTAAATATTCAATTCCCATAAAATGACCGCCTCCTTATGCATTCTTTTCCAGTACTGCGTCATAGAAATCATCAATCTGTTTACGGTAAAGATCCAGTAATTGCAGATTGTCATTCGGAACATCGTATTTGATCGCAATGACTTTCTCAAAGATCCCTTCTGCTTTTAGCACGCTCATTGGCATTCCTCTCGCTACAAGTTCCCTGCTCTTTTGATACAGATATAAAATAACTTCCATCATTTTAAATTGCTTCTCCATGGACACGCAAGTGTCATCTTTATGGAAAGCATTTTGCTGCAGAAATCCTAATCGGATCACCCTTGCGATCTCTAACGTTAATTTCTGATCATCTGGAAGAACATCCCCACCGATCAGTTTTACGATCTCCATCAAACTACTTTCCTGATTTAAGATCGCCATCAGACGATTTCGATAGTCCACAAAATTGGGGGATACATGATCTCTGTACCAGCCACCGAGATCTGTCAGATATTCACTGTAACTCGTTAACCAGTGAATCGCTGGAAAATGTCTTGCGTAAGCCAAGGATTTATCAAGTCCCCAGAAGCAACGGACAAATCGTTTGGTATTCTGTGTAACTGGCTCTGAGAAATCTCCTCCCTGCGGAGATACTGCACCGATGATCGTTACAGAACCGTCCGTTCCATTTAGGTTGTGCATCATTCCAGCTCTCTCATAAAAAGCTGATAATCTGGAAGCTAAATATGCCGGAAATCCTTCTTCTGCTGGCATCTCTTCCAGACGACCGGACAATTCTCTTAACGCTTCTGCCCATCTTGAAGTAGAATCCGCCATGATCGCGACATCATATCCCATATCACGGTAATATTCTGCCAACGTAAGTCCTGTATAAATAGATGCTTCACGTGCTGCTACCGGCATATTGGATGTGTTGGCGATCAGTGTTGTTCGGTCCATCAATGGATTACCACTCTTTGGATCAACTAATTCTGAAAATTCTTCCAATACCTGTGTCATCTCATTTCCACGTTCCCCGCATCCGATATAAATGATAATATCCGCATCGGACCATTTCGCAATCTGATGCTGTGTCATTGTCTTTCCAGTACCAAAACCACCTGGAATTGCCGCAGTTCCACCTTTAGCAATCGGAAACATTGTATCCAGTATTCTCTGGCCTGTTACCAGTGGCACACATGCCGGAATCCTGTCGTGAACAGGTCTTGGAACCCTGATTGGCCATCTCTGGATCATTGTTAACTGTTTTTCCGTTCCATCGTCCAATCTTAACGTGATCATATGATCCTTGATCGCATGTTCTCCATCAGATGCCACAAAAGTAACCGTTCCTGTAAGATCTGGCGGCACCATGCATTTGTGTACGATGGCTCTTGTTTCCTGCACTTGGGCATAGATATCACCGCCATGAAGAACATCTCCTTCATTGACAACTAATTTTGTGTCCCACAATTTCTCCATATCAAGCGAATCTACGCTGATACCTCTTGTGATAAATGCACCTGCATTTTCTGCGATCCTCTCTAAGGGACGTTCAATTCCATCAAAAATGTTATCAAGGATTCCGGGAGCTAATGTGACGGATACTGCCTCCCCGCTTGCTTCCACGATCTCGCCCGGTTTTAATCCTGATGTTTCTTCATATACTTGAATCGTCGTACAGTCTTTATCCAGAGAAATGACTTCTCCAACTAATTTTTCTTTGCCGACATAAACCATTTCTGACATCTTAAATCCAGTATTTCCAGCCAGATAAATGACAGGTCCATTAATTCCATAAATTGTTCCAGTCTTACTCACCTGTCACACCCCCTTTAAAGGTAAATTCTTCGTATTCTTTCTCCAAAGCACCTGAAAATGAATGATCGATCAAGATATTTCTTCCCGGAATAATCGAACGGATTCCTCCAAGAAAATCTTCTTCGCTGACTGTTACTGTCATTCCAGTTCGTTTTTCGAGGAATTCTTTTTTGTCCTCATCCGAACTGTTAATATAGATTGTCAATGGATTCCCATCTGCGAATCTCGCCGCTTTTGCAATATAGGATACAAGTAATTCTTTATACGCTTCGGTTTTCATGTATTCTTCTGCCATTTCCCGGACTTCCTCAAACAATTTATTTTTTAATTCATTCTGCACTCGGCTTAATTGTCTTCGAAGTTTTAGCTGCCCTTTGGATGTTACTGTATTTAACTGCTGCCTTGCCGATGCTGTTTCGGTCTTGATCCTCGTATCTGCCTGCATCACAGCTTCTTGTTTATGTGTTTTGAACACGCCTTCCAATGCCTTCTGGTGCTGATCTATGATTTCATTTCCTCTGGCTCTTGCTTCTTCCATGGCAGCTTCTCTGATATGTGAAATCTTTTCTTCTACTGTCAATGTTGTCACCTTCCTTCTACAGCCGGCTTACAATTTCAATCCAATCGCCTCATTGACATAAGACGTGATAAAATCTTTCTTCCGTCCAGTTCCGTGCCTGTCAGGAATCTCGATCAGAAGCGGCATTTTCCGCTCCAGCTTGATCTCGTCGATCAATTCTGGAAATTCTCTTCCAAATTTCTCTGTCAAAAGCACGATCCCAATCTCTGGATCACTCATAGCTTTCTCGATTGCTTCTTTTAATTCATCCCTTTCATGAACTACAATCCCATCAACCCCGGCTAACCGCATTCCTGTCAATGTATCTAAGTTATCGCTGATCAAATACATCTTCATAACTATCACTTCCTGATCTATCCAAGTTTACCAATGATCATAAATGAAATGATCAATCCATACAGACATACACCTTCTGCCAGGCCTACGAAGATCAGTGATTTACCTAAGGCACTTGGATCTTCACTGATCGCTCCTAAAGCTGCACTTGCGGCACTCGCTACGGCGATACCACCACCAACACAAGAAAGTCCTGTTGATAATGCTGCTGCCAGATATCCAAGTCCTGTAGCCATTCCTGCATCAGAACCTGCTTGTGCTGCCTGTACCGGATTTGTGACAAACATCATCACTCCGGCGATCACAATGATCCCGAAGAAGAAAAAAGCGTTAAATGCAATACTTCGTTTATAACGTTTCTTTGTTCTCTCTCCATGAAGAAAATAACCAAATGGAATAAATATACTTAAGATTAATGCTGCGATGATCGCTAATTTGATTGCTAATGTCATAACCGATACCTCCTAATTTTCCTTGCCTGCATGATTGTCATACGGATGGAATTCTCTTCCTGATCCCGTATAGAAACGACTGAACATTTCATAATATTCCAGACGCAATACCTGAATTCCGACAACCAGACCTTCTAGTCCACACACGATAATATTTCCAAGAACAATGATGATCCAGTTTGGATTTCCTGCTCCATCTGTGATCCCTCCGAGCATCAGAACAACTTCCATCATAGCCGCATGGCTCACTGCAAATGCCCCGATACGCACAAATGAGATCGTGTTAGAGAAGAAACTTAACATCGTCTCGAACAATTCAAAAAATCCCTGCACCAGAAACATTCCAACGCCGCCTTCTGCTTTTGGTTTCTTTCCTTCCACGAGCTGTCCTAATGGTTCTTTTAATAAGAACATGATCACTGGAATTCCAAGGAAAATGATCATCATGATATTTCCTGGTGTTTTATGACCTGTCATATAAAGCACGATCGTTAAGACAAGGAATCCATAAAATACAAGTCCTGCAACTCCATTTGGGCTGAAGAATAAATTTTCTTTATCCCCACGTTTCTTTGCATTGATGATCTGAAATACCATCGCAAGCAGGATTAGTGCCATACCAAATGCAACTGCCACGATAAATACAGTATTTAACTGCCCAACAAACGGTAATTTCATCATCGCATGCATTGGCGATAACCACATTGGTTTAATGATCGTTCCTTCAAATCCAAAGAAGCTTCCAAACATAAAGCCAAAGAATGTAGAAAAAATTCCGGCAACAGAAATAATTCCTGCTAGATTCCATTTCTTGATCTTATATAGTAATCCCCCGCCGATAAACAAACACAATCCCTGACCAACATCCCCAAACATCGCTCCAAAGATAAAGGTATAAGTCAGTGCCACGAAAATGGTTGGATCCATCTCATCATGGGATGGCAGTCCATACATTCTGATAAACATTTCAAATGGTTTGAAGAATTTGGGATTCTGTAATTTCGTTGGTGGATCACCGAAGAATTTTTCTCTTCCTTCTTCAACAATGATCGTGATCCTATCATCATCTTTTGTCTCCTCAATAAATGCCTGTGTATCTTTTTCACTCATCCATCCACAGAGAATGTAGTAATCTTCCTGTTCTTCATTTTCCATACAGGCTGCCATTTTACGCACATCGAAGTTATTGGATAATTCTTCTAACTTATATCTCGCTCCTCGAATCTTCTTTGCCTTGACTGATAAGAAATCATTCATCTGTTTCTGGACATTTTCGATTTCTTTTTCAATCTCATCGATCTGATTTCTTAAATTCCTGCAAATCTCTGCCGGCATTCCTTCGTAATCGTCTGGAAGTGCGATATTTTCAAAATGCAAAGATTTAAAGGTAGAATCAATCTTTCCCATCTCCTTATGTGCAGCAAAATAACATCCATACACATAATTTTCATTTCGGATCCCTTCTAAAAAAATTGCATTGAGATCATCGAATAAATATTTTTCAAGTTTCTGATAATACTCTATGTTTACTCGTCCGAATCTGACTTTCATATATTGATAGCCATAAACTTCTTTTAAATTTAACTCTAAAGGCTGAAACGGTTCAAGTTCATGAAGTTTTTCTAATAATTCTTCTTTCTGCTTCTTTAACCGGTCTTCCCTTGCCTTAAGGTCCAGATAATCATGATTGAGATCCCTGATCATTGTCAGGATCTCATCTGCCGTAAGAGATGTATCCATCTCTCCTTTTGGCTGTGCAAGCATCAATACATACTGTTCCGCTTTAGAAAGCGGTTCTTTGTAAGGATTCACATCCATAAACGGCATGAGGTTATCTGTCGTTTTCAATTCTGTGATCGCATTTTCCAGCTGCATTTCGTATTTGGAAAGGTAAGATGCACTTACCCTGTCAATATCAGTTCTCGGTCCGGAAATGCTTAAGAATTTCATCTTTACGATCATGATGCATTACCTCCTTAACGTCGTTGCTTTTGCACCAGATACTGTAATGTCTCCCGTTGCGATAATCCATAGCGAATACATTCCAGTGCCGTGGTGATCTTATAAATCTCTTCCTCCTTTAAAAATAAATATTGTTGTATACTTGCCAGAGAATACGGATGGTTTCTGTAAGCGATCGTTAAGATATGTTCCACACATTCATTCACAATACTCTCAATCTGCACCTGTTCTCCGAACTCATATTTCTTTCCGTAATAAGTTTCATTTAATCTTCTTTTGAATTCTTCCACTGATGGCGCTTCGACCAGATCTTTAAATTCCTGATTCGAAAGTTTATGTTGAATCGGAATTAACAATGTGTAAATATCTGGTGCGAGCATATGGTAATATTTCTTTGCTCGGTAAATCCATTGAAGATTTAATAGATCGATCTTTGCTCCTAATTCTTTAGTCAGCATTTCCTTATCTTTTTTATCCCAATTTCCCTTGCGTTCTTTCCACATCATAGAAAAATAATATAAATCCAATGCCAGTTCATAATCCGCTAATGTCGATGCCCCTGACTGTCGGATTCTTGACAGTGGTGCGTAATATTCTGTATTCTTCAGGTAATCTACCAGATGATCAATATTCTTTGCCGTCACTAGCTGGTCAATCCGTATCTTTGAATATTTATCAAAAAATGGCTTTTTGTAATTCAGATCAAATGGTACATTACTGTGATTAAATACAATTCTTAAGCAATATCGAACCAAATCTACTTCATACCGCTTCATAAAGATCTTTAAAAAATCTTTTTGCTGCATATCTGCGAAACGATAAAGTCTTGTGTAATCATCATATAATGACTGGATCAGGACTTTTTCGATATTACCTCTGTGATACAGTGATTCATCCATCTGTGTGATAAATTTTCCGTACGATTTTGTCTGTTTCAGATATTCAATGATATCTGTCACTGTATCCATAGAAGCCAGCTGTTCATAATCCTGTGGTTTTAAAAGCTTTGCACGCATTGCTGCGACTTTCGTCACAATTCCGCTGTAGCGCATCACATCTCTCAATGCTATCGCCTCCTATACTTTGATCACCCGCTCTAATATCTGTTTTGCATATTCGCTGTGATGTTCTTTGAAGTCTTGTTTTAAAGATTCTATTTCATTGTTATTCTGTTCTTCTTGTTTCTTTAGAAGTTTTTCCATGTTTGTTGCAAGATCCGACTGAATCTTTAATATCTTTTCGTTCGTCTCCTTTTCCATATCTGCATCAAATGCATCCCTCTTTTTCTGCATCTGCATTTCCATCTGATGCTTTTGTTCCTGCGCATTATCTACGATCGCACGCGCTGTCTTTTCGATCTCTGAAAGTTTCTCTGCTATTCTTTCCATCAGTAAAACCTCCTTTCATACCAACCATTGTAGTCCTTTCTATTTATTTTTGCTAGTATTTTATCTGTTTTTTTACATGTTTTTAGCAATTATTCACAATGTTTTGACAGTTTTCATGCAATGTTTTACAATCTGTTGTATTATTATTTAAAATGATCGACTTTCCCACAATAATTCGCGATCGTCTTAATCAACACCTCAGATTCCAACGGTTTCGCCAAATGCTCATTCATTCCCGCTTCTAAAACTCTCCTACGATCTTCCGTAAATGCATTCGCTGTCATCGCAATGATCGGAATATCTCTGGCATTTTCTTTATTGCTCCATCTTATATATCTCGCTGCTTCTAATCCGTCCATCACCGGCATCATCACATCCATTAAGATAATATCAATTTCTCCTAGTTTCGATTCTTTGAAAATTTCCAATGCTTCTTTTCCATTAAATGCCTTAATTACATTCGCCCCGGCACTCTCCAGAACAAATTCTGCAATTTCCATATTCAATTCATTATCTTCGGCAAGCAATACATTGACACCCTTGATCGATGCTTTTTTTATCTCTTTTGTCTTAAGTTCTTCGTGCTTTATATTATGATCGATCTGAAATGGAAGCTCAATATAAAACGTCGTTCCCACACCTTGCTCACTCTCAAATGAGATTGTTCCTCCCATTTTCTCTACAAGACTTTTTGTAATCGGCATCCCAAGTCCCGTTCCACCATAAACTGTTCGTGCCCCTGCTTTTTCCTGTGCAAATGGCTCATAGATCGTCTTTTGGAATGATTCACTCATTCCAATTCCAGTGTCTTCACATTTAAATCGAATAATAATAGTATTGTAATTTTTCTGAATTTCATTAAATTCTATGCAGATCTTTCCATTATTTTTGTTATATTTGATCGCGTTTGTTAAAATATTCATCACAACTCTTTTTACATGCACTGGACTTCCGATCAAATCTTCATGAATCACATTATATTTATGTACAACTATATTGATTCCTCTCTCTCTAGCCTGTTTTTCAATAACCGTTCGAATCTCTTGAAACAATTGAAAGAAATTAAAACTTCTTCTCTCCAGGATCACTTCTTCCGATTCCAATTTTCCCATATCCAAAACTTCATTGATCAATTCTAGTAAGAAGCCTGATGCTTCCCATATTTTTTTGCGGCATTCTGATTGTTTTTCTATATCACTTTTATAATAATCTCCAACTTCTACCATTCCCCGGATTCCATTGATCGGTGTCCGGATATCATGGCTCATTCTTTGCAGAAATTCTGTTTTGGCAATATTGGCTTTCTTTGCTTCTTTTGCTGATTTTTCTAATTCTTTTTTATACTCTTCTTCTCGTTGTTTCTGAATGCGTTCATATTGTTGATTGGATCTTGCCTTGATCATCATTAAGATTGCCACAAAAATTCCATATAAAATAACCGCTATTCCAATGTTACTCGTCAATGTTTTTACAAGATTCCTGTCTTCTGCATACACGTAAATATAATAATTTCGTCCCTTATCAAGACTTGTAAAATATTGTTTGATACCGTTTCGAATGATTGCAAACTGTCCTACTTTTACACTTTGTCGGATCTCATTAATAATAGAATCTTCCTGTACCTTTGTATCAATTAATTTTTCATCATTTGATGCTATAATATCATTTCCATTTGTGATTACGATCGTTCCATCATTTTCCCGCTTATATCCAGCAAGCACGTTTTGGATTGTAAGATTATTGTTTTTCGCATATTCGGTTTTTACATACTGATATCCTATAACCGTTCCTTTTGCATCCTTTCTTCCATACGATGCCAGATCAATATAGCCTCCATTTTTCAGCTCAATTCTTGCCATATATGATTTTTGTGGATAATTCTTTACATCACGAAGTGTTTCTTTCTCCATGACATAACCCAAAACTTTTTTAAATCTTGGTCCAGTATGATATTGTGCAATTTGTTTATTCTTATCATTTAATACAATAATCCCCGTAAGTCTTTGTTCCCTTGCATACTGTTTTAAATATTCTTTTTCCAATGCCTGTTTATCTGTTTTGAAATTTCTCGCCGTCTGCTGGACTTTTTCAACCATTCTGACAAGACTTCTTGCTTCAACTGCTTCATTAAAACTGTTATACATGGAATATTGATCCTTGATGTATTCCATCGTCGAATGAATCCTGTTTTTGGTATTGTTTGTTTCTATTTTTACGGACACAAAAAGAACTGTCAAGACAACGATCACACAGCCAACAATACTCAATGTCCATAACCTTTTATCCGCTTTATCTCTCAAGGCTGTTCACCTCCAGATATTTTTCTGCATCAGGAACATATTTTTGTAGAATTTTTTTGGCACTTCCATCTTTGACCATTGCTTTTAATGTCTTTGACAGTTCTTTTTCTATTCCTCTTTTATCATTTTTTGCAAACGCAACACCAATTCCAGTCTCAAGAATATCTTCATCAAGAATTCTGTATTTTGCTTCAAAATCAGACATATACTGTCTGATCGAGATCTCATGTGCTGCAATAGCGTCTACATATCCTCTGCTCAGAGAAGTATAGATCAATTCTCTGTTTTCCATACTGTAGACTTGTTTTACTTTTGGTATTTTGGGATCTGTTTGTTTTAGAAATAATTCCTCTGGTTTGGTTGTAGACTGAACCGCAATGATTTTATTCTTAAGATCAGACAACTTATTGATCTTGCTGCTGTCGTTCACTGCGATCACCTGACGGCTCAGCATATAAGGACCTGCCCAGTGATAATCATTTTCTCTTCCTGTCACTGAAAAGCACGCCCATATACAATCTATTTTTCCTTGTTCCACAAGATTTTTCTTATTCTCCCAATCAATATTTACAAAGACCGGCTTATAACCCATACGATGAAAGGCTTCTCTGGCAAATTCTACATCGATTCCTGCCATATTGCCATTCTCATCGGTATAGTTAAATGGCGGATAATTGTCTCCACCGATCATAATCTCTTTGTTCGCATCTTTTGTTGTTTTTCTAGTCTGATCTTTTGTCTTTCCACATGCACAAAGAAAGCAGCCTAATACGAAAAAGACCATGACTTCAATCATAAGCTTCTTTAACTGCATAGTTTACCTCGTATGATCTGTTTGTAAATAATGTCCTAAACTCTTGTAACCATTGCCATCAATCTTCTTTGTTTTGCATATAATTTCACTGTATTAGATACTCTCTGATAGACAATATTGGCATCAAATGGGCGGTTAATATAATCAGAAACTCCCATCTCATAAGCTCTTCTGATATAATTCGCAGAATCCTCACTTGAGATTATAATAACTGGAATATCTGAGATTAAACGCTCTTCTTCCATATATTTCAAAACTTCAAAACCATCCTTTTCTCGCATAATGATATCTAATAGTACAAGCGAAATTTTCATTCCATATTCATCGATCTTATGCAATGCTTCATTTCCACCATCAGCTTCTATGATTTCGTAGGTTTCCTCTAAAATCTCTTTCAAGATCGCACGGTTAAATTCTGAATCATCAACGATCAAAATTTTAGGTTTATTCTGAATTTTTTCCTTTTTAAATATCGTTTTATCACATTCTGTTATGACCTGTGCCTTATGATCTTTTGCCTTATACATCAACTGGTCTGCTTTCGCGATCGCCTCATCGATCTGCCCATCTTCCGATATCACTCCTCCAATACTTGCTGTAAGCTTCAATCTAGAGCAGTTTGGAATCGTTGCATTCTCAATAGCCTCTTGAATCTGAAGCAATTTCCCACGCAAAGTACCTCTTACCATATCCGACAAGATCAATAAAAATTCATCTCCGCCATAACGTATTAACTTATCTGTCTTGCGAATACAATTCTTGATCACATCCGCAACAATACAGAGAACCTGATCTCCCATATCATGTCCATAAATATCATTATACAATTTAAAATCATCCAGATCGATCATCGCAACCCCTGCCGAATTCTGCATATTACGAATCTCATCTTCAAAATATCTTCGATTGTAAACGCCTGTTACCGGATCTATGTATAATTTATCCTGATACCCTTTTAACTTGCCAACAAGTTTGTCCCTTCCATCGGTATCGATCAACGTATCATTCTCAAGATGCTTAACAAGTTCCATAACACATGCTTCATCATCTATTTCCAGATATCTTGAAATGACCAGAAAAACATCCGCATCCAAAAATTCCAGTTTTGTTTTTTGTTTCTTCTCCGCGTATGCTTTCATTGATGTACAATTCTCACATGGTTTATTCTTCTTCCAAAAATCATAGCACTGACACATTCCAATTTTTACTCCGATGCGTGGATCATCTTGCATCTGCTCAAAAAAATCCCCCTCCAAAAACCTGACAACATCAAATACTTTCTCCAGCATTTTAGCTTCTTCTTCTGCCTGTTGTCTGGTTATCTTTATATTCTGGTTCACTTCTTATCCCCTTCCTATTTTTATTTGATATATTCCCCTAATTCACTTAAATACCCTTTTATGATAGCACATCATTTTGTCGTTTTCCATCGAGAAACCTGAATTTTACAAAGATTTCCTAAATTAATATCAAATTTATTTTTTTATATACAAAAAGAAGGGCGATATAACATTAAAGTATGTGTATCTCCCTTCTTATTCTTATGATCTTTTATAATACTTTGCTTAAAAATGCCTTTGTTCGCTCTTCCTGTGGATGGTCAAAAATCTGTTCTGGTGTTCCTTCTTCAAGGATTCCTCCACCATCCATGAAAAATACACGATTGGCAACTTCTCTTGCAAATCCCATCTCATGAGTTACGACAACCATTGTCATACCTTCTTGGGCAAGCTGTTTCATAACTTCTAATACTTCTCCAACCATCTCAGGGTCAAGTGCTGAAGTTGGTTCATCAAACAGCATGACTTCTGGTGATAATGCCAGTGATCTTGCGATCGCTACACGCTGTTTCTGTCCACCAGATAACTGCGCTGGATAATTATCAGCTTTATCACCAACGCCTACACGGTTTAACAATTCCATCGCTTTTTCTTTTGCTTGCTCTTCTGTCATCATCTTGTGACGGATCGGAGCTAATGTAACATTCTCAAGGATTGTCAGATGTGGGAATAAGTTAAAATGCTGAAATACCATTCCAACTCGTTTTCTCATCGCATCTACATCAAAGTCTTTCTCTGTCAAATGCATATCATCGATGACAATATCTCCCTTTGTCGGAGTCTCTAATAAGTTTAAGCATCTTAAAAATGTACTCTTTCCAGATCCGGATGGTCCGATCACGCAAACGCATTCTCCTTTGTCAATATGGCAGTCAATGCCTTTTAACACTTCCAGAGATCCGAAATATTTATGTAAATTCTTAACGTCTATCACTTTGTCTCAGTCTCCTTTCTAATGCGTTTAATCCAAGAGTCAGGATCTTAACGATCACATAATAGATCAATGCTGTTCCAAGCAATGGTGCCAGTGCTTCGAAGATTCTTGAAATTACAAAATCTGATACCTTTGTCAGGTCAACGATCGCTACATATCCTAATATAGATGTTTCCTTGATCAGTACGATAAATTCATTTCCAAGGGCAGGAAGAATATTCTTGATCGCCTGAGGCAAGATAATATCTTTCATTGTCTGTACATAGGATAATCCAAGAGAACGTCCACCTTCCATCTGTCCCTGATCAACCGCCTGAATTCCTGCACGGATGATCTCAGCAACATAAGCTGCACTGTTCAAACCAAAGGTTAAGGAACCTACAAGCAGTCCATTCTGACCTTTTAAAATAACGAAATACATGATCATCAACTGTGTCAATGTTGGTGTTCCACGGATGATATCAATGTACACGTATGCGATCTTCGATAAAAGTGTACTCTTTCCTTTCTGCTCTGCCGTCAAGCGCATTAACGCCAAGATCGTACCAAGTGCTACACCAATAAGAATTGCAATGACAGATACTAAGATCGTCACCTTTAATCCATCAAGATACAGCAGATAGCGCTGCTCGGCGACAAACGCTCTGTAAAATGAATCTAACATTTTGAAACCTTACCTTCCTAATTTCCTAGTTTGCGGAATCAATGTATTTTGCTTTCAGCTTATCATATGTTCCGTCTTTTTTGATTGCTTTGATCTGTTTGTTGATCTCTTCTTTGTATGCTGTGTTACCTTTTGTAATTGCGATACAGTAGTATTCCGCACCTGCAGAGTCAACAACTAATTTTAACTTCTTCGCATTGTTTTTCACAAATTCCTGTGCTGGTTTTTCATCAATAACAACCGCATCAATTGCACCGTTTTTCAGATCCATAACAGCGTCAACACCCTTTCTATAACGTTTTACATCTGTCTTTACGATGACTTTGTTCTTTTCACCAAATTTTTCTCCAGAAGCAATGATGTCACCAGTTGTTCCTTCCTGAACACCAACTTTCTTTCCTTCTAACTGAGATAATTTTTTGATCTTGCTGTCTTTCTTTAAGATAATTGCCTGATTAGATGTATAGTAGCTATCAGAAAAATCTACAGATTTCTGACGTTCTTTTGTCTTTGTCATTCCTGCAATGATCGTATTGATTGAATTAGACTCCATAGCCCCGATCAGAGATTTGAATTCCATGTTCTGGATCTCAACCTTTTTGTCCATACGTTTTCCGATTTCTTTGATCATAGCAATATCGAAACCGTCTGGCTGTTTCTTATCATTCATATATTCGAATGGTGGAAATTCTGCGTTTGTTCCTACGATCAGTTTGTCTGGAACCTTGCTTTCTTCTTTTTTACTACATCCTGTAAACAGCATAGATGCTGCCAGTACACCAGCTAATGCGACTGTTAAAAACTTTTTCATAATCTGTTCTCCTTTTTAATAATAATTTAGCTTTTATGGAATTTTACATTCCATAATTATATACGTAACTTCTATTTTACAATATCTTACGGAATATTTCAAATGCTGACGGCAATGCATACGTATTTTCTAGTTCTTTTTTTAGTACCCAGACGTAATTTTCACTCTGAATCGGTGTTTTCAAGGAAATTCTTACTCCTTCCATGTGCCATTCCACATGACTGAAAATATGTTTTCCCTTTCCTGCTGCTTTTGTCTTTGCATCTTCCATATGATGCTCTGCCATCCATTCCTTGATATCTTCGGCATCCATTTTCTTATCTTCATTCGGGAACTCCCATAGTCCGGCAAGCAATCCTTTGTCTCCTCTTTTATGGATTGCGATCTGCTCTCCGCATTCTAATAAAAATACAGTCTTATGTTCAATCCGTCTTGCCTTCTTTGGTGTCTTGACCGGTAATTGATCAATGAGATCTTCTTTATATGCCTTACAGACTGTATCCCATGGACATTGATCACATAATGGCTGCCCATTCGGCACGCAAACAGTTGCTCCAAGTTCGATCAATGCCTGATTAAAATCTCCCGGTCGGTCTTCCGGCATAAATTCCATGACTCTTCTTCCCATCGCTTTCTTTGTCTTATCTTTGAGAATATCAGAATCATCTCCCCACAATCTAGTCAGCACACGAAGAACATTTCCATCGACTGCAGGAACCTGTAATTCAAATGCGATCGATCCGATTGCTCCTGCTGTATACATTCCAATGCCCTTCAGCGATAATAATTTATCATAATCAGCAGGCAGTTGTCCACCATATTCTTCAACGATCGTCTGTGCTGCTGCTTTTAAATTCCTTGCTCGATTGTAATAACCAAGTCCTTCCCACAATTTCATCAACCGGTCATCATCTACTTTAGCAAGATCATAAACCGTTGGCAGCACTTCCATAAAACGATCAAAATACGGCTTTACCGCTTCCACTCTTGTCTGTTGCAGCATGATCTCGGAAATCCAGATTCTGTATGGATCTTTATTCTCTCTCCATGGTAAGATCCGTTTATTATAATCGTACCAGTGAAGCAATGATCCGCTTAAATCATATCGTTGTTCCATCTATTTTCCTCTTTCTAAATAATATCCTTCAACAAATATACCAGCCCCTATTCTGACTACTCCCATGGGCAAGCCCGTGGGGTTCTGATTGTCAAGTGTAGCTTGTAATCGTACATCATTTTCAGACTTTGGAGTTACAAGTGTAAGTCTATTTAAATCAGAACTTTCATTACCAAGCAGTCCAACGACCACATTGACGGTAAATTTCTACTTTCGTAAGGAAGTATAGTCAATCTCCCTAAATATGTTTTACGCTATCTTAATTCCGCTATTTAATATTTTGATCTTATTAGCCTTGATCCATTCGATCAGGGCTTTTTCTTTGTTGTAACACTTATCAAATTCAGAAATACATTTGTTTTTATCTATATCTTTAGTTCTGTAATCGTAACAGTATAATAAGAATGATGAATACCAATCTCTTTGTACCAATGTTCCGTCAGTAAGTTTATATATTCTATCAGACAGCTTTTTCTTGATATAATCATCTGCTGTATGGTCATATTGACTTGCTCTGTAATTATTAGGTACTTCAATATATATACCACCTGATGTCTTAAATTTCCGCTCTACAGTAGTTTGAAACCCAGAAGGACATCTGTTCTTTATGGATCTGCCAAAACGCTTTTTCTTATGAAACTTACCTTTACTATTGACTGTAGTATCTTTAGTTCGTTTCATAAGTTTACTTGCATTTTTAGGTTCCGTGATAAATACATCCCCAAGACTTCTTAAATGGTTAGCGTCTTCATTTATTGCAAGCTGTCTGTTTATAGCATTGATACGACATAGTTCAGAGTGTTTAGCTTTTAGCTTTTTATAATGATTAGAATATTTCCAAGTTTTGCGGCCTTTTTTAACAGTACCATCATCATTATAGTTTTGCGGATCAGTTGCACGTCTTGACCTGTCCATCGCACGGTAAAGCAGGCGTTCTCTTCTTTCAGAAGTCTGAATACTGTTACCACGCTCTGAAAGATTTTTCAAGCCCACCTCAGTATTTGATGTATACGCAACAGTCTGTGTACCAATATCTGCACCTATAATACCTTTGCCAAACTTATGTCTTGGATTACCAAACCTATCATATTTAGGTTTCGCCTTACCTTCAATAGTAAGATGCAAATACACCCTATATTTTCCACGAATAAATTTAGGTACAAGAGTAGCATAGCAAGGTCTGTATGTATCAATACAGTATGCTTTATCTAAAAATTTATTTATTGCTTTATCATTTATGATCTCTGATCTTAATAAATATTCTAAAACTGCACAAACTTCATCTGTTTGAAATCTATCTTTAACCTGTATCCCAAATACATTTCCCTTTAATTTGAATTTTAATCCATTATCTTTAACAGACATTGAAATGCCACGATTTATCTGTTTTGCCCTGATACAAGGCAACTCACCATATTTAGAAAAATGAATCGTTTTACCATTGTTATAAAGACATTTTTCAATACCACGCCATATATCTTCAGCTTTTGTAAGGGCAAATACAGCATCAATACTATATTTCTTGCCTATATGTATCATAGCGTTTCTGCAATGATCCCATGTGACATTGTATTGTTTTTGCATTTCATTGAGCTGATCTGCTAGATCTCTGCGTTTCTTTTTATCTTTGGTAGAACCATAGAGTTTTAGCAGCTTGCGATATTTTTTAGTACGCATAAGTTGGTCATAATTCTTTCTCATAAGACCAACAAGCTCATTACCTGCTTTTCTGATCTTATCAGAAAGAATCACGACCTTTTGTACATCAGAAGATGGCATATCGGTTTCTACAACCAAGATATGCCTGTCAGAAAGTTTATGAAATTGTTTTAGAAGTTTTTTATATTCTTTATCACTTATCATTTTTCTGCTCCTCAATATACTTAATCACTGTAGCTTCGCTTATATGTCCGACAGTAGATACAAAGTATCCTCTTGACCATAATACTCCACATTTCGCATAGAACTGTTTTAATTTTGGAAATACTTTAAATAATTCGATAGCACTGATACTTTTTAGAGTTCTTACAACATCACAAGGAGCAACTGTCTGCGGAACATCTATGAAAATATGTATATGATCTGGCATCACTTCGAGTGCTTTGATCTTGTATTTATAATCATTACAAATTTTCTGTAATATCTGTTTAAGAATGATATCGACATTTCCTTGTAATACTGAAAATCTGAACTTTGGACACCAAATGATATGATACTGTATCAAATATTTACAATGTGAAGCACTATGATATTGTTCCTCACTCACTGTCTTTTTCTCCTAATTGATATTTTTCCTGAATACCTCTACGCATTAAGTCAAGAAAAGTGATAGTTTTTCCTTCTTCAACAGAATAGATACGAGCAAGATTTTCAAGTTCTGTTTTCCATCCAGTAGGAATGGAAATATTTATTTGTACATTGTCACTTTTAGTTCGTGCCATTATTTTTTCCTCCACGACTTGAATGATATTGTGCAGCATTATTTTGTGTTGTTGTATGCGTGTTTATATCATAGTTGCTCTTACTCATGTTCTGTTTCCTTTCTATATTTTAATATACATAGATTGTATATTTAATCTATGTATATGTCAAGTGAAATGTGGCTTTCATCCCATACGCAAGCGTGTGGGGTTTCGCCACAAATTTATAACAAACCAGTACACAAAACACCATGACGGAAATATCAGGAAAATCCTTTTCCGATCGCTATGCAAAATACATAAACTTCCTGCACTCCCAATTGTTTTAACGCTGTCGTCACTGCTTCCGCTGTTGATCCTGTCGTATAAATGTCATCTATCACCAATATCCTTTTCGGCGTCCCTGCTTTCTGATATTCTTTCAAATTTCCACGAAAAGCTTTCTTTAAATTGTTTTTTCTCTCTCCTGGGCTTAATTGTTTCTGTGGTTTCGTATCATGGATTCTTTCCACAATCTTTGTATACATCGGTTGATCCAACATCTCTGCAATCCCCTTTGCAAAGATTTCTGCCTGATTAAACCCTCTCTTTCTTCTCTTTTTTTTATGAATCGGCACCGGAATTACCGCATCTGCTTTTAGTCGCAGCAATTCCCTGTATTTTCTTTTTCGAATTTCTTCCAAATAATACTGTGCAAATTTTCTCTCATTCTTATATTTGATCGCAGCCAGTGAATCAGTAACTGGTTTCTGGTAAATACATAACCCCATACCACGTTCAAAATTCTTCGGATGCCGTCTGCAGTCACTGCAATATTCTTTTTCCTGATTCTTCATTGATTTTCCACAAGAATAACATGTGGGTTCTTTGATAAAAATCTGCTTTTTACTGCATATTTTACAGATATGTTCTCCTTTGTCCAATAATTCTTTGGCACATAACGGACAGATCGGAGGAAATAGAAATGATAACATAAGATACCCCCTTATTCAATCACATCATTTGATCTTGTTTTAAAATTGTAGAACTTTGTTTTATTTGTATATTTTATCCAATTATACATGTAAGAAAAAGCACCCAAAAATTAATGTGGTGCTCTCTCTTTATTGCCAAATTTGGTGTATTGTCCGAGCCATACAAGCTCTACACTACCTGTTGAACCATTTCGCTGTTTGTCGACGATGATCTCTGCAATTCCTTTCTTCTCGGAATCTTCATTATAATATTCATCACGATAAATAAACATAACAACGTCGGCATCCTGCTCGATCGATCCTGACTCACGAAGATCTGATAGCATTGGCTTGGCTGGTTTTCTCTCTTCAACTCTTCGACTTAGCTGAGATAATGCGATCACTGGTGCATTCATCTCTCTTGCTAATGCTTTTAACGATCTTGAGATCTCTGAAATCTCCTGCTGTCTGGATTCAGAACGCTTACCACCTGACATCAACTGCAGGTAGTCGATAATGATCAGGTCCAGTCCATGAATCTGTTTGTATCTACGACACTTAGATCGTAATTCTGCAATCGTAATACCTGGTGTATCATCAATGATCAATGGAGAACGACCGATCGTTCCCGCACTTTCCATGATCTTCTCCCAGTCGGTTTCCTGAAGATCACCAGTACGGATAGATTGTGAATCTACCATCGCTTCCATCGCCATCATACGGGTTACAAGCTGTTCTTTCGACATCTCCAGACTAAAGATCGCTGTTGGAACGTGATCCCTGACTGCCGCTTTCTGTGCGATATTCAACACAAATGCTGTCTTACCCATAGCAGGACGTGCCGCCACGATGATCAGTTCTGATGGATGTAGTCCCGATAATTTGTAATCAAGATCTGTAAATCCTGTTGCAATACCTGTGACTCGCCCAGCAGAACTTGCCGCTTCTTCGATCGCATCCAGTGTATTTAACACAACTTTGTCAATTGGAACAAACTCTTCTCTTCCACTTGCCTGCTGAAGAAGTCCGAATACATTCTTCTCTGTGTGATCCAAGATCTCGGTCACATCATCTTTACCAAGATAACATTCTGTTGTGATATCTTCTGTAACTTTGATCAATTTACGAAGTGTTGCCTTTTCCCTGACGATCGTTGCGTATTGTTTGGCATTGGCTGACGTTGGAACAACTTCCAGAAGATCCCTGATAAATTCAAGACTCTTCATAGATTCCGGCACGTCTTTTTTCTTTAATTTATTCTGAAGCGTTACCAGATCGACCGGCTTTCCTTCCCGGTATAATTCTGTCATCGCTTCAAATAAGATGCCGTTCTGCTTCTGATAGAAATCATCGGCATTCACAATATCGATAACATCTGCGATCGCATCCCTGTCCATGATCATCGCACCGATCACAGACTGTTCTGCCTCCGGGCTGTTCGGCTGCACTTTCTTGATAAATGCTTCATCCATAAATATGCCCTCTTATTTTTCTTCTACTTTAACTCTTAATGTTGCTGTTACCTGTGGATGAACTTTGATCGCAACATCATGGAATCCAAGATTCTTGATTGGTTCACAATGCATTTTTTTCTTATCTAAATCATATCCTAACTGTTTCTTTGCTTCTGCTGCGATTTCTTTTGTGGAAATAGATCCAAATGTTCTTCCACCTTCTCCAACCTTCATCTTTAATACCAATTGTTTTTCTTCAATCTCTTTTGCTAAAACTTTGGCATCTGCTAATGCTTCTGCAGCCAGTTTATCATCATTTGCCTTTCTTAATTTTAGATCATTTAATGCTTTATTTGTAGCTTCAATTGCTAAATTCTTGCGGAATAATACATTTCTTGCATATCCGTTGTTAACCTCTACTACTTCATCTTTTTTTCCAACTGATTTTACATCTTCTAATAAAATAACTTTCATCGCTTATATCTCTCCTTTTGATATCAAGTATCGTAATGTCTCATGAATAATATTCTTGGCTTCTTCTAATGATACATCGACAAGCTGTGCACCTGCAACTGTCAAATGTCCGCCGCCTCCGAATTCTTCCATGATCTTCTGGACATTCACTTCATCGATCGATCTTGCACTGATATAGACTCTCTCATGAACACCTGTTAATACAAAAGATGCTTCAATTCCATCAATATCAAGTAATTCATTCGCTACCTGTGCGCCAATAACAGTAGGGCTGTCCACACCGATTCCTACCAGTGTTGCGATCGCGAACCTGCCATATAAGATCTCTGCTTCACTGATCGCTTTCGCACGGATTCTGTAAGTTTCCATGCTTTCTCTTGACATCTTTCTTACCTTTGTAAGATCAGCTCCATTTCTCTTTAGATATGCCGCTGCCTCAAATGTTCTGACACCTGTTTTATTCACAAAATTGTCCGTATCTACAAGCATTCCATAATACATGGCATTCGCTTCCATTGGCTCTAACTTTGGTTTTGAATCTACATATTGAAGAATCTCTGCTACCAATTCACATGTAGAAGACGCATATGGCTCTACATATGAAAGTACCGGATTCTTGATCATATCTTTATTCTTTCGATGATGATCTAAGATCACCGTTGTCTTTGTCTGACTTAATAACTGTTCACATTCTGTATAATTTGCATGATTTACATCCACTACGATCAATAACGTGTTTTCATCTGTGATCTCAATTGCTTGTTCGTTATCAATGAACATATCTTCATCATAAATACCACTTTTATTTAATTCATCAACCATCGCACGGACAGAGATCGTTACTTCATTCATAACGATATGTGCCTTTCTTCCCAAAGAAAGTCCAAGTCTGTACAGACCAACAGCTGCACCGATCGCATCTGGATCCGGAATCTTATGTGCCATGATCACGACCTTTTCCTTTGATTCAAGAAGTTCTTTTAACGCATGCGCTTTAACTCGTGCTTTGACTCGTGTGGTACGTTCCATAACCTCACAATTGCCACCATAATAGGAAATATCTTCCCCATCCTTGATCACTGCCTGATCACCACCACGTCCTAATGCCAGATCCATACCTGCACAGGCTGCTTCATAGTTTTCCTGATACGTATTTCCATTAATTCCAAAACTGATGCTTAATGTCATATGCATAGAATTCCCAAGATTGATCGTCTTGATCTCATCAAGAATCGAGAATTTGTTTTCTTTGATCTTGTCCAAATATTTCTGTTCAAATACAACAAAATATTTATCTCTCTCTGTTCTCTTCACAACCCCAGAGACATTCTGGATAAATTTGTTGATCTTACGATCTGCCACTGCGATCAGCATAGATCGTTTCACCGCATCAATATCATCAAGGATTTCTTCGTAATTATCAATATAGATTAAACCAATGACCATTCTCTGATTCTCATTTTGTTCCATATATTTCTTAAGTAATGTCTGATCAAAAAAATATACTGCGATCAGATCGTTGTCCTTAAGCATCTGTCTAGAACAACTGTTATCATTCTCATCAGAGAAATCTTCTACACGAATACGATTCATCTCTACTTTATAGAATAGCGTCTGTTCTTTTTCCTTATCTCCCTCTTTGCATTTCTTTTTATATTCAATATGAGAAATAGAGTGCATCACATCCGACGGAAGCAGATTACGGTTCAGGTTCGGAAAAATCTGTTGCAATGACTTTCCTCGGTTCTCTCCCACAATTTTATGAAATGCATCATTTGACCATATGATCATTCCATTCCCATCAAGCAGTGCATACGGAACAGGAAGCTGTTGTAACAAATAATTCTGCACCTGACTCTGCTCAAACATAAAATCCATACATTCTTTGATGATCTCTTGTTTGCTTCGGGAATAAATGATCATCTGAACAACTAAAAATACGACTAGTGAGACCGCTAAGATCACTCCACATCGAATATCCAAGAAAAAGAACACAATGTCTACAAAAGCCAGAATAAGCAATGCCCATAATGGTCCTTGAAGATACTGTTCTATCTTTGTTTTCTTCATAATGTCCATTTTTTTCTCCTGATTTGATTCTTACAATTATCCTTTATTATAACTCAATTGCATGAATTTGTACATTATATTTAACGAAAGCGAGATATTTGTTCAATTTACGCAATTTTCTTAATTATTTTGACATGTCTGTCGCAGTGCGATCTTGCCCGGAGGGCTTTTTGTATCATAGGGGATTCCATCGGAATTTCTATGATACAAAAAAAGAGCTATACCGCAACATACGTCACAATATAACTCTTCATTATCTGCTTAAAATTATTCAGCTGTATATGGCATTAAAGCTAAATGTCTAGCTCTCTTAATAGCTCCTGTAACAGCTCTCTGATGTTTAGCACATGTTCCTGTAATACGTCTTGGAAGGATTTTTCCTCTTTCAGATACGTATTTCTTTAATGTTGCTACATCTTTATAATCGATTACAGCATCGGCTTCTGTACAGAATGCACATACTTTTCTTCTTCTACGTCCGCCTCTTCTTCTCATTGGAGAATCGCCTTTTGTATAAGCCATGATTTCTACCTCCTATTTAACTAAATGGTAATTCTTCTTCCAAACCATCCGGAATATTCATAAAACCATCGCTTGCTGCGGCACTAGGCTGTGGCGCGCTTGGCTGTGGAACTCCCATATTACTGTTCTGGGCTGCAGTAGCTTTGCTCTCTGCAAAATCCTGCTCTTCGATCACAACTTCTGTTGTGTAAACTTTAACTCCATCACGGTTTGTATAACTACCTGTCTGGATTCTTCCAGAAACAACCATCTTAGTACCCTGTTTTAGATACTTCTCTGCAAATTCTGCTGTGCGTCCGAATGCCACACAGTTAATAAAATCCGCATCCTGTTCACCGTTTCTTTTGAATCTTCTATCTACTGCTAACGTGTATCTGACGATTGCCAAAGGTGTCTCACCTTGTGAATATCTTACATCAGGGTCCCTTGTCAATCTTCCCATTAATACTACTTTATTCATTATTCGGATCCCTCCTGTTAATTACGCATCCTGTTTAACGCATAAGAAACGTAATACAGTTTCCTCAATACGAAGTCTCTCTTCAAGTTCTGCTGGAACTGTAGTTTCGCCTTCGAACTGGATGAAATAGTAGTATCCTTCTTTCATCTTCTGAATTTCGTAAGCTAACTGTTTCTTACCCCATTCATCGACGTTAGTGATCGCAGCACCTGCTGTAGTAATCATTGCCTGAACTTTTTCAACCATAGCTGCACGTTCTTCGTCTTCGATCTTTGCACTTAAAACTAATGCTAATTCATATTTCATCATTACTTGCACCTCCTTTTGGTCTAGTGGCTCTTTCTTCGTGAAAGAGCAAGGATATTTTTATATACCACGAATAATTACTTTATCATAAACTTCTAATCTTGGCAAGCTTTTTTTATAAATCCTCTAAAATTTTTTTCAACCATCTTTCTTGGCACCATCACCTGTCTGCCACATCCAACACATTTTAAACGAAAATCCATTCCCACTCTCAGAATCTCCCATTCATTTATACCGCAAGGATGTGCTTTTTTTAATTTGACAATATCTCCGATCTGAAATTCCATCCATCAAACCTCCTTGTTCTGATCTATCTTTTACACTATAGTTCTGATTATAACAGAAAAAAGAACCAGGTGGTCAATACCCGATTCTTTTTCTACACTTTGAAGAAGAAGTTATTCTCTTAATCTTAGACTTCTGGCGCTGTTGCGTCAATATCCCCCAGATTCATTGCTTCATATTGTTCTAAAATTAAAGTCTGGATCATATTTCTTGTATCAGAATTGATCGGATGTGCAATGTCTCTATATTCACCATCTGCAGCTTTTCGGCTTGGCATTGCAATAAACAGACCTTTCTCCCCTTCGATTACTTTAATATCATGTACCACAAATTCATTATCGATTGTGATTGACACAACAGCTTTCATCTTACCTTCTTTGGCCACTTTTCTAATACGTACATCAGTTATTTGCATGTTGTCATCCTCCTAGTTTCTAATAATATAGCTAAAATTCGCTCTCCGGTCAGGCTCTGGTAACTTCTTCTTTCTCTTAGACCGTATATGCTAATTTTTATTATAACACTATTTTCAGCAAATGTGAACAAAAACTTGTTTTTTATCAGCTTTTTTATTATGACATTTTACTACTTTTTTCTCCATATTCTTATAGTACATATAATATTTTCCAATTTAATCTCCGTCTTGCAAGATTAGTTGCGGTGACTTATAATAAGGAAAACAATGAAACTATATCAACGATTGAAAGAAAGGGCACATGAAAATGTATCAGATAGATTTTAATAAACCAATTCATATTCATTTTATGGGGATCGGAGGAATCAGCATGAGCGGTCTTGCTGAGATCCTTATCAAAGAGGGCTTTTCGATTTCTGGATCCGATATCCATACTTCCGATATCATCAAACACTTAGAAGATAAAGGCGCAAAGGTTTATCTCAGCCAGACTGCTGATAACATTACAGATGATATCGATCTTGTTGTATACACAGCAGCGATCAACTTCGATACCAACGAAGAATATAAAGAAGCCATCCGCCGTAACATTCCTGTCATGAAACGTGCTACACTGCTTGGTCAGATGATGCATAATTATCAGAATGCGATCGCCGTATCTGGAACTCACGGTAAGACAACAACAACTTCTATGTTATCTTATATTTTACTTGCTGGTAACACAGATCCTACGATCAGCGTTGGTGGAATTCTTGATGCGATCAATGGGAATATCCGTGTCGGACATTCCGAGACATTCGTAACTGAAGCATGTGAATACACAAACAGTTTCTTAGAATTCTTCCCTAAGATCAGTATTATCCTCAATATTGAAGAAGATCACATGGACTTCTTTAAGGATCTTGATGATATCCGCCATTCTTTCCGTGAATTTGCCCACAAACTTCCTGATTATGGTTATCTGATCATCAACGGTGAAATTGAGAACATTGATTATATTGTGGACGGATTAAAGGCAGAATATGCAACTTTTGGATTAGAAAATGATTCTTATGACTATTGTGCAAAGAACATCGGGTATGATGCATTTGGACATGCTCGTTTCGATTATTACTATAAAGGAGAATTTATTGACCATATCCAGTTAAATGTCAATGGAGAACATAACGTGAAGAATGCACTAGCTGCCATTGCTGCTGCAAAACGTATCGGCATTGATGTTGATACAATGAAGAAAGGACTTCTTGGATTCACTGGCGCCAAACGTCGTTTTGAACTAAAAGGCACATGCAACGACTTCACCGTTGTTGATGACTATGCGCATCATCCAACAGAGATCCATGCAACTCTGGAATCTGCTAAGAATTATCCACATAACGAATTATGGTGTGTATTCCAGCCTCATACTTATTCCAGAACAATTGCATTCCTTGATGACTTTGCAAAGGCATTAAGCCTCTGTGACCACGTGATCGTCACTGACATCTATGCTGCCAGAGAAAAAGATACTGGTATCGTAAGTTCCAAAGATATCGTGGACCGCATGGCTGATTATGATGTAGATGTACACTATATTAAGGAATTTGATGACATTGAAAAATTTATTTTAAAAAATTGCAAAAAAAATGATCTGTTGATAACTATGGGGGCCGGAAACGTCGATTCTATCGGAAATTCACTCGTAAATAGATAGTTATCCACATTATCCACAGACTTGTACACAATTGTTGATAAACAAATCTGTGGATTTCTTTTGTCCTTTTCCACAATTGTAAACTCTATGTAAATGGCTTATTTCCATTGTTTTACGATTTTTGTCCACATTATCCACATTATCCACAGACTTGTACACAATCAGGGTGTGGATTTCCCTGGTATTTACAATTTCTCCAATCTGCGTTATAGTCAGATTAACGATAATAAAAGAAGGAGAGATTGCCATGAATTACATTAAAGTAACAACCACATATCCAACCGGTGGAACGCTGCTTCCAAACGCATTTGTTGATAATTATATGATCCGTGCGAACGGTGAATACATCAAAGTGTATATTTATCTTCTGCGTATGGTTTCTGACGGTGCAAACTTCAGCATTCCTTGTCTTGCAGATGTACTGGAACTTACGGAGCGTGATGTTACTCGTGCGTTAAAATACTGGGAGAAAGAATCCCTCTTACGCATGGAGCTTAAAGACGGCGAGATCAGTTTTATAGAGCTTCTCCCTGTCAGTGGCAATCCACATTCTCCTGCACAGACTACAAAACAAGAAGACACAGCCCAAGCTACTTCTTCAGCAACTTCTAAGACTACTGTGAAGGATCAGACGATCACTGGTGCTGAACCGATTCCTGCCATGAAGACGCTTTCTCCTGCAGAACTTCAGCGTAAGAGCGAAGATGAGCGTTTTTCTTATCTTCTCTACGTATGTGAGATGTTCTTAGGAAAGCCATTAACTTGTACGGATATGAACACTTTACTTTACATGTATGAAGATCTTAGAATGTCATGTGAATTGATCGAATATCTTGTAGAGCATTGTGTATCAAATGGTAAGAAGAGTTTCCGTTATATGCAGTCTGTAGCGATCAACTGGTACGAAGCAAATATCAAAACTCCTGAAGAAGCGAAAGCATACAGCAAGAATTTTCGTAAGGAATATTATTCTATCATGCGTGCATTTGGATTAAATCAGAATCCAGCCCCTGTTCAGGAAGAATATATGAAACGATGGCTTGAAACTGATGGTTTTGATCTTGCACTGATCATTGAAGCTTGTAATCGTACGATCAATGCGATCAACAAACCTAGTTTTCCATATGCAGATACGATCTTAAAGCACTGGAAAGATAACCACATCGTAACATTGGAAGATGCGAAAAACTTCCATATCCGGCAGAAAGCACCAAAGACTTTCGCTAACAATAACAACCAGAGCAATATGCATAACTTTACGCAGCGTGATTATGATTTTGATGCGTTAGAGCAACAGCTTTTACAGAAACAGTTCGCGGATGAACTCATGGAGAACTAACTTATGTCATTATCAAATAACGATTATCAGGATATCATGCGCCAGTATGAGGAAAGACGGCTTTCTAATTACCGTCTCCATGAACAGCGCAAGAAAGATATATACACAACAATTCCAGAGATTAAAGAACTTGACCGGCAGATCACTGCCAATTCTATTTCTCTCGGAAAGCAGCTGATCGTCCGGGATGATCCTGCTTTGAGAGAAGAATACCGTATAAAGAATCAGGTGCTGATCAGCCAGAAACAGGCTCTCTTAAAAGAAGCCGGATATTCTTCTGATTATCTGGAACCGATCTACTATTGTAAGAAGTGTAAGGACACCGGATATATTGGACAGGAACAATGTTCCTGCTTTCATCAGGCGATGATCGATCACCTGTATTCCGGTTCTAATATGGCTAAGATTTTAGCACGGGAGAATTTTCAGACCTTCCGGGAAGATTATTATTCCGACCAGATGACCAAGCAAGGTCTTCCAAGCCCTAGACGTAACATCCAGAAAGTCGTGGAACACTGTAAAACCTTTATTTCCAAATTTCCAAATCATGACAACATTTTATTTCAGGGTTCCACTGGTGTTGGGAAGACTTTCTTAAGTCATTGTATTGCAAAGGAAATCATGGACCGCGGTTTTACCTGCGTCTATATGACAGCTTTCCAGCTGTTTGATACTTTGGCAAAGCATACATTTGGCAAAGGGAAGGATATGGAACAGGAAACATCTGCTAACCTGATCTTTCAATGCGATCTATTGATCATCGATGACCTTGGAACTGAGATGATCAATAAATTTGTGATCTCACAGTTATTTCAATGTTTGAATGAACGATTGATCCAGGAAAGATCAACGATCATATCCACAAATTTATCTCTGCAAGAATTCAGAAATACTTATTCTGAACGAATTTTTTCAAGGATCATTGAGAATTATTCATGGCAGAAAATCTATGGAGATGATATCCGTTTCAAAAAATCGAACTTGACGTAACTTATTTATAATGTTATAAAAAACTATAGAACAATATACGAAGGAGATAGTATCATGAGACGATCTGACCGTAACTTTACTAAGATTCCAGACGGTAAACTTGGAATCATTGCCCTTGAAGGATGCAAAGAACTTGGAAAAACAATCGACAACTATATCATCCAGTGGAGATCTGAAACTTACAAAGATTTCAAAGACTCTGTTGCCTGTGATGGATATTTAAGAGATACTTATCTTTTAGATGCCAGTTGCCCACGTTTTGGTTCTGGAGAAGCTAAAGGTATCATTCGCGAATCTGTTCGTGACATGGATTTATACATTATTGTTGATGTATTAAACTACAGCGTAACTTACTCTTTAAGCGGACGTGTAAACCACATGTCTCCAGACGATCACTATGCTGACTTAAAACGTATCATCAGTGCTTCCGCTGGAAAGGCTAAGAGTGTTAATGTTATCATGCCTTTCTTATATGAAAGCCGTCAGCATAAGAGAAGTACACGTGAATCTTTAGACTGTGCAGTTATGCTTCAGGAACTGATCAGCCTTGGTGTTGATAATATCCTAACTTTCGATGCACATGACCCTCGTGTACAGAATGCAATCCCTATCAGTGGATTTGATAACATCCAGCCTACTTATCAGTTTGTAAAATCATTAGTTGAACAGTGTGATGATGTTCACTTTGACAACGACCACTTAATGGTTATCAGCCCAGATGAAGGTGCTATGCAGCGTGCGATCTACATGGCAAACGTTGTTGGTGTTGATGTTGGTATGTTCTACAAACGCCGTGACTATTCTACTGTCATTGACGGACGTAATCCTATCGTTGCACATGAATTTCTTGGTGACTCCTTAGATGGTAAGGATGTTCTGATCATCGACGACATGATCTCTTCTGGAGAAAGTATGATCGACGTAGCCAAAGAATTAAAACGCAGAAATGCCCGTCGTGTATTCTGCTTATCTACATTTGGTTTATTTACAAACGGATTAGAAGTATTTGACCGTGCAGTTGAAGAAGGTATTATTGAGAAGGTTATCACAACTAATCTTACTTATCAGACACCTGAATTATTATCTCGTGACTGGTATGCATCTTCTGACGTATCCAAATACGTTGCACTATTAATTGATACATTAAATCATGATGCATCAATCAGTGATCTGTTAAACCCAACAGAACGTATCAAAGAATATCTTGAAAAAAAGAATATGTAATATATAGATAAAGACTTCGTCTTATGGCGGAGTCTTTTTTTTGCAGAATTTTCTTATACACAAAAATCACAGGTATTGAATTACCTGTGATTTTTAATTATCTCAATATTCTTTTTACTGATTCTCTGCTGGCTGTTCTTCTGTCTGTGGTGCTGCCGTTGTAGGAGCCGCTGTCGTAGGCGCTGCCGTTGTAGGAGCTGCTGTCGTAGGTGCTGCTGTAGTTGCTTCTGTGCCCTTTGTGCTGCTCTCTGTCGCTGTTGTTGCCTGTGTTCCTGTCTGCTGTGTAGTCTCTCCTTGGTAATCCGTATAATCTCCACCCATAGAATCTGTAGAAGAGTATTCTGAATGAATCTCATTCATGAAATTACTCCAGATGGATTTTGGATAAGATGCTCCGCTTAATCCTTCCATAATCCTGTTATCATCTCTACCTACCCATACTGCTGTTGTATAGTAAGGTGTGTATCCACAGAACCATCCGTCTTTGTTCAGGTTTGTTGTACCTGTTTTTCCTGCGGTATCAACATTCGGTACTTTTGCTCCTACTCCAGTTCCACCTGTAATTACACTCTTCAGTACATCAGTCATTGCATTTGCTGCACTTGTTGAATATACTCTTCTCTTCTTTGTGGAAGATGACATAACTTCATCTCCATCAGAAGTTGTTATCTTAGAGATACATGTTGGTTCTCTATACACACCATCATTCTTCAATGTAGCATATCCTGCTGCCATCTCTTCTGATGTTGTTCCTTTTCTGAAACCACCAATACATGTCGTATAATACTTATAATCAAAACTTGTCAGATATTTAAAGTTCATATTCTCCAGATATTTTAAACATGTCTTCGGTGTCAACTGTTCATAGATACGCATCGTTGCAACGTTACTTGACTTCTGCACTGCTCTTCTAAGCGTAATCTGTCCGGAATATGACCCATGTGAGTTCCCCACATGATTCTTATCTTTGGAAGACATTGGCGAATCATCTACGGTTGAACTTGGTGACCATCCATGTTCTAAAGCTGGTGCATATACAAGCAATGGCTTGATCGCACTACCTGGCTGTCTTGGACTCTGGAACGCACGGTTTAATGTATAACCGATATTCTTCTGTTCACGTCCACCGACGATCGCTACAACCTTTCCAGTATCATTATCAATACATGTTCCAGATGCCTGTGTCTTATAAATGCCATTCTTATCTTTCTCTGTATATCCAGACAATGCATTGTCTACACTGCTCTGCAGTTGTTTCTGGACATCTGGATCAATGGATGTATAAATATGATATCCTGCACTGTATAAGGTCCTCTTACACTCTGCATACATCTTATCATATTCTTCCTGATATTTTTCCTTCTCAGAAGTCGAACTGAAATCATATTTGAATTCAAATCCCTTCTGTTTCATAATCTCTTTTGTCGCACAATGAATGACATATGTTTCTACGTAATTCTTCTTCTCTGTCTTACTCTTCTGCGCACTCTTTACGTTAATCTCTTCATTGATTGCTTCTTCATACTGGTCTTTACGGATCAGTTTCTGCTCGTACATATCCTTTAGAATCTTATTTCTACGCTTGATCGTATTTTCTTTGTTTGTACGTGGATCATAGATTGTTGGATTATTTGGAATCGCAGATAAAAATGCTGCTTCTGACATTGTCAGATTTTTCGCATCCTTACGGAAATATCCTTGGCTTGCTGCCTGAATTCCATAATAACCATTCGCATAATAAACATTGTTCAGATAGAACTCAAGGATCTGCTCCTTGGAGTATTTCCTCTCTAATTCTACTGCCATAAAGATCTCTTTAACTTTTCTCTTCCATGTCTTCTGACGATTCAAAAAGACAGTCTTCGCAAGCTGCTGCGTCAGAGTACTTCCCCCCTGTGTGATCCTTCCTTTGTGTACCACATAACTTACTGCAGCTCTTGAGATTCCTTTGTAATCCACACCGCTGTGTTTATAGAAATTCTTGTCTTCGACAGAAATTACTGCAGCTATGACATAAACCGGAAGCTCCTTGTACTTCAGATAATATACATCTTTTTCACCTTTAAACTTCAGTAACTGTTTTCCGTTGGTGTCATATACAATACTTGTCTGTGATGCCTTAAATGTCTCCTCACTCGACTGAGCAACGAGTTTCTTGGCTTCACTTCTAAGCTTCATAACCTTTGCCCCAAAAGTAAACCAGCCGATTACGACCAACAACAAAAAGACAACAGAAACTTTCAAAAGAACTTTTTTCTTTTTATGTTTCTTTTTATGCTTTTTCTTGCTTTCGGGAATAATCTTTTTTGTTTCCTTTGTTTCTTCAGCCATATTCCTTTCACCTTTCGTTTGTTTTTACTGTTCTCATTTTCCGGATCATCTCCAGATATATATCTTAATTTTAACATAAAATATATCATAACTAAAATTTTTGTCTCGACATAGTTCGCACTCTAAAGACAAAATCTAATTGGCATATCCGTAATAAACGCTTCCTGCTTGTTTAAATTCACTCTCAAGCTTCTTGCGATTTGCTTTTACAGACTTTCCATTTGTCGGATCATAATATCTTAAATCCGTCTGATTATAACTCATAACTAAGACATATGTGCCATTCTTTCTCTGTGCCACGAAAGATCTTCCCTTACTTATTGCATAAACAAGATCATCCATGCTGCAGTCAGAATAATTAACTGCACGCTTATTGAACACCTTAAATAATTTATCATATGTGCTGCCTGACATCTTCTTAATCTTATCATAGGAAATCTTAATTCCTTCTGATCTTGCCATCATCAGAATACATGCAATGTCTGTCTCCTCTTTATTCTTTGCTTTGATCATCGGGATATTAGATCCTTTTCCATAATTCTGTGCAACACCTTTCTCCCACAAATACATCTGATGATAATTTACAACTACTCCACCACCTTGCTTGGCGACCTTGATAGCTTCTTTCAGATTACTGTAAATTCCTGACAACTTACCGCCTGTATAGACAAATGCATCCCTATATTTATTATCATTTACAGCAAATTTGATCTTTATCTCATCTTCCTGTTCCTCAACATTTGTAGAAAGATAGTTTGGTCTTGTCTGAATATAAACATCATCCGGGAATGCAAGATATAACTGATTCAATCTTGTTCCTGTATACCCGTACTCTAAAACTGCCTTACTCTCCTGTTTATCTTTGTAACGAATATAACTTACATTGATCTTCTTATATCCATTTCCACTCTTCTTAGAATGTGTCAATGCGATCGTTGTTCCGTCTACACTTGTGTTCGTAATATAAGTACCATCTTCTCCATACTCTTTTACAATCTTTTTATTGTTTCTTATATATACATTTGTCAATGGATACATATAAGAACCATCTTTATTCCTTACAACTTCTTTTTTATTTCCAACTCCATAGATAAAATCTTTCTCTATGAATCCAATTGGACGCAGTACCTGATCATCTTTACATGTGATCACTTCTGTTTTCTGTGTGGAAAGATCCACAACTTTCATCTTATTCTTTGACTGATTCAATGCAAGCATTCCATTCTCAGAGATAACTGTCATATCATCTGTAATGTTCTTTGCCAGAATCTTACTCTTTCCAGAGTCAAGATCTACCTGATAAACCGCTCCATCCAAATAGAAATAAAACTGTCCGCTACCACTTAAAAATGCACCTTTTTTAATGTCATTTTTCATCATATCATACTGAATCTGTGTTGGGATAAAGCCTAGTTCCTCAATCTTCTGGTCTGACGCAGTATACTGATAAACAGAAATACCATTCTCTCCTTCATGTTTTCCTCGATTCATATATCCATAAACCAAGAATGCTATATCTCCATTATTCTTCATCTTCATAATCTGAATCGCATGCTTTTGATAGTTGTTGCGACTGTCACGATAATCTTCTCCTTCAAAAGAAAATACTTTGTGCATGTTGGACTTCTGATAGTCATAATACCACAATTCATCTTGGACAACGAATGCTGCTTTCTTTCCGCCATTTTTACTGATCAACTGTTTCTGACTGCTTCCGATTCCCAATAAAATACGATTATTACTACGATCGATCGTATCGTATCGCATATATGCTTCCATATTACGTTCATAATTTAACAGATACATTCTGTCCTTTGCATATCGAACCCTGAAATATTCTGTTGCCTGATAATACTGTTTTGTTCCATCCGTATTCTCTGCTGAAAGAATATATCTCAGCTCCAGTGACGTTACATTTTCAGAAATTTCTTTTACGGTTGCAGGATATACACTTTCAACCTGTGGTTTTAATGTTGCATAAGATACCGCTTCCTGTGTCGATTTCAAGTCAACATTCGCCAGATTATTCGATGTTGTTCCCTCTGCCGTTTCTAAATACTGACTGATAAACTCTGTATTACCTTCTGTCAATGCTGCATCATGGAATTTCTGTGCAAAATCCAGACATTCTTTTAAATGAAAACTAGTTCCATAAATCACACGTGTAAAATAACGGATCGTTTTGTCATTTTGTTTCACTGACAATTCCATTAGATATGTTTTTCCATTTTCCAGACGTTCTTTAATCTTAATGTTTGCCGTCTTTTTTCCTTTGACTTTATGAAATGCTGTATCACCATTTCCAAGGATTGTTTTATTATCTGTATCATAAATCTTATATGACACGACACTGACGTCAGATTTTGCATATGTCAGCATTACTTTTACTTCATTCTCATAAATTGGTGTGATACTGTCACGGATCAAGGATGCATCAACACTTCCCTGATACCCATGCAACTGGTTAATATTCTTTCCATCTGCAGACACTGTTAATAAAGGGATTGTTGCTTGACTAGTTTCTGTAACCCCTTTGTTATTTCTTCCAACTAACATATAATTCCAGATAAATAATGAAATTAAAAATAGAATTCCAAATACTGAAATTTGTATCACTTTACTTTGCTTCATTACTTTCTCCTTTTCCTAATTCCGTGAAGCCTTATAATGTACATTTTATCCGTTTTTGTATATGAATACAACCTTTTTAAGAAATGTTTAAGATGTATGTTTTTCATTTTACAGCGGATTTCATAGTGATTCCCTATGAAACAAGAAAAAACCAGGATTTCTCCCGGCTCTTTCTTTTTATGCTTTAAACATATTTCGTTTTCTTCGATAACGGCATCTTCTATGATAAATCTCTCCTCCAAGCAGCGAAAGGATCATCTGATATAATAATTGTTCTTTCTTCTGACAATCTTGCTTCTCTTGATGATCGATCTTATCATAAATCTTATCCACCATAGTAAGCAGCATCGTTCGATCCATATATTCATCAAACATCCTGCTGCCCTCGTATTCCATCTGATCACAAATATCTTCGATCAGATCCAGAATCTGTCTGGCCAGTGCAGAATACATTCTCGTAATATACTGATAATCGTCTTCCTGCCTCTGTTCCTGTGCTACAAATTCTCTGACTGGTCTTACTTCAGTATCAAATAATGGAAGATCTCCTAAACCATCTCTGTCTGCCATCTTCCTGCTCCTTTTTCTCTATCAATCATATCTTATGATCATTTAGAGAAAATATTGCATGTCCTATTCTTTATTTTCTTCCCGAATACTTCTCACTTCTTCATTGATCGCCAACATCTTGCTGTCTAAAAACGTCACAAGATCTGCACACTCCTTCAATTCTTTCTTAATGTATTCTGGTGTATTACCCTCGTATTTATAATAAATCTTATGCTCCAGAGATGCCCAAAAGTCCATTGCAACCGTTCTGATCTGAATCTCTACTTTGGTAGGTACCACTCTGTCAGATAAAAAGATTGGTACTCTTACGATCAGATGATAGCTTCTGTATCCATTGACCTTGGGATTCAACATATAATCCTTTGTCTTTAGTACTTCTATATCATCTTGTGATGAAATCATATCTACGATTCGATAAATGTCTGGTGTAAAAGAACAAATAACCCTGACCCCAGCGATATCATCAATATATTTCTGAATATTCTCTACTGTGATCTCTTTTCCTTTACGTATCAGCTTTCTTGTGATGCTCTCATCTGTTTTTAATCTTGATTCGATATGTTCAATCGGATTGTACTGGTGCACAAGTTTAAACTCATCATTTAATATCTCTAATTTCGTTCCGATCTCTTTTAATGCAGAACGATATAATAATTTGATCTTTCGGTATTCAAGCATTACATCTTGTACATCAGGTAATTCTAATTCTCTCATATGTCTCACTCCTTACCATGTTTGCTATTCCTATTCTATCACTGTTTCACTTTGTATTCAATAGCATACAATCCGAGTAGTAAGTTCTTAAATACCTAAAAATGGGTAAAAAAAATCCGTGCGGAATGCGTTGTGCTATCTTCCACAGACGTTACCTCTATAGTTAACTCAACCCAGGCACCCTCACGGCACATAGAAGGTTCCACTTAGTGCTGCTTTGTTCCCAACCTGACACGGTTCATGGATTCCTATTGCGTGAGACCCAGATATCAACGCCACTTGTAGAGGGCAGCTCTACAGAAAACAGCCCGAAGCAAACCATCACCTCTGCTATAGCGGATTGCAGAAATAGGGTGCCGCTACCTCCCCGGCTAGCACGGAAGCTTTATGACTTGATTATCTTTGGCATCTTTTGCAAGATGCATATTTGATTATACTAAATACTTTTCTTTTGGTCAATAGTTATTCTTATTTGGTTTTTAGATAAATTTTTTTCGTTCCCCGATATCTTCCTCTTCCTTTTACGATCACATATTTGTGACCTTCTTTTTTGACGATCTTGTAATCTTTATTCTTTTTTAAATGCTTTCCTTTGTAATATAATACGATTCCCTTTGGATTCTTATTTTTAGAATCCGCCTTACAATATCTCAAATGAATCTTGTTTACTGGCTGCATTACTGTATATGCCTTTAAACGCATCGTTGCATGATCTGGGTTCAGATCATTCCATTTTCTATGATCATAAAGATAACTCTGTCCTTTTTTTGTTTTATTAACAAAAGATACCCAGTGATAATCATCATTTTCATCAAAACCAATCTTACCAGAAGATCTTAATTTTACTACAACTGCAAACTTGTCTCCTCTCAGAACCTCTGCTTTTCTTGAAAGATCGATCGTATGCGTTCCGGCCTCTCTGATCGTTCCTGTTACCGGACGTTTTAACATCTTTGTTCCACTTGTTGGTCTTCCATCTTTAGGATTTCTATAAATCTGTATACTGTATTTGACATTTGCAGACCAAGTTACCAGATTCACTGCTTTGATCAGTTCTTTCTTCTTTGCACTTCCTTTTTTCGCTGTAAATACATTTGCGAACTTTTGTCCTTTTTTCAGTTTTAAAATTCCAGGATTCGCTGAACCATCATAGAAATAATTGTATTTATACTCTGAGGCTTTCACAAATTGCCCTGCAACAAATTCACAAAGAGATTTATCTTCATAAGAAATATAGGTATATCCGTTACTTCCTTCTTGATTTCCCCAACTGTTTTTTACGATCCATGCTCCATCTCTGGACGGTCTGGATCCACTGTTAAAATTATCTCTGCTATAACTATCATCCCATCCAACGATCGCAACAATATGATTTGCTGCCTGTCTGGCACTATTGCAGTTGTATGCCTCATGATTCTTTCCGTAATAGGCTGTTTCTTCCCATGTCTCTTCGGGTGCATGGTACGCCATAACTACGGAACCATATCCTATGATATAGGATTTTACTACTGCTGCTTGCGGTGTATCTCCAAGGAAAAATCCATTCTTCAGAATTGCACTGTCTTTTTGTCCTACAGAATCAGATAATCTCCATTTTCCTGTATTAAATGGTGCAATATTTTCTTTTGCAAGACCATACCATCCTGTTAGCGACAACATTGCAAGCAGTGAATTGCCGCCCGCATATCTCCAATCTCCTGAAACTTTTGTTTTGTCCCCTTTGGTATTATTTAATATATCGTTTTTTCGATTGTACATAAAATATCCAAAATGTTTCTCCGAAAAATCTATATTCGTACTTGCGATTCCTTGTTTGATCAGAGAAGTTTCTCCCATCGATGTAATCCCAAACGCCCAGCATAATTCTGTGTTTCCCTGATCTTTCACTGATGTTACCTGTCCAAGTTCTGATGAACTGTAATATGAATCCAATGATCTGGCATTCCTCTTTGGCGTTACAGTTTTTGGCACATCTGGAGATTCAATCTTAATATTCAATGGATGATATCCATCAGACTGTGAGGCATAGATAAAAGAAATATTTAAAGAACTTATCATGCCGACACATAAAATAACTACAATAAGCTTCTTAATCCTTTCCATGTTCCTTGTCCCCCTTCTTCCTTCTTCTTAATTCTTTAAAAAAATCAGACAGCATCTGACTGCACTCTTCCTCTAATATACCACGTTCTATCTCTACTTGGTGATTAAATTTGTCAATCTGTAAAATATTCAATACAGATCCTGCACAGCCCGCCTTTGGATTCATCGCTCCGATCACAACTTTGGGAATTCGTGCCTGTACGATAGCTCCTGCGCACATCTGACATGGTTCCAATGTGATATACATGGTACAATCTTCCAGTCTCCAATCATTAACTTTCTTACTTGCTTTCTGAATCGCAAGAAGTTCTGCATGTGCCAATGTTGTCTTCTTCTTATTGCGCTGGTTATAAGCTCTTGCAATGATCTTGTCATCTTCAACGATCACACATCCGATCGGAACATCTCCGATCGCTGCCGCTTTCTTCGCTTGTTTGATTGCTTCTTTCATGTATTTTTCTTCTTGTGTCACTTACTCTTACCCCTTATATCTATGTCATATTTTTCTTTATTATAACATAGAATGAAGCAAAAAGAGAGTACACGATTGTCAGATTATCAACGTATTGTATCTTATCTGTATGAATATCACCATGGAATCAAGGGTTCCAATGTCGGTTTTGCCAAAATAGAAAAACGCCAAAACCGTCTGAGGGTTTATTTCCATGTAAAAACAAATGATCAGGCATTGGAATACAAAATTTATTTTTATTATTTTCATCAGGGTGCTATGAATGGGATTTATCTTGATACGGTCAAGCGAACTGATGCGATCATTGAATTTAAAAACACATATCCTTTGATCGATGATTTTGATAAAATGGATGGATTCTTGCTGTATTATTCGAATGATCATTTCTTTGGATCGCAGTGGAAAGATCATCCGATCATTATACGAAGTTTTGTACCTGTGGAGTCTGCTGAAAATAAAAATGAGAATACTGAAAAAACGGTACCTCCAGAACCTTCGCCTGAAACCGAAACACTTTCTGAAACTGAAGCTTCTCCTACATCCAGTCTCTCAGAATACATTGAAGCCCTTCAATTAGAAAAGGATGCGAAAGAATTCACACATCCAAATCCACCAAAGGACTTCGACTGGAAGGAGTATCCCACCTTGCCCATGCCTCCTTCTTATAGCCTTGATCCTAGCATTAAGATCGGACTAGAAGATCTTGATCAGATTCCTGATCTTGATAACAACATAAAGACAAATGGTTTTCTCCTTTTAAATTATGGGAATTTCGGCCACTTAATGCTCGCGAAAGATCAAGACAGCGGCCAACGTTATCTTGGAATTCCTGGAATCTTTGATAACGAAAAAGCTTTTATCTCCCGTTTATTTGGTTTTAAGACTTTTATCACGGTGCCGCTAAAACCACATAAAACTGGAAATTTTGGTTATTTTATCTTACCGGTCTAAGATGTTACTTAACTGTGCAAACTGTTCTAAGGTTAATGCTTCTCCACGAACAGATGCAGGTAATTCCATCTCTTCTAATGCCTGTGCTACCTGTTCTTTGGAGAAGTTTAAGCCTCCGAAATTTTTAATTCCATTCTGGAGAGTTTTTCTTCTCTGGTTAAAAGATGCACGAATTAACTGGAATAATAATTTCTCATTTGTAACCTTGATCGGTGCGTCTTTGTATTTCGTAAGACGGATGACTGCAGATCCAACTTTTGGTCTTGGCATAAAGCAGTTTGGCGGCACATTCGCTACCACATATGGTTCTGCATAGTACTGCACTGCGAGTGATAATGCACCATAGTCTTTTGTTCCCGGACCTGACTGCATACGGTCTGCAACTTCTTTCTGTACCATGACAGTAATACTGTCGATCGGCACATGACTTTCAAACAATCCCATGATGATCGGAGTTGTAATGTAATATGGGAGATTCGCCACAACCTTCACTGGTTTCCCACCATTTTTCTCTTCTACGATCTTTGCAATATCGACTTTCAAAATATCTGCATTCAAAATGGACACGTTATCATATGCACTTAATGTGTCTGAAAGAATCGGAATCAGATTCTTATCAATCTCAACTGCCATGACCTCTCTCGCATTTTCTGCAAGATACTGCGTCATTGTTCCAATTCCTGGTCCGATCTCTAACACGAAATCATCTTTGTTCACTTCTGCTGCAGAAATGATCTTCTCAAGAACACGTTCATCAATCAGAAAGTTCTGTCCAAACTTTTTCTGAAAATCAAAATCATATTTCTGAATTACTTCTATTGTATTTTTTGGATTTCCAAGTTTCACTCTTTATACCTCTTTCATACGATACAATTGTCTTGCATTTTCTTCAGTGACTGCGATCAGTTCTTCCTTGTTGATCCCTTTGATCTGACTGAGCGCTTCTGCTACATAATTTAAATTTAGTGAAGAATTTCTCTTGCCTCTATTGGGTTCTGGTGACAGATATGGGCAGTCTGTCTCTAATACGATTCTGTCTAACGGTGTATAAGCTGCAACTTCCTTTAATGTCTTTGCATTCTTAAATGTTACAACGCCACCGATTCCAATATAAAATCCCATATCAAGGAATTGCCTTGCCATCTCTTTTGAATAAGAAAAACAGTGAACCACCCCGCCGATTTCTTCTGCATGTAACGCTTTCATTATATCATAAGTATCCTTTGCTGCGTCCCTGCTATGAATAATGATCGGTAATTTTACATCTCTTGCAAGTTCGATCTGTGCTTCAAACCATTTCTTCTGAATGCTGCGTTCTGGTTCATCCCAGTAATAATCAAGCCCGATCTCTCCGATCGCAAGAATTCGATCCATTGCTGCATATTTCTTTAGTGTATCGATATCTGACTCTTTCAACTCTGCCGTATCACTTGGATGAACGCCGACTGCTCCATACATCATCGGATATCGTGTCACTGCTTCTACGATCCATGTAGACGTTTCCATATTTGATCCTACATCAACGATCGTTCCGATTCCATTGTCCTTCATAGATGCTAACAATTCTTCTCTGTCTTGATCAAACTGTTTGTCATCATAATGTGCATGTGTATCAAATATCATCGTCTCTCTCCCTTTTCTCTTCGTTTCTTTAATCTGACTGTATTTCCGTTGACCGTAAGACAACGGATGCTTCGTAAGAAACTTGACATACGGCTGTAACCATAGTCTTTGATATTAAATCCGCTGTGTTTATCTTTTAATTCTAACGTTACCGCAGAAAGATTATCTAAAGATCCACCATTTTTCTTTACAAAATGAATTACTTCTTCTTCAATCGTTTCTCTGCTTGTCAGTTCTTTAAATTCAACATAACAGTTTGTATCTTCCTGCACAAGCATAAAATTATCCATCTCTTCATCAATTAAAACACTCAACTTTGTATATCCATAATTTCGCACATCAAAATCTGAATATTTTGCATTTAATCGATTTCCAATCTTCCCTAAATCTACTGGTGCATTCCCATTTTCACTGATAATATCTGCAATCGTATATGAAATCTCATCCAGTGATGTAACATTCTCTATTTCATCACTTTCCATATCCTCTTCTTTACCTCTGTCCGCTTCATAAATCAGATTTAGATGGATAAATTTATTACATGCTCTTGTCAGTGCCACAGGTGTCTTTGATTCTCCCATTCCGATCACATACATATGTTCTTCTCGAAGTCTCATTGCAAGTCTTGTAAAATCACTGTCACTCGTAACAATGCAGAATCCGTCTACTTTCTTTCCATATAACAGATCCATTGCATCAATGACCATTGCCATGTCTGTTGCATTTTTACCTGAAGTATAAGAAAATTGTTGCACAGGAATAATAGAATATTCTAATAACAACTCTTCATTCCATCCATTTGCTTTGGACCAGTTCCCATAAATTCTTCGACAAGACGGAAATCCGTAGGCTTCCAGCTCCTGAAAAATGATCGGTGCGTATTTAGGACTGATATTATCTGCATCGATCAGAACTGCAAACTGATTCTTTTCTTCTTCTATCATATTTTCCCTCATATCTAGCTATTGTTTATAGTTCTTTCCTGTAAAATGAAAAAAAGGATATATCCTCTCGAATATATCCTTAAATAAATACCAAGCGGGTGATGGGAATCGAACCCACGTGATCAGCTTGGAAGGCTGGAGTTCTACCATTGAACTACACCCGCATATCTTGTTCGCTGTGTTGTGTTTTCCTCAGCGACAAGTAATACTATACCACCACTTTTTATAAATTGCAAGTGTTTTTTTGAATTTTTTTCATTTTTTTGAATATCTTATGATAAAGGGGTTTTGGGGTATATTTTATGATGAATAAGATCTGGTGTTTTATGATCCTTGCAGGACTCATTGTCAGCAGTTTTAATGGAAAGATCACAACACTTTCTGATACCATTCTTTCTTCTTCCAAAGAGGCTGTGGAACTCTGTATTCTAATGTTTGGAATTGTTGGGTTATGGTCTGGACTCATGAACATTGCACTGTCTCTTGGAATTACTACACAACTTCAAAAGCTGTTAACCCCTTTTCTGACTTTTTTATTTCCAAATCTGAAGAATCAAAAAGCGAAAGAATATATCAGTACAAATATTGTCGCAAATATATTAGGTCTTGGTTGGGCTGCAACTCCTTCCGGATTAAAAGCTATGGAAGAATTACAAAAAGATAACCCTAACAAAAACACCGCAACAAATGAAATGTGTTCGTTCCTAATTCTTAATATATCATCTCTGCAATTGATTCCGATCAATATCATTGCCTACCGAAGCCAATACGGCTCTATCAATCCATCTAAGATCTTAATTCCAGGACTTATCGCTACTTTAGGTTCCACGATCGTTGCTGTTATCTATATCAAATGGAAGGACCGAAAACGATGATCACATTTCTTGCAAATCTTGTCATTCCTTTATTCATATTTACACTTGTTTTATATGGAACCCTAAAGCGTAAGGATATCTATACCCCTTTTCTTGAAGGTGTCATGGATGGATTTAAAATTGTTCTTGAGATTGCCCCAACTCTGATCGCTTTGTTTTTTGCGATTCAAATCTTTCGTTCTTCTGGAGCCTTGGATCTGATTGTTCGTTTTCTGACTCCTATAGGAAAACTATTAAAGATTCCTAAAGAAGTTTTACCCGTGATCTTTGCAAAACTTTTTTCTTCTTCCGCTGCAACTGGATTCCTGCTTGATATTTATAAAACTTCCGGGGCGGATTCTTTGGCTGGATTTATGTCTTCTGTGATCCTTAGTTCAACAGAAACTTGTTTTTATACATTATCCGTGTATTATTCTGTGGTTGGAATAAAAAAGATTCGATATACATTGACTGGGGCATTGCTTGCCGTTTTTGTTGGTACTTTTATCTCTGTATTCATCTCTTATTTTTAACTTTTCCCGATATATTTATGATATAATTTTGACATAAATAAATTTAGATTGCATTATAAAAATCAGCATACACAAAAAACGAGTGTTATCAGCATCTACTACTGATAGCACTCATCTTTTTTATTCCATATCTTTTCGTTTCTCTAATTCTCTCAAACTGACAACCAGATCATAAACTTCCGGCCGTCGTTCTTTCAAATGTTCATCCAAACGATGTCTTCGCTCTTTAAATCTCTGTGCAAGTTCTGGATGTTCTTTCATAATACGTTCATGAATTTCCCTTCGATGTTCCTCAAAACGTGCCGCCAGAGTTCTTTCATCTTTTCCAGAAATATTTACGATTTCTTTTAGATGTTCTTCCAGATGTTCTAACCATTCATCTTCGTCAAAAGCTTCCATATGTGACCAGCTTCCATGTAACAGCTTTTCTACATCTCCATTTTGCTTTAACTGCTTAATCTGATTTGTAATCTGCCTCTCAATCTGATCTTCCGTGTCAGAACCAAATGCCCAGACAAATTCCTGCATACGGTTATCTACACGCTTTCTTGATGCACTGCGTTCTTCATTATCAACTCCGCCTTCTAATGGATACGGACGTTTGATCCCCATATCTTTCAACGCAATATAAATCGTCCTTCTGACACATCCTTCTTCGATCAGATATCCGATTCCAAGCTTTCTCATCTGCTCATTTAAATCTGCGATATGCTCTGTGATATAAAATCTTATTCCTTGCTCTTTCAATGACTTATAAAGAATCTCAATGCGGTCTGCTGCCGTGATATCCATACTTCCAATTCCGCTGGCATCAAGGATCACTGCTTTGATATTTCCTCTGCGTTCAAGTTCCTGCTCAATATCCTGCTGCAACACTCCTGCATTGGCAAAAAACAAATTACTGCTGAAACGATAGATCAACACACCTTCAATCTCGTGAATCTGACGACTCTCAGCTAAATCACGAAAATGCTTATGTCCTGGCTGAATTCCCAGAAAACAACTTGCTGGTTTTGATGATCGTATCACCATTTCTGCAAAAGATAAGATAATTCCGATCAATACACCATTGATCGTTCCAAGTAACAATACCCCAATAAATGCACCCCAGAAAATAAAACATTCTGTGCGGCTGACTTTCCACAGTTTTACCGCCAGTTCAAATTCTGTCGCTCCCAGAAGTGCGGAAATTACGATCGCCGTCAATACCGGAACTGGCAGATATCCAATAAATCCTGTTCCAAATAACAATAATAGGATCATAGATAATCCTGCAACAATACTCATTAACTGTGTTTTTCCCTGATATTGTTCTCCCATCGCCGTTCTTGAAACAGATCCGTTGATCGGACAGCATCCAGTCAATGCTGCCACAAGATTTCCAACTGCAAATGCTAGTAATTCTTGATTATCATTGATACGATATCCATTTTTCTGTGCAAAATTATTCTCTGCAAGAAGTGTTTCCGCCATAATAACGACCGCTACCGACAAACTGATCGTCACCACTTCATCCATTGGAATTAACATAAGATTTGGAAAACTCCATTTTGGAAGTCCTGGTGCTACGGCATCTAATGTCTTAATTCCCCATTCTTTCATTGGCAGAACCTGCGTCAAAACAGCTCCTGCTACCATCATCACAACTGCCATTGGGAATTTCGGCATGATCTTTTTCGCTGCCAACAAGATGACTAATGATAGGATTCCTAAGATCAATGATGGAAGATTGATCTGTTCTGCTGTTTTTTCTATATGCTCTAACAGTTCTAATAATTCTCCAGTTCCTGCTGTTCCTCCCATTAATTTCGGCACTTGCATCAAAATGATCGTCGAACAGATTCCTGTAATAAATCCACCCATAACTGGTGCTGAAATATAATTTACAAGTTTTCCTGCATGCATCAGATAAAATGCGAGCAGCCACAATGCCACAAAAAATGTGATCACTGGCACAACTGCAAGTGCTTCTTTGGAACCACTTTGTATATTCATCCCAAGAAGTGCTGATCCAACCAACGCTGCTGGTGCCGCATCCACTCCAAAGATGAACTGCGGAGATGTAGAAAATAATGCAAATAAAATGATCGGAAATACAGACCCATATAGCCCATAAACCGCAGGTAATCCGGCAATCTGGGAATATCCCATAGAAATTGGAATCGATACTGCCATGATGATGATTCCTGTGATCACATCATTCAACAGATTTTCTCTTTTATAATCTTTTATTGTATGTCCTAATATCATAATTCTGTATGAAACACTCCCAACAAACTATTCTCTGATTTCCATCCAAGATATCTCAATGTTTCTTCCAATCCAGACATCACTTCTAACATATCTCCTACATTTGCACTTGCACCCATATGCCCGATTCGAATGACTTTTCCTGCCAATTCTCCGAAAGAACCTGCCAGCATGATTCCATGTTTTTCTCTCATTCTTTCCAGAATATCATCCGCTGTCATTCCTTCTGGTACATCAAATACTGTAACCGTATCTGAAAATCCACTTTCCAAATGTAATTTTAGACCAAATGCTTCAATGGCTTTTCTTGTCGCATTGGCGATTCTGGCGTGACGTTTGATCAGATCTTTATCCGCTGCAATATTATCTATCGCTGCTTTCAATCCATAGATATCACTGATCGGCATTGTATATGGGAACCATAAATTTTTATAGTAATCTTTGAAAATCGTCAGATTACAATAAAATGATGCGATTGGTGTTTTTCGATTTTCCATAACTTTTTTAGCTTCATCACTGATCGTTACGAAAGTAAGTCCTGGAGGCGCTGAAACTGCTTTTTGAGATCCTCCACATAAGATATCGATCTGTGCTTTATCAACATTGACTTCATTTCCAAACATTCCTGAAACAGAATCTGTAACTGTCATGATTCCATAGGATTTCAATAATGGACAGATTTTATGAATGTCATTTAACATTCCACTTGGAGTATCACAATGAACAACTGTTGCATATTTAAAATCGTGATCTTCCTTCAGATATGCATCTAATTCATCAACATCAAATGCATTTTTATAATCTTTTGTATACATAATAGGAGTTCCACCATACATAGATACAAAATCTGCAAATCCTGCTCCATAAATTCCATTATCAAGAATTAAAACTCTATCTCCCGGCTCTGTCATAGATGCACATGCTGCCTCTAAACCAAGGATTCCTTCTCCGCTTAGGATCAGTGTTTCATTCTTCGTATGAAGCAGCTCACTGATCAGCTCACAGGTTTCCTTGTATTCATCATAGAATTGCGGATCCAAATCTGCATTCGTTGTAGAAAGGCTTCTCGCCAGTCTTACATTTTCTGGCACCTGAACAGGTCCTGGTGTCATAATCTTGTATTTACTCATATCCGTCACTCACTTTCTTTTTTATTTTTATAATCTAATATACCGGGATCACTGCATAGAAAATGCTTTGGCAATCCCGGTATCATTATATCATTTTATTATGCAAACTGTGTAATTCCAATTTTCTTAACTGCAATCTCAATTGGTTCGATCACGATCAGTACAACAACTGCTGCTACAGCAATCTGTACGACATTTCCTGGAACAGAACTGATTGGTGCAATAAAGTTTCCATAAAGAATGATCTCTGCAATATAATATCCAACAATCTTAATTACAAATGCTACAAAGATTGCTGCAACTTTCCATCCATACTGGTCATGCTTCTCTGTCATAGCTCCAACAACATATCCCATGATTCCTACGATAATAAATGTAAATGGTGCCCACGCTGTCCATCCTGACAACAGATCAAATAATCCCATTCCAACTCCACCAGCGATAGCTCCTGTTTTCTTACCGAATAAAATTGCCATAATAAATAGAGGAACATTTCCTAAATGAATCAGACCTCCATTAGCTGCGATCGGTAATCTTACGTTAACAAACGCTGTAAACACATAAGTTAATGCAACTGCCATTGCTGTTATTGCAATAAACTGTACTTTATTTTCTTTCATTTTATTTTCCTCACTTCCTGATTTCTTGTATGATATATAGTTTTTCAAGTACGCTGCGTTCCTTTATTGTGTTATAATTTATCGTGTTATTGGTATTTTTAAAATAGCCAGTTTTTTTATTTTTAATGGTGCCAGTTTATAATTTTCTTTTATATGCAGAATAAATCACTGGTATCAAAACTAAATTTACAATCAATACTGTTCTCCATACATCCACTTTAAATTGTCCAATCTTCTAATTGTCCACACTTTAGACTTCAGGTATATGATAAAAAATAAATAAGCAACCGAAAACACAGCATTGGAATTTTGCCATATTTTGAACAAATTCGCAGCCCAATTGCAATGTCATTAAGTTAAGAATCAGTATTGTTATCTCATCAACAGATATTCATTATGTCTGTTGGTGAGATTTTTATTTTCTGCATTCCAAAAAGACAGATTGATTTCTGCCTACAAAAAGATTATATTAAAGTTGATGTTAGTTGTGTCTGAAAGTGGTAAAAACACTCTGATGTCTGGACTTATCTCGTTTAAACGATCGTCCATCCCTGATCGGAGTCATTTCCATTAATATATGTCCTTCTACATCATTTGGAGTTTTTGCATTTCGGAGATAGTCCTTGCACATTTGGAGTGCATTGGTCATATTCGGCTTATATTGATACTTTCCACGATCTCTTTTATATCGCAAATGTTGGGTGATCGTGGTCGTAAAGTTATAAAAGATCATCTTGGCCCATATCTCCTGTTGCAAAAACTCTATTTTTTTTGAATGAAATTCCAGAAGATTGGCAGAATACTTGATCAAACGAAAAGATGTTTCTATTTTCCAGCGTATACAATAAAGTTTTTTTAATGTTTCTGGTGGAAATTTATTTGCTGGCAGATTCGTGATCAGACATTCTTTCTGTCCATTCGGAAGTACGATCATCACAAAACGCAATGTCATTTTTACATAAGGGTGTTCTTTGTTTATAAAATAGGGTGAATTTCTTGTAGCGACCCTTTTATAAAGCTCTGGATTAGCTTTTGTCCTTTTGTTTTGTGTTTTCGTATAAATATAGGTAACTGTTTTATCAAAAGTACCATCTCTTGGAAATGGATATCCTTTGATCATACTGCCCTGTCCAAAATCTTCTCTTGCACGGATCAGGAAATAGTTTCCATCATGTTGGATCTGTGCCATCAGCAGATAACTTTCATAGCCACGGTCTGCGATAAACAGAGCTTTCTGCGGAAAATTTTTACGTTCCAACATCACAGAAAATACGTGAGTTTCACTATGTGTTCGAAAAGGTTCGATATAAGCATCACAGTATCTTTCATTGATAAGATCATAGATACAGGAAACATGAAACTGATAAGCAGGTCGGGTACAGTCTTTATTGGTACGAACGCGTGCGTATTCTTTATTTTCATTTATTCTGTCCATAGGGACCGTGACACCAGTACCATCAACAGATAAAATATGAAGATGATACAAAGTTTTATCTGGAAACGGGTCATTAAATCTGTAAAAAAGAGTTTGAAATGCAGACAATTTTAATTTTTTTTGCTGTTGAAGAAATGCAGAAGTAGTTGGAGTTTTTTCAACTTTTGGAATGTAGCGTTTTATGCAACGGCCAATGCTGCCAGCATCATAAGTAACAATCGTATTAATGGTATCTTGAAAGGATAGTTTTCTTTTTCTTGTAAAATCTTTTTCTGGATTTTTAACATACGATTTTTGATTTTTAGCCATATCATTTAATATAGTTAAATAACGTTTTTTTACTTTCTGTGCATACTTCATAATCATTCACCTCCTACCTAATACATCACTCTTTATCCTGAGTTTGTCAATATATAAAAACAGAGATAAAAGATAAATTTAAAACTTATCTTTTATCTCTGTTTTTCTTAACTTAATGACATTGCAGCCCAATTGGACGAGTGTCTGAGCTTCAAAGACTTTTGTCTGAAACAAAACTTCAGAGCGAGTTCTCGTAGGAAATTGGGCGGATAAGCGATTTGTTCAAAATGTGAGCAAAATTCCACCGCTGCGTTTTCGGTTGCTTATTTATTTTTTATCATATACTGAAAGACTACAGTTGGCCAACTACAAATTTAAATTTACATATGTTCACGAAAGTAATCATGAAAATACTGCATAACCTTCACCAACAGATCCTGTTCCTGCTCATTAAGCGTATCAAGCAGTCCCTGGATCATACGTTTATGAAATTCTCTGTGATGACTGTACGCTTTCCTCCCCTTCTCAGAAAGAGATATATAAACAACTCTGCGATCTTTCTCTCCGCGTTTGCGATTTACATATCCTTTCTTCAAGAGGTTATTGATAGCGGTTGTAAGTGTACCAACCGTAATGTTTAAATCTCCTGCAATCGTTGACATATTCTTCGGTTTCTTGATCCCGATCGCATCAATAATATGCAGATCTTTGTTCGAAATATCCTTAAACTCATCTGTGATCACGGCTTTCTCTTCTTCATATGAAATTCCGTGGAATAAGTCTACCACCATATTATTTAAACGATCTTTATCCAATCAATTCACCTCCTAAACAACGATTTAAGAGTATTATACCTTTAATTATTGGAATTTTCCACTTCTAAATTGTGTGCTTCTCCAATAACTTTTGCTAAAGCTTCTTTTGCCTGTGTAGGAAGTGCATTGTATCCACCATCTTCTACGTCTTTTTCGAAGACAAAGTTTAGTCTGTCTGTCATTCTTGCTTTTAATGTTTCCACATAATTCATATCATTGAAATCTGAAACATATCCTTCCATCTCAAGCACTTCGATATCTGTAAATGGTCCCCACTGTTTGAATTCTCCAGTTCCTTCTACAACCTGCTCAATTGCGGAAATTGTTGTTGCAGGTTTGATATCTTTACCCATGAAGTCTCCTGTATTAATGATATAGCAGTCTACATTTCTTTCTTTTACAAGTTTTCTAAACTTCTTGTAGTCATTTACAAGAGGGTATGTTCTAAATGGGTTTGCATATGGTTCCACAACCAAACGGTTTGGATCTACTCCAGGTGCCAGACGTTCCGCACTGCTTCGTTTTGTTGCAAGTGTTGCTCCCATAACAGATGCTAAAGAAGCTCCTTTGATCTTAACAATTGGTGGGATTGTTGGGTCTTTCATGATCCAGAAGATTGCATTTACTGGGTCATTGATCTTATCTACACGGTTTGGTGACCATAATTTGGACTTGATCGCACGACCATTTCCGTTACGGATATCTTCTGTGACAAGAACGACTTTTCCTTCGCTATCTCTTGTTGCAGAGCAATTCTGTGCTGTTAATAAGTATTTATTATCTGGGCATCCTGTTGGATAGTCCGCTGTTTTATCAAAATATGTTGGTTCCATTGCAATAGATGCACCTGTTTCTGTATTGATGATAAATGCATCGTCATGCAGAACCTGAATCTCTTCGTATTTATTATTATGTGTTGCATGTGTTAATGTGGATTTTCCTGATCCTGATAATCCGAAGAAAGATGCTACGAATTTCTCTCCATTATCTAATCTGAATTCTTTCTGTCCACCATGGCAGGAAGCATATCCGTTACGATTTGCGATCGCCCATGCAATTGTTAATGTACCTTTCTTATGTTCCCCAAAGTATTTCATACCAAGAAGTGCAGCACAGTTTGTGTCTGTATTAAAATATGTTAATCCTAATGGATGTTCTTCATGTGTCCACTGTGGATCTGAGAAAATATAGATATCTGTCTCATCTGCAACTGGCTGTGAATTCTTATACATTTCATTGTATTCAGGATTCATATACTGGAAATTTAACATCCAGGAATATAAAATATTTTCTTCACCTTCTGGAATTAAAAGATGTGCTTTTACCATAAATTCAGGATCTAATCCGATATATACCTGTGCATGGTACATTGTTGTCCATCTTGTATCATAGATCGCATCCATTAATTTTAAATCCAGATCATTTATATCGACACCAGGTTCACTGGAAATTCTTCTTGCGGCTGCACAGCGTCCAGTCACTGATCCATCATTAAATAATAGAACTTTGGACCCCTCATCTAAACCAATCGCTTCTGGTTTATATACTGGCATATCTGTAACGATCGTTCCAGGCGAATTCTTTGCTAATTCATAAGCCTGTTTTAAATCTTTTACTTCTACAACGTTATTTCCATAGAATGCTGCTTCAATAATGGATCTTGTTTTTGAAAATCCAGGCTTTCCTTTTCCGATTTCTTCATGTGTGTAATAAGCTTTTGTTGACATAAGTTACTCCTCCATTCATAGGTTGCTTTCGATGCGTCTTCTCAAAATGTCAAAACTACATGGGCCTGCATCTAAAATCTCTGTGTGGTACGCTTTTAAGCTGTATTTATTCCCTGCCATTTTCTTATAATCAGTCAAAAGCTCATGAAACTCCTGATAACCGATATAATAAGATAAATAATTTGCAGGATTCTCGATAATCATCTGAAATAATTCATCTGCCTGAGAATCATCCATTCCAAATGATCTTAAATACGCCCTGACATCTTTCTTCTTCCATCCTTCATAATGAACTCCAAGATCAACTCTTGAACAAAGTGCCAGATTGTACTCGTACATCTCCATATTCATCTGTTGATAAATATCGCCATATCCTTCAGCATCCATCATACTGTAACTAAAAACTTCTACATACGTTGCATATCCTTCTGAATATCCAGGATAATCAAGCAGATAGCGCACTGGATCATCGTTCCTTGCCGCATAATATACATTCTGGTATAAATGTCCTGGGTATCCTTCATGTGCCAAAGTTGGATATAACTCTGCAGTCTGTGCCTTATTAATGTAAATTACATTCTCCTTGTAAGAATCAATCTCTGGTACCATATAGAACGCAGGACTGGTATATTCTTCCATGGTTTTGTGCACATATTTTATTTTACAGCTAACTTTTGGTGCCTTTGGATAATATTTTACCATCTTTTGCCTTAGTTTGTTAAGTATATTTTGTGGATTTTGCACAATTTTTATATTTTTTTTATGATTTCTATATTCATTTATGATATTTGGATACTTTTTTTGCAATTTTATAAGTTTTCGAAGGCATTTTTCAATGGATCGATCACTGATTTCGATCATTTCTTCTATCGTTTTATCTGATCCTGTTTTCTGTGCAACCAATACTTTATAATATTCTTTTCCATTTTTATAATAATACAGACCATTTTCATTTTTCCCATTTCCATTTAATGCCTGCAAATGGGAATATAATTTTTCATAAGCAGGCAGCACCTTTGTACCGATCAATTTCTTATTTTCTCTGCAGTATTTCTTTTTCTGAGCTGCATTAATTCCTTTAATATCTGCAATTCTTAAATTAAATGTTGCAACCAACATATTGTTTTCTTTTTGCTTTATGACATTCTGAATCTGCTGCAATACTTCTTTTAAAGACTGATCAGATAGGAATAAATTTCTCTTTACCTGTTCCTTGCTGTATTCGATCAGTGAATCAAAATATCCATCCAGTCCCTTCAATAATTGAAAATAGCTTTTGATATCTTTCTCATTTTTCAGACGATATTCACTTAATGTCAGAAGAATCTGTGCCTGCTGCCCAGATGTTTTCCCAAGGATTCTTTCATAATACGGATACATCGAAAGATTTTTCTGTCTTCTTAAATAATCCATCAAAACCATATATGTATTTTGCTGTTTTTTCGTCAATTCCTTTTGTTTAAATTTTTTTAACTTCTCAATTTCTTTTGAAATTTTAATTTTTTCATTCAAGATACTTCCCTGATTCATGGATGGATAAAGATTTTTCGGTTGTTCTAATCTATATTTTTCTGGATTTTCTAAAAAGAAATGCATCGTGATCTCATTTGTTGATATATTTTCTTTAAAAAACGCATCCGTATACTGATCAAATACTTTTTTTGTTGTATTCTTTTTTTGATCTTTCCATTCTTGGATCAGACTATATCCTCCTAGAAATATCAGACAAATTCCAATCATGATCAACTTTATTCTGATCTTTTTCAATCTCCCTGCAAATTCCATTTTTACCTCCAAATAAACACTTGTTAATATCTTATTTTTTAAAGAAAAAAAATAGACTATCCGCACAAGATGTACTATAATTATAAGGATAGAAACAGAAAATCGGAGGATCATTATGAGTAAGAAACCATATTATATTACGACTGCAATTACTTATACTTCCGGAAAACCTCATATTGGTAACACATATGAGATCATCCTGGCAGACAGTATTGCTCGATATAAAAGAATGGAAGGCTATGACGTATTTTTCCAGACAGGAACTGACGAACATGGCCAGAAAGTAGAATTAAAAGCAGAAGAAAAAGGGGTAACACCAAAAGAATTCGTTGATGATGTTGCCGGAGAAATCAAGAGAATCTGGGATCTTATGAACACTTCTTATGACCGTTTTATCAGAACAACTGATGAAGATCACGAGAAACAGGTTCAGAAGATTTTTAAGAAATTATATGAACAGGGAGATATCTACAAAGGTGAATACGAAGGTTTATACTGTACACCTTGTGAATCTTTCTTCACAGAGAGCCAGTTAGTAGATGGTAAATGTCCTGACTGCGGACGTCCAGTACAACCTGCAAAAGAAGAAGCTTATTTCTTAAAATTAAGCAAATATGCAGACCGTCTGATTGAACACATCAATACACATCCTGAATTTATTCAGCCAGAATCCCGTAAGAATGAGATGATGAACAACTTCCTTCTTCCTGGACTTCAGGATCTGTGTGTTTCAAGAACATCATTTTCATGGGGAATCCCAGTTGACTTTGATGAAGGACACATCGTTTATGTATGGTTAGATGCATTAACAAACTATATCACAGGTATCGGTTATGACTGTGATGGAAACAGTTCAGACAAGTTTAACAAGTTCTGGCCTGCAGATCTTCACCTGATCGGTAAAGATATCATCCGTTTTCATACAATTTACTGGCCAATCATCCTGATGGCACTAGATCTTCCACTTCCTAAACAGGTATTTGGACATCCTTGGCTGCTTCAGGGCGATGGTAAGATGAGTAAATCCAAAGGTAACGTTTTATACGCAGATGATCTGGTTGACTTCTTCGGAGTTGACGCAGTGCGTTATTTCGTTCTTCATGAAATGCCTTTCGAACGTGATGGTGTGATCTCATGGGAATTGATGATCGAGCGTATGAACTCTGACCTTGCAAATATTCTTGGTAACCTTGTAAACCGTACGATTTCTATGTCCAACAAATATTTTGGAGGAATCGTAGAAGACAAGGGTGTTGTAGGAGATTATGATGATGATCTGAAAGCCGTTGTGACAGGTACAAGAGATAAAGTTGCTGAGAAGATGGCTGACCTTCGTGTTGCAGATTCAATGACTGAGATCTTTAACTTATTCCGTCGCTGCAACCGTTATATTGATGAGACTATGCCTTGGGTATTAGCAAAAGACGAAGCTTCAAAAGACCGTCTGGCTACTGTTTTATACAACCTTGTTGAAGGAATCACAATTGGTGCATCTTTATTATCACCATATATGCCTGAGACATCTGAGAAGATCTTTGCTCAGTTAAATACATCTATGGTTGAATTTGATAACCTTGCAACATTTGGAAACTACAAGAGTGGTACAAAAGTAACTGAAAAACCTCAGATCTTATTTGCAAGATTAGATGAGAAAGAAGTTATGGAAAAAGCCAAAGTCTTAATGGAGAAACAGGCTGCTTCTGTCAAAGCTGCAAACGCTGCTGTAGAAGAAGATACTGTCATCGACATTGAACCAAAAGATGAGATCACTTTTGATGATTTCACTAAGATGCAGTTCCAGGTTGGCGAGATCATTGCCTGTGAAGAAGTGAAGAAATCCAAGAAACTTCTTTGCTCTCAGGTTAAGATTGGAAGCCAGGTAAAACAGATTGTTTCTGGTATCAAAGCTTATTATAAACCAGAAGATATGGTCGGTAAGAAAGTTATGGTACTTGTGAACTTAAAACCAGCCAAATTAGCAGGAGTTCTCTCTGAAGGAATGTTACTTTGTGCTGAAAATGATAAGGGTGAATTAGCTCTTGTAACACCAGATAAAGATATGCCAGCAGGTGCTGAAATCTGTTAATTATACTTATTTATTCTCTAGTTTATAAGTAAACAAATGAATTGACAACCAGATTTTGGTATGCTATGGTTTAAGATATAAAATGATTGTAAGACATTAAGGAGGTTTACACATGAAAAGTACAGGCATTGTAAGAAGGCTTGACGAACTTGGAAGAATTACTTTACCGATCGAATTACGTCGTAACTTTGATGTGAACGAACGCGATCCTCTTGAAATATTTGTAGATGACGATAAGATTATTTTAAAGAAATATAATCCTGCAGATATTTTTACTGGAGAAGATATGGATGATCTGATTGACTACAAAGGAAAGAAAGTCTCAAGAAAATCTATCATTGAATTAGCTAAACTTGCTGGATTCGAAATTACTGAAGCGTAATTTTTTGGATCATTTCAATAAAGACAAACAAAAGGTATGGGAATTGATATTATTTTCCCATACCTTTTTTGTTAATATATTTTTATTCCTCTTCCAACAACTGCTGATAAATCTCTCTCTTACCAACACCTCGATCTTTGGCTACCAGTTTCATCGCTTCTTTCTTTGAATATCCCTGATCCATATAACGGTTCATATGCTCTGACAATGGAATCTTTAGAAATTCTTCCTGACTCTGTTCTTTTAATTCTTGAAATGATTTTCCTTCTATGATCATCACACATTCGCCTTTTGGCGGATTTTCTCTATGATAGGCAAGGATTTCCCCAAGCGTTGATTTAAAAACGCTCTCATACTTCTTTGTGAGTTCTCTGCATAATGTCATGGATCTGTCTCCGAGCACTTCATGTAGTTCTTCCAAAGTCCTTACTAAACGATGTGGTGCTTCATAAATGATAATAGATCTTGTCTCATTTTCCAGAGAATCAAGAATCTGTTTTCTTTCTTTTTTATCTGATGGAAGAAATGCTTCAAAACAAAATCTTCTTGTTGGCTGCCCAGAGATGATCAGTGCATTGATCAACGCACATGCTCCCGGTAATGCAGTAACCGTGATTCCTGCTTCATGGCACTGTCTTACCAATTCTTCTCCTGGATCTGAAATTCCCGGTGTCCCAGCATCTGTAATGAGTGCGATATCTTTTCCTTCCTGCAACTGCTTTACAAGAACTTTTGCTTTCTCCACACGATTATACTCATGATAGCTTGTCATCTTTGTCTTAATTTCAAAATGATTTAATAATTTGATACTGTGCCTTGTGTCTTCCGCTGCGATCAGATCAACTTCTTTTAATGTGTTTATCACACGAAAAGTAATGTCTTCCAGATTACCAATCGGTGTCGCACACAAATATAATGTTCCACTCATGCTTATTCCTCCGGATTCATTCCATAAATCTTATAAATTTCTTCTGTGTATTTTCCTTCTTTTTGATAAACGATCAATGGAGGCTCAACTGTCATTCTTGACTTTCCGCCTTTTACTGCTTCTAATAAAAATATATTCGGTTCTTTATCAATGTATGGATGCACAAAACGGATTCTTTTTGGCTCTAATCCATCCTTAGACAGCTGGCATAAAATCTCTGACAATCTGAATGTTCTGTGTACCAGAAACAGCTTTCCTTTATTCTTTAAAAGCTTTTTAGCTGCTGCCGTGATATCCGCAAATGTACAAAGTATCTCATGTCTTGCGATTGCTTTCGTCTCCGACGGATTCTTAAGTCCATGCTGTCCGATCATATATGGTGGATTTGATGTGATCGTGTCAAAACTATCATGCGAAAAAATCGCAGAAGCCTCTTTGATATCACCCTCTACGATCTCTATCTTATCTTCTAAATGATTTAATTTGACACTTCTTGCCGCCATCTCCGCCATCTCTGGCTGTATTTCAAGCCCTGTAAGATGAACAGCCTTCGTCTTTGCCTCCATCAAAATTGGGAGGATTCCAGTCCCCGTACCGAGGTCTAGAACTCTCCCACCATTCTTAACTTGTGCAAAATCTGATAAAAGAACCGCATCCATTCCAAAACAAAATCCCTGTTCTTTCTGGATGATCTGATAACCATTGATCCCAAGATCATCAATTCTTTCTCTTTCCATGTCCTTTATTACATCCTTGATTCTTATTATTGCATCCTTTGCTACACCCCTGACATCCTTGTGGCTTTTTCTTTCTCATCAGAAGATCATCAATCTTATATTCCTGGATTTCTTTATCTCCATTCTCATCTTCCACGATCAGTTTTACCTTCTGTCGAAGTACATCTACTCTCTGAACTTCTCCAACTACGCCATCTTTTGTCTTTAATTTCTCACCAACATTTGGAAGCTTACTATTTAAATACTCATATGTTTCCTGTTCATTCTTAAGACAACACATCAATCTTCCGCAGACTCCTGAAATCTTTGTCGGATTCAGTGACAGATTCTGCTCTTTGGCCATCTTGATAGAAACAGGTGCAAACTCAGATAAAAATGTATTACAGCATAATTTTCTTCCACAGATTCCCATACCACCAAGCATCTTGGCTTCATCTCTGACGCCGATCTGTCGTAATTCAATTCTTGTCCTGAACACTGCTGCCAGATCCTTTACAAGTTCACGAAAATCAACTCGTCCATCTGCCGTAAAGTAAAATAATACTTTATTATTATCAAATGTATATTCTGTTGATACAAGCTTCATATCAAGCTCATGCTCCTTGATCTTATCAAGGCAGATCTTATATGCTTCTTTTTCTTTCTCTCTATTCTTCGCTGCCCTTTCTTCATCTTCTTTGGTTGCGATTCTTAAAACAGGTTTTAATTCATCTCCGATGCATTTTTCCTTTACCTGTCTTCTCTCAGAAACGACTGATCCAAATTCAATTCCTCTGGCAGTTTCCACGATCACGTGGTCTCCTGACTTTACCTGAAATTCCTTTGGATTAAAGAAATATATCTTTCCTGCAGTACGAAATCGCACTCCAATTACTTCTACCATACTTTACCATTCTCCTTTATCGTCACAAGCAGCATTTCGATTGCCACTTCAAAATTAACATTCGCGATCAGTCGCCTTCTAGCCTTTTCTACCTCATCAAGAATATGACTGATTCCCTCAAATGAAATATAAATCTCCTGATCTTTTAGCTGACGGTATTTATCTTTAAATACAAGTTGATTTAAAGATCCTGTTGTCTTAAGAATCAGCATATCTCGATACCATACCATAATGATATCAAGGAAATCATAAATCTCATTCTTATATTTTGTCAGACTCTTCGCATACGATACAACTTCATAAATCTCCATACTCTTCATATGAGTGATCACGTTCATTGTATCATTCAGCATATCTTTAAATTCTTCTGTATCCAGTACATGCAATGCACGTCCAATATTCCCAAGTGAAAATGCTGCTGCAAATGCGATATCTGCATGACTTGCCCCTGTATTGGCTTTTAGATAATCTTCAATTTCGCTTTCTCTGACACTTCCTAATGTCATGGACACACATCTTGAGAGGATCGTATCTAACAATCTATCCTTATTGTTTGTTAATAGAAGAATCACTGCATATGCAGGTGGTTCTTCTAATGTCTTTAATAAGGCATTCTGCGCTCCTGCATTCATTCTATCCGCATCATCAATGATATAAATCTTATAATCTCCGCTATACGGTTTAATATCGATCGTCTCATTGATCCCTTTTCGAATATCATCAACTCTGATTTCATACTTTTCATGAGTAATATAAATGACATCTGGATGATTTAATGAATCCACCTGCTTACATGCTGCACATTCTCCACATCCATCTTTGTGTTCGCACAGAAGTGCCTTCGCAACTGCCTTTGCGATCATCATCTTTCCGCTTCCATCTTCGCCACTTAATAAATAGGCATGGGAAACTTTTCCCGTCTTGATTGCTTCTTCAAAATGAGAAATTATTTTTTTATGTCCTATAATTGCATCAAAACTCTTCATACTACATCACCCTTTACCATGAAATTTTTTGTTGACCTGTGAAACAATCTTCTGATGAATCTCTTCGATCGTCAGACTTCCGTCAACAGTATAGATTCTATCTGGATGCAGGCTCGCAAGTTGTCTGTATCCTTCAACAACCTTCTTATGAAAATCAATTGTCTCGCTTTCCATTCGGTCCAGCTCTGCCTGTTTTTTCTTTCTTGAAATACCAGCTTCTGCATCCAGATCGATCATAATCGTCAGATCTGGCATCGTATCTCCGATTGCAAATTGATTTACTTTGTAAACAAGATCAATTCCCATTCCTCTGGCAATTCCCTGATAGACTGCAGAAGATTCCACAAATCGATCACAGATTACGATCTTTCCATCTTCTAATGCCGGACGAATGACTTCTTCGATCAATTGAGCTCTGGCAGCTGCGTAAAGCAATAATTCCGTCATATGTCCCATCTCAGTAAATTCTTTGTTAAGGATCACATTTCTTACAGCCTCACTGATCGGTGTTCCGCCAGGTTCTCTACATACTATTATATCATAACCTTTGTCAGATAAGTAGTCTCTTAGTAATTCTATTTGTGTTGTTTTTCCAGCTCCATCTGGTCCTTCAACGGTCAAAAATAATCCCATATTTATATCCTCTCATCTATTTATTATATATATTTTATGATCATCCAGTCCTATCACTTTCATATTATATTGCTCATACTGTCTGATCTTATCGATCACATACTTATCGATCACTTCTCCAGGCACAACAAGTGGAATTCCTGGTGGATACAAAAAAATAAATTCCGCTGCAATCTCATCTTTTGCATCATCATAATCAATCTGTATTCGATCTTTTGTTGCAGCTTCTTCTGGTTTTAACATCTTTTTATTTTGATGAAAATCATTTTCCAAAAATAAATACTCTGTATTCTTTTTTGTGATCTCACTGTCGATCTCTTTTAATGCCTGATACAATCTATCGTACCCTTCTTGTGTATCGCACACACTTGTCATTGCAATCACATAATAAAGTTCTGACATTTCCATCTCTAAATGATAGTTGTCTCTTAAAATCTCAAATAGTTCTTCTCCAGATATTGTCGTGTCTTTTACCGAAAACACAAGTTTTCCAATATCATCCGTTGGTACCAGTTTGATATATTTTAATTCTTCTAGTTTTTCACGTAGTATCCACAATTTCTCGTAGTATTGTTGAAAATATCCACGATTTTCATTACATATGTGGATACATTGTTCAATTGATGCTATCAACACATAGGATGGGCTGCTGCTCTGAAATATTGACAATTTCTTTTGCATCATTTCTCTTGTGACACAATCTGTGCACAAATGAAGTAATCCCGTTTGCGTAAATGCGGGCAATGTCTTGTGCAGACTTTGTATCACAATGTCTGCTCCGCTATTTGCTGCACTCTCTGGAAATGCCTCATGATAAATAAAATGAGCCCCATGAGCTTCATCTACGATCAATGGTATATTATTTCGATGCAGAACATCTGATATTCCTTCGATATCTGATACTCTTCCTTCATATGTTGGTGAAACTAGGACCATTGCCTTAATTGAGGTTTCTTTTGTTATGATATTTTCTATCTGTTCCTTCGTAATGCCTTTACAGATTCCATATTCATCAATCTCTGGATAAATATAGATTGGATCAAGTCCCAACAATTCTATCGCGTGATAGACTGACTTATGACAGTTTCTCGCAACCAGTATCTTATCTCCAATATTACACAATGCAGCTATTGCAGCTAAATTCCCCGCAGTGCTGCTGTTTACCAGTAGATAACTCTCTTTTGTTCCATAAATCTGTTTTAAATCATCCATCAATTCTCGAATCATTTCTTCTGGATGGTGAAGATCATCAAATCCTGTGATCTCTGTAATATCAATTTGGGAAATCGCATCTAATAATGGATCGATCTTTAAATTTCTTTTATGTCCTGGCATGTGAAAAGGATAATCTTCTTTGTATTGTAGTTGTTTCAACTTATTATAAATTGATGTCATTTTTTATCCCTTTGTAAACATATTTTTTCATTTTTATTATATCATACTTAATTCCTATTGAATAGGAATTAAAAAAAAGAGTCAACTTTCGGTTTTTTCATTCTTTCTGAAAGTTAACTCTTTGAATTTCTTTATAAAATAAAAAAGATGCCCAGAGCCGGAATCGAACCAGCGACACGAGGATTTTCAGTCCTCTGCTCTACCGACTGAGCTATCTGGGCATACTAATTATTAAAATAAAAAATTGCGGGAGCCGGATTTGAACCAACGACCTTCGGGTTATGAGCCCGACGAGCTACCAGACTGCTCCATCCCGCGATAAAAATTAAGTGGTTGGAGAAGGATTCGAACCTTCGAAGGCGGTGCCAACAGATTTACAGTCTGCCCCCTTTGGCCACTCGGGAATCCAACCATATATATTTTAAACACCTAAATCATAACATAATTATGACCAGGTGTGAAGCCGTTGACCGGACTTGAACCGGTAACCTGCTGATTACAAATCAGCTGCTCTGCCAATTGAGCCACAACGGCATAGTTATTAAATTAAAAAGTGGGACCAATAGGACTCGAACCTATGACCCTCTGCTTGTAAGGCAGATGCTCTCCCAGCTGAGCTATGATCCCAAATATTCAAAAAATAAAGCGACCCGGATGGGAATCGAACCCACGACCTCCGCCGTGACAGGGCGGCGCTCTAACCAGCTGAGCCACCGGGCCTTATTTATAAAGGATATACCTTCAAAACAACATACAAGAATCTTTCTACATCTCTTACACTTCAGCCTTCTTTGGTTAAAGCCTCGACCGATTAGTAACAGTCAGCTCCATACGTTACCGTACTTCCACCTCTGCCCTATCTACCTCGTCGTCTTCAAGGGGTCTTACTACCTTTCGGTATGGGAAATCTTATCTTTAGGGGGGCTTCACGCTTAGATGCCTTCAGCGTTTATCCCTTCCAGACTTGGCTACTCTGCTATGCACTTGGCAGTACAACAGATACACCAGCGGTCCGTCCATCCCGGTCCTCTCGTACTAAGGACAGCTCCTATCAAATTTCCTCCGCCTGCGCCGGATAGGGACCGAACTGTCTCACGACGTTCTGAACCCAGCTCGCGTACCGCTTTAATGGGCGAACAGCCCAACCCTTGGAACCTGCTACAGCTCCAGGATGCGATGAGCCGACATCGAGGTGCCAAACCACTCCGTCGATGTGAACTCTTGGGAGTGATAAGCCTGTTATCCCCAGGGTAGCTTTTATCCGTTGAGCGATGGCAATCCCACTTTATACCACCGGATCACTAAGTCCTACTTTCGTACCTGCTCCACCCGTCGGTGTCACAGTCAAGCTCCCTTCTGCCTTTGCACTCTTCGAATGGTTTCCAACCATTCTGAGGGAACCTTTGAGCGCCTCCGATACCCTTTCGGAGGCGACCGCCCCAGTCAAACTCCCCGCCTGACATTGTCCCCTGACCGGCTTACGGCCACAGGTTAGAAATCCAACATGGTAAGGGTGGTATCCCAACAGCGACTCCGGTACAACTGACGTCATACCTTCTCAGTCTCCCACCTATCCTGTACATACCATGCCGAATCCC